>DATKMV010000066.1:0-72847 GCA_035541695.1 Steroidobacteraceae bacterium
GGCAACGGCGCGTCAACTTCAGACCCGTGGCAGGGTGTGCACCACACGGATCGCCTGTCCCAGGCACCGCTCGGCCACCTCGCGCCGGACGCCGAGTGCGCCGAGCTGAGTGCGCGCGGTGCGCCGCAGGTCGTGTAAAAATGCCTAGAAATTCAGCGTATTCGCATGAGCACCTGGACGCGTCCGGACAGCGCTGGACGCTGATCCAGCTATTCGGCGTTCTGCACCTGCTCGCGCATCTGCTCGATGATCACCTTCATGTCCACCGCGGTGCGTGTGGTCTCGAGGTCCTGTGACTTCGAGGAGAGCGTGTTGGCTTCGCGGTTGAGCTCCTGCATGAGGAAATCGAGGCGCCGGCCCGCGGGCTCGATGTCATCGATGATGCGCCGGACTTCCGCGACGTGGCCGCTGAGCCGCTCGAGCTCCTCATCGACATCGAGCCGCTGCAGCAGCAGCGCCAGCTCCTGCTCGATGCGCTCGCGCTCGACGCTCGCGGCGAGCTCGGCGAGACGCTCATCGAGCCGCGTGCGCACCCGCGCCTGCACTTCCGGCAGCCGCGCCTGCACTCCCTTCACGAGCGACTCGAGGGCCGCACAACGCTGCTCGAGGAGCTCGCGCAGCCGCGCACCTTCGCGCGCCCGCGCCGCCACCAGATCCTCGAGCGTGGCACCGAAGACCGCATAGGCGACCGCGAGCAGCTGCTCGCCGCTCGTGCCGTCCTCGCGCAGCACTCCCGGCCAGCGCAGCACGTCGAGGAGGTTGAGGGTGGCCGGCTCGGACAGCGAACGAGTCACGACCTGCACCGCCGCGAGCAGCCGCGTAAGCGCCGCCTCATCCACCTCGAGCGGCGCGGTCGCGCCCTGCGGGCGCCGAAATTGCAGCGTGCAATCGACCTTGCCCCGGCGCAGCTGCCGCGTGAGGCGAGCGCGCAGCTCGCCTTCGGCGGCGCGCAGCTCATCCGGCAGCCGGAAGCCGGCCTCGAGAAATCGGTGGTTCACGCTGCGCAGCTCGCACACCAGCGTGCCCCAGCTGCCGGTGCTCTCGCGGCGTGCGAAGCCGGTCATGCTTGCGATCATGCTGGCATTCGTCACAGGTGATATAAAGCGCCAACAAGTCTAACAGAGGCACGAAGCTCTCTTGCGGGTGGAGTACGCGGAGATCAGCCTGCTGGGCGGGCGCGAGGAGAACCAGGATCGGGTCGCCGCAGTGGTTGCCGAGCACGCGGCGCTGCTGCTCGTCGTGGATGGCATGGGCGGCCACGCCGATGGCGCCAAGGCTGCGCAGGTGACGCAGCAGGTGATCGTCGAAGCGTTCTGGCACTCCCCGCAGCCGCTCCTCGATCCACTCGGCTTCCTGCACCTCACGATCGGGCGCGCCCACGAGGAGGTGGTGCGGCTCGGGCAGCGGCTGCCGCTCGAGCAGCGTCCGCGCGCGACCTGCGCGGTATGCCTCGTGCAGCAGCACGCCAGCTGGTGGGCGCACGTCGGCGACAGCCGTCTCTACCACGTGCGGGGTGGCGCGCTGGTGATGCGCAGCCGCGACCACAGTCACGTCGAGCTGCTGCTGCGCGAGGGACTGATCAACGCCGAGCAGGCGCAGACGCACCCGATGCGCAATTTCGTCGAGTGCTGCCTCGGTGGCGATCCCATCCTGCCCGACATGTCGATCGGGCGGCGCCGGGCGCTCGAGCCGAACGATGTGCTGCTGGTGTGCACGGACGGGCTGTGGGGCTCGCTCAAGGACGACGAGATCGCCGCCGAGCTCGGCAGCGACGGCGCGCTGCGGCAGAAGCTGCTGAGGCTCGGCGAGCGTGCCGTGAAACGTGCCGGAGCCGCCAGCGACAACACATCGGCCGCGGCGCTGCGCTGGCTCGGCGATTAGGAGTACCGCAGCATGACGAGGCCTTCAGGTCGCGCGCCGGATGAGCTGCGCCACGTGAGCTTCGAGCGGCGCCACGCCAAGCATGCCGAGGGCGCGGTGCTGGTCGAGTTCGGCGACACGCAGGTGCTGTGTACGGCGAGCATCGAGGACTCGGTGCCGGGGTTCCTGCGCGGCAAAGGGCAGGGCTGGATCACCGCCGAATACGGCATGCTGCCGCGTGCAACGCATACCCGTACCGCACGCGAGGCGGCGCGCGGCCGCCAGAGCGGCCGTACCCAGGAGATCCAGCGCCTCATCGGCCGCTCGCTGCGCGCGGTCGCCGACCTGCGCGCGCTCGGCGAGCGCACCATCACGCTCGACTGCGACGTGCTGCAGGCCGATGGCGGGACGCGCACCGCGTCGATCACCGGCGGCTACGTGGCGCTCTGGCAGGCGTGCGAGCAACTGGTGAAGAGTCGGCTGATCGCTGCCAGCCCGCTGCACGGACAGGTGGCGGCGGTTTCGGTCGGCATCGTCGCGGGGGTCGCGGTGCTCGACCTCGACTACCGCGAGGACTCGCAGGCGGAGACCGACATGAACGTGGTCATGAACAACGGCGGCGGCTTCATCGAGATCCAGGGAACCGCCGAAGGCCATGCGTTCCGGCGGCACGAGCTCGATGCACTGCTGAATCTCGCGGTGGCGGGGATTGCGGACCTCTTCGCGCTGCAGAGCGGGGCACTGCTCGCGCCGTGAGCCGCGCGGTTCTCGCCAGCGCCAACCCCGGGAAGCTGCGCGAGCTCGCCGCGCTGCTCGAGCCCTTGGCGGTGCAGGTGATCCCGCAGGGCGAGCTCGGTGTGCGTCCGGCCGCCGAGACCGGTACGACCTTCCTCGAGAATGCGCTCATCAAGGCTCGCCACGCCGCGCGACATGCGCAGCTGCCCGCACTCGCCGATGATTCCGGAATCGAGGTCGACGCGCTCGGCGGCCGGCCGGGGGTCTGGTCGGCACGCTTCGCCGCCGAGGGCGCGAGCGATGCACAGAACCTGCGGCATCTGCTCGCCGAGCTGCACGAGGTGCCCGATGGCTTCCGGCAGGCACGCTACCAGTGCGTGATCGTCTGGGTGCGCAGCGCCGGCGACCGTGAGCCGCTCATCGCCACGGGGACCTGGGAGGGCAGCATCCTGCGCACGCCCCGCGGCCATGGCGGCTTTGGCTACGACCCGGTCTTCCTGCCCGCGGGCGAGCACCGCACTGCCGCGGAGCTTTCGGGCGCGGAGAAGAATGCCGTCAGCCACCGCGGCCAGGCGCTGCGCGCACTCGTCGCGATGCTCGATGCGGGCGGTTATATTCGCACGCCATGAAGCGCGGACGGCTGTTCGTCATCGCCGCGCCCTCCGGCGCGGGCAAGACCTCGCTGGTGAAGGCACTGCTCGCGAGCCGGCCGACGTTGCGCCTCTCGGTGTCGCACACCACGCGGGCGCGCCGACCGACGGAGACCGAGGGGCGCGAATACCACTTCGTCTCGGTGCCGCAGTTCGAGCAGCTGCGCGCGGCCGGCGAGTTCCTCGAGCACGCGCGCGTGTTCGACAACTTCTACGGCACCTCGCGCGCCTACGTCGAGCAGCAGCTCGCGGCGGGTCACGATGTGCTGCTGGAGATCGACTGGCAGGGTGCGCGGCAGGTACGTCGCGCCATGCCGCAGTGCCTGAGCATCTTCATCCTGCCGCCTTCGCGGGCGGCACTGGCCGAGCGGCTTGCGCGGCGCGCGACCGACACCGCGGCGGTCATCGCGCGGCGGCTCGCCGATGCGGCCGGCGACATGTCGCACTACGACGAGTTCGACTACGTGGTGGTGAATGATGACTTCGAGCGCGCGCTCGCAGACCTCGAGCGCATCGTGGCGGGCTCGGGCGAGGATCTGCGCAGCGATCGCCCCGACCTCGCGCGGCTCGTCCGGGCGCTGCTCACGCCCGAGGGAGGGCCGTGCCTGCGCTGAAGCGGCTCTCGGGTCGCGCCGGCTGGCCGAAGTGCCGCTTTTTGTCTTATAGTTCGCGGCCCGGTGCACCGTTTCCGGTGCCTTTCAACTCGAGCGAGCCATGGCCCGAATCACCGTAGAAGACTGCCTGCAGAACGTCGACAACCTGTTCCAGCTGGTGCTGCTCGCCGCGCAACGCGCGCGGCGTCTGGCCAATGGCGCCGAAGCCACGCTGCCGCTCGAGAACGACAAGCCGACGGTGCTCGCGCTGCGGGAGATCGCCGCCGGCAACATCACGGCCGAGATGCTGCGCGAGCCCGAGCCGGCGCCCGAGCCCGTAGTCCCCGACGCGGACAACCAGTCCACCTTCCGCGCACCGCAGTTCGGTCTCGGAGACTGACGGCGGCCGGTAAGTGGAGTACGCGTCTTCTCTCCTGGGACTACTGCCCGGCGGAAGACGCACTCCGGGACTGAAGGAGCTGCTCGGCACCGTCGGGAGCTACCTCTCGCCCGACCAGGTGGGCCGCATCCGCGAGGCCGCCGAATTCGGCACCTCGGTCCACCAGGGGCAGAAGCGCCTCTCGGGTGAGCCGTTCATCGCCCATCCGGTCGCCGCGGCGGCCATTCTCGCGGACCTGCATCTCGACGCCGACACCATCGTCGCGGCGATCCTGCACGATGTCATCGAGGACACCCCGACGCCGAAGGACCAGCTCGCGGCGCGCTTCGGCCCCGATGTGGCCGAGATCGTCGATGGTGTCACCAAGCTCGATCAGATCAAGTTCAAGAGCCGCGAGGAGGCTCAGGCGGAGTCCTTCCGCAAGATGCTGCTCGCCATGGTGCGCGATCTGCGCGTCATCCTGGTGAAGCTCGCCGACCGCACGCACAACATGCGGACCATCGAGGCGATGGCGCCGGCGCGCCGCCGCGCGATTGCGCGCGAGACGCTCGAGATCTACGCGCCGATCGCCGAACGGCTCGGGCTCTACAACATGAAGCTCGAGCTCGAGGACCTGGGCTTCAAGGCGCTCTACCCGCGGCGCTACCAGGTGCTCGAGCGCGCGCTGCGGCGCGCGCGCGGCAACCAGAAAGAGTTCCTGAAGAAGATCGAGCAGCAGCTGAACGCCGCGCTCATGAAGGCGGAGATCGCCGCGCACGTCGAGACGCGCGAGAAGCACCTCTACAGCATCTACCGCAAGATGCGCCGCAAGCGGGCGATACTCGGCGAGATCGTGGACGTCTACGGCCTGCGCATCATCGTCGACCGTCCGGATACCTGCTACCGGGCGCTCGGGGTGGTGCACTCGGTGTTCAAGCCCATGCCGGGACGCTTCAAGGACTACATCGCCATCCCGCGGGCGAACGGCTACCAGTCGCTGCACACGACGTTGTTCGGGCCGAACGGCGTGCCGATCGAGGCCCAGATCCGCACCGGCGACATGCACCGCGTCGCCGAGGCGGGCATCGCCGCGCACTGGAAGTACAAGGCGGGCGGGCAGGCCGGCTCGATGCAGCAGGAGCGCACGCGCGAGTGGCTCTCCAACCTCGTCTCGCTGCAGGAGGCCGGCTCCTCCGAGGAGTTCCTCGAGAGCGTCAAGGTCGACCTGTTTCCGGACAAGGTGTACGTCTTCACCCCCAAAGGGCAGATCCTGCGCCTGCCTTCGGGCGCGACCGTGGTCGACTTCGCCTACGCGGTGCACACCGACATTGGTAACCGCTGCGTTGCCGCCAAGGTCGACCGCCGCCTCACACCGTTGCGCACCGTGCTGCGCAACGGTCAGACGGTCGAGATCATCACGGCGAAGGGGGCTGCGCCCAACCCCTCGTGGGTCAACTTCGTGGTGACCGCCAAGGCGCGCAGCGCCATCCGCCATTACCTCAAGGGTCTGCGCCGTACCGAGGCGATTGCCCTCGGAGCGAAGCTCCTCGCCCAGGCGCTCGGTGAGTTCGCGTTGTCCCTCGAGGACGTGAGGGAGGAGGTGCAGCGTGCGGCGCTCGGTGAGCTCGGGCTGAAAGACCTGGACGAGCTCTACGAGAAGGTCGGCCTCGGCGAGCGCCTCGCGCCACTGGTCGCACGGCGGCTGCTGCCGGCGGCGCCCGCCGGGAGCGGGACCGGACTCGCGCCGCTCGCCATCGCGGGCACCGAGGGGCTGCTGGTCACCTATGCACGCTGCTGCTTCCCGATTCCCTACGATGCGATCTTCGCCTTCCTGTCGGCGGGACGCGGCGTGGTGATCCACCGCGAGAACTGCGTGAACGTCGAGGATTACCGCAAGCACCCGGAGAAGTGGCTGCCGGTGAGCTGGCAGACGGCGCCCGACCGCCTGTTCTCCTCCGAGATCCGCGTATACGTCGTCAACCGCACCGGCGTGCTCGCGGCGGTGGCGGCTGCGATCGCCAGCACCGAGACCAACATCGATCACGTCTCCATCGACGAGCAGGACAGCGACACGGCGGTGCTCACCTTCGAGCTGCGCGTGCGCGACCGCCGTCATCTCGCGCGGCTGGTGCGCCTGATCCGTCGCATGCCCGATGTGACGCGTGTTTCGCGCACCATCGCCGCTCATGCCCGCAGCGACGGTCACGTCACCCGTACCGATCCCGACGGCGACGGCGAAGACGCCGGCGATGACAGCGGCTGATCCGGTACGCCTCACCTTGCAGGAGCCAACAGCCTATGAGTCGTCAGAGCATCCACAGTGAACGCGCGCCACAGGCCATCGGCCCGTACTCGCAGGCGGTGCGCGCCGGCAGCACCGTTTACCTCTCCGGACAGGTGCCGTTCGACCCGGCCACCATGCAGCTCGTGAGCGGCGACATCGAGGTGCAGGTGCGCCGTGTGTTCGAGAACCTCAAGGCGGTGGCCGAAGCGGCCGGCGGCTCGCTGGCGCAGGCGGTGAAGCTCACCATCTTCCTCACCGATCTCGGCAACTTCAGCAAGGTGAACGAGGTCATGGCGCTTTATTGCGCACAGCCGTATCCGGCGCGCTCGACCATCGGCGTCGCTGCGCTGCCGCGCGGAGCCCAGGTCGAGATCGAGTGCGTCCTGCAGCTCGACTGAGACGCTCGCCCGCAGCGGGCGCCGCCGCGGAGGTCGTGTCGCTCCCGGAGCGCCCGGTGAGTGCGCTGCGCGGCGTCGGGGCCGCGCTCGCCGAGCGTCTCGCGCGGCTCGGCGTGGAGCGCGTCGCGGACCTCTTGTTCCTGCTGCCCCTGCGCTACGAGGACCGCACGCAGCTCACACCCATCGGCTCGCTGGTTGTGGGCACGCGCGCGGTGGTCGAGGGCGAGATCCAGCTCACCGAGGTCGCCTACCGCGGACGCCGTCAGCTCCTCACGCGTATCGCCGATGGCTCCGGCTTGCTGACCCTGCGCTTCTTCTATTTCTCCGCGGCCCAGCAGCACGGTCTCGCTCGTGGCACGCGCTTGCGCTGCTTCGGTGAGGTGCGCCGCGGTCCGCTGGGGCTCGAGCTGGTGCACCCGGAGTACCGCAGGCTGCAGGAGAGTGCCGGCCTCGAAGAGACGCTGACACCGATCTATCCGCTCACCGAGGGCGTGCCGCAGGGACGGCTGCGCGCGCTGATCGCCGCGGCGTTGCGCGAGCTCGGGCCGGCCGGCCCCGCTGAGCTTCTGCCGCCGGACCTCCCGCACCCTGCCGGCATGCCGACGCTCCGTCAGGCACTCGAGTACCTGCACGCGCCACCGCGCGGCGCGCGGCTCGCGGAGCTCGCCGCCGGCCACCATCCGGCCCAGCGCCGGCTCGCCTTCGAGGAGCTCCTGGCGCACCACCTCGCCCTGAAGCTGCGCAAGCGTGCGCTGCGAACCGATGCGGCGCCGCCACTCGAGGATGCCGCGGGACTCGCGCGGCGGCTGATCGCGGCACTGCCCTTCCGCCTCACCGGCGCACAGACGCGAGCGCTCACGGAGGCGGAATCCGACCTTGCCGGCAGTGCGCCCATGGTGCGGCTGCTGCAGGGGGATGTCGGCTGCGGCAAGACCGTGGTCGCGGCGGCGGCGGCGGCACGGGCGGCCGGCAGCGGCGCGCAGGCCGCGCTCATGGCGCCGACCGAGCTCCTGGCGGAGCAGCACTGGCGCAGCTTTCAGGACTGGTTCGCGCCACTCGGCGAGGCCGTGGCCCTGCTATCGGGGACGACACCGGCCCGTCAGCGACGCAGCGCGCTGGCGGCCATCGCGAGCGGCGGCGTGCGCGTCGTGGTGGGCACGCACGCGCTGTTCCAGGAGGGAATCGAGTTCGCCAACCTCGCGCTGGTGATCGTCGATGAGCAGCACCGCTTCGGAGTGCAGCAGCGCCTGCGGCTGTCGGAGAAGGGCCGACGCGCGGGGCGCCTGCCGCACCAGCTCATCATGACCGCGACGCCGATCCCGCGCACGCTCGCCATGACCGCGTACGCCGATCTCGATATCTCGGTGATCGATGAGCTGCCCCCGGGTCGCACGGCCGTCCGGACGGTCATCGTGCCCGAGCAGCGCCGGCCCGAAGTGGTGGCGCGCATCGTGGAGGCCTGCCGGGCCGGCCGCCAGGCGTACTGGGTCTGTCCACTCATCGATGTGTCCGAAGAGCTGCGCGCACAGGCGGCGGAGGATACGGCGGCGCGGCTCGCCGCCGCACTGCCCGGCATCAAGGTGGGCCTGGTGCACGGGCGCATGCCACCGGCCGCGCGCGATCAGGCGATGCTCGCCTTCAAGGGCGGTGGCCTCCAGCTGCTGGTCGCGACCACCGTCATCGAAGTGGGTGTGGACGTGCCGAATGCCACGCTGATGGTGATCGAGAACGCCGAGCGCATGGGACTCGCGCAGCTGCATCAGCTGCGTGGCCGAGTCGGGCGCGGGCGCATCGCGAGCAGCTGCGTGCTGCTCTATCGGGCGCCGCTCGCAGCGCTCGCACGCGAGCGGCTCCGGGTGCTGCGCGAGAGCAACGACGGCTTCGAGATCGCGCGGCGCGATCTCGAGTTGCGCGGACCGGGCGAGCTCCTCGGTACGCGCCAGACCGGACTCGCACAACTGCGGGTCGCCGACCTGATGCGCGATGCCGAGCTCCTGCCACGCGTGCAGCAGAGCGCCGAGCGGCTGATCGAGTCGCACCCCGAGCGGGTCGCGGCGCTCATCCGGCGCTGGGTCGGTGCCGGAGAGTGCTACGGCCGGGTGGGCTGAGCCGCTCCGGCCCCGCCGTCCTCGACCGCGTCGCGCGCGGTGGCTGTGGTAACGTTCCCGCCCCGAAAGAGCACCCCATGGCTGCCGTAACCGAACTGCCCTCGACGCTCGAGCCCGCCGACGCTCCGCTGCCCCATCGGCTCGCTCGCCGCGCCACCGAGTACGCGCACCTCATGCGGCTCGACAAGCCGATCGGCACCTGGCTGCTGCTGTGGCCGGCGCTGTGGGCGCTGTGGGTGGCCGGTGAGGGGCGGCCCGAGCCGCGCGTGCTCATCATCTTCGTGCTCGGGGTCGTGGTGATGCGGGCCGCGGGCTGCGTCGTCAACGATTTCGCCGACCGCGACATCGATCCGCACGTGCGGCGCACACGCGACCGGCCGCTCGCCGCGCGGCGCGTCGCGCCGACCGAGGCGCTGGCGCTGTTCGCGGTGCTGATCGCGTTCGCGCTGTTCCTGGTGACGCGCCTGAATGCACTCACCATCAAGCTCGCCGTCATCGGGGCGCTGCTCACCGTCTCCTACCCGTTCGTCAAGCGTTTCTTCCCGATGCCGCAGCTGTATCTGGGAGTCTCCTTCGGCGGCTGGAGCGTGCCGATGGCGTTCGCCGCGCAGACTGGCGTGCTGCCGCGGGTGTGCTGGCTGCTGTACATCGCCGCGGTCGTCTGGGCCGCGGTCTACGACACGATCTATGCCATGATCGATCGCGAGGACGATCTGCGCATCGGGGTGAAGTCGAGCGCGATCCTGTTCGCCGACATGGACCGCTTCCTGATCGGCGCGATGCAGCTCATGGTGCTCGGTGCGCTGCTGCTCGCCGGCCGCAGCATGCATTTCGGCCGCTGGTATCAGGCAGGGGTGCTCGCCGCCGCACTGCTGTTTGCGTGGCAGCAGTGGCTGATCCGCAGACGCGAGCCCGGCGGCTGCCTGCGTGCCTTCCTCAACAATCAGTACGTGGGTCTCGCCGTGTTCGCGGGCATACTTCTCGAGTACACCTACGCCGCCTGAAGCGCAGTCCATGGAGAGCTACAAGAACCGGCGCTTCCCTGCGCGGCTCGGCTTTGCGCTGCGTGGCTTCGCGCATGCCATGCGCAGCGAGGCGAGCCTGCGGGTGCAGGCCCTCACCGGCGTCGCCGCGCTGCTCGCGCTGCTGCTGCTGCGGCCCGCGGCGGTGTGGTGGGCACTGGTGCTGCTCGCAAGCGCGGCGGTGGTGGCCGCGGAGCTCTTCAACACCGCCATCGAGCACCTCGCCGACGTGCTGCACCCGCAGCAGAGTCCCGGGGTGCGCGTGGTCAAGGACTGCGCCGCCGCCGGGGTCCTGGTCGCCGTGCTCGGCGCCCTCGGGGTCGGCGCGGCATTCGCCGTGCACCTGCTTTGCGCGGCGCGCTCACCGCCTGGATAATTTCTGACCAAATGTCGACTTTGGTGGACGCCCGTCGTTGACAGGGTTCGAGCCGCTGGGGCATGGTCGGGTCGAGGGCTACACATGAGCGCAGCGATGAGCGAAGCATCCCGGCCGGCCGCCGGCGATCCGGTGCGGCACGACTGGTCGCTGGGGGAGGTGAGCGCACTGTTCGCGCTGCCCTTCATCGATCTCATCCTGCGCGCGCAGGCGCTGCATCGCCGCTATCACGCGCCGAACGCCGTGCAGATGAGCACGCTGCTCTCCATCAAGACCGGGGCCTGTCCGGAGGACTGCGCCTACTGCCCGCAGAGCGTCCACTACGACACCGGCGTCGGGCGTGAGGCCCTGCTCGAGGTCGCGGCGGTGCGCGAGGGTGCCGCACGCGCCCGGGCGGCCGGCGCGACGCGCTTCTGCATGGGCGCCGCCTACCGCTCGCCGCGCTCACGCGATCTCGAGGTGATCGTCGAGATGATCCGCGCGGTCCGCGAGCTCGGGCTGGAAAGCTGCGCGACGCTCGGCATGCTGAGTCTCGAACAGGCGCAGCAGCTGAAGGCGGCGGGCCTCGACTACTACAACCACAACCTCGACACCTCCGCGGAGTTCTACGGCGAGATCATCCACACCCGCACTTACGAGGAGCGGCTCGCTACGCTCGCCGCGGTGCGCGCGGCGGGCCTGAAGGTGTGCTGCGGCGGCATCGTCGGCATGGGCGAGTCGGTGCGCGACCGGGCGCAGCTGCTGCGCACGCTCGCCAATCTCCCGCAGCATCCCGAGAGCGTGCCCATCAATCGCCTGGTGAGGGTACCGGGCACTCCGCTCGCCGAGGCGCCCGAGGTGGACCCTTTCGATTTCGTGCGCACCATCGCCGTCGCGCGCGTGCTGATGCCGCAGGCACACGTGCGGCTGTCGGCGGGACGTGAAGCCATGAGCGATGAGCTCCAGGCACTGTGCTTCCTCGCCGGCGCAAACTCCATCTTCTACGGCGAGAAGCTGCTCACCACCGGCAACCCCGATGTGGCGCGCGACCGCGCACTGCTCGCACGCCTCGGGCTCACACCGCTTCCCCATGAAGCGGCAAGCGCCGGCGCTTGAGGCGGCGCTCGCGCAGCTGGAAGCGGCACAGCTGCGTCGCGCCCGCGTCACCATCCAGCATGGCGCAGCGACCGGGCGCACCCTGAGGCTCGCGGGCGGACGCGAGCTCATCGACTTCAGCAGCAACGACTACCTCGGCCTCGCGCGCCATCCGGCGGTGGCACGCTCCATGGCCGCCTGCGCCGCGCACCTCGGAGCGGGCAGCGGCGCCTCACATCTGATCTCCGGCCACGGCGCCGAGCACGCGAGGCTCGAGGAGGACCTCGCCGCCTTCACGCAGCGCGAGCGTGCGCTGCTTTTCTCCACCGGTTACATGGCGAACCTTGCCGTCATGACCGCGCTCGCCGGGCGCGGCGAGCGGGTGCTGCTCGACCGGCTGTGTCATGCCTCGCTCATCGATGGCGCGCGGCTCTCCGGTGCCACGCTCGTGCGCTACGCGCATGCGGATGCCGGCGATGCGGCACGCCTCATCGGGGCCGATCCGGCCCCGACGGCGCTGCTCGCGACCGACGGCGTTTTCAGCATGGACGGCGACCTCGCGCCGCTGCCGCAGCTCGCCCGCTGCGCCCGCGCGCACGATCTGTGGCTCATCGTCGATGACGCGCACGGCCTCGGGGTCCTCGGCACCCGCGGCGGCGGCGTGCTCGAGCATTTTGGGCTCGGCAGCGAGGCGGCTCCCATCCTGGTGGGAACACTCGGCAAGGCCTTTGGCTCCTTCGGCGCCTTCGTAGCCGGCAGCGCCGACCTGATCGAGTTTCTCATCCAGAAGGCGCGCACCTACCGCTATACGACCGCGCTGCCGCAGCCGGTCGCCGCGGCGACGCGCGCAGCGCTCAGCCTCGCGCGGCTCGAGAGCTGGCGGCGCGAGCGGCTCATGGCGCACGTTGCCCGCTTCCGCAGGGCCGCACAGGCGGCCGGCGTGCCGCTGGCGGACTCGAGTACCCCCATACAGCCGGTGCTCCTCGGCAGCGCCGGCGCGGCGCTCACGGCGCAGCGCGAGCTCGCCGCCGCGGGCTACTGGGTGGTCGCCATACGGCCACCGACTGTCCCGCAGGGCAGCGCGCGACTGCGCGTCACGCTCTCGGCGGCCCACACGGAGGCGGAAATCGAAGGACTCGTGGAGCAGCTCGGGCGCGTCAGCCGCACCCGGTCCGCGGAGCCGTGAGCGCGCTCTACCATGAGGTGTGTGGAAGTGGCGAGGCGGGCGATCTCGTGCTGCTGCATGGCTGGAGCCTCAACCTGCGGGTGTGGGACGGCCTGGTGCGAATGCTGGCGCCGCGGTTCCGCATCATCCGCATCGACCTGCCCGGCCATGGCCGCAGCAGCTGGGATGCGCGCGCCTGCACGCCGGCGGCGCAGGCGTGGCGGGTGCACGAGACGCTGGCTCCGATCACCGGGCGCTACACGCTGGTCGGCTGGTCGCTCGGCGGCCAGCTCGCACTCGATCTGGCCGCGGCGCTCCCCGCTCCGATCGAGCGCCTCGTGCTCATTGCGACGACACCGAAGTTCCTCAAGTCTCCCAGCTGGCGCTGTGGCACCCCGCGTCCGCTGCTCGCACGGCTCATCCACCGGCTGCACTCCGAAAGCGAGCGCGCCGTGAGCGACTTCCTCGCACTGCTCGCGAGCGGCAGCGCGCCCGGAACGGCGGCGCGTGTGCTCGCGAAGCTGCGCGCGGCGCTGTGTGCCCACGGGTCGGCCTGCCCTGAGGCCCTCAGCGCCGGGCTCGCCCGGCTGCGGGATGGGGATCTGCGGCCCGCACTTCCGCTGGTGAGCGTGCCGGCGCTGGTGATCGCAGGCGCGCGCGACCGCATCATCCGGCCCTCGGCGGGACGCGCCCTGGCGCACGCTCTGCCCGATGCTCACTACCTCGAGGTGCAAGGGGCCTCGCACGCCCCCTTCCTGTCGCATCCCGTGCAGCTCGCGCGGGCGCTGAACGGATTCCTGCATGCTTGAGCCGCACGGACCCTTCCTTGTCGATCGCGCACGGATGCGCGCGTCCTTTGAGCGGGCGAGCACGAGCTACGAGGCCGCCGCGAGCCTGCAGTCGCGAGTCGCCGCAGAGCTCCTCGAGCGACTCGACCTGTTCCGCTTCACCCCGGCGGTGGTGCTCGATCTCGGCAGCGGCACCGGCCGCCTCACCTGCGCGCTCAAGCGCCGCTACCCGCGCGCGCGGGTGATCGCGCTCGACATCGCCGCCGGCATGCTGCGCGAGGCGCGCCGTCACCGCCGGCCGTGGCGGCGCTTCGACCTCCTGTGCGGCGATGCGCTGCGCCTTCCGCTCCGCGACGGCAGCATCGACCTCATTCTCAGCAACCTGATGCTGCAGTGGTGCGAGCCGCTCGCGGCAGCGTTCGCCGAGGCACGCCGCGTACTGAGATCGAGCGGGTTCTTCGCCTTCAGCACCTTCGGTCCCGACACGCTGTGCGAGCTGCGCAGCGCCTGGGCGCAGGCCGACGGCTACAACCACGTGAACCGCTTTTCCGACATGCACGAGATTGGCGATGCCGTGGTGCGCGCGGGACTCATGGAGCCGGTGCTCGACGTCGACCGCATCGAGGTCGCCTATCCGGACGTGCTCACCCTGATGCGCGATCTGAAGTCCATCGGCGCACACAATGTCACCGCGGGACGACCGCGTGCGCTCGCCGGGCGCCAGCGCCTCGCACGGGTGCAGCGCGCGTACGAGGATTTCCGCCGCGACGGTGCGCTGCCGGCCACCTACGAGGTGATCTACGGGGCGTGCTGGGGGGCGGCCGGCCGCCCGGCCGCGGCCGCGGTGGATGGGGTGGCACGCATCGCGCCGGGGTCCATTCAGCGCCCCCGAGGACCATGAGCACAGGACTCTTTATCACCGGCACCGATACCGGCGTCGGCAAGACCGTCGTGGGCTGCGGACTCGTGCGCGCATTGCGCGCGTCGGGCGCGCGCGTCGGCATCATGAAGCCCGTGGCGTCAGGCTCCCTCAGGACCGCGAGCGGCCTCCGCAATGCCGATGCCTGTGCGCTGATGGAGGCTGCGGGGCTCACGGAGACCGCCTATGCAGAGGTCAACCCCTACTGCTTCGAGCCGCCTGTTTCTCCGCATATCGCCGCAGATGCCGCCAGGATCGGTATCGATCTCGGCAGGATCCGATCGGCTTTCGAGAAGCTGCGCCAGGGGACAGACTGGATGATCGTCGAGGGCGCCGGGGGCTGGCTGGCCCCTCTCAATGAGCGCGAGACGATGGCCGACCTCGCAAGGGCGCTGTCGCTTCCGGCGCTCCTGGTCGTCGGGATGAAGCTCGGCTGCCTCAACCATGCCCAGCTGAGCCGGCGGGCCATCGCGGCCGACGGGGTGCGGGTCGCCGGCTGGGTGGCAAGCTCGATCGACCCGCAGATGGCCTGCCCCGCGGAGAATCTGGCATCCCTCGAGCGGCTGCTCGGCGAGCCGCCGCTCGCGATCGTCCCGCACCTGCCCGACGGGGGCGCCGGAGTCGTCCTCGAGAGCCTCGCCCGCGAGCTCGTACGGCGCGGATAAGCTTCTGAAACGGCTTGAATAAAGAGCCTCGCGCGCTACCATCGACCGCGCGTGGAAACCGAGCCGCTGCGAATCGAGATCTGCCCCAACTGCTCCCTCAGCGTGCGCGGCGCGCGGCTGTTCTTCGCGCTCGCCTGCATCGCTCCCTGCGGGATCGCCAGCCTCCTGGCGCTCAAGGGCTTCTGGCCCATTCTGCCCTTCGCGGGACTCGAGATGGCGGTTCTCGGCTGGGCGCTCAGGGTGTGCCTCGAGCGGCGCTTCCACCGCCAGACGATCACCGTGACGGAGCAGGATGTCAGCATCGACACGCGCGCGCGTGCCCGTTGCGAGCACGTCGTGTTCCCGCGGCATTGGGCGCAGGTTAAACTGCGCCGCCCCGCAGTCGGGCAGCACCCGAGCCGGCTCACCATCGAGTCGCACGGCCGCCGGTGCGAGCTCGGCAGCTTCCTCACAGAAGAGGAGCGACGCGGACTGGCGCTGCGGTTGCAGCGCCTCATCGGCCGCGTGAACGAATCGCCTTCCTGGCAACAGGGCGATGCGCGGCGAGGCGGCTTGGCTTCCTAGAGAGAACGCGCACCCGCGTGGAGTGGGCGCTAAAAGGCACGTTAACGATGATTCGCGAAAAGCTCGCTCACATCCTCCTCGCGCTCGCGGCCAGCGCCGTCACGCTCACGGCGCACGCCGAGTCCGGCTGGAACCAGCTGAACATGACGCAGGGGGTCACGCACATCAGCCGCGAGATCTATCACCTGCACATGAAGATCTTCTGGATCTGCGTGGCGATCGGCGTGGTGGTGTTCGCGGTGATGATCTGGTCGATCGTCAACTACCGCAGATCGAAGGGCGCGGTCCCGGATGTGACGCTGGTGCACAACACCCGCGTCGAGTTCATCTGGACGATCGTGCCGGTGTTCATCCTGGTCGCCATGGCGGTGCCGGCCGCCCGCACGCTCATCGAGATCGAGGACACGAGCAAGACCGAGCTCACCATCAAGGTGACCGGCTTCCAGTGGGGCTGGCAGTACGACTATCTCGACGATGGGGTGATGTACTACTCGCGACTCGATCATCGCTCCGATGCCGCCCGCGAGCTGCTCTCGGGGATCGACCCCGAGAGCGTCGAGCACTACCTGCTGAACGTCGACCATCCCTTCGTGGTGCCGGTCGACACCAAGGTGCGACTGCTCGTCACGGGAGCCGATGTGATCCATTCCTGGTGGGTGCCGGCCTTCGGCGTCAAGAAGGATGCGATTCCGGGGTTCGTCAACGAGGCCTGGTTCAAGATCGACAAGGACAAGCCCGGGCTCTATCGCGGCCAGTGCGCCGAGCTCTGCGGACGCGATCACGGCTTCATGCCCATCGTGGTCGATGCGCGCTCCAAGGAGGACTTCGCCGCATGGCTGAAGCAGACCGCCGCCGCACAGAAGCAGGCCGCCGCACCCGCGACCCCTGCCGCCGCCCCCGTCCCCACCGCCGCCACTGAAGAGAAAGCGCCATGGCCGAAGTCCTGACCACTGCCTCCCACGACGACCACGATCACAAGCCGCACGGCTGGCGGCGCTGGGTGTACGCGACCAATCACAAGGACATCGGCACGATGTACCTGATTTTCGCGTGCATCATGTTCTTCGTCGGTGGCGGCGCCGCGATGCTCATCCGGCTCGAGCTCTTCAAGCCCGGGCTGCAGTTCTTCGATCCGCAGTTCTTCAACTCCCTCACCACCATGCACGCGCTCATCATGATCTTCGGAGCGGTGATGCCGGCATGGACCGGGCTCGCCAACTGGATGATCCCGATGCAGCTCGGCGCGCCCGACATGGCGCTGCCGCGCCTCAACAACCTGAGCTTCTGGATCCTGCCCTTCGCCTTCACGCTGCTGCTGTCCTCGTTTTTCGTACCCGGCGGCGCACCGGCGGGCGGCTGGACCATGTACCCGCCGCTCATCCTCCAGACCGGCGCCGCCTTCCCGATGCTGATCTTCTCGGTGCACCTGATGGGCGCTTCCTCGATCCTCGGCGCCATCAACGTCATCGTGACCATCATGAACATGCGCGCCTCCGGCATCACGCTGCTGCGGATGCCGCTGTTCGTATGGACCTGGCTGATCACGGCCTACCTGCTGATCGCGGTGATGCCGGTGCTCGCGGGCGCGGTCACCATGCTGCTCACCGATCACTTTTTCGGCACCACCTTCTTCACCGCCGCAGGCGGCGGCGACCCGGTGATGTTCCAGCACATCTTCTGGTTCTTCGGGCATCCGGAGGTGTACATCCTCATCCTGCCGGCCTTCGGCATCATCTCGGAAGTGATCCCGACCTTCTCGCGCAAGCCGCTGTTCGGCTACGAGGCGATGGTGTACGCGACCGCGTCCATCGCTTTCCTGTCGTTCATCGTCTGGGCGCACCACATGTTCACGGTCGGCATGCCGCTCGCCGCGCAGCTGTTCTTCATGCTCTCGACCATGCTGATCGCGGTGCCCACCGGCGTGAAGGTGTTCAACTGGACCGCGACCATGTGGAAGGGCTCGCTCTCCTTCGAGCCGCCGATGCTGTTCGCGCTCGCGTTTCTGTTCCTGTTCACCATCGGCGGGTTCTCGGGACTGATGCTCGCCATCGTGCCGGCGGACTATCAGTACCAGGACACCTACTTCGTGGTGGCGCATTTCCACTACGTGCTCGTGCCCGGCGCCATCTTCGGCATCATGGCGGGCGTCTACTACTGGCTGCCGAAATGGACCGGCAGGATGTATGACCAGACGCTCGCCAAGTGGCACTTCTGGCTCTCGACGATATTCGTGAACGTGCTGTTCTTCCCGCAGCACTTCCTCGGTCTCGCCGGCATGCCGCGCCGCATCCCGGACTACGCGGTGCAGTTCACCGACTGGAACATGGTCTCCTCGATCGGCGGCTTCGGCTTCGGACTCGCGCAGCTGCTGTTCCCGTACCTCATCTGGAAGTGCGTGCGCTCCGGCGTGCCGGTCGGCCCGCGCGCGTGGGAGGGGGCCCACGGGCTCGAGTGGGAGCTGCCCTCGCCACCGCCGTACCACTCCTGGACCACGCCGCCCTCGGATGCCGTGATCGCGCGCGGCGCCGAGCACTGATGAGCGCCACCGGCATAGAACCCACCGCGCAGCGGCGCCGCCTGCGTCGCAGCGCGCTGCTGTGGGCCACGGTCGCCGCCGCGTTCTACCTCGGCTTCATCGTGCTCGCAGTGCTGCGCTCCAGGCGATGAGCGATCTCCGGCGCCTCAACCGCAGCATGACCTGGAAGCTGCTCGCCATCGCGGCGGGCAGCTTCGCGTTCGGCTTCGCGCTCGTGCCGCTCTACAACGTGCTCTGCTCGGTCACCGGCTACGGCGATCAGAGCAGGCTGCGCCAGCGGGTCGCTGCGATCGAGCAGCCGCAGCTCGATCGCACGGTGACGGTCGAGTTTCTCGCCGATGTCGCGAGCGCGGGAACCTTCGAGTTCCGTCCGGTGGTGCGCACGGTCGAGGTGCACCCGGGGCAGCTGTTCACGGCAGAGTTCTATGCCCGCAATCTCAGCGGCCGCGCCACCACCGCGCAGGCGGTGCCGAACATCGCGCCCTCCGAGGTCGCCGCCTATTTTCACAAGACCGAGTGCTTCTGCTTCTCGCCGCAGCACTTCGCGCTCAACGAGGGCCGCGAGATGCCGGTGCGCTTCATCATCGATCCGGCGCTGCCGCGGCACATCGATATGATCACCCTCGCTTATACCTTCTACGACGAATCCGCGCGCGTCACGCGCCGCTAACGAAAGTCAACGCCCATGGCCGAGTCTCACGCCGCCCCTTCAGACAGCAGCCAGTACTACATCCCGCACGGCAGCCCCTGGCCGATCCGCGCCTCGGTCGCGCTGTTCGCCATGATGCTGGGGGCGGTGGCGTACCTGAATGACTGGGCCGGTGGCTGGGCATTCGCGCCCGGTGCGGTACTGCTCGCCTACATGTTCTTCGGCTGGTTCTCCACGGTCATCGGCGAGAACCAGCACGGCATCTTCAACCTCCAGGTGGACCGCAGCTTCCGCATGGGGATGATGTGGTTCATCTTCTCCGAGGTGATGTTCTTCGCCGCCTTCTTCGGCGCACTGTTCTACGCCCGCGTGCTGTCGGTGCCGTGGCTCGGTGGGGAAGGCGTGAAGGTCTTCACGAACTTCATCCTCTGGCCGCACTTCGAGGCCAACTGGCCTACCAACGGGCCCGCCCACGTGGGGGGCCTTGCGAACGGCGAGTTCACGCCGATGGCGCCGACGCCCATCCCGGCCATCAACACGGCGATCCTGCTCACCAGCGGACTCACGGTCACCATCGCGCACCACGCGCTGCGCGCCGGGAATCGCGCGCGCCTCGCGCTGTTCCTCGCACTCACGTTCCTCCTCGGCTTCACCTTCGTCGGCCTGCAGGCGCACGAGTATGGCGAGGCCTACCGCGACCTCGGACTGCGTCTGACCACCGGCATCTACGGCTCGACCTTCTTCATGCTCACGGGCTTCCACGGTCTGCACGTGACCATCGGCGCGATCATGCTGACGGTGATCTGGCTGCGGGTGCTGCGCGGGCATTTCACGCCCAACCGTCACTTCGCCTTCGAGGCCGTCGCCTGGTACTGGCACTTCGTCGATGTGGTGTGGCTCGGATTGTTCATCTTCGTGTACTGGCTCTAGGACCACGCCACCAAGCGACCCACGCGGCTACCGGGCCACGCCCTGCAGCGGGTGGGGCGAGATGAGACCGAAGTACCAGGCGAGCATCAGCAGCGCGAAGAGCAGCAGCGACACCGCGATGCGTACCGTGAGTGCGCGCGCGAGCCGCGCCGAATCCTGCGGGGTGCCGCGCGACAAGTGGTACAGGCCGAGCCCCAGGCTGACGAGAATGCCGAGGAGACAGGCCGACACCAGGAGCCAGATCAGATGTTCCATTTCTGCGGTGAGTGTAGCGCGCCAGCCCCCGAGTGACCCGGAATGGACGCGCCGCTGAGTCCCACACGCCGGGTGTTCGCGCCCACGATCGCCTTCACACTGCTCGCGGTGCTGCTCGTCGCGGTCTTCGTACGCCTCGGCATGTGGCAATGGCACCGCGGCGAGCAGCGCGCGGCGGCCGCGGTGCGCTTCGCGCGCGGCACCGACCGGCTGGCCGAGCTCGGCGCCAGCGATGGCGCTGACCTGCCGCTCTACCAGCGCGTGAGCGCGCGAGGTGAGCTCGATGGCGCACACCAGTTCCTGCTCGACAACCGCAGCTTCCAGGGCCAGCCCGGGTACGAGGTCCTCACACCGCTCACGCGCACGGGCGCAGCGACCTTGATCGTCGACCGCGGCTGGGTGCCTTTCACGGGAAGCCGCAGCCGCCTTCCGGATATCAGCGTCGCCCCGAGCGGGCCGGTGCGCCTCACGGGCCGGCTCGCGGCGCTGCCCTCGCCCGGGCTCGCTCTGGGACGGGCGCCGCCCTCCGGGGATGCCTGGCCGAAGCTGACGAGCTTTCCCAACATGGCGCAGCTCGCCAGTGCGCTCGGTGTCAGCGTCGCACCGCGTATTCTGCTGCTCGATCCCGACAGCCCCTTCGGCTATGCGCGCGCCTGGCAGCCCCCGGGGCTGCCGCCGTTGCGCCACTACGCTTATGCAGTCCAGTGGTGGAGCTTCGCCGTGCTCACCCTCGTCCTGTGGGTGGTGATGAGCCGGCGTCCGAGGCAGGTCGCGGCGTGAGCGCGATCACTCCGAGCGAGCTGCGTGCACGCAACCTGCGGACGCTGGCGATGCTGGCGGCGCTTTTCGTCCTCCCGCTCGCACTGGCGTTCTTCACCTACTACGGCACCGGCTGGCGACCTCAGGCCCACGTCAATCACGGTGAGCTCATCGTTCCCGCGCGGCCGTTGCCGCCCATCGCTCTGCCTCGCATCGACCCGGTCACCGGCTCCGCCGCGCCGCGGCCGGGGCCGCAGGCCATTCCATTCCAGCGGCACTGGTCGCTCGTGTACGTGGGAAGCGGCGACTGCCCGTCCGAGTGCCGCCAGGCACTCTACGTGATGCGTCAGACGCGCCTCGCGCTCAACAACGACATGACGCGGGTCGAGCGTGTCTTTCTCGTCACGGCCGCGTGCTGCGACCTTCGCCACCTCGCGGACGAGCACGCGGGCCTGCAGGTGCTCGATGCCACCGCAGGCGCGGCTGCGGAGCTCCTCGCGCAGTTTCCCGGCGCGGGACGCGAGCACACGCTGTTCATCGTCGATCCTCTCGGGAATCTCCTCATGAGCTATGACGCGCGGGCGAATCCCAGCGGGCTGCTTCAGGACCTCAAGAAGCTCCTCGCGCTCTCGCACATCGGATGAGCTCATGAGAGCTGCCCGCTGGATGCGCCGGCTGTGCCTCCTCGGTGTGCTGCTGTGCTTCACCGTGGTGGTGCTCGGCGCGTATGTGCGGCTCACCGCGGCCGGCCTCGGCTGCCCGGACTGGCCGGGCTGCTACGGTCATCTCACCCCCGCCGGAGCGCAGACCGCGGACAGCGCCGCGGCCTTTCCCGGGCGCCCCCTCGAGCCCGGCAAAGCGTGGCGCGAGATGATCCATCGGTATGCTGCGACGACGCTGGGGCTTCTGATCATCACCCTCGCGGCACTCGCGGTCGCGACGCGACGCGAGCACATCGTGAGCGTGCGCTATGCCGTGCTGCTCTTCGCTACCGTCGTCGTCCAGGGGCTGCTCGGCATGCTGACGGTCACCTGGCAGCTGAAACCGCTCATCGTCACCCTGCACCTGCTCTTCGGCATGACGACGCTCGCGCTGCTGTGGTGGCTCGCGCTCGCGCTGCGCCGCGACTCCTGGCATGCGCCCTCCCGCGGCGGCGCGGCGGCCCAGGGATTGGGCAGACAGGCCGCCACGACGCGCGCCTTCGTGCACGGGCTCGCCCTGCTCGGTCTCGGCGTGCTCGTGCTGCAGATTGCGCTCGGTGGCTGGACGAGCAGCAACTACGCGGCGCTGGCCTGTCCCGATGTCCCGACCTGCCAGGGCCGCTGGTGGCCGCACACCGACTACCGCAATGCCTTCGTGCTGTGGCGCGGGCTCAACATCAACTACGAAGGCGGAGTGCTGGCCAACCCCGCCCGCGTCGCCATCCACCTGACGCACCGGGTGGGTGCGCTCCTCACCACCGCCGTGCTCGCGTCGGCTGCGCTGCTGGTGCTGCGCCGTCGAGCGCTGCAGTCGGCGCGCCTCCCCGCCGCGGCCGTGCTCGTCGCCCTTGCCGTGCAGCTCACGATCGGTGTCAGCATGGTGCTCCGGGCCTTTCCCCTGTGGCTCGCAACTGCGCATACGGCGGGCGCGGCGCTGTTGCTCCTCGCAACACTGGCGCTGTTGCGGGCCCTGACGCCCCGCTGAGCCTGCGCAGCGGGCGCACGGACGTGAGGGGCGGGGGCCGATCTGTTAGGCTCCCCATCCCGCAGGATGCCTGCTCCCGGCCGGCGAGCCTCGTGTCGCTCACATCCGAACCACTGCAAGGACGCCCGCCGGCGCAGACGACCGCCAGGCCTCTGCCACGGCGCACCCGGCCGCTGTGGCGGCGCTATCTCGAGCTCACGAAGCCGCGCGTCGTCGCGCTCATCGCCTTCACGGCGCTGGTCGGGACACTGCTCGCCAGCCCGGGCCTGCCTCCCTGGAATGCACTGCTCTGGGGCAATCTCGGCATCGCGCTGGCGGCGGCGTGCGCCGCGGCGCTGAATCATGTCCTCGACCGGCGCATCGATGAGCAGATGTCGCGCACACGCGGCCGGCCGCTGCCCACCGGCCTGATCAGCGAGCGCAATGCGCTGCTGTTCGCGGCACTGCTCGGCGTGAGCGCCATGACGCTGCTCGCCTTCCTCGTGAACCTCCTCACCGCCACGCTGACATTCCTCTCGCTCATCGGCTACGCGGTCGTCTACACGGTGTGGCTCAAGCGCGCGACCTCACAGAATATCGTGATCGGCGGGGCGGCCGGTGCGGCGCCGCCCGTGCTCGGCTGGAGTGCGGTGACGGCCAGCATCGATCCCAACGCGCTGCTGCTGTTCCTCATCATCTTCGCGTGGACCCCGCCGCATTTCTGGGCGCTGGCGATTGCGCGCCGCGATGACTATGCGCGCGCCGGCATCCCGATGTTGCCGGTGACCCATGGCGTCGCTTACACGCGCCTGCAGGTGCTGCTGTACACGGTGCTGCTCACGGTGGTCACGCTCATGCCCTACCTCACGCGCATGAGCGGGCTGATCTACCTGGCGGCAGCGCTCATATTGAATGCGGTCTTCCTCTACTACGCGCTGGCGCTGAAGATCACCGCACGTGCGGAGCTGCCGATGCGGGTGTTCCGCTTCTCCGTCACCTACCTCATGTGGCTGTTCGCAGCCCTGCTCGTGGATCATTATCTGCCGGCCTTCCGCGGCAGCCCCTGAAAGACGCCGGCGCGGCGCGCGCCCGGTCGAGCGCCGCGCTAGGCAACGCTCAGGGCAGATCGAACAGCAGTATCTCGGCAGATTCCGCATCGCGCAGCACGAGCTCTGCGGGGCCGCCGCTGTACGCGCCATCGCCGGCGCCGAGCCGCACGCCATCGACGGACAGGCCGCCGCGCGCCATCTGGAGCCACACCCGTCTGCCGGCCGCCACTCGGAACGGGGTGCGCTCCGGGCCATCGAGCACTCCCGCGTACACGCGCGCATCCTGGTGAATGAGCACTGCACCCGCTTCACCGCCGCGTGCCGCGATCAGTCTCAGCCGCCCGCGCCGGTCGGCTGCGCTGAAGTGCTGCTGCTCGTAACCGGGAGCCAGCCGCAGCGCCTCCGGCTGGATCCAGATCTGCAGGAAGTGCACGGCGTCGGTGGCGGAGGGGTTGAATTCGCTGTGGGTCACGCCGGTGCCCGCACTCATGCGCTGTAGGTCACCGGGCCGGATCACCGAGCCGTTGCCGAGCGAATCCCGATGCTCGAGCTCACCCTCGAGGATATAGGTGAGGATCTCCATGTCCCGGTGCCCGTGCTTGCCAAAGCCCTGCCCCGGCGCGACGCGATCTTCGTTGATGACGCGCAGCGGCCCGTACCCGGACCAGGCCGGATCGTAATAGTCTGCAAAGGAGAAGGTGTGAAAGGTGTTCAGCCAGCCGTGGTCGAAATGACCGCGCTCGGCACTGCGGCGCACTTCCAGCATGTCACCGGCTCCCGCTCACCCGTTGCGCTTCAGCATCATGAGCCAGGAGTACATGATCCGGTCCTTCAGCAGCAGCAACCCGGTCGAGCGGTAGTCGTCGGCATCGAGCTGCGCCAGATGCTCGGCGCCGTGGTAACCGGAGTCCTCGCAGCCGTAGACGGACAGGATCGAGGGACCGATCACCGCATACCGTCCCTGCAGCTTGCCGAACATGGCGTTCTCGAAAGTCCAGCGCACGCTCCCGCCCTGGGGCCCGGGCGGCTCGATCCAATAGGCGTGCACGAACTCCACCGGAGGCGAGCTCAGCACCTTGAGCGTACCCGACAGCAGCCAGCACTCCGGACGATGGGCGATCTCCGTGCGGCCTACCGCCTCGAGCGCTTCGCCATCGGCACGCCAGAACGTCCCGGCCACGCTCCACACCGCCGGCTCGAACAGGTAGGTGTGCTTCACGCAGCCATTATGGCGCGGGCTGGCATTTGGCGGTACGGTGCCAGCACGGACGGGAGGCAAGCCTTATGCTGGTCGAGCGCATCTGGTCGGGGAACTCGCTACGCAACTTTCACTACCTCATTGCCTGCCCGGAGACGGGGGAGGCGCTGGCGGTGGATCCGCTCGAGTGGCGCATGTGCCTCACTGCCGCAGTGCGGCACGGTTGGCAGATCACGCAGATACTCAACACGCACGAGCACAGCGACCACACCGGCGGCAATGCGGGTCTGAAGGAGGCGACGCACGCCAGGGTGTTGGCGCACGCCGGGGCCGCGGCGCGCATCGGCGGCGTCGACCGGGGGCTCGGGAAGGGCGATGTGATCAAGGTCGGCCGCACCGTCGAGCTCGAATGCCTCGATACCCCGGGGCACACGATGACCCACATCTGTGTGCTCTCCCACACCGAGGAGCCGGCGCTGTTCTGCGGCGACACGCTCTTCAATGCGGGCGCGGGCAACTGCTGCAACGGCGGCGCCCCCGAAGCGCTCTACGAGACCTTCGTCACGCAGCTCGCCCGGCTTCCCGATGCCACGCGCGTCTACCCGGGTCACGAGTACATGGCGCGCAATCTCGAGTTCACCCTCGATCGCGAGCCCGGCAACCTCGACGCGGAGTCGCTGCTCGATGAAGCGCGCCAGCACGAGCCGGCCGCGGCGATCGTGACTACCCTAGCGCGCGAGAAGCGCGTCAACGCCTTCTTCCGGCTGCAGAACCCGACCGTGATCGCACGATTGCGCGCGGCGTTTCCCGACATCGGCGAGCAGCCCGATGCGCGCACCGTGTTCGTGAAGCTGCGCGAGCTGCGCAACCGCTGGTGAAAGGCGATCGGGCGGCGACGCACGTGCGCCGCGGTGAGGGGTAGTCCGGGAATCGCGTTGCGCCCGGGTTCCCGCTACGCTTGCGGGCCCATGCACTCCACCTTTTACCGGCGCTGCTTCCAGATCGTGATGGCAGCGCTCCTCGGCTACGGGCTCTTCAAGCTCCTCAGCCCCCTCTTCGGCATGATCGGCTGGGCGGTGGTGCTCGCTTTCATCCTGCATCCGCTGCAGGTGAAGCTGGCGCGGCGGCTGCAGGGGCGGCGCTCGCTCTCGGCCGGCATCCTCACGGCGCTGACTCCGTTTCTGGTGCTCGTGCCGATCGCGGTGCTCGGGCTCGTGTTCGCCGGGCAGGCGGCGCGGCTCCTCGAGTACCTGCACGACCACACCACGCTCTTCTCCTACGGCGAGCTGCTCGATCGCATCTCGCGCATTCCGCTCGTCGGGCGGGCGGTCGACTGGGCGCGCGAGGATGCCTCGGTGAGCGCGCAGCAGGTGCAGACCTGGGTGAGCGACAGCATGCAGTCGGCGCTGAAAACCGCGGCGACCATGGGCGGAGATGTCGCTCTCGGCGTGTTCGGCACCCTGATCGGGTTCTTCATGATGTTGTTCATGCTGTTCTTCTTCCTGCGCGATGGGCGCAGCATCGTCATGGGGCTGACGAGGCTGGTACCCGCCGAGCCCGAGCGGCGCGAGAAGCTGCTGAACTATCTGGGTGATGTGACGCGGGCGGTCGTGTTCGGCTCGGTGGCGACCGCGCTCATCCAGGGCGTCATCGTCGGCATCGGGTTTGCGCTCGTCCGGCTGCCCTCGGCGGTGGTCTGGGGCGTGCTCGCGACACTCGCCGCCTTCCTGCCGGCCGGCTCGTCCATCGTCCTCATCCCGGCCATCCTGTACCTCGCCTTTCAGGGACGCTGGGGCGCCACGATATTCCTCTCGTGCTGGGTGGCGCTGTTGTGGGTCGCCGAGAATCTGCTGCGGCCGCTCCTCACCGCGCATCGCGCCGAGGTCTCGAGCCTGGCGCTCTTCATCGGAGCGATCGGCGGTGCCGCGGCCTGGGGGATCCTGGGCCTGTTCATCGGACCGGTGCTGCTCAGCTTCGTGGTGGCCCTGGTGCGCTTCACGCTGGAAAGCGCGCCCGCCACCTGACCCGTAGAATTCGCCCCCCATGGATTTGACGCCCATCCTCGCTCCGCTCAATGACGCGCAGCGCGCCGCCGTCACCGCCCCGCCCGGCCCGGTGCTGGTGCTCGCGGGCGCCGGTAGCGGCAAGACCCGCGTGCTGACCCACCGCATCGCCTGGCTCATCCAGGCGGAGGGCGCCTCGCCGCACGGGCTGCTCGCCGTCACCTTCACCAACAAGGCCGCGGGTGAGATGCGCGGCCGCGTGGAGCGGCTGCTGGGGATTCCCGCAGCAGCGCTGTGGATCGGCACCTTCCACGGCATCGCGCATCGGCTGCTGCGGATCCACTGGCGCGAGGCGCACCTCACCCAGGGCTTCCAGATCCTCGACTCCGAGGATCAGCAGCGCCTCATCCGCAAGCTCCTCAAGGCTGCCGAGCTCGATGAGAGCCGCTGGAGTCCGCGTGAGCTGCAGTGGTTCATCAATCACCACAAGGACGAGGGGCGGCGGCCGCAGCATCTGAAGGACGAGAACGACCCGACGCGGGCGCAGCAGATCAGGCTCTATGCGGCGTACGAGGAGGCCTGCACCCGCGCCGGCGTCGTCGATTTCGCGGAGCTGCTGCTGCGTGCCTTCGAGCTGTGGCGCGACAATCCGCCGCTGCTCGATCACTATCGCCGGCGCTTCAGACACGTGCTGGTGGATGAGTTCCAGGACACCAACGCCATCCAGTACGCCTGGATGCGCCTGCTCGCACCGCCGTCGGCTCCGGCGGCAGAGCCGCGGGCTGCGAGCCATCCGTTCGTGGTCGGCGATGACGACCAATCGGTCTACCGTTTCCGCGGTGCGCGCGCCGAGAATCTGCAGCAGTTCCGGCGCGACTACCCGCAGTCGCAACTCTTCCGCCTCGAGCAGAACTACCGCTCCACCGCCAACATTCTCGAGGCTGCGAACGGTCTGATCGCCCACAATGCGGCCCGGCTCGGCAAGAACCTGTGGACGAGCGGCGAGCGCGGCGAGCCGATCCGGCTGTACACGGCCTTCAACGAGCGCGACGAGGCGGAGTTCGTCACCCATCGCATCCGCGAGCACGTCGCCCAGGGCGGACTGCGGCGCGAGGTGGCGATTCTCTACCGCTCCAACGCGCAGTCGCGCGTGTTCGAGGAGGCTTTCCTCTCAGCGCGCGTCCCGTACCGCGTGTACGGGGGCCTGCGATTCTTCGAGCGCGCCGAGATCAAGGACGCGCTCGCCTATCTGCGCCTCATGGCCAACCGCCGCGACGACGCCTCCTTCGAGCGCATCGTCAACCTGCCCGCGCGCGGCATCGGCGCGAAGAGCCTCGATGTGCTGCGGGAGGCGGCGCGCGGTGCCGGCAGCTCGCTGTGGGAGGCCGCGGCCGCCTGCATCGGCAGCGGCGCGCTCGGTGCGAAGGCGGCAGCTGCTCTGCACGGCTTCATGGCGCTCATCGAGCGGCTCGCCGCCGGTACCGCGACGCTGGTCCTCCACGAGCAGGTCGACCAGGTCCTCAAGTCGAGCGGTCTCATCGAGCACTACCGGCGCGAGAAAGCCGACCGCGGCGAAGTGCGTGTCGAGAATCTCGAGGAGCTGGTGAGCGCCGCCCGCGGCTTCCAGCCCGAGAGCACCGAGCTGCCGCCGCTCGAGGCGTTTCTCGCGCACGCCGCACTCGAGGCCGGCGAAGGCCAGGCGGATGAGTGGGAAGACTGTGTGCAGATGATGACGCTGCACAATGCCAAAGGGCTCGAGTTTCCCGTGGTGTTCCTCACCGGGCTCGAGGAAGGGCTGTTTCCGCACCTGCGCTCGATGAGCGACCTCGATGGTCTCGAGGAGGAACGGCGGCTGTGTTACGTGGGCATGACGCGCGCCATGCGCCAGTTGTATCTCACCTACGCCGAGCAGCGCCGCCTGCACGGCATCGACAGCTACGGCCAGGCGTCGCGCTTCGTGCGCGAGATCCCGCCGGGACTCATCGAGGAGGTGCGGCCGCGGGTGCAGGTGTCGCGGCCGCTCGCCGTCGGCCGCTTCCGCGCCGAGGAGCCGGAAGTGGCGGGCGTACGCCTCGGCGCGCGCGTGCGCCACGGTAAGTTCGGCGACGGGGTGATCCTCAACCTCGAGGGCTCGGGCGCCCACGCACGCGTGCAGGTGAACTTCGAGCGTCAGGGCACCAAGTGGCTGATGGTCCAGTATGCCAACCTGCAGCCGCTTTAGCGTGCCGTCATGAAGATCCTGATACTCGGCGCCGGCCAGGTCGGACGCACCGCCGCGGATCACCTCTCGCGCGAGGAGGCGAACGAGGTGACCGTGGTGGACATCAACGAGGATACCCTCCGCAGCGTGCAGGACCGGTTCGACGTACGCACGGTGGCCGGCAACGCCGCACACCCGAGCGTGCTCGAGGCCGCCGGCGCCGCCGAGGCGGAGGTCCTCGTGGCCCTCACCTCCAGCGACGAGGTGAACCTGGTCGCCTGCGAAGTGGCCTTCACGCTGTTCCGCACGCCGACCAAGATCGCGCGCATCCGCGCCACCGAGTACACCAGCCGGGCGGCGCTGTTCGGCGTCGATGGCCTGTCGGTCGACGTGTTCATCAGCCCCGAGCAGCTGGTGACGGAGTACGTCGAGCGCCTCATTCACCACCCCGGCACCCTGCAGGTGCTCGACTTCGCCGACGGTCGCGTACGCCTGGTGGGGGTGCGCATACGCAACGGCGGGCTGCTCGCGGGCCGCAGCCTGCGTGAGCTGCCGCAGCACCTGCCGAAGATCGAGCTGCGCATCGTCGCCATCTACCGCGACGGCCGCAGCGTCCCGGCCGAGGGCGACACGCTGCTCGCCGACGGCGATGAGGTGTTCTTCCTCGCGGCGCGCGATGACATCCGCCGCGTCACGAGCACGCTCGGGCAGGACGACAGCGCCGCGCGGCGCATCGTGATCGCCGGCGGCGGCAACATCGGCTTCCATCTGGCCCGCACGCTCGAGAAGCACAACCAGGTGAAGGTGATCGAGCGCGACGCACGCCGCGCGCGCAAGATCGCCGAGGTGCTCGAGAGCGCCATCGTGCTGCACGGCGATGCGGCCGACGAGGAGCTGCTGATCGAGGAGAACATCGACAGCGCGGACGTGTTCGCCGCCATGACCAACGCAGAGGAGGCCAACATCCTCTCGGGGATGCTCGCCAAGCGCCTCGGGGCCCACAAGGTCATGGCGCTCATCAACCGGCCCTCCTACAGCGAGCTGGTGGAGTCCTCGAGCATCGACATCGCCATCTCGCCGCAGACCATCACCATCGGGTCGCTCCTCGCCCACGTGCGGCGTGGCGATGTGGTGCGGGTGCATGCGCTCAAGACCGGCGCCGCGGAGGCGCTCGAGGCGGTGGCGCGCGGCGATCAGCGCACCTCGCGCGTCGTAGGACGCGCCGTCGAGCAGATCCAGCTGCCCGAGGGCGCCTCGATCGGCGCGCTGGTGCGCGGCGACCAGGTCATCATGGCGCATCACGACACGCTGGTGCGCGCCGACGACCACGTCATCCTGTTCCTCGCCGACCGGCGCCATCTCGAGGCGGTCGAACGGCTGTTCGTTCGCTCGCCGCGCTGATGCGGCCGGGGTAGAGCGGTGCTCGCGGTAGCGCACGTCCTCGGCTGGCTGCTCGCGAGCTTCGCGCTCAGCTACCTGCTGCCGATTGCCGGTTCGCTGCTCGCGGGCGATGGCCTCGCGTCACGCTTTCTGCTCGCTGCGGCGGTGAGCGCCGCCGTGGGCCTCGCGCTCGCGGCGCTCACCGCACGCGGACGGCGCGAGCTCAGGCCGCGCGATGGCTTCATGCTCATCACCCTCGGGTGGTTGCTGCTTTCGACCGCCGCGGCAGTGCCGCTGCTGCTCGCCGTGCCGGGGCTCACCTTCAGCGGCGCGTTCTTCGAGGCCATGTCCGGACTCACCACCACCGGCTCCACCGTTCTCAGCGGCCTCGATGCGCTGCCGCCCTCGCTCAATCTGTGGCGGCACACGCTCCACTGGCTCGGCGGACTCGGCATCATCGTCATGGCGCTCGCGGTCCTGCCGCTGCTCGGGGTGGGCGGCATGCAGCTCTACAAGGGCCAGGCGCCGGGCGCGGTGAAGGACGAGCGTCTCGCGCCGCGCATCACCGAGACCGCCAAGCAGCTGTGGGTGGTGTACACGCTCATCACGGCGGCGGGGATACTCGCGCTGCGGATCTGCCGCATGTCGTGGCTCGATGCCATCTGCCATGCCTTCTCCGCCGTGGGGCTCGGTGGCTTCTCGACCCACGACCGCAGCATCGCCTGGTTCAACTCGGCGGCGATCGAGGCGGTGCTGATGGCGCTGATGCTCATCGCGGCGCTCAACTTCGCGCGTCACATCGTCGCGCTGCGCCGGCTGTCGCTCGGCACCTACCGTCAGGATCCGGAGGCGAAGGGCATCTTCGCCATGCTGGCCATCAGCGTCCTCGGCATCGCGACGCTCCTCAGCGCGCACGGCGTGTACCCGGATTTCCTGGTGGCGCTGCGGCACGCGGCATTCAACGTCATCTCGCAGGCCACCACCAGCGGGCTCACCAGCCAGGACTACCAGCAGTGGCCGGTGTTCGCGCCCTGGTGGATGCTGTTCCTGTCGTGCCTGGTGTGCAGCACCGGCTCGACCGGCGGCGGCATCAAGATGTTCCGCACGCTGCTGCTCGCCCGCCAGGCGGGGCGCGAGATGCAGCTGCTCATCCACCCGGCGGCGGTGGCGCCGCTGCGCATCGGCGGGCGGCCGGTGCCCGAGGGAGTCGCCGCCTCGGTGCTCGCCTTCATCTTCGTGTACTTCATGACGGTGGCGCTGCTCACCTTCGCCATGCTGCTCACCGGCATGAGTTTCGCCGACGCCGCCGCCGCAGTGGTGGCCTCGATCAACAACACCGCACACGGCTTCGGCGCGCCGGGTGCCGTCCACAACTTCCATTCGCTCGGCACCGCGCAGATCTGGATCTGCACGGCGGCGATGCTGCTCGGGCGCCTGGAGGTGTTCAGCGTGATCGTGCTGTTCCGGCCCGCCTACTGGCGGCGCTAGCCGTACGAGCACGCGAAAACGCCGCCGGGAGCGCACTCCCGGGCGGCGTCGTCACTTCGGTGAGGCCGGGCTCACTCGTCCTGTTTCACGACGATCGCGTTGTGCACGCCCCGCACGCCATCGGTATCGCGGGCAATCTCCACCGCACGCTCCACTGCATCGTGCGAATGCGCGGTGCCGCTCAGGTACACCACACCGTTCGCGTCGGTATCGACGCGGATGTGCGCGAGGCTGCCGAGATGATCGGCGGCCAGCTTCGATTTCACCTTGGTGGTGATCACCGAGTCCTTCACGAACGCCTTGGGCTGCGATCGATCGGCGTCGACGTCATGCGCGTACACCGCCGTGCCGGCGAGCATCGCCGCAGCCGCGAGTGCCGCGGTCGCAATTGAGATTTTCATCATGCATCCTCCGTGCAGCAGATGAGGCCGTCAGTACAACACCTGCGCCAGCGCGGCGGTGTAGGCCGCCGCCGTCACCTCACGTGGGCAGGCGCCGCAGGCGGCCCACGCGCTGTTGGTTGCAACGCTTCGTTCAGCCTGCTGTCAGGTTGCTCACAGCTCGCGATCGATCGGGAAGAGCGCCAGGAAGTGCACCTCGAAGCGCTGCCAGCCGCTGCGTGCCGGTTCCTCGTGCAGCACGAGCGGCTGTCCTGACTTGACGGTGCTCCAGGTGAGCTCGGGCGCATCGCCCGGCGTCTGCTCCTGCAGGCTGACCGCGTAGGCGTTCTGCGGCTGCGTCATGAGATCGAAACGCCGCGCGGTCGCCTCCGCGAGCGGCGTGCTGTGGATGATGAGGCCGTTCTCGGTGTTCAGGCGCCGCGAGCGTTGGTCGTAGTTCATCGAGCCGAGATAGGTGACGTTGCGGTCGAACACCAGCTGCTTCGCGTGCAGGCTGTAATGGCCGTAGCGCGAGAGCTTCTCCGGCTGGCCGGTACCGCGCGGGTTCTCCGGCCGCGCGCGGATCTCGTACAGCTGCACCCCCGACTCGAGCAGGGGCTTGCGGTAGTGCATGTAGCCGGCCTGCGCCACGGCGCTGCTCTCGGCCTCGAGCGAGGTGGTCAGGATACGCACCGCGCAGCCGCGGCGACGCAGGTCCTCGAGCAGCTTCATCTCATCGGGCGCGGGCACCAGGTAGGGTGTGACCAGGGTGAGCTCGGAGCGGGTGTCATGGATGGCCTGGGCCACCGGCCCGAACAGCAGGCTGCTGATGCGCACGCTCTTCTGCTGCTCGAGGCCTTTGTAGGGACTGTCGGCGAGCACCTCGGCATCGGCCCAGTCGAGCGCGGTGTGCCCCGCGAGCACGCTGGCGAGGGGCTCGTGCGCGGCCAGCTTCTCCTCGTAATGCACGCCGGCCTCCTGCGCCTTCTTCGGCACCGTGACCCGCTGCGCGAGTGCTTCGGCAGCGTCCGCGGAGGTGTCCCGGGCCGGCAACAGTGCCTGGACCGGAATCGCGACCTGGCTCTGCCAGAACTGCTCGAAGCTCACGGCGAGCTCCTGGACCGCCGGCCCGGTGGTGAGCACGTCGTCATCGGCGAACTGCCAGCCCGGATCGACCTGGAAATACTCATCGCCGATGTTGCGGCCGCCGACCAGCGCGACCGCGCGGTCGGCGATGAACAGCTTGTTGTGCATGCGGAAGTCGAGCCGTGCATGGCTGAAGAGGTACTCGACACCGCGCAGGAAGCCGTTGTGGCCGCGATAGCGCCAGGGATTGAACACCCGGATCTCCACGTTGCGGGCGCCGGCGAGCGCGAACAGCTGCTCATCGCCCGGGATGGTCTCGCCGTCATCCACCAGCACGCGCACCCGCACGCCGCGAGCCGCCGCGCGGCTGAGCGCCTCGGTGATGAGCTTCCCCGACTCATCGCCATGGAAGATGTAGTACTGCAGATCGAGCGAGCTGTGCGCCGCCTCGATCAGCTCGAGCCGCAGCAGCAGCCCGTCGATTCCCGCCGAGTAGAGATGAAATCCGGACTCCGCGGGATGCTCGCGGTCGGCGCTGAGGTAGGGATGGAGCAATGCCGGGTTGGCGGGCTCGGTCGCTGCAGGCGAGGGCGGCCGCGGGTAGTCGCGACCGGGCAGCGTCGTGCACCCGCACAGCAGCAGCAGGCAGCAGAGGGCAGTAACTCGTGGCATCCGTGCCAGTGTCGAGCGAGGTCCAACCTCAACTCTAGCGCTTCTTCGATGAATCAGCTGTGAATGTAGCTCTCGAGCTGCTCGATCTGCTGTTGCTGCGCCGCGATCACCGCCTTCACCAGATCACCGATCGACACCATGCCGACGACCCGGCCGCCCTCGATCACCGGCAGATGACGCACGCGCCGCTCGGTCATGATCTGCATGCAGTGATCCACCGTGGTCTCGGGCTGCACCGTGATAACGGGACTGGTCATGATGTCGCGCACGGGCGTCTCGGCGGAGGAGCGGCCCATGAGAATCACCTTCCGGGCGTAGTCGCGCTCGGAGACGATGCCGCTCAGCGTATCGCCCTGCATCACGAGCAGCGCCCCCACGTGCCGCTCCGCCATCATGCGGATCGCCTCGAGCACCGCCGCTGTGGGAGCGACGGCGAACACTTCCCGGCCCTTACGGTCGAGCAACTGGCGCACGAGCATCATGGTCTCGCCCTCGAACGAGCTTAGCCTAGCGCGACGCCGGCCCCACTTCCACGCTGAGCGTGACGTCGGCAGTAATGTCGAGTGTGCCCGCTTCCACCGGCGTCGGCGTGGCATCGGCGGCCATGGTGCGCGCGGCGACGTTGTAGGTCCGCAGCGGCATGAGGCGCGGACTGCTCTCCTCGACCGTGAGCACGCGCAGCACCTTCAGACCGAGCGCCGCCGCGAGCACGTCGACCTCGGCGCGCGCGCGCGTCGCCGCTTCGCGCAGCGCCTGCATGCGCACCGTGTCAGGGTCGCGCAGCGTGAACTGGATTCCCTGGATGCGGTTCGCTCCCGCCTGCGTCGCCGCATCGATGACGGTGCCCATCTTGCCGAGCTCATCGAGCGTCACCTGAACGACGTTGAGCGCGGTGTATCCCTCGATGGTCGGCTCGCCTTCCTTGGGATGGTAGCGGTAGTTGGGAGTGAGGGAATAGCTGATGGTCTTGAGAGCGGCGGCGGAGCCGGCCGCCTTACGCACCGCAGCGAGCGCCGCGTCCACGTCGCGGGCATTCTGGGCGGCGGCGTCGGCCGAAAGTGGCGCGCGCGTCAGGACGCCGATGTCGATCTGCACCCGGTCCGGCTTGGCGGTAACCCGGGCATCGCCGGTGACGCGGATCGACGACAGCGGCGGTGTGGCCGTTTGCTGGGCGAGTGCGGGCGAGGCCAGCCCGCAGGTGAGCAGTGTCAGCAGTAGCAGACGCATGTGTCACATCCGCCGGAACACATTCGCATATTGTAAGCACGCGACGTGCGGCAGTTCATAGTTTGGTGAGCGGGCCGCGCCGGCAGCAGGCCCGGACAGGTATACAGTCGTACATGGAGAGTCGGCAGATCAATGTGGCGCCGGACCGCTTCGAGGTCTCGGCGGGCGAAGCGCTGCTCGTCACCGAATTGTCCTCGGCGATCGCCATCTGCCTGTACGATGCGGCCGAGGAGGCAGGCGCCCTGCTGCACCTGCGCTGCATGGCCAAGAGCTCCAAGCCGGCGGATGTGACCGATACGACGCTCGCCACCGAGCTGCTGCTGCTCGATCGCTGTCTGCAGTCGCTGCGGGAGGCGGCTCCGGGCGCGCGCGACCTGCAGGCGCGCATCGTGGTGCACCTGCCGGAGGCATCGCAGGCCCGACCGGCCTATGACACGGTGATCGCGCTGGTGAAGCGTTTTCTCGAGGACCAGGAAGTGACCCTGCTGCCGGAGGATGTGGCGAGCGGCCAGCCCCGCCGCCTGCGTTTCCGCCCGAGCATGGGGTGGGTGCACACGCACGCCTGAGGCCGATGCGACCCGGACGCGAAGCTGCCGTGCCCGAGGCCCTCAGGGGCGTCCTCGAGCAGCTGCTGCGCGAGCGCATCTCCCACGTGAAGGTGATCGAGTTCTCCTGGTTCGCCTGGCTGCACGGGGCGTTCGCCACCACGCGCGCACGCCGCATCTACCTCGCCGGCAGCGCGGCGGACTTCTTCGGCAATCCCTGGCTCATGCTGCACGAGTATTGCCACGTGCTGCGCCAGTGGCAGACCGGGTCGCTCACGGTGCCGCGCTACCTGCTCGAGTGCCTGCGACGCGGCTACTGGAACAACCGCTTCGAAGTCGAGGCGCGCGCGTTCGCGGACCTGCACGCCCCGGCCTTCCACAGCCTGCTAGCCGAGCAACGCCTCGCGCCGGTACAGGCCGCCGGCGGCGACGACGAGGAGCGCCGCGATCGCGAGAGTCGCCCCCACTGACAGCGCCACCCAGCTTCCGGGCAGGCTTTCGGCGCGCAGCAGACTCGTGATGAGGAAGTGCTGGCTGAGCGAGGGGACCGCCATCAGCGCCAGACGCGGCCGCAGGCCCATGAGCCCCGCGAAGGCGAGCGGCACCGTCGGCACGAGCAGCAGCAGCGCGAGATAGGTCTGCGCCTCGCGGTAGCTGCGCGTGTAGGCAGCGACCACCGTCATGAGTGCCGCGCCGAGCGGCACCAGGGGAAGCGTCAACAGGATGAGCTCGAGCGCGACGAGGGGCGAGAGGTTGACGCTCATGCCGAAGCGCTCGAGCCCGGTGAAGCGCAGCACGACCGCGAACGCAATGACGGTGAGCGTCAGCGACAGGACCATGTAGGCACAGGCCGCGAGGATCTTGCCGTAGATCAGCTGCTCGCGCGGCACCGGCACGGTGAGCAGCGGCTCGAGCGAGCCGCGCTCGCGCTCCCCGGCGGTGGCATCGATGGCGAGATACATGCCGCCCATCAGCATGGTGAGCAGCACGAGGTAGCTCAGGGTCCCGAGGATGAGCACCGAGCGCGTCGCCGGGGTCGACACATCGATGTCCTGCACCGCGATCGGTGCGGCGAGCAGCGGGTCGATGCCGCGGGCGGCGAGGCGCAGCCGCGAGAGGAGCGCGGCGTACTGGCCGATGAGCGCGCGCACCCGGGCGCTGTCCGCGGAGCCGGCGACGTCGGAGGCGTCGGCGTACAACGCGAGCGGCGCGGGCAGCCCGGCGGCGAGCCGCGCGCCGAAATCCGCATCCACCGCGAGCAGGAGGCCGAGCCGCCCGGCGCGCACCGCCGCGCGCGCGGCACGCTCGTCGTAGCCGACCGCAGTCACCTGCACACCGTGCTCGCGCAGGAAGGCGAGCAGATTCGGAGCGCGCTCGCCGTGCGCCACCGCGAGCTCGAGCGGCTGGTCGCTCTCCCCGAGACCGCGCTCGATCCGCAGCGCGAGTCCACCGGCGAACAGCAGCGGGCCGAGCAGCGGGCCAAGGACGAGCGCCGAGAGCAGCGTGCGCCGCTCGCGCAGGTTCTCGCGGAACTCCTTGACGAACACCGTGAGCACGGCGCGCATGGCGTCTCAGCCCTCCGCGGCGGCGATGAGGCGCACGAACGCCTCCTCGAGCGTGCCGGCAGCCGTGCGGGCCCGGATCTCCTGCGGTGTCCCCTGCTCGAGCACCCGCCCGTGTGCGATCACCACGACCTCATCGCAGAGCGCGCTCACTTCCTGCATCACGTGGCTCGAGAAGAGCACACAGTGTCCCGCATCGCGCAGCTGCTGCAGCAGCCGGCGCAGCGCCCGCACCGCCATGACGTCGAGCCCGTTGGTAGGCTCATCGAGGATCAGGTTGCGCGGCCGGTGCACGAGGGCACGCGCCAGCGCGGTGCGCAGCCGCTCACCCTGGGAGAAGCCCCGCGCCGGCCGGTCCGCGAACTCCTCCATCTCGAGGAGCTTCAGCAGCTCCGCCGTGCGCGACCGGCGCGCGGCGCGGCCGAGCCCCTGGAGGGCGCCGAAGTAGAGGATATTCTCGCGCGCCGTGAGGTTCTGATAGATGCCGGCGCCGTGCGGCAGGACCCCGAGCCGTGCGCGTGCCGCGAGCGGGGCGTGCACCGCGCTCTCGCCGTCGATGAGCGCATCGCCCCGATCGGGGATGAGAACCGTATAGAGCATGCGCAGCGTCGTCGACTTGCCCGCGCCGTTGGGACCCAGGAGCCCGGTGATGCGCCCGTCGGCCGCGCAGAGGCTCACTTCGCGTACCGCGATGACGGGTCCGAATCGCTTCTCGAGCCGCTGCGCCTCGATCACGGCGGCGGGCCGTTCAGCGAGGTGAAAAATCCGAGTGGCCGCGCGGCGCGTACGCAGCTCGCATCGAGCGCCGCCACGCTCGCCCGCGCGATGAACTGCGCCATGATCCGATCGACACAGGGCGCGGTGAGCTGTCCGTGACCGAAGCCCTCGAGCACCACATCGAGATGCTGCGCGAAGGAGCGCGCCGCCTCGTGCGCGTACTGCGGCGGCGTCGCCGGATCGTCGCTCCCCGACAGCAGCAGCGCCGGCACCTCACTGCGCAGCGGTGCGCGCAGATCCTCATCCACGGGTCCCCGCGGCCACAGCCGGCACACCGCCTCGAGTCCCTCGAGCTGGCGCGTGCCGAGGTAGGTCGCCGCGAGGCGCGCCCGATCGATGTGCAGCTGCGCGAAGAGCGGCACGTCCTCGGCACAGGCCACGCTGTTGTGCATCCCCGTCGCGAGTGCCTCGGCATACGAGCGCTCGACCATGAGGTATTGCGCCGCAAGCGGCGCGTAGTCCTGGCGTGCGCCGGCGTGCAGCAGCAGCGGCAGGAGCGCTGCATACTCGGCAGCGTAGCTGGTGAGGCGCAGCACGCTGGCGAGGCTCTCGTCCGTGAAGGCGAGCCGCCTCGGGCTGCCGCTCAGCGGATCGCCCACGCTCACCGCGACCGTGCGGCCGCCGGCGAGCTCGGCCCGCACCGCGCGGTAGTCCGCCCGCGGGTCCCCGAAGCGTGCACGGCAGGCGGCATCGTCCGCGCAACGTCGCAGGATGTCCTCGAGCGCGCTCTCGGCATCGAGCGCCGTGGCCGCGCCCATCGGGCGCGAGACCGGCACCACCCCATCGAGGATTACGCTGCGCGTGTTGGCGGGAAAGCGCCGCAGGTAGTGCAGCGCGACGCGCGTCCCGTAGGAAGCGCCGTAGAGATTGATGCGCCCGAGTCCGAGCGCGGCGCGCACCCGCTCGAGATCCTGCACGGCGAGGCTCGTGGTGTAATAGGCCACCTCCGCGCGCGCCGCGAGCGCCTGGAGGCAGGCGGCGGTCGCCGCGCTGATCTCTGAGAGGCTCGTGGGCGTCGCGCGATCGGCGGGCTCCGGACAGTCGAGCGCGTTGGAGCCCCCCGTCCCGCGCTGGTCGAGGAGCACGATGTCCCGGTCACGCTGGATGCGCGCGAAGGCGGGGGCGACCGAAGCATAGAATCCGCTGGCGGCGGCCCCGGGGCCGCCCGCCAGCACGAACAGCGGATCGGGCTGCTTGCGCCGGCTGATGGCGGCAACCCGGGCGATGTGCAGTCCGATCTGCCGGCCGCCGGGCGCGGCGGGGTTCTCCGGCACGCGCAGCACCCCGCACTCTGCTGCGATCACGGTGAGGCGCAGCGGGTGCTCGATCTCACAGGGAGTCAGTGTCAGCAGCGGCGCGCCGAGCACTGCGCGCGCGCCGCCGGCAGCGAGAAGCACGCCGAGCGCGAGAGCCCTACGCGCGGGCAGCATGCACGGGTTGCGATCGGGGAGCGAGCGACATCGGCAGCCAAGGATAAGGCAACTTTGCCCTACAATACGCGTCCGCCCGGAAGCACCCGGGCCTGCAGCACCATGAAGCATTCCAAGCCCAGCCTCACTTGCGACGTCATCGTGGTCGGCGGCGGTCACGCCGGCACCGAGGCGGCGCTCGCCGCGGCACGCATGGGTGCGCGCACGCTGCTCCTCACTCAAAGCATCGAGACGATCGGGCAGATGAGCTGCAACCCGGCGATCGGCGGCATCGGCAAGGGTCACCTGGTGCGCGAGATCGACGCGCTCGGTGGCGCGATGGCGCTCGCGGCGGATGAGGCGGGCATCCAGTTCCGAACACTCAATGCCAGCAAGGGCCCCGCGGTCCGGGCCACCCGTGCCCAGGCGGATCGGCAGCTCTATCGGCAGGCGATCCGTCGTCGCCTCGAGAATCAGCCGAATCTGCGACTCTTCCAGCAGGAGGCGGGCGATCTCATCGTCGAAGGCGGCCGCGTGCGTGGGGTGGTCACCGTCACCGGCATCACCTTCGAGGCGCCGGCAGTGGTCCTGACCGTCGGTACTTTCCTCGGCGGCAGGATCCACGTCGGGCTCGACCAGTCCGCGGGGGGCCGTGCCGGGGACGCTCCCTCCAATGCGCTCGCCGCGCGTCTGCGCGAGCTGCCACTGCGCGTCGCGCGGCTCAAGACCGGGACACCGCCCCGGATCGATGGCCGCACCATCGACTGGTCACGCCTCGTACGTCAGCCGGGGGACCGCCCCACCCCCGCCTTTTCGTTTCTGGGACGAGCCAGTGACCATCCTGAGCAGATCGATTGTTTCATAACGGCTACTAATGAGCGGACGCACGACATCATCCGTGCCGCTACCCACCGCTCGCCCCTGTTCACCGGAGCCATCGAGGGGGTAGGTCCCCGCTACTGCCCCTCGGTCGAGGACAAGGTGGTGCGCTTTGCGGACAAGAGCTCGCACCAGATCTTCGTCGAGCCCGAAGGGCTCACGACGCACGAGGTCTACCCGAACGGGATCTCGACCAGCCTGCCGTTCGACGTGCAGTGCGAGCTCGTGCACACCATCCGCGGCTTCGAGGACGCGCACCTCACCCGTCCGGGCTACGCCATCGAGTACGACTTCTTCGATCCGCGCGATCTGCAGGGATCGCTCGAGACGCGGGTGCTCGAGGGTCTCTACTTCGCCGGTCAGATCAATGGCACGACCGGCTACGAGGAAGCGGCGGCTCAGGGCCTCGTCGCGGGCATCAACGCGGCGCTCCGGCTGCGCGGGCAGGAGCCCTGGATCCCGCAGCGAAGCGAGGCCTACCTCGGCGTGCTGGTCGATGACCTCGTGACGCGCGGTACGCGCGAGCCCTATCGCATGTTCACGAGCCGGGCCGAGCACCGCCTGGTGCTGCGCGAGGATAACGCCGACCTGCGCCTCACCCCGCGCGGCCGCGAGCTCGGGCTCGTGACCGATGAGCGTTGGCAGCTGTTCCTCGCCCGCCGGCACACCGCGAGCCTGGAGGTCTCGAGGCTCGAGGCGCTGCGCCTGCGGCCAGCGGAGGTCCCGGACGAGTGGGCCGAGCGGGTGCTGCAGGGGCCGTTGACGCGCGAGGCGACCGCCCTCGAGCTGCTGCGCAGGCCCGAAGTCAGCTACGACGCGATCCTCGAGCTCACGGGTCCCCCGCCGTGGCTCACGGCCGCCCCGGGCGCGCCGGCGCTCGATGACCGGGTCGCGGCGCAGGTGCGCACGCACATCGAGGTCCACGCGCGCTACGCCGGCTACATCGAGCGGGCACACGAGGAGATCGCCCGTGCGCAGCGCAACGAGGAGACGCCGCTCCCCGCGGACCTCGACTACGAGCGCCTGCGCGGCCTCTCGCACGAGGTGCGGCAGCGGCTCATCGAGGTGCGACCCGCGACGCTCGGGCAGGCTGCACGCATCCCCGGCGTGACTCCCGCCGCAGTATCGATCCTGCTCGTGCACCTCAAGAAGCGCGCTCCGGCATCGCCACCGAAAGTCGCATGAGCGCCTTCATCGAGAAGCTCGAGCGGGCCTGGCAACAGAACGATTCGCTGGTGTGCGTGGGCCTCGATCCGGAGATCGAGCGCTTCCCGGAGACGATTCGCGCCCAGCCCTCGCCCATCTTCCAGTTCAACCGCGCCATCATCGACGCCACGGCGGATCTCGTGTGCGCCTACAAGCCTCAATTCGCGCACTATGCGGCGTACGAGGCGGAGGACCAGCTCGAGCGCACCATCGAGTACATCCACCGCACGCGCCCCGGGATCCCGGTCATTCTCGATGCCAAGCGCGGCGACATCGGCAATACCGCCGAGCGCTACGCGATCGAGGCCTTCGAGCGCTACGGTGCCGATGCCGTCACCGTCAATCCTTACCTCGGCGGCGACTCGCTCGAGCCCTTTCTGCGGCACGCGGAGCGCGGCGTCCTCGTGCTCTGCCGCACCTCCAATCCGGGCGCCGGCGACCTGCAGGACCTGCCGGTCGCGGGGCGGCCGCTCTACCAGGTGGTGGCGGAGCTCGCGGCGCGGCGCTGGAACTCGCGTGGCAACTGTCTGCTGGTGGTCGGTGCGACCTATCCGCGCGAGCTGGCAGCCGTCCGGGCCCTGGTTGGAGACATGCCGCTGCTCGTGCCGGGCGTCGGCGCGCAGCGCGGCAACGTGGAGCAGGTGGTTGCGAACGGCTGCACCGCGGCCGGTACGGGACTCATCATCAGCTCCTCCCGTGGCATTCTCTACTCCTCGGCGGCCGAGGACTTCGCGCAAGCCGCGCGCACGGCCACGGTCAGCCTGCGCGCACAGATCAACTCGAGCCGCCGCAGCCGCGCGGCATGAGCCCCGAACCGGCTCGGCCGCCTCGCGGCCTGCGCGGCGCCCTCGCGCCCGCGCTGCTCCTCCTCACGGCGCTCGTCTTCGCGGCCTGCTCCGGGTCCCAGGCACCGGTCGCCACCGAGGCCATCCTGGTGCGCGGCGGCGGCCCCGAGCCCGATTCACTCGACCCGCAGAAGGCACGCGGCTTCGAGGCGCAGACCATCCTGCGCGATCTGTGCGAAGGACTCACGACCCTCGACAAGAAAGGGGGCGTAGCGCCCGGGGTGGCACGCAGCTGGGATGTGAGCCGTGACGGACTGACCTACACCTTCGACCTGCGGCAGGACGCGCGCTGGTCCAACGGCGACCGAGTCGTCGCGGCCGACTTCGTGTCGGCGCTGCGCCGCCTGGTCGACCCCGCGACCGGCTCCGCCTATGCCCAGTACATCGATGTGATCGCCAACGCGAGCGACATCGTCTCCGGCGCCCGCGCCGTCGCCACACTCGGCGTGTCAGCCCCGGATGACGCGACGGTGGTCATCTCGCTCGCCACCGCCGCCCCGTACCTCCCGGCGCTGCTGTCGCATCCGGCCACCTGCCCCGTGCACCGCACGACTCTCGAGCAGCATCCGGATGCGATCGCACGGGCCGGCACCATGGTGAGCAACGGCGCCTTCGTGCTCAGGGAATGGGTTCCCGGCGCCTACATCCTGGCGCTGCGCAATCACCATTACTGGAACGACGCGGCGACCCGCCTCGCGGGGGTGCGCTATCTGCTCATCAGTGACGAGAATGCCGAGCTCGCGCGCTACCGCGGCGGTGAGCTGCAGATCACCTTCGTCGTGCCGCGCGGCCAGTTCGACTGGATCCGTGCGAATCTCGGCGCGGAGCTGCACGTCTTCCCGCAGCTCTCCACCTACTACTACGGCTTCAATCTGCGCCGCGCGCCGTTCAAGGACCAGCCGCAGCTGCGCCGCGCGCTCTCGCTCGTCATCGACCGCGCGAAGCTCACCGCGCTGGTGCTGCGCGTCGGCGAGCTGCCCGCCTACGGCTGGGTTCCACCCGGCGTCGCCGACTACACCTCGCAATCCTTCGACTACGCCGGGCTGCCGATGTCCGCGCGCATCGATGAGGCACGGCGCCTGTACCGCGCGGCCGGTTACTCCGCCGATCATCCGCTGCGCTTCGAGCTGCGCTACAACGCCGGTGAGGTGCACACCAAGCTCGCGCTCGCGATAGCGTCCATGTGGAAGGAGAGCCTCGGGGCTGAAGTGCGCCTGACGCAGGTGGAGTTCAGGTCGCTGCTGCAGGACATCGATCGGGGCGATGTGGAGATGTTCCGCTCGAGCTGGACGGGCGACTACAACGACCCGTACACGTTCGCGCAGGTGCTGAAGAGCGATTTCGGTGTGAACCTCGTTCACTACGACAGCCCCCGCTATGACGCGCTGCTGCACACGGCGGCGCGCCAGCAGGATCCGCTGCAGCGGGGGGCACTGCTCGAGGAGGCCGAGCGGGTGATGCTGGCCGATCATCCGCTGCTGCCGCTGTACTTCTACGTCAACAAGCACCTGGTGAAGCCGGAGGTGCTCGGCTGGTACGACAACGTGATGAACGTGGTGTACAGCCGGGATCTCGCGCTTGCGCCGCGGCGTTGAGCGCGGCGCCCGGGCGGGCACGCGCGGCCGGCACCGCCCCCGATCAGAGCCGCGCGCTTTTCTCGAGGCCGCGCGCGACGGCGCTGCCAAAGCGCTCGATGATCTCCTCGAGCTCGGCGTCGGTCGCGATATACGGTGGCGCGAGCAGGACGATGTCGCCGGCGATGCCATCGACGTTGCCACCGGAGGGGTAGCAGATCAGGCCGTCCTCGAACGCGCAGGCACCGATCGTCTCGGCGAGCGCCCGCTCGGCCGGAAAGGGAGCGCGGGTGGCGCGGTCCGCCACGAGCTCGACACCGATGAGAAAGCCGCGGCCGCGCACATCCCCCACAGCCTCGTAGCGGCTGAGCGCCTCGCGCAGCGCGACCTGGAAGCGGGCTCCCGCCTGATAGACCCGATCCAGCAGCCGCTCACGCTCGATGATGGTCTGCACGGCGACTCCGGCGGCGCACGCGGTCGTATGGCCACTGAAGGTATGGCCGGTGAGCGGTCCGCCATCCGCCGCCTCGAGCACTGCCGCGATGGCGCGCGAGTAGAGCGTCGCGCCGAGCGGCTGGTAGCCGGCCGCGAGTCCTTTCGCGACCGCCATGATGTCGGGCACCACGCCGTCCTGCTCGAGCGCGCGCCAGGTACCCGTTCGGCCCGCGCCGCACATCACCTCATCGGCAATGAGGAGCACACCGTGGCGGCTGCAGATCTCGCGCACCCGGTGCGCATAGCCGGGCGGCGGTGGCAATGCGCCGCCGGCCGCGCCCACGACCGGCTCGAAAATGAAGGCCGCAACCCGCTCCGGTCCGACGCGGAGAATCTCCGCTTCGAGCTCCGCGGCGGCGTGCGCGCCGAGCGCCTCGGCCGCAACGCCGGCTGGGGGCCGATAGAGCGACACCTGCGAGAGGAACGATGCCTCGACCAGTGCGCCCTCGAAAGGCGCGCGCCGGTCGAGGAAGTCCGAGACGCCGAGCGCGCCGAGTGTGTTGCCGTGCCAGGAGCGGCGGCGCGCGATGAAGCGCCGGCGTGTCATCTCGCCGCGCGCACTGTGGTACTGCAGCGCCACTTTGAGCGCCGACTCGACCGCCTCCGATCCGTCGCAGACGAACACCATGGAATCGAGCTGCCGCGTCGGGTCCGCCGCGGGGCGCGCGGCGTCCGGGAGGGCGCAGGCGCGCGTCACGAGCTCGCGCAGCTCCTCGAGCGGGTCGCTGGTGAAGGTGTAGCGGTATCCGTGCGCGATGCGCTCGAGCTGCCGCACGATGCTCGCGGTCACCTCCGGATGCCCATGCCCGAGGCAATACACCGCCGGCCCGCCGGAAGCATCGAGATAGCGCTTGCCGGTCGTGTCGTAGACATAGATGCCTGAGCCGTGCGAGACCTTCGGCAGGCCGCGGCTGCCGGTCCAGCTCCTCGCTCTCGAGTGGGCGCGTCGCGCCTGTGTCATATCCGTCGGACCTCCGTATGGAGGCCGTTATAGTAGAGGCCCGGCACCGAGCGAGTAACGGAAGATGAGCACCGAGGTCATCGTCACGTGCGCCGTCACCGGCGCCGGAGACACGGTGGCGCGCAGCAACCGGGTACCGGTGACTCCCGCGGACATCGCAGCGGCCTGCATCGAGGCCGCGCGCGAGGGCGCGGCGATCGCTCACGTGCACGTGCGCGATCCGCGCACCGGCCAGGGCTCGCGCGAGGTGCAGCTCTATCGCGAGGTGGTCGAGCGGGTGCGGGCGGCGGGCAGTGATGTGATCCTCAACCTCACGACCGGCATGGGCGGCGACTACGTACCCGATGAGCGCGACCCGGCGCGCGCCGGTCCGGGCACCGATCTGGTACCGCCCTCGGTGCGGCTCGCGCACATCGAGGCGTTACGGCCGCCATTGTGCAGCCTCGACTGCGGCACGATGAATTTCGGCACGAGCGTGTTCATGAACACCCCGGCACACCTCGAGCAGATGGCCGCGCGCATCCGCGAGCTGCGCGTGAAGCCGGAGCTCGAAGTGTTCGAGCTCGGCCACATCCGCTTCGCGAACGAGCTGATCGCCCGCGGGCTGATCGAACCGCCGCCGCTCTTTCAGCTCTGTCTCGGGATTCCCTGGGGCGCGCCTGCGGATCCGCGCACGCTGCTCGCGATGCGCGACGCTCTGCCGCCCGGAGCGCTCTGGAGCGCCTTCGGCATCGGCCGGGAGCAGTTCCCGATGGTGGCGCAGGCGGTCCTGCTCGGTGGCAACGTACGTGTCGGCCTCGAGGACAACCTGTACCTCGCGCGGGGGCAGCTCGCGAGCAACGGCGAGCTCGTCGCGCGCGCGGTCGAGCTCATCGGCCGGCTCGGCCGCAGCTGCGCTACCCCCGCCCGCGCCCGCGCGCTGCTGCAGCTCGCTGACACCACGCCACCGCCGGCAGCGGACGGACCGTGACCACTACTTGATCGAGTGCGACACCTCGCACCGGCCCGAGTCGTTCGACCAGAGGCTCTGCAGCGCGAACTTGCCGGTCGGCAGGGTCACATTCACCGCGTGGCCCGGGCCGGTGCTGATCCAGGAGCAGGTGTCCGCGATCTCCTCACCCGAGGTCGGGTTGGTCCAGCCGCCCGGCGGGAACTGATCGGTGAGCGTCTCGGCGTACTCGTGGCCGGCGACGAGCGAGAAGGCATCGAGCGCCCGCTGCGAGCCGCGGTTGACGAAGCCCACGCCGCAGCTGCGTCCCGCGTCGCTGACGTACGGCAGATTGGAGTAGGCGATATCCCCGAACGGCGAGCGCACGTAGTAGTGCCACCCGCAGAAATTCTCATCGCTCAGGCCGAAGCCGTCCGGGTGCGTGCCGGTCGGCGACACGATGAAGTACTGCGCGTAGCGGTTGGCCATGGGCGTGGTATTGCCGAAGTGGGCGGCGGCATTGACCGCCTCCTGGGCGAGGTCCGTGGGCGTAGCCTGCGCGGACGATGGCGCGGCGGTGTCGAACCACACTCCCGCGAGCGCACCCTGCTTCGGGTACCCCACGTGCGGCGTCGAGGCCGGATCGCAGCGGGTCGCGCCCTTCGCCACCGTGGATCCATCGCAGTACTGCGTCACGGTGCCCGACCACTGCTCCCCGCCGGTGCCGAGACCGGTGAACAATGCCTGCAGGTAGATCGCGACGTTCTGCGGATCCCCGCCACCCCCCTGCGCCCACTGGCTGCCGTAGAACACGAGGTAGACGCGCGGCGTACCGCTCGCGACGCCGACGCCATCGACCCCACCACCGTACGCCAGGGTATCGGTCATGGGCGCGGCGTAGGGGTGCGAGCTCTCCCACTCGCTCATCCGCTCCGCGGCCTCGCGCGTCGGAACGTAACCGTAGCGGTACGCGTGACCCTGGCGCGGCGAGTAAGGATTGTCATAGCGAGCCGGCTCGGTATCGCACGCCGCGACGGCACAGGCGAGAAGGACACAGGCGAGAGGCAAAAACGTGTGGCGTACCGATTTCCCTGAGATGGACATGGCCTTTCTCCCTTGCTGTATTTCGGTCAGATTCAGATAACGTCGAGCCTCACTTCCCGATGCAGAATCCGGCGAAGATCCGGCCGAGCAGGTCTTCGGTGGTGAACTCCCCTGTGATCTCGTTCAGAGCCTGCTGAGCTGCGCGCAGTTCCTCCGCGACGAGCTCCCCGGCACGCTGCTCCTCGAGCAGTCCCTCGGCCCGCGCCGTGTGGGTGCGTGCGCGCGCGAGCGACTCGAGGTGCCGGGCCCGCGCGCTGATCGCGCCGCCATCGACGCTGCGATAGCCCATGCAGGTCGCGAGGTGCGCCCGCAGCTCCGGCAGGCCCGCCCCGGTGAGCGCCGAGATCATGAAGCGCGGCGGCCCGCCCTCCTCCGGTGCGAGCCCGCGCCCCCTCGCCAGGTCACACTTGTTGAAGACGAGCGTGAGCGGGACGCCCGCAGGCAGACGCGCGCCCTCCTCGCGCGCGGCGCGACCTTGCGGATCCTCCACCGCATCGATGACGAAGAGCACCCGGTCGGCTCGCTGCATTGCCGCCTGCGCACGGCGGATCCCCTCCTCCTCGACGACATCGCCGCCCTGGCGCAGGCCGGCGGTGTCGAGCACGTGGAGCGGCATGCCATCGAGATGGATGCGCTCGCGCAGCACGTCGCGCGTCGTGCCCGGGATGGGCGTGACGATCGCCGCGTCGTAGCCGGCGAGCCGGTTGAGGAGACTCGACTTGCCGGCATTGGGACGGCCGGCGATCACGACGGTCATACCCTCGCGCAGCAGCCGGCCGTGACGCGCACTCTCCAGAATCGCAGCGAAGTGGTCGCGCACCGACCGGAAGCGCTCGCTCAGCTCGCGATCGGCCAGGAAGTCGATCTCCTCCTCGGGAAAGTCGATCGCAGCCTCGACATGGGTGCGCAGCTCGATCACCGCCTCGGTGAGCCCGCGCACCATCGCCGAGAACTCGCCCTGGAGCGAGCGCATGGCGGCGCGAGCGGCTTCGCGCGAGCCGGCATCGATGAGATCCGCGATGGCCTCGGCCTGCGCGAGGTCGAGCTTGTCGTTGAGGAACGCACGCTGCGTGAACTCGCCCGGCTCGGCGCGGCGGGCGCCGAGCTCGAGCGCGCGCTCGATGAGCGACTCCATCACGAGCGGCCCGCCGTGGCCGTGCAGCTCGAGCACGTGCTCGCCGGTGTAGGAGTGGGGGGCGGGAAAGAAGAGCGCGAGTCCCGCGTCGAGCGCCTGCTGCTGCGAATCGAGAAACCGCGCGACGGTCGCCTGCCGCGGCGGCGGCACATCCCCGAGCAGCACTGCGGCGAGCTCCGGAGCCTTCGGTCCGGAGATCCGCACGATGCCGACGCCGCCTCGTCCCGGTGGCGTTGCCGCGGCCACGATGGTGTCGGTGCGCGTCATCTGCGAAGGCCGTGCGTGCGCGGTGCCCGGATGAAGGCTACCGCTCGCGCGGGGTGCAAACCAAGAGGATCAGCCCACCCCCGCGCTCAGCTCTTTCGGGCCGGCTGCAGACCGATGCGGCGGTTGATGTTCCACTGCTGCGCGATCGAGAGGATGGTGTTCGTGACCCAGTAGAGCACGAGACCCGCGGGAAAGAAGGCGAAGGTCACCGACATCACGAGCGGCATGATCATGAACACGCGCGCCTGTACCGGATCCGGCGGCGCGGGATTGAGCTTGTACTGCACGAACATGGCACCGGCCATGATGGCCGGCAGAATGAAAAATGGATCGCGCGAGGAGAGATCGTGGATCCAGAACGCGAAGGGCGCCTGGCGCATCTCGACACTCTCGAGCAGCACCCAGTAGAAGGCGAGGAACACCGGGATCTGGATGACGATCGGCAGGCAGCCGGCCACCGGGTTGATCTTCTCGCGCTTGTAGAGCTCCATCATCGCGCGACCGAGCTTCTCGCGATCGTCGGCGTAGGTCTCCTGCAGGTTCTTGATGCGCGGCTGCAGGGTTTTCATCTTCCCCATGGAGCGGCCGCTCGCTTCGGAGAGCGGATAGAACAGCAGCTTCAGCAGGAAGGTGACGAGAATGATGGCGACGCCCCAGTTGCCGGTGATCCGGTGCACGAAGCTCAGCGCCACGAAGAGCGGCCGGGCGAGAAACCACAGCCGCCCGTAGTCGGTCACGCGGCCGAGCTCCGGCGCCGTGGCATCGAGCTGCCCCTGGAGCTTCGGTCCCGCAAACAGCGTCACCGTGAATCTGCCGCTGCCCCCGGGCGCGATCGTCTGCTCAGGGCCGCTCGCACTCAGCAGATACTGCGTGCCCTCGACCCCGAGCGCGAAGTGCCACGGTGCGCCGCGCGGGGGCACGATCGCGCTCACGAAGTGGTGCTGCAGCGCCGCCACCCAGCCATCGTGCACCTCGAGCGACAGGCGGCTGTCCTGCGCATCGGTCGTGTCGAGACGGCGGAACTTGGTGCCGTCCCAGAGCGCCGGCCCGTGGAAGGCGTAGCTCTCGACGTTGAAGTACGAGCGCTTGGTCGGCGGGTCGTTGCGCAGAATCTGCGCATACTCCCGTGCCGGCCAGGGCGCGGCGCTGCCGTTGTCCACGGTGTACGCGAGATCGATGCGGTACTCCCCGCGCCGGAATACGAAGGTCTTGGTGACGGTGACCCCACGCTCGCTCCAGGTGAGCGGCACACGCAGCTCGTTGCCGCCATCGAGACTGTAGCTGGATTGCTCAGAGGAGTAACTCGCGAGATGGGTCGGATAGTCGCCGCCCTCGGGGCCTGCAAGCCCGGACTGCAGCAAGTAAAGGGACTGCGCATCGGTGTCATTCTCGAGGCGCACCGGTGTCGCCTCGCCCTTCACCTGGGGATAGGCCAGCAGGTCGACACGCGCGAGCGTGCCGCCGCGCGTGCTGATATCGACATCGAGAACGTCGGTGCGCACGTGCACCACGGGCGCCGCGGCTCCGGTCGCGGCGGTGGCTGCGCCGGCCGCGGGTGTTGCAGAGACGGTGCCCGGCGTCGAGCCGCTCCCCGCGGTCGCGGGCGCAGGGCTCTCCGCCGCCGGCGGGGCGACTTCCGGAACGCGACTGCCGAGTGTGCCGGCGGCGGGTGGGCTACCCGGTGTCACCGTCGATGGAGCGGCCGCGGGCGCCGCGGGTGGCGGAGCGTAGTCGCGCACCCACACCTGATAGTCGTAGAAGAGCAGCATCGCGAGCGCCGCCCACAGGTACAGCCGCAGGTTTCCCAACCGGTTAGCGTTCATTTGAGTCCGCAGGAGCTTCCGCGGGCACCGGATCGACACCGCCCGGGTGCCAGGGGTGGCAGCGTGCGAGGCGCGCGATCGCAAGTCCGCCGCCGCGGAGCACGCCGAAGCGCAGCAGTGCCTCGAGGGCGTACTGCGAGCAGCTCGGATGAAAGCGGCAGGTGGGCCCGAGCATCGGGCTCACGGTCCACTGGTAGAGACGGATCAGGAAAGCGGCGAGGTGGCGCACTGCTCGGCTACCTTTTTCCACAGCACCGCCAGGCTCGCGCGCAGCGACTCGGCGGGGGCGCTGCGCGCAGCCGGCCGCGCGCTCACCACCACATCGACCGCGGGCAGCATGCGCTGGTGCAGCCGGAATGACTCGCGGATGATGCGCCGCAGGCGATTGCGCCTCACGGCGCCTCCCGCCGCCCTGACGGCTACGGCGAGCCCGAGGCGCGGCGCGCCGGCGTCGTTGGCTCTAGCCGTCACTGAGAAGAATCCATCGCTCATGCGCCGTCCACGCGAGTAGGCCGCGTCGAAGTCCCGCTTGTGCCGCAGGCGCAGTCGCGCCGGCAGAGTCAACCGCCCGGACATGGCGCTTGCGATCGAGATCCAGTGGAGGGGCAGCGATGCCGCTGCTGCAGCGCGCGCCACCCGCGAGGCTTTCAGGGTATCAGCTTGCGACGTCCCTTGGCACGACGCCGCGCGAGCACCTTGCGGCCGTTCTTGGTCGCCATGCGCGCACGGAACCCATGCGTGCGCTTGCGGCGCACTTTGCTCGGCTGGTAGGTCCGCTTCATGAGCTGGGCTCCGTCGAACGAGGGCGGTCAAAAAAGGGCGGCAAGGCTAAGCCGTTGAGCGCCAAGGTGTCAATACGGTCGCGCTGTGGATAACTCTTCAGCGCCGTGCGCGATCGGTATAGACTTCGCGGCCTTTTCCTCAACGTTCACGATAAAGACTCGCGGAGGCCGCACGCGGTGGAAGCGTCGCTTTGGACCCGCTGCATGGGCGCGTTGGAAGCGGAGCTTCCGGAACAGCAGTTCAACACGTGGGTGCGGCCGCTGCAGGCCATGGAAGGCAACGGGGCCCTGAAGCTCCTGGCGCCGAACCGTTTCGTCGTCGACTGGGTGAACGCCAACCTGCTGCCCCGCATCGGCGAGCTGCTGCGTGATGAGAGCAGCGGCGATGCGCCGATCGTGACGGTGGAAGTGGGCTCGCGCAGCGTACCGCTGCGCGCCGCAGCTTTGGCCGTCGCCGCGCCACCGCGCCGCGCCGAAGGGCTGGTGGTCGGCGCGCGGCTCAACCCCGATTTCACCTTCGCGAGCTTCGTCGAAGGCAAGAGCAACCAGCTCGCGAAAGCCGCGGCACTGCAGGTGGCCGGGAATCCGGGGCGCGCCTACAACCCGCTGTTCCTGTACGGCGGCGTCGGCCTCGGCAAGACGCACCTCATGCACTCGATCGCCCATCTCATCAAGGCCAACGATGCGGAGGCGCGCATCGCGTACGTGCACTCCGAGCGCTTCGTCGGCGACATGGTGCGCGCGCTCCAGCACAACTCGATGAACGAGTTCAAGACCGCGTATCGCTCGCTCGATGCGCTGCTCATCGATGACATCCAGTTTTTCGCGGGCAAGGAGCGCTCACAGGAGGAGTTCTTCCACACCTTCAACGAGCTGCTCGAAGGCCAGCACCAGGTGATCCTCAGCTGCGATCGCTACCCGAAGGAGGTCGAGGGCCTCGAGGAGCGGCTGAAATCCCGCTTCGGCTGGGGACTCACCGTCGCCATCGAGCCCCCGGAGCTCGAGACCTGCGTTGCCATCCTCATGACGAAGGCGCAGGGCGTCGGTGTAGCCCTGCCCGAGGAAGTGGCGTTCTTCATCGCCAAGCGCATCCGCTCGAACGTGCGCGAGCTCGAGGGCGCCTTGCGCCGTGTGCTCGCGAACTCGCGCTTCACCGGCCGGCCGATCACACTCGAATTCACCAAGGAAGCGCTCAAGGACCTGCTGTCGCTGCAGGCGAAGCTGGTCACCATCGAGAACATTCAGAAGACGGTGGCGGACTACTACAAAGTGCGCATGGCGGATCTGCTCTCCAAGCGGCGCAGCCGCTCGGTCGCACGGCCGCGGCAGGTCGCGATGGCGCTCGCCAAGGAGCTCACGACCCACAGCCTGCCGGAGATCGGGGATGCCTTCGGTGGACGCGACCACACCACCGTGCTGCATGCCTGCAAGCGCATCAAGGGTCTGCGCGACATCGAGCAGCGCATGAAAGAGGACTACTCGAACCTGTTGAGAACCCTGGCAGGTTGATGTGTGCAAGGCTGTGGATTTGCTGTGTGCGCGGCTCTGGATAAAGTTACGCACACACCGTACACAGCACTTGTGCAGCTCGTGCGTGAGCTTGTCCTTTGATTAGCGGGGTGCAGTGTGCTGATTCGGCGGGGGAAAATGAGTTATGCCCGTTACGAGCCGCCTCTATAGTCTCAACAATAAATCTCCTTAACCAACAAGATTCCTGAAGAGAGATAAATTCCCATGAAGCTGACCGCGACGCGTGAGGACCTGCTCGCACCCCTGCAAAGTGTGATCGGTGTGGTGGAGCGACGGCAGACGATGCCGGTGCTCGCCAACGTGCTGCTCGCAGCGCGCGACGGGAAACTCCACATCACCGGCACGGACCTTGAGGTGGAGCTCGTGGCAGCGAGCACGGTGAGCGTGCAGCAGCCCGGAGACATCACCGTGCCCGGACGCAAGCTGTTGGATATTTTCCGTGCGTTACCGGAGAAGACCAACGTCACGCTGTCGACCGAAGGTGAGCGTGTCTCGGTGCGTGGCGGTCGCAGCCGCTTCACGCTCTCGAGCCTGCCGGCCGCGGAATTCCCGCTGGTGGAGGAGATCAATGCTCAACAAGTGTTGAGTATTCCGCAGGGCGAGTTCCGGCGCCTCATCGACAAGACTCATTTCTCGATGGCGCAGCAGGACGTGCGTTATTACCTCAATGGGCTGCTGCTCGAGACCGACGGCAAGGCGCTCCGGGCCGTCGCCACCGATGGGCACCGGCTCGCGCTCTGCGAGATGGAGCTCAGCGGCAAGGCAAAGACGACCCACCAGGTGATCGTGCCCCGCAAAGGCGTGCTCGAGCTGCAGCGCATCCTCGGTACCGATGGAGATATCGAGCTTGCGGTGGGTACAAATCACGTTCGTGCCCAGATCGGCGACATTCGCTTCACTTCGAAGCTGATCGATGGTCGTTTCCCGGAGTACTCGAGAGTCATACCGTCCAATCCTCCGCGGCCGGTCGAGGCCGACCGCGAGACGCTCCGACAGGCGTTGCAAAGGACCGCGATTCTCTCGAACGAGAAGTACCGCGGCATCCGGCTCACGGTCCGGGCGGACCTCCTGACGCTCCAGGCCCACAATCCGGAGCAGGAGGAGGCAGAGGACCAGGTCGAGGTGAGCTACAAGGGCGAGGAGGTCGAGATCGGCTTCAACGTCAATTACCTCCTCGATGCATTGAGCGCGATCGAAAGCGATCGCGTAGAGATCGGCCTCACCGACTCGAACAGCAGTTGCCTGATCCACGCTCCGGGAATCCTCCACACGCGCTACGTCGTCATGCCCATGCGGCTGTAAGAGCCTGGTCTGAGAGGCCCGAGGCGCGTTACGGGGTGTGTGCCCTCGCCTGCGCAGGCCGAGGCGCTCGCGCTGTTACAAGCGTTGACCGGCGGCGCTCGCGCTTCATTCGTCCTCCGCGCATCCAAGGAGACCTCAGATAGCCGGATAGTCTTGACGGCTCTCGCTTCGAGCTGCCGATCGAGTGCAGATCGATGCTTTCACCCAAGGGACACGAGAGAGTGGTCAAACGGTCCGGAACTCATCCGCCGTGGTGTTCCACGTGGAACATCGGCGGAAGCTTCCTGGCGCTGCCCCGATGGGGCTGAGTTATCGAGCCCCGGTCGGGGCCTGCGTATGTCATTCTGCGCTCCGCTTGCCGCCAACACTCTGGTGGCCTCACCGACGGACCGACGGTCCTTCACTCGATGCATCGATGAGCCTCCAGGAAATAAGCATCACGCACCTCCGCTGCATCGAAAGTGCGGAGATGAGACTACCGGCGGGTCTCAGCCTCATCTACGGCGGCAACGGCTCCGGCAAGACCTCAGTCCTCGAAGGGATCTTCGTGCTCGGACGCGGTCGGTCGTTCCGCACACGAAACAGTGAACGCCTCATTACGCGTGGACAAGCTCAAATGCGAGTCACCGGGCAGGTGCGTCGACCGCTGGGCGACATTGTGCGGGTCGGGTGCGAGGTCAGCCGGACCGGAACGATCGCGCGCATCGCGGGCCGGCCCGCAGACACCTTGACGGAGCTCTCCCAACTCTTCCCCGTACAGGCGATCGAGCCGGGAATTCATCGGTTGGTCGAGGAGGGCGGGTATCGTCGTCGGCGGTGGCTCGACTGGGCAGTGTTCCACGTGGAACCTCAGTTCGTGGAGCTGTGGATGCGCTACAACCGCGCTCTGCGCCAGCGCAATGCAGCGCTCAAGATCCAGGCGGAGACGCTCGGCGTTTGGGATGTCGAGCTCGCGACGACGGGGGAAGCCATTACCGAGGCCCGTCAACGCCTCATGGACCGCCTGCAACCGTACTGGGCGGCCACCGTCATGGAGCTCAGTGGTCTCGCGGTGGACCTCCATTACCTCCGCGGCTGGAGCCACGACCACACGCTCGCGGAGGCACTGTCGGCCTCCCGAGCGACCGATCTGCTTCGCCGTCAGACCCACTCGGGTCCCCACCGTGCGGACGTCGCGGTGCGGCTCCACGGTCGGCCGGCCCGCGACGTCCTCTCGCGCGGCCAGCAGAAACTGGTGGCTGTCGCAATGACTCTCGCGCAGCTCCGCTTCCTCCAGGACACCCTGCAAATGACTCCGACCTTGCTCCTCGATGACCCTGCCGCGGAGCTCGATGGTGAGAAATTGCGGCGTTTCATCGATGGTGTGGGGAGTCTTCGATGTCAGCTCGTTGTCACGAGTTTGCACCCAGAATCGCGACTTTTCGGCACACCAGAAACCACGTTCCACATGGATGTGGGGAGGGTCCAACCGATATAATGCTACGTCACAAAACCGAGCGTGTTCATGGCCACTGACGACGTCTACGACTCCAGCAAAATCAAAGTCTTAAAAGGTCTTGATGCGGTGCGCAAACGCCCGGGGATGTACATCGGCGACACCGATGACGGAACGGGTCTGCACCACATGGTTTTCGAGGTCGTCGATAACTCCATCGACGAGTCACTTGCCGGCCATTGCGACCGCATTGTCGTCACGATCCATGCGGATGAATCGGTGACGGTGTCCGATAACGGCCGTGGCATTCCCGTGGATATTCATCCGGAGGAGGGCCGATCGGCGGCCGAGGTCATCATGACCGTGCTGCACTCGGGCGGGAAGTTCGACGACAGCTCCTACAAGGTGTCCGGCGGACTCCACGGTGTCGGTGTCTCGGTGGTGAATGCCCTCTCGGACTACCTTCTGCTCACGATCGCGCGTGACGGCCAGCTTCATCGCCAGGAGTACCACCTCGGTGAGCCCGTGGCCGAGCTCACGGTCGTCGGTGACACGCACGACCGTGGCACCACGATCCGCTTCAGGCCGAGCGCCCAGATCTTCACCAACATCAGCTTCAACTACGACATTCTCGCGAAGCGGCTGCGGGAGCTCTCGTTCCTGAACTCGGGGGTGCGGATCGAGCTCATCGACGAGCGCGAGAACAAGCATGACGTGTTCGCGCACGCCGGAGGGCTCCAGGCCTTCGTGAAGTACCTGAACCGTACCCGCACGCCCATCCACGATTCAGTGTTTCATTTTCGCACCCAGGATGGCCCGGTAACCATCGAAGTGGCGCAGCAGTGGAACGACTCCTACCAGGAGAGCATGTTCTGCTACACCAACAACATCCCGCAAAAAGACGGCGGCACGCACCTCGCCGGCTTCCGCAGCGCGCTCACCCGCACGCTCAACGATTACATCGAGAAGGAGCTCCCGAACAAGGACCGCATACCGATGACCGGGGACGATGCCCGGGAAGGACTCACCGCCATCCTTTCGGTGAAGCTGCCGGACCCCAAATTCTCCTCGCAGACGAAGGACAAGCTCGTCTCCTCGGAGGTAAAGGGAATCGTCGAGAACGCGGTCGGCACCAAGCTCCAGGAGTTCCTGCTCGAGCACCCGCAGGATGCGCGGCTCATCGTCGCCAAGATGGTCGAGGCGGCGCGTGCGCGCGAGGCCGCACGCAAGGCGCGCGAGATGACCCGCCGCAAGGGCGCGCTCGATGTCGCCGGGCTCCCGGGCAAGCTCGCCGACTGCCAGGAGAAAGACCCGGCACTCTCGGAGATCTTCATCGTCGAAGGCGACTCGGCCGGGGGCTCAGCCAAGCAGGGCCGCGACCGGCGCACTCAGGCGATTCTGCCGCTCAAAGGCAAGATCCTGAATGTCGAGAAGGCGCGCTTCGACAAGATGCTGTCCTCGGCGGAGGTCGGCACGCTCATCACGGCGCTCGGCACGGGCATCGGCAAGGAAGAATTCGACATCAACAAGCTGCGGTACCACCGCGTCATCATCATGTGCGATGCGGACGTGGACGGCAGTCACATCCGCACGCTGCTGCTCACCTTCTTCTACCGGCAGATTCCCGAGCTCATCGAGCGCGGCCACATCTACATCGCCCAGCCGCCGCTCTTCAAGATCAAGCGCGGCAAGCAGGAGACCTACGTCAAGGACGACAACGAGCTGAACCAGCTGCTGCTCAACGCGGCGCTCGAGGAGGCGCAGCTCCACGTCAACGCCGGCGCGCCCGCGCTCTCCGGCTCCGCGCTCGAGGCGCTCGCCCGCAAGTACATGGAGGTGCAGGCGATCATCCGGCGCTGGTCACGCCGGTACGATGACCGGCTGCTCGAGCAGCTCGTCTACATGCCCGAGGTGGCGCCCGCGGACTTCGATCGACCCGAGTGGCTGCGCGAGTGGACGCACGAGCTCAACCATCGGCTCAATGCACTGGCCGACGGCACACGCACTTACCGCGTCGAGATGCGGACCGCGAGTGAGAGCCAGGCGGCGCGCATCATCATCCACAAGACCGAGCACGGCACGCCGAGCCACAAGTACCTGCCGCGGGAGTTCTTCGAGTCCGCCGAGTATCAGCGGATCGCTGACCTCGCGCGCACGCTCGCCGGACTCATCGGCGAGGGTGCTTTCGTGACCCGCGGCAACGAGCGCCAGGAGATCGGCTCCTTCAAGGAGGCGATGAAGTGGCTGCTCGATCAGGCGAAGAGGGGCCAGACGATCCAGCGCTACAAGGGACTCGGCGAGATGAACCCCGAGCAGCTCTGGGAGACCACCATCAACCCCGAGAGCCGGCGGCTGCTGCAGGTGAAGATCGAGGATGCGGTGGCGGCGGATGACATCTTCACGACGCTGATGGGAGATCAGGTCGAGCCGCGGCGTGAGTTCATCGAGAAGAATGCGCTGTCGGTAACCAACCTCGACATCTGAGGCTCATTGGATCAATAAGACGTCAGTCGCGCGCGAGCAGACCTGATTGCTCCAGGTCCTGAGCTAATGCGGCAGCGCGTGGGTCAGGGGTCCACAGGCATCAGCCGCTGGACGGTGGCCTCCACCCACGCCTGGATCTCTGCGTTCAGCTCGCGGACCTCGCGTCCCGCCGTCGCGATCGGAGCGCCGATGACGACGCGGACGACGCCCGGCCTTTTCCGCAACCCGCGGCGCGGCCAGTAGTAGCCCGCGTTGTGAGCCACCGGCACGATCAGGCGGCCCGTCTCGATCGCGAGCAGCGTGCCGCTCACTCCGTAGCGGCGCGTCTCCCCCGGCGCCATGCGGGTGCCTTCCGGGTAGATCATCACCCAGTTCCCTTCCTCGAGCCGCGCCTTGCCCTGCTCGATGACCTGTGCGACGGCGGAATGCCCGGCGCGGCGGTCGATCGCGATGGCGTGCATCTGCCGCACGCCCAGTCCCACCGCCGGGACCCACAGGAGCTCGCGCTTCAGCACCCACACCTGGCGCGGGAACACGACCATCATCGCCATGGTTTCCCAGGAGGAGGAGTGTTTCCAGAGCGCCACATGCGCGCCCGGCGGAAGCGCGGCGCCCTCGATGCGGTAGCTCAGCCCGCAGCTCCAGCGCAGCACCCACAAGGCGATCGCCGCGTACACACGAACGAGCGCGAAGCGACGCGGAAAGGGAAGGAAAAGGCTCCCGACCACGACGACGATGGCGTAGAGGAAGGTCCACACGAACCAGAACACCGTAAAGAAGAGCGAGGCCAGCAGCTGCACCGGCGGCACCCGCCAGCGCGCGGCGCGGGCATTGGCTGCGACGCTGCTCAACCCGGCAACCGCGACAGGTCCGCGATCCCCGAGAACAGTCCCTGCAGCTGGGCGAGGAGGCTCAGCCGATTTCCGCGCAGCTGCGGGTTCTCGTCCATCACCATGACCTTGTCGAAGAACACATCCACCGAAGGTCGCAGCAGCGCGAGCCGTCCGAGTGCCTGCGTATAGAGGCGCTGCGAGGTGTCCGCCGCGACAGCATCGCGCAAGCCACGCATGGCATCGTACAGGCGCACCTCGGCCTCCTCGCGCAGCTGCATGACATCGACTTCGGTCGGGGGCGTCGCGTTGGCCTTGCGCAGGATGTTGCCGATGCGCTTGTTGGCGGCGGTGAGGCTGCCGGCCTCGGGCATCGCCAGGAACGTGCTGAGCGCCTTGAGCCGTGCATCGAAGTCCACGCTCGAGGCGGGACGGGTCGCGAGCACGGCGTCGAACATCTCGGTCGTGAGCGGCGCGCGCCCGGGCACCGGAGCCGCACCCGCACCCTCGAGGTAGTAGGCGCGCAGCCGCTCCATGAGGAACTCGTAGATCTCATCGATGAGCGCCGCGCCGGGGGAGCCGGAGGAGCCGGACGAGGCAGCCGTGCCCGGCACCGCGGAGCGCAGCCGCTCGATATCGGCGCGGGCGGCCTCGACGGCGCACCCGATGGTCGCGCGCAGATCGAGGTCGAGCGCCTTCTCGATCAGAATGCGCTGAATGCCGAGCGCCGCGCGGCGCAACGCGAAGGGGTCCTTGGTTCCGGAGGGCTTCTCGCCGATGGCGAAGATCCCGGCGATGGTGTCGAGCTTGTCGGCGATCGCGAGCGCGAGGCCCGCCGGAGTCGCGGGCAGCGCATCCCCGGCCGAGCGCGGCAGGTATTGCTCCCGCAGGCTTGCCGCGACCTGCTGCGGCTCTCCGTCCGCCTGCGCGTAGTAGCTGCCCATGACGCCCTGCAGCTCCGGAAACTCGCCGACCATCGAGGTGAGGAGGTCGCACTTTGCGAGCTCCGCGGCGCGCAGCGCCGCATCGGGCTCGGCACCGCAGAGTGGTGCGATCGCGCCGACGAGCGCGCGCACGCGGCGCGTCTTGTCGCCGAGTGAGCCGAGCTTGGCCTGGAAAGTCACTTTCTCGAGCGCGGGCCGGCGCGCTGCGAGCGGCTGCCGGCGGTCCTGCTCCCAGAAGAAGGCGGCGTCCGAGAGACGCGCGCGTACCACCCGCTCATTGCCTTCGACCACTTTCGGCGGGTCGCGGCTCGCGATGTTGCTCACCGTGACGAACGCCGGCAGCAGCCGGCCTGTCGCATCTTCGAGCGGGAAATAGCGCTGGTGCTCTTCGAGCGTGCAGATCAGCACCTCGCGTGGCAGTGCGAGAAAGCGCTCCTCGAATCCGGCCGCGAGCGCCACCGGCCACTCGGTGAGCGCCGCCACCTCATCGAGGAGCGCATCCCGCACGAGCGCGCGGCCGCCGACGGCGGTGGCCGCCGCCTCGATCTCGGTGCGGATGCGCTCGCGCCGTGCCGCGAAGTCTGCCAGCACATGTCCCTTCTCGCGCAGCGTGCGCTCGTACACCGCCGGGCTCGCCAGCGACAGCGGCCGCGGCGCATGGAAACGATGGCCGCGGGTGTGGCGGCCGGCTTCGGTCTCGAGCAAGGTTGCCGGGACGATGTCGCGCCCGTAGAGCATGACGATCCAGTGCACCGGCCGCACGAACATCGCCTGACCTTCACCCCAATGCATGCGGCGTGGAATCGGCAGCTGATCGAGCGCGCTCTGGATGAGGCCCGGCAGCAGCTCCACCGTGCGCCCGCCCGCGCGTGTACCCGTGAAATAGAGAAAGGTCCCCTTGCCTTCCTCGACGCGCTCGAGCTGCTCCACGCTCGTACCGCAGCTCGATGCGAAGGCGAGCGCGGCACGCGTGGGTGCACCGGCACCGTCGAAGGCCGCCGCGACCGGCGGACCGCGCCGGCGCAGCTGCTCATCGGGCTGCCGGTCGGCGAGACGCAACACGCGCACTGCCAGGCGCCGTGGCGTTGCGAACCCCGCGATCTCGCCGTGCGTGAGGCTCGCTTTCCCAAGCCCCGCGGCGACCCCGGCCACGAACGCATCGGACAAGGCCGCGAGTGCCTTGGGCGGCAGCTCCTCGGTGCCGATCTCGACGAGGAAATCGCGCGCCGTGCTCATGCAGGCGAGCGCGTCGAATGGCCGCCGTCCAACGCCGCAGCTGGCGTTGCGCGCGGGTCGGGCACCGTGTGGGCCTCGTGCCTCTGCAGCAGCGGGAAACCGAGCGCCTCACGACTTGCGAGGTAGGCGCGCGCCACGCCGCTCGCGAGCGTACGCACCCTGAGGATATAGCGCTGCCGCTCGGTGACCGAGATGGCGCGGCGCGCATCGAGAAGATTGAAGGTGTGCGAGGCCTTCAGCACCTGCTCGTAGGCCGGCAGGGCGAGCTTCGCCTCGAGCAGCCGCTGGCAGCTGCGCTCGTAATCATCGAAGTGTCTGAAGAGCGTCGCGACGTCCGCCTGCTCGAAGTTGTAGGCGGACTGCTCGACCTCGTTCTGGTGAAATACATCGCGGTAGGTGATCGGACCGTCGATGCCCTCGCTCCAGAGAATGTCGTAAGCGCTCTCGACGCCCTGGAGATACATCGCGAGCCGCTCGAGCCCGTAGGTGATCTCGCCCGTGACCGGACGGCACTCGAGACCGCCGACCTGCTGGAAGTAGGTGAACTGCGTCACCTCCATGCCGTTCAGCCACACCTCCCAGCCGAGCCCCCAGGCGCCGAGCGTCGGCGACTCCCAGTTGTCCTCGACGAAGCGCACGTCGTGCACGAGCGGGTCGAGCCCGAGCGCCTCGAGACTACCGAGGTACAGGTCGAGGATCGGGAGCGGTGAGGGCTTGATCACCACCTGGTACTGGTAATAGTGCTGGAGGCGAAACGGGTTCTCGCCGTAGCGCCCGTCCGCGGGGCGGCGCGAGGGCTGCACGTAGGCCGCGCGCCAGGGCTCAGGACCGATAGCGCGCAGGAAGGTGGCGGTGTGAAAGGTGCCGGCGCCGACTTCCATGTCGTAGGGCTGGAGCACGACGCACCCCTGCCGCGACCAGTACTGCTGCAGGGCGAGAATGAGGTCCTGGAAGGTGCGCGGCGCGCGGCCGATTTTCATGCGAGGAATCAGGCCTGAAGAGAGCGCGCGAGTATACGGTGTGCCGCGGATGTGTGGTGTCGACGCACCAAAAGCGCGCCTGTGCACCCCCGGTGAGCTCCGAGCCGCTGGCCTGCGCCCCACATTGCCCCGATGACGGCTGACCTGCGCACCGATCTGGTGCAATAATGGCCCTCACGCGCACCACTGTTGTGCAGGAGATCCTCCGCTAACGCGCTAAGCCTTTGATTCCGGCCGGTGGCTGGGGTGGCACGCGGCCTGCAACGTCGGGGCACTTCCCGCAGGACCGCCGAGCCGCTGCCCGAGCAGGGCTCGTGAGACCCGCGTGGCGAGATAACCCCTTTCCCGGAGGCGATATGACAGCGACCGATGTCCTCAAGCTCATAAAAGAAAAGCAGGTGAAGTTCGCGGACCTGCGCTTCACCGACACGCGCGGCAAGGAGCAGCACGTGACGATCCCCGCACGGCTGGTCGATGAGGAGCTGTTCCACGACGGCAAGATGTTCGATGGGTCCTCCATCGCCGGATGGAAGGGCATCAACGAGTCGGACATGATCCTGATGCCCGACGCCGGCACCGCGGTGATCGATCCGTTCTTCGAAGAGACGACCGTCGACATCCGCTGCGATGTGATCGAGCCGGCGACCATGCAGGGCTACGAGCGCGATCCGCGCTCGCTCGCCAAGCGCGCCGAGGCCTACCTGAAATCCACCGGCATCGCCGACAGCGCGCTCTTCGGCCCGGAGAACGAGTTCTTCATTTTCGACAGCGTGCGCTTCAGCAGCGCGATCAACGGCTCCTTCTACCGCATCGACTCGGTGCAGGGCTCCTGGAATTCCGAGAAGGATTACGAGGAAGGCAACCGCGGCCATCGCCCGACGGTCAAGGGCGGATACTTCCCGGTGCCGCCCGTCGATGCCTACCAGGACATCCGCTCGGCGATGTGCCTCGCCTGCGAGGAGATGGGACTCAAGGTCGAGGTGCACCACCACGAGGTGGCGACCGGCGGCCAGGCGGAGATCGGCATCGGCGCCGGCACGCTCGTGCAGAAGGCCGACCAGGTGCAGATCCTGAAGTACGCCGTGCACAACGTCGCGCACGGCTACGGCAAGACCGCGACTTTCATGCCCAAGCCCCTCGTGGGCGACAACGGCAACGGCATGCACGTGCACCAGTCGCTGCAGAAGGAAGGGCGGGCGCTGTTCGCCGGCGACAAGTACGGCGGACTCTCGGACCTCGCCCTCTACTACATCGGTGGCATCATCAAGCACGCCAAGGCGCTCAACGCCATCACCAATCCCGGCACCAACAGCTACAAGCGCCTCGTGCCCGGATTCGAGGCGCCGACGCTGCTCGCCTACTCGGCGCGCAACCGCTCGGCCTCGATCCGCATCCCGTGGGTATCGAGCCCGAAGGCGCGGCGCATCGAGGTGCGCTTCCCGGACTCGTGCGCCAACCCGTACTTCGCCTTCGCGGCCATGATGCTCGCCGGCCTCGATGGCATCCAGAACAAGATCCACCCCGGTGATCCGGCCGACAAGGACCTCTACGATCTCGAGCCCGAGGAGGCGAAGCACATCCCGACGGTGTGCCATTCACTCGACCTGGCGCTCGAGCATCTCGACAAGGACCGCGAGTTCCTCACCCGCGGGGGAGTGTTCACGAACGATGTGATCGATGCCTACATGGCGCTGAAGCTCCACGAGATCACGCGCTTTCGCATGTCGACCCATCCGGTGGAGCTGGAGCTGTACTACAGCTGCTGAACATGGGGCGAGCGAGTTCCCTGCGGCACGGCGTCAGCCGTGGCAGCCACCAGGGCGGCGCCGAGCCGCGAGGGAAAGGGGTGCGGGTGGCGGCGTTCACAGAATGCCGTCACCCGCTTTTGTGGCTGGGCGGGCGCAGCGCTATGCTGCATGCAGATGCGCGCACTGGTATTTACCTTAATGTTTCTCGTGTGCTCGCTCGCACTCGCGGGCGCGACCGTGTACCGCTGGGTCGACGACCAGGGCGTCGTGCACTACTCGGATCAGCCACACGCCAACGCCGAGAAGCTGCACGTGAACGCGGCGCAGACCTACAAGCCCACCGGCATCGACACACCGGCGAGCAGCGGCGCGACTGCGGCCGCCGCTGCGGCGGCCGCGCCGTACCGTGGCTGCGCGATCGTGCAACCGCAGGACGATCAGGCCTTCGCCAACATCGACTCACTCACCGTGGTGGTGCAGACCGATCCGCAGCTGCACCAGGGCGACAAGATCTATGTGACCGTCGACGGTCAGGCGCTGAACAACGGCAATCCCACCGGCTCGCAGTTCGTGATCTCGCCGGTCGATCGCGGCGAGCACACCGCGCAAGCACAGGTGAAGGACGCCGGCGGTGCGGTGCAGTGCCAGACGCCGCCCGTCACCTTCCACGTGCACCAGAACTCGATCCTCAATCCCAACAATCTCCGGGTCAACCCGCACTGACCCATCGAGGCGCCGCGGCGGCCGCGCCGCCCGCGGGGAGCGATCGTGGCGGCTGAGCAGGCGCTGCCTTCCGCGCTCGCCCACTTCGATCCTGCGGACCTGCTCGATGCGCTCGCGACCGGGATCGTGATGCTCGATGCGCAGCTCTGCCCCGTGTACGCCAACGTCGCCGCGCAGGACCTGCTCGCCTTCAGCCTGAAGATGGCGCGCGGGCGTCCTTTCACCGAGCTGCTGCACGAGCCGGAAGGCCTCGGTGCCATCCTGCGCCGCTCGCTCGCGAGCGGCGAGATCATCGCCGACCGCGAGCTGCTGGTACGGCCCGCCGCCGCGCCGCGCGAGGCGCGCACGCTCGACGTCACGCTCACCCCGCTCGAAGGGCTCACGGGCCGTCGCCTGCTGCTCGAGCTCGCCGACACCACGCAGCGCCAGCGCATCTCACGCGAGAACGACCTGCTGGCGCGGCTCGATTCCAGCCGCCTGATGGTCCGGCAGCTCGCGCACGAGATCAAAAATCCGCTCGGCGGGCTGCGCGGCGCGGCGCAGCTCCTCGAGCGCGAGCTGCCCGGCGCGGCGCTGAAGGAATACACGCGCGTGATCATCGGCGAGGCCGACCGGCTCACGGCGCTCGTCGACTCGATGGCGCGTCCCAGCCAGACTCCGAGCAAGACCGCGCTCAACGTGCACGAGATCTGCGAGCACGTCTATCATCTGCTGCGCGCCGAGGCTCCGCCGCCGCTCGCCATCGAGCGCGACTACGACCCGAGCCTGCCGAACGCGCGCCTCGACCGGCACCAGATGATCCAGGCACTGCTGAACGTGGCGCGCAACGCGCTCCAGGCGCAGGGGGACCGGGGACGCATCGTGCTGCGCACGCGGGCGCGCTCCAACGTCAGTATCGGCTCCGCGATGCACCGCCTGGTGGCGAGCGTGCAGGTCGAGGACTCCGGGCCCGGCGTGCCCGAGCACCTCAAGTCGTCGATTTTCTATCCGCTCGTCACCGGGCGCGCCAACGGCACGGGCCTCGGCCTCGCCGTCGCGCAGGAGCTGGTGACGCGCAACGGCGGCATCATCGAGTTCGAAAGTGAGTTCGGGCGCACGGTATTCACGCTGCTGCTGCCTCTCGGAGAAGACACATGAATGCGCTGCGGGTATGGCTGGTCGACGACGATGCCTCGATCAGATGGGTGCTCGAGCGCGCACTGCGCAACGATGGCATGGCACCGCGCGCGTTCGAGGCCGCCGAGCCGGCCCTCGATGCCCTGCGCCGTGACACACCGGATGTGCTCATCACCGACATCCGCATGCCGGGCGCCTCGGGGCTCGAGCTCCTGCGGCGCATCCGCGATGCGCGGCCCGCGCTGCCGGTGATCGTGATGACGGCGCATTCGGACCTCGGGAGCGCGGTCTCCGCGTACGAGGGCGGAGCCTTCGAGTACCTCCCGAAACCCTTCGACATCGATGAGGCGGTGGCGCTCGTGCGGCGTGCCGCGAGCGGTGCGCTCGGCGGTGGCAGCGAGGCCGGGGCCGCCCCGCGCATGCCGGAGCTCCTCGGCAAGGCCCCGGCCATGCAGCAGGTATTTCGTGCCATCGGGCGGCTGTCGCGCTCCTCGGTCACGGTGCTCATCACCGGGGAGTCGGGCACGGGCAAGGAGCTGGTGGCACGTGCGCTGCACGAGCACAGCCCGCGCAGCGCACGGCCGTTCATTGCGCTCAACACCGCCGCCATTCCGGCGGATCTCCTCGAGTCGGAGCTCTTCGGTCACGAGCGCGGCGCCTTCACCGGCGCAGACGCGCAGCGGCGCGGGCGCTTCGAGCAGGCCGACGGCGGCACGCTGTTTCTCGATGAGATCGGCGACATGTCGCTCGCGCTGCAGACACGCCTGCTGCGCGTGCTCGCCGAGGGCGAGTTCTATCGCGTGGGCGGCCAGACTCCGATTCATGTCGACGTGCGCGTCATCGCCGCGAGCAACCAGAACCTGCAGGAGCGCGTGAGCCGCGGCCTGTTCCGCGAGGATCTCTATCACCGCCTGAACGTCATCCGCATCGAGCTGCCGCCGCTCTCGGCACGCGCGGAGGACATCCCGGCGCTGCTCGCGCACTACATGGTGATCGCCGCGCACGAGCTCGGTGTCGAGCCCAAGGTGCTGGCGCCCGATGCGCTCGCCCGGCTCACCGCATACGAGTGGCGCGGCAACGTGCGCGAGCTCGTCAACCTCTGTCGACGGCTCTCGGTGCTCGCCCCCGGGAGCGAGGTGCATCTCGCGGATCTGCCACCGGAGATCGCCGGCACCGGCGGCTCTTCCGCGAAGGAGTCGGACTGGGCCGTGGCGCTGGCCGGGTGGGCCGAGCGGCACGCCCTCAAGGGCGCGCCGCCACTCCTCGATGCCGCGCAGCCGCAGTTCGAGCGGGTGCTGATCCGCGCGGCGCTGCGCCGCACCCAGGGGCACCGCCAGGAGGCGGCCAAGCTCCTCGGCTGGGGGCGCAACACCCTCACCCGCAAGCTCCGCGAGCTCGGCATGAACGGCAGCGCGGACGGCGACGAATAGTCGCGCCGCCACTAACCCGGTAAGGTTTCAGCCCGAAGGGAGGGCCGATGTCGGGCCTCAGCCGCCTGTGGCATTTCGAATTTCTCGGCAACGAGCTCGGTGAGTGGACGATCGCGGTCGCGGTCTTCCTCGTCACCTTCACCGTCCTGCCGCTCGTCAAGCGAGTGATCAGCGCGCAGCGGCGCCGCGAAGCTCCGGGACGGCACGGCTATGTAGCGCTCGACCTGCTCGGCGCGCTCGTGGCGCGCACCAACCCGCTGTTTCTGTTCGGCGTTGCGGTCTGGCTCGGGGCCCGCGACCTCGATTTTCCCGGCCGCATCGATCGCTACCTCAACTCGATGCTGGTACTGCTCTTCTGGATGCAGGCGGCGTTGTGGGTCATGGCCGCGATCCGCTACGCCTTCCGTCTGCGCCGCCAGCGGGCCGGTACCGAGCTCGTCGAGACCGGGTCGATGGAAGTGGTGCTGGTGGCGATCGGCATCGTGGTGTGGGGGCTCGCCGCGCTGCTCGCGCTCGAGAACCTCGGTATCCACGTCGGACCGCTCCTGGCCGGCCTCGGTATCGGGGGCATCGCGCTCGCGCTCGCGGTGCAGACGGTACTGGCGGACCTGCTCGCCTCGCTCTCCATCGCCCTCGACAAGCCCTTCGGGATCGGCGACTTCCTCACCATCGATGACTGCCTGGGCACGGTCGAGCACATCGGGGTCAAGAGCACGCGCCTGCGCAGCCTCACCGGCGAGCAGATCATCCTCGGCAACAGCGATCTGCTCAAGGCGCGCGTGCGCAACTTCGGCCGCATGCAGGAGCGGCGCGCCCTGTTCCAGCTCGATGTGCATTACAGCACCCCGGTGGCCGCGCTCGCGGCCGTCCCCGGCGCGGTGCGCGAGATCATCGAGGCGACGCCCGATGTGCGCTTCGATCGCTGTCATCTGCTGCGCTGCGCGCCGATGACCCTGCAGTTCGAGGTGGTGTTCTTCGTGACCAACGCCGATTACCGCGTCTACGCGAATGCGCAGCAGAGCATCAACCTGCGCATCCTCGAGCGCTTCCGCACACTGGGGGTCGTTTTCGCAGCGGTCGCCCCGACCCCGGTACGGCTGCACGGACCGCCCGACGCCACCGCCGCCGCGGATAGCGGCCAGCGGCGCCTGCTGTAAGCCCCCCTCTGCTGTAAGCCAACCCCTCAGCCCGAGAGGGCGCAGTCGGCCACGTCCTTGGCGGTGCGCAGCGCACCGACGAGCTCGGTGACGCTGTTCATGCGGTGCGCGGCGAGGTAGGCGGCGATCCCTGCGTTGATACGCCGGCACACGAGCGGATCGTAGAAGAGCGCGGTGCCGACCCCGACCGCAGTCGCTCCCGCGATCATGAACTCCAGCGCATCGTGGGCCGTGGTAATGCCACCCTGGCCGATGATGGGAATGCGGTGCGGACGGGCGACCTCGTAGACCTGGTGCACCTTCAGCAGCGCGATCGGCTTGATCGCAGGTCCCGAGAGCCCGCCCTGTACGTTGCCGAGCACCGGGCGGCGCGTGTCGACATCGATCGCCATGCCCATCACGGTGTTGATGACCGCGAGCGCATCCGTGCCCGCCTCGATGCAGCGCCGCGCATTCTCGCGGATGTCGGTCTGGTTCGGCGACAGCTTGGTGATGAGTGGCTTGCGCGTGACACGCCGGCACGCCGCCACCACCTGCGCCGACATGTCCGGGTAGTTGCCGAAGGCGACGCCGCCTTCCTTGACGTTCGGGCAGGAGATGTTGATCTCGATGGCATCGATGGGCGAGGCGTCGAAGCACCGCGTCACCTCGACGTACTCCTCGAGCGTCGAGCCGCACACATTGGCGATGAAGCGGGTCTCGCTAAAATCGAGCTGCGGCAGGATGACGCGCACCACCTGATCGACGCCGGGATTCTGCAGACCGATCGCGTTCAGCATCCCCGCAGGGGTCTCCCACACCCGGTGCGGCGGGTTACCGAGGCGGGCCGTGCCGGTGGTTCCCTTGAGCACCACGGCACCCGCGTCGCGGTTCGAGAAGCCCTCGATGCGTGTGTACTCTTCGCCGAAGCCGACGCAGCCCGAGAGCAGCACGATCGGGGAAGCGAACTCCAGCCCGCAGAAATTCAGCGCCAGGGACTGCGCGCCGGGCACCGCTCCCGCCCGCCCCGCCGCGTCTGGTTCGAGGCTCGCCATGCGGCGCATTATCGCACAGCCGTCAAGCCGACCCCGGTGAGCTCATGTTCCACATCCTGCTGATCCAGCCGGAGATTCCACCCAACACGGGCAACATCATCCGTCTCGCTGCCAACACCGGCTCCACGCTCCATCTGGTGAAGCCGCTCGGCTTCGAGCTCACCGCGCGCGCCGTGCGTCGCGCCGGGCTCGATTACGAGGAGCTCGCCCCGGTGCGCGTGCATGCGAACGTCGAGGCGGCGCTCGAGACGCTACCGGGAGCGCGGCTCTTCAGCATCGAGACGGGCGGCGAGCGACCCTACAGCGCCGCCCGCTTCGAGCGCGGGGACGCGCTGCTCTTCGGCGCCGAGACGCGCGGCCTGCCCGCCGCGGCGCTCGCCCTGGTGCCACCCGAGCGGCAGCTCATGATCCCCATGCGTCCGGGCAACCGCAGCCTCAACCTCTCCAACGCCGTCGCCGTGGTCATCTATGAGGCCTGGCGGCAGAACGGCTTCAGGGGCGGAGAGGCGACGGCGCGTGACGAGCTGCCGTGAGCCAGTCGGCTGCCTGCCCGTCGCGAGCTCAGCCGCGGACCCCGCCCGCAGACCCTGAGTCCCCAGGCCGGTCGAGCGGACTGCGCACTCCGCGCGCACCCTTCGACATGACGTGCGTGTAGATCATGGTGGTCTTCAGATCTGAGTGTCCGAGCAGCTCCTGCACGGTGCGGATGTCATAGCCGTCCTCGAGCAGGTGCGTAGCGAAGCAATGACGAAGCGTATGGCAGCTCGCAGGCTGGGTGAGCCCGGCCGCGTGCACCGCTCCCTGCACCGCGCGCTGGATGATCTTCTCGTGCAGATGGTGGCGGACCGGGAGGCCCGTGTAGGGGTCCGAGCAAAGACCCGAGGCCGGAAACAGGTACTGCCAGCCCCAGCGTGTGCCGGCCTCCGGGTATTTCCGCGCGAGCGCGAACGGCAACGACACCCCGGGCCGCCCGCGGCGCCGCTCGTCCTCGTACCAGCCGCGCAGGCGATCGAGATGCGCCGCGAGGGAATTGCCGAGCGCCGCCGGGAGCATCGTGACACGATCCTTACCGCCCTTGCCCTCGCGGACGATGAGCTCACCGCGCTCGAGCGCGAGGTCCTTCACACGCAGCCGCATCGCCTCCATGAGCCGCAGGCCGCTGCCATAGAGGAGGCTCGCGACCAGCCACGGCGTGCCCTGCAGCTGGGCGAGCAGCGCGCGCACCTCATCCCGGCTCAGGACGACCGGGAGCTTGCGCTCGGGCGCGGCGCGGGTAATGCCCTCGAGCCACGGCAACTCGATGCCGAGCACGTGCCGGTAGAGGAAAAGCAGCGCCTGCAGCGCCTGGTTCTGCGTCGCGGCGCTCACCTTGCGGTGCACGGCGAGATGCGTCAGGAACTGCTCGAGCTCAGGAGCACCGAGCGCGCGCGGGTCCCGGCCCCGGTGGAAGTCGACATAACGCTGCAGCCACTGCAGATAGGCCTGCTCGGTGCGCAGCGCAAGGTGTCGCGTGCGCATGCGCTCACGCGCTGCCGCGACGAGCGCCGCGCCGCGTGCCGGGTCGGTCTGCGCAGAGGTGGACATGGGTGCCTGTAGCGCGATGGAAGCAGATCGGAGCCCTGCGGGCGAGCCGCAAATGTGGCGTGTTCGGCGTGTTTCGCCGGGTGAGTTGTATACTCGGGGGGCGGCACTGATGCGCAACCGCGCGGTGCATCTCGGGGAGTTCCGCATGAACTGGTGGGGCTGGATCATCGCCGGCGCGATACTCCTCGGAGCCGAGCTCAGCTTCGTGAGCGCACAGTTCTATCTCGTGTTCATCGGCAGCGCCGCAATCGTTACCGGCGTCGCGACGCTGCTGCTGCCGCTCACCCCCGCGTTGCAGTGGGCGGTCTTCGGCATCCTGGCGATCGGCTCCATGGTGGCCTTCCGCAGCCGCGTCTATCAGCGGTTCAATCGCGCCCTGCCGAAAGTGGACACGGGTCCCACCGGCGGCTGCATCACGCTGCCGGTCAGCCTCGGTGCCGGCGAGAGCTGCCAGGCCGAGTACGGCGGCACGTTCTGGACCGTGCGCAACGACAGCGACACGGCGATGCCGTCCGGGAGCCGCGCCCGCATCGCGCGCGTGCAGAACCTGACACTTTGCGTAAAGCCGGAAAAGTAGAGTCGCAGCAGATCCATGTACACCTCCTACGTCTTCATCGCGCTCGCGATCATCGCCGTCATCGTGGTGTTCCGCACGGCAACGGTGGTGCCGCAGCAGAGCGCCTATGTGGTCGAGAACCTCGGCAAGTACAGCCGCACCCTCCAGGCCGGCTTCCACATCCTCATTCCGTTCGTCGAGCGCGTCGCCTACCGCCACAGCCTCAAAGAGCAGGCGCTCGACGTAGCCGAGCAGATCTGCATCACCCGCGACAACGTGCAGGTCGGCGTCGATGCCGTGCTGTACATGCAGGTGCTCGACCCGCATCTCGCCTCGTACGGCATCACCAACTACACCTTCGCGATCGCGCAGCTCGCGCAGACCACCCTGCGCAGCGAGATCGGCAAGATCGAGCTCGACCGCACCTTCGAGGCGCGCGCCACCATCAACGCCAACGTCGTGGCGGAGCTCGACAAAGCCTCGGTCGCGTGGGGCGTCAAGGTGATGCGCTACGAGATCAAGAACATCACACCGCCCAAGGACGTGCTGTCGGCGATGGAGAAGCAGATGCGCGCCGAGCGCGAGAAGCGCGCGGTGGTGCTCACCTCCGAGGGCGAGCGCGACGCGAAGATCAACCAGGCGGAGGGTGACAAGCAGCGGGTCATCAAGGCCTCCGAGGCGACCAAGCAGCAGCAGATCAACGAGGCGGACGGCCAGGCGGCCGCCATCCTCGCCGTCGCTACCGCGACCGCCGAAGGCCTGCGCCGCGTCGGCGGGGCGCTGAGCGAGCGCGGCGGCATCGAGGCGATGCAGCTGCGTATCGGCGAAGAATACGTGCGACAGTTCGGCAAGCTGGCCAAAGAAAGCACGACGCTCGTCGTGCCTGGAAATCTCTCCGATCTCGCCGCAGTGGTCAGCATGGCGACCAGCATCATGCGCAAGCCGGCGGCAGCGCCCGACACGCCCTCGGCTGCGCCAGCGCGGCCGGGGTAGGAGAGAGCGGGTAGGGAATACAAGAGGGCTCAGAGAGCCGAAGATTATTAGATGACCGAAGTGACGCAATACAGCGCGATGCTTAGAGCATCTAAAAGTAGTTAGATGCCCGATGGATCGCCTTCGCTTAACGGCTGTAGTACTTCTAACGCTGTGTCAGGGGTTTGGCGTTCGTTCGGTTGCTGGGACCGCCGAGGACAATCCCGCCCATTGCCAAATAACTGAAAACGCGTCAATCGACGCGAGCATCATCACAAACTCGACATTCGGCGAAGTCTGGGAGTACCACGCACAAAGCGGTGGCGCAGTAACACTTCGAGTCACCTATCTGCTCTCACCCATGGGTAAGCTGACTGGCACATTTGACATTGACCCTGGCGAAATCAACTACATGATCTGCGTAGCTGAAGCGGCGG
>DATKMV010000067.1:0-40767 GCA_035541695.1 Steroidobacteraceae bacterium
GAGGACAGCGACGCGGTGGAGTACGCGCTCGTGTGGGCGCCCGATGCGGAAGCGCCGCTCTCCGAGAGCTACGTGAACCTGATCCCGACCACCGAGGGTGGCACGCACGTGAACGGGCTGCGCTCGGGCGTCGCGCAGGCGGTGCGCGAGTTCTGCGAGTTCCGCAACATCATCCCGCGGGGCGTGAAGCTCACGCCCGAAGACGTGTGGCTCAAGGCGAACTTCGTGCTGTCGGTGAAGATTCACGAGCCGCAGTTCGCCGGGCAGATGAAGGAGCGGCTCGCCTCGCGCGATGCCGCGCCGCTGGTGGAATCCTTCGCGCGCGACTCACTGTCGCTGTGGCTGCACCGGCATCCGGATGCCGGCGAGCGCATCGCGCAGTTCGCGATCGCCAATGCGCAGGAGCGCATCAAGGCCGCGCAGCGCGTGGTGCGCAAGCGCGTCGCCGCAGGGCCGGCGCTGCCCGGCAAGCTCGCCGACTGCGCGACGCAAGACCCGGCGCGCTCGGAGCTGTTCCTGGTCGAGGGCGATTCGGCCGGCGGCTCGGCGAAGCAGGCGCGCGACAAGGACTTCCAGGCCATCATGCCCCTGCGCGGCAAGATCCTGAACACCTGGGAACTGGAGCCCGGAGAGATCGCCTCCTCGCAGGAGGTGCACGACATCAGCGTGGCGCTCGGCGTCGAGCCCGGCTCGGCCGATCTCACCCAGCTGCGCTATCACCGCGTCTGCATCCTCGCCGATGCGGACTCGGACGGTCAGCACATCGCGACGCTCCTGTGCGCGCTGTTCCTGCGGCACTTCCGGCCGCTGGTGGTGCACGGGCACGTGCACGTCGCCATGCCGCCGCTCTACCGCATCGATGCCGGCAAGCAGGTGCACTACGCGCTCGATGACGCCGAGCGCGATCAGCTGCTGCGCAGGATCGAGAAGGAGAGTCCGCGCACCAAGCCGACGGTGACGCGCTTCAAGGGGCTCGGAGAGATGAACCCCGCGCAGCTGCGCGAGACCACCATCGACCCGCGCACCCGGCGTCTGGTGCAGCTCACTCTCGATGGCAAGGACCAGACCGATCAGCTGATGGACATGCTGCTCGCCAAGAAGCGCGCCGCCGACCGGCGCGAATGGCTCGAGGAGAAGGGCAACCAGGCCGAGGTGCAGGTCTGATCATGGAGACACCGGAATTGAACTTCGAAGGTATCGAGCGCCAGCCGCTCGGCACCTTCACCGAGAAGGCATACCTCGACTACTCGATGTACGTGATCCTCGACCGCGCGCTGCCGGCGCTCGGGGACGGAATGAAGCCGGTGCAACGGCGCATCGTGTACTCCATGAGCGAGCTCGGGCTCTCGGCGGTGGCGAAGCACAAGAAGGCGGCGCTCACCGTCGGTGACGTCCTCGGCAAGTTCCACCCGCACGGCGACACGGCGTGCTACGAGGCGATGGTGCTCATGGCGCAGCCCTTCGCCTATCGCTATCCGCTCGTGGACGGGCAGGGCAACTGGGGCTCGCAGGACGACCCGAAGTCCTTTGCGGCCATGCGCTACACCGAGGCGAAGCTGACCCGCTACGCCGAGGTGCTGCTCGCCGAGCTCGCCGACGGCACGGTCGAGTGGGTCCCGAATTACGATGGCTCGCGCGAAGAGCCGGCGATCCTGCCGGCGCGGCTGCCGAACCTGCTGCTGAACGGCACCTCGGGAATCGCGGTCGGCATGGCGACCGACATCCCCCCGCACAACCTGCGCGAGGTGGCGGCCGCCGCGGTGCACCTGCTGGAAGAGCCCGAGGCGACGACCGCCGCGCTCATGAAGCACATCAAGGGCCCGGACCTGCCGACCGGCGCCGAGATCGTCTCCCCGCGCGCGGACCTCAGGGAGTTCTACGACAAGGGCGTCGGCACCTTCAAGGCACGCGCAACCTGGGAGATGGAGGATGGCAATGCCGTGATCACGGCGTTCCCCTACCAGGTGTCGCCGGCGCGGGTGCAGGAGCAGATCAGCGAGCAGATCCGCGCCAAGAAGCTGCCGATGCTCGAGGATCTGCGCGATGAGTCGGACCACGAGAATCCGACGCGCCTGGTGCTCGTGCCGCGCTCGAACCGCGTGGATCTCGTCGAGCTGATGAACCACCTGTTCGCGACCACCGACCTCGAGCGCAACTACCGCGTCAATCTCAACATCATCGCCCTCGATGGTCGCCCGCGGGTGATGAGCCTGAAGGAGGTGCTGAGCGAGTGGCTCGAGTTCCGTACCAGCACCGTCACGCGCCGCCTGCAGCACCGGCTCGAGAAGGTGTCGAGGCGGCTGCACATCCTCGACGGTCTGCTCATCGCGTTCCTCAATCTCGATGAGGTGATCCGCATCATCCGGCGCGAGGACGAGCCGAAGCCGGTGCTGATGAAGCGCTTCCGGCTCTCCGAGGAGCAGACCGAGGAGATCCTCAACACCCGGCTGCGCCACCTCGCGAAGCTCGAGGAGATGAAGATCCGCGAGGAGCAGAAGGCGCTCGCCGCCGAGCGTGAGGAGCTCGAGGGACTGCTGAAGAGCAAGGCGAAGCTGAAGAAGCTGATCGCGAGCGAGATCCGCGCGGACGCCGAGAAGTATGGCGATGACCGGCGCACCAAGATCATCGAGCGCGAGGCGGCGCAGGCGATCGATGAGACGAGCCTGATCCCCAACGAGCCGGTAACCGTGATCCTCTCGACCGGTGGCTGGGCGCGCTCGGCGAAAGGTCACGACATCGATCCCGCCTCGCTTTCCTACAAGAGCGGCGATGCGTTCCAGGCGCTCGCCCGCGGCCGCAGCCTCCAGCCGGCGGTTTTCATCGACAGCACCGGGCGCACCTACGCACTGCCGGCGCACTCGCTGCCGTCCGCGCGTGGCTATGGGGAGCCGCTTTCGGGCCGGCTCGACCCGCCCGATGGGGCGAAGTTCGCGGGCGTCATGATCGGCGAGCCCGAGGACCTCTGGCTGCTCGCGAGCGATGCGGGGTACGGGTTCACGGCGCGCCTGAAGGAGCTCATCACCGAGCGGCGCGCCGGCAAAGTGGTGCTCAATGTGCCCGAGCATGCGCAGGTGCTGCCGCCGGCACCCGTGCCATCACCGGATGCGCTCGTGGCGGCCGTTTCGAGCGAGGGGAAGCTCCTCGCCTTCCCGGTCGGGCAGGTCCCCGAGATGCCGCGCGGCAAGGGCAACAAGCTCTATGACATTCCCTCCCGGAAGGCGGCCGCGCGCGAAGAGCTCATGAGCGCCGTCGCCGTGGTGCCTCCCGGTGCAAGCCTGATCCTCTGGTCAGGGGACCAGCACAAGCTCATCGAGTGGCGCGACCTGCAGGATTATCTCGGCGAGCGGGCGCAGCGCGGCGCGGTGCTCAAGCGCGGCTGGCCCCGCAAAATCACACGCATGGAAGCCCGGCTCCCCGCCGGTCCGACCTAGCGGGCCTCGTCGTCCAGGCTGCTCTCTCTCCCCGAGACCCCTTTATTTGAGAATACGAATGATTCTCATTAGTATTACCATGAACTGGACCGTGAGGGAGGCGGTGAAATGCGCAGATCGAGCCCGGCCGTGCTGGCAGGGTGGCTGCTGGGTTCGACGCTTGCCGGCTGCGGGGGTGGAGGCTCGGACTCCGGTGCTCCCCGGCCGGCTCCGACGGCGCTCTCGGCGCGGGCGACCGCCGGCAAGGCGCTCTTTTTCGATGCGAGCCTCTCGGCCTCCGGTCGGCAGTCCTGTGGCACCTGTCATGTGCCCTCGAGAGCCTTTAGCGCTGATCCGGCGACCGACCACGGTCTGCCGGTGCCGCTCGGCGGCCGCAACATGGATCTGCCTGGGTTCCGCCATACCCCTTCGCTCGCTTACGCGGCGCTCACGCCGGCTTTCGCGATAGTGGCCGGCGTACCGAGGGGCGGCTTCTTTCGTGATGGACGCGCCTCCTCGCTCGCAGTCCAGGCGCAACAACCGTTCGTGACCCGTTTCGAGATGGCGAATGCCGACGCCGCCGAGGTCCGCGCACGCCTCGAGGCTTCGCCCGCGACACTGCAGCAGTTCCTCGACGCCTTCGGCGAGGCGGTCCTGAGCGATCCGGGCGCGACCCTGGCAGCGATCGGCGAGGCCATCGCGGCCTTCGAGAGTGAGGCCCCGGAGTTCGCGCCCTTCAGCAGCAAGTACGACGCCTGGCTCGAGGGCAAAGCGCAGCTCACCGCGGCCGAGCAGTCCGGACTTGCGCTGTTCAATGACCCGGCGAAGGGCAACTGCACGGCCTGCCATCCGAGCGAGCTTCAGGGCTACAGCCAGCATGCGCTGTTCACCGACTTCACGTACGACGCCGTCGGCGTGCCGCGCAACTGGAGCATTCCCCCGAACCTGCCGGCCCCTCGCAGCCCGATCAGCGGCGTGCCGCTCGATTACGTGCCCGCGCAGCAGAACGTGCCGGCCGGTGCCGAGTACGCCTACTACGACCTGGGGTTGTGCGGCCCCTTCGATCCGCCTGCCGACGATCCGAACCCGCGGCCGGTGTTCACGAGCCCCACCTCGCTGTGCGGGCTCTTCAAGGTGCCGACCCTGCGCAACGTCGCCATCACCGCCCCGTACTTCCACAACGGTGAGTTCGCCACGCTGCACGCGGTGCTGCACTGGTATGTCACGCGCGACATCAACAACAACACCGGCAACAACCCGACCCCGGTTCCCGCCGGTCCAGGCGGTAACCCTTATTTCCCGGCCGGCACTTCCTACCTCACTCCGACCGGCACGCCGGATCTCTACCAGTACAACGATCTGCCGGTGCAGTTCGATGGCAACGTCAACATCGGCGAGGTGCCCTACACGCCGCCGGCCTTCGCCGGCGGCCAGGCGCCCACGCTGAGCGCTGCGGAGATCGACGACGTCGTCGCCTTCCTGTGCACGCTCACCGACGGCTTCGAGCCGCAGAACCCCGCCGCCTACAACGTGCCGGCGCAGTGCCAGCCCGGCGCCGAGTGAGCCATGCCGTGATCTCTCGACCCACCCCCCGACTACACCCGGATGAGACTGCCATGAAACCTGCTCAGATCGCGCCCGCGAGGCGTCCACACCCGATCGTCATGGTCGCACTGCTACTCGGCACAGCGAGCGCCGCCGGCGTCGCGGCTGCGGCCGACGACGCACCGGCGAGCCTGCAAGGCCTGCAACAGCAGCTCCAGCAGGTGCAGAGCGCTCTCCAGCAGCTCTCGAACGAGAACCGTGAGCTGCGCGAGCATCAGGCACAGCTCGATCGCCAGCTCGCCGAGCTGCGAGCGGCCACGGCTCCGGCGCCCAATGCATCGGCGCTGCCCAGTGTCACTGCCTTGCCGTCTGCTCCCCCGCCAGCGAACGCCTCGGCCCTGCCGAGCACCGCGGCCCTGCCGAGCACCGCGGCACTCGGCCCCGGTGCGACGGCAACGCCCGGTACGACCGGACCGGGTATCTACGGGACGGGGCTGCGGCTGTGGGGCTACGGCGAGGTCTATTACACCGATCCCACGGACGATCGTCGGCAAGCGCAGGCTGACCTGGCGCGCGCGGTGTTCGGCATCGGCTATCAGTTCGACCCGCGCACCGAGTTCAACTCCGAGTACGAGGTCGAGCATGCGGTCGCCTCATCTACCGATGTCGGCGAGTTCGAGGTGGAGCAGTTCTACGTCGACCGGCAGTTGAGCGATCGGGTCAGCGTCCGTGGAGGCCTGTTTCTCATGCCGTTCGGCTTTCTCAACGAGCATCACGAGCCGACGAATTTCTACGGCGTGCAGCGCAACTTCGTCGAGACGCTCATCATTCCCAGCACCTGGCGCGAAGGCGGCGTGAGCTTCCATGGCGACACGCCGGTCGGCCTCACCTGGAACGCGGGCCTCACTACGGGGTTCGACCTGTCGAAGTGGAATTTCGCCCCCGAGTTCCCGCCCTACGCCAATGCGCTCGAGCTCGAGGACAGTGGCATCGCGCCGCTCCAGGCGACCCACCAGGAGCTGGCACTGGCGAACGCGCGGCATCTGTCGCAGTACCTGGCCGTTGGTTATTACGGCGTCCCGGGGCTGACCCTGGGCGCGGCCATCAGCACTGGCGACGCGGTGCCGGTACCCGCGCCGCCGAATGCTGCGATCCCGGGCAATCAGCGCGTGACGTTGTGGGAGGCGCACGCCCGCTGGGCCCCGGCGCGCTGGGATCTGCAGGCGCTCTATGCGCGCGGGACCCTCAGCAACACCGCGCTCGCGAACCAGGCCAACCCCGGCTCGCCCAACCCGATCCCCGCTGCCTTCTATGGCTACTACTTCCAGGCCGCTTACGAACTGTGGCGCCAGGGCGAGTATCGGCTCAATCCGTTCGCACGCATGGAGCGCTACAACATGGGCTCGAGCTACCAAGGCACGCCCGGACCGGTGATTCCCTCCGGCGAGGTGCCGCTGTCGGGGACACCGGGAGACTACGGCTTGTGGCCGCAGAATCACGACCGCGTATGGACCGTGGGCGCGAACTTCTATCTCGGCCCGCACCTGGTGCTGAAGACCGACTATCAGTGGTTCGAGGAGAACACGCACTTCAACCGCTGGGACCTGGGCCTGGGCCTCGCGTTCTAGGCCCGGGGCGGCGGGGCGCTCGCTCACTGCTCGGCGCGCAGCACCACTTCCTCGGGCTCGTTGACGAAGTAGCCCTGGATGTACTGCACGCCGAGCTGCCAGAGCACCGCCATGGTGTTGGCATCCTCGACGCGCTCGCCGATCGTCTGGACCTTGCGCCGCCGTGCCGCCTCGACGAGCGTCCGTACCTGCATCTGCAGCTGCGGATCGCTCGCCAGCCCCTGGATGATGGTGCCGTCGATCTTGATGAAGTCGAGCGGCACCGACTCCAGCAGTCCCATGCTGTCGCGCCCGCCGCCGAAGCTATCGATCGCGAAGCGGAAGCCACGCTCGCGCAACGCGACCGCCAGTGCGCTCGCCTGCGGGACATAGCTCGCGGCGCTTTCCTCGGTGGTCTGGAAGCACAGCCGCTGCGGCTCGGCGCGGCTCGAGCGCAGGTGATTGTCGAGCCACTCCGTGAAACCGCTGTCGCGCACGGTCTCCTTCGAGAGCCGCACGAACAGGCATTCGGGCTTTTTCTGCGCGGCAAATGACAGCGACGCGCCCACCACCCAGCGATCGATGTTCTTCAGGAGGTCGTTGCGGCCGGCCGCGGCCATGAACTCCGAGGGCAGCACCTCGCGACCCTGGCTGTCGATCATCCGTACCAGCACATCGAACATGCCGGGGTCCTCGCCGTGCAGGCTGGCGATCGGCTGCTGCACCAGGCGGAAGCGATTCTCCATCAACGCCGCCTTGATGTGCTTCACCCACACCTTGTCATAGGACATGACGCGGCTGTCGGTATCGGCGCGGTCGGAGGAGATCACCTGATTGCCGCCACGCGCGGCGCCCTTGCGCGTGCATTCGAGGGCATCGGCGATGGCGGCATCGAGATTCACTTCGCCGCGGGAGATCACCGAGAGGCCGATGGTGCAGTTCACCGATACGGATTTGTCGCGGATGCGCATGACGTGCTGGTGCACGCGCGCGAGCAGCCGCTCGCTCCAGGCGTTGATGTCGTTCTCGTTCCCGCGCTCGAGCAGCGCGAGAAACCGCACCCCGCCGAAGCTGCCGACGAGCTCTTTCGGGTGGAGCGTCGCCTTCAGCAGCCGCCCGACCTCCAGCAGGATGTCCTCGCTCGCGGTGGCGCCGATCACCCGCTCGAGCGCTGCGAACTTGTCGACCTTCACCAGCGCGAGGCAGCGCATGCCGCCGGGGGAGGGGATGGCGAGCCGCTCGGCGAGCGCCTCGAGCAGCTCGGTGCGGCGCATGAGCGAGCCGGCCGCCTCGGCGCGCGGCGCCGCGGCGATGGCGCGCTCGAGGATGCGTGTCTCCTCGCGCGGTCGGGAGGGCACGACCAGACGCACGCACGGCTCGCCGTCGTGCTCGCCGAGCGCGAGCGTCATCTCCATCGGCACGATCGAGCCATCCGCGAGCTGCGCATTGGCGCGCAGCGGGTGATCGCTCCAGCGACCCTGCAGGCAGGCCGCGAGCGCACCGCGCAACGCGGCGTGCGTCGATTCCTCGAAGAGGTCCATCACCGGCTGCCCGGTGATCCCTTCCTCGACCCCGAACAGCTCGAGCCACGCGGGATTGGCATCGATCACGATGCCTTCCTGCACCTGGATGATGGCGTCGTTCGAGCGTTGCAGCACCGTATCGAGCTGGCTGCGCGCGTGGTGCGCGGATTTGACGCTGGCATCGAGCGTGCGCTCGGTACGAAACACGCTCAGCTCGCGCAGCACCACCGCCTGGAGCCGCGCGGGGCTGGCGAGGGTGACGACATCCCGTGCCCCGCGGGCGAGCCCCGCGGCGATGCGCTCTTCATCGACCGTGCGGGCGAGCTCGAGCACCGGAACCGAGGGCGCCATCTGATCGCGCACGCGTACCACCGCCTCGAGCTCGCCCGGGGCCCCGGCGACGTGCACCAGCAGCTGCGGATTGAGCTGCGTGAGCGCATCGGCCAGGTCGCGCAACGCCGGTATCCACGTGCAGTGCACCGGCTGGCCGGCACGGCGCAGCAGGCTGTTGATGGACTCGACCGGATCGCGCGCCGGGCTGAACACGATGAGCGGAACCGCGTTCGGCTCGTTCAAGAGGGCCTCCCCGACTCACAAGCGCCCCGGATTCTAGCACCGCATCCTGTGTGCCCCGCGTGAGCAGTCTCGCGGAACGGCCAGCGGTGCAGCCGCGCGGGCCCCGGCCCGCAAGGGGCGCGGCTGGCGGGGGCTGAGCGATGCCGCTATCATACGCGGCCCTTTCGAGGGGCCGCGCGCTCGTGCCGGTCCCGGCGTGAGAAGCAGCAATGGCCAGCTACACCACCAGCGAGATCCGCGGCGGTCTCAAAGTTCTGCTCGACGGGGACCCGTATACCGTCATCGAGAACGAGTTCGTCAAGCCCGGCAAAGGCCAGGCGTTCAACCGCATCAAGGTGCGCAACCTGAAGACCGGCCGCACCATCGAGCGCACGTTCAAGTCGGGCGAGTCGCTCGAGGCGGCGGATGTCGTCGACACGGATATGCAGTATCTCTACCAGGACGGGGATTTCTGGCATTTCATGGTGCCCGACACCTTCGAGCAGTACACCGCCGGCAAATCAGCGGTGGGCGAGGGGGCGCAATGGCTCAAGGATGGCGTGGTGTGCATCGTCACGCTCTGGAACAACGTGCCGCTCGTCGTGACTCCGCCGCCGCACATCGAGCTGAAGGTCATCGAGACGGACCCGGGGCTGCGCGGCGATACGGCGACCGGCGGACAGAAACCCGCCAAGCTCGAGACCGGTGCCGTGGTGCGCGTGCCGCTGTTCATCAACGAAGGCGAAGTGATCCGCATCGACACGCGCACCGGCGAGTACATCTCGCGCGCCCGGCAATAGCGGCAGCTCTCCTCAGGCCGCTGCCGCACGCGTAGCCGCTCGCGCCGCGCCTCGCGCGCGCCACAGCCCATCGGCGGCGTAGATGAGGAGCGCGACCCAGATCGCCGCGAAGCCGAGCGCGAGCGCCGGCGTGAAACTCTCGTGGTACAGCCCGACCCCGCACAGCAGCTGCAGGCTCGGCGCGATGTACTGCAGCACGCCGACCGTGGAATACGGCAGCAGTCGCGCCCCGTAGGCGAAGAGAACCAGCGGCACCGCCGTGACGAGTCCGCTGCCGATGAGGAGCGCGGCGGTGCCAGGGCCCTGCGTGGTCAGGGCGCCGGTGCCGGCCCACTGGCACCAGAGGAGATAACCGGTCGAGAGCGGCATGAGCAGCAGCGTCTCCGTTGCCAGGCCGGGAAGCGCCTCGACGCTGATCACTTTGCGCACCAGGCCGTACAGCGAGAAGCTGATCGCCAGCGTACCGGCGATCCAGGGAGGTCGCCCCGCCAACAGCGCCAGATACAGCACCGCGAGCGCGGCCAGCAGCACCGCGGCCCACTGCGCCCGGTTCAGCCGCTCGCGCAGCACCAGCACACCGAGCACGACGTTCACCAGCGGATTGATGTAGTAGCCGAGGCTCGTATCGACGATGTGCTCGTGCGCTACGCTCCAGACGTACACCAGCCAGTTGGTGCTGATGAGCAGCGCCGACAGTGTCAGGCCGGCGAGCAGCCGCGGCCGGATGAGTGTCGCGGTGAGCCGTCCGAGCTCCCCGCGCAGCAGCAGCCACGCCAGCAGCAGCACACAGGACCAGACGACGCGGTGGGCGATCACCTGCAACGGCGGCACCTCGCGCAGCGCGTGCAGATAGATGGGAAACAGCCCCCACAGGGTGAAGGCCGCCGCCGCGGCGAGCAGACCGCGCCGTGCCGATCGGCCGCTCATGCTTCAGCGCGCGGCGTGCGCACCGCTCGCTTCGACCAGCAGGGCCGCCAGAGTCTCGAGCCCGCGGGCGTCGGCCTCATCGAAGCGGGCGGCCACCGGGCTGTCGACATCGAGCACACCGATGAGCGTCCCAGCCTCGAGCAGCGGCACGACGATCTCCGCGCGCGAGGCGGTGTCGCAGGTGATGTGACCCGGAAATTTCTGCACGTCCGGTACCACCAGCGTGCGCCGCTGCGCGGCCGCCGCGCCGCATACGCCCTGGCCGAGGCCGATGCGCACGCAGGCGGGCTTGCCCTGGAAGGGGCCGAGCACGAGCTCGGTGCCGCGCAGGAAATAGAAGCCGGCCCAGTTCACCTCGGGAAGCGCCGCGAAGATGAGCGCCGCGGTGTTGGCGGCGTTGGCGATGCGGTCGCTCTCGCCCTCGAGCAGGCCGCTCAGCTCCTGGGCGAGGCGCGCGTAATCGCCCGGCTTGTCACGAAAGTCGTAGTGTCGGGCGGTGTAGCTCATGCGCTGCGCTCGCGGTGCCGGCAGGCATTCTCGCTCAGGCGCGCTCGGTCGCAAAAGGGAGCACCGCATCGATGTTTGCGGCGCCCGTGGCCAGCATCAGCGTCCGGTCGAAACCGAGCGCGACGCCCACGCAATCGGGCAGCGCCGTGAGCGCCGCCAGCAGCCGCTCATCGGCTGGAAACACCGCCAGGCCGAGCCGCCGGCGGCGCGCATTATCCGCCTCGAAGCGCGCGCGCTGCTCGCTCGCGCTCGCGAGCTCGTGGAAGCCATTGGCGAGCTCGATCCCCGCACAGTAGAGCTCGAAGCGCTGCGCCACGCGCGCGTCCGCCGGGTCGAGGCGTGCCAGCGCCGCCTGGCTCGCCGGGTAACTGTGCACGAAGCTGAGCGCACCCCGACCCAGCCGCGGTCCGACGCTCGCCCCCATCAGCAGCTCGAGCCACTCATCGCGGTCGGCGGTCGCAGGGCCCCCGCCCGCATGGAGCGCGAGCGGCTGCGCGGCCGCGACGAGCGCGGTATCCGGGGCCGTGAGCGGGTCGAGGTTCAGCTCCCGCAGGAAGGCTTCCCGGTAGCTGATCCGCTCGCTCGCGGCGGGCGCGGTGGCGCCGAGCAACTCGCGCACCAGCGCCTCGACCTCATCCATGAGCTGCGTCAGGGAGCAGCCGATGCGGTACCACTCGATGAGCGTGAACTCGGGATTGTGAAGCCGCCCGCGCTCCGCTCCCCGCACGACGTGGCAGATCTGGTAGATGTCGCCGCTGCCCGCGGCGAGCAGCCGCTTCATCGCGTATTCGGGCGAGGTGTGCAGGAAGCGCTGCGGCACTCCGGCAGGTTGCACCGCGCTTTGCAGCCGCACGCTCGCCGAGTGGATGTGCACGTCAGTCACCGGCGCGTTGACGACCACCGGCGTATCGACCTCGAGCACGCCGCGCTCCGCGAAGAACTCCCGCGTCGTACGCAGCAACTGCGCGCGCCGCCGCAGCAGCTCGAGCGTGGCGCTCGGACGCCAGTCGTCGGCGGCTGTCATGTGAGGCGCGCGATGGCCTGGCCGACCCGCACACTGCTGCCGGGGGCGAGCGGCGCGAGCCACTCGGCCCGCTGCGCCGGGAGCAACAGGATGACCGTCGAGCCCATGTTGAACCGGCCGAGCTCCGCACCGCGCGCGAGCGTGAGGCCGGCGCGGCTCGCATCGAGCGGCAGCTCCGTGCGCTGCCGCGGCCGGCGCGGAGTCACCTCACCGTGCCAGACAGTGGAGATGCTGCCGACGAACAGCGCCCCGACGAGCACCAGGGCGAAGCTGAGCTCTCCCGCTCCGAACACGCACACCACGCGCTCGTTGCGTGCGAACAGCCCCGGTACGCTGGCGGCGGTGGTCGCGTTGACGCTGAACAGCTGCCCCGGGACGTACCAGGCCGCGCGCAGGGTCGCCTCGAGCGGCATGTGGATGCGGTGATAGTTGAAGGGGGCGAGGTAGAGCGTCGCGAACGCCCCGCCGCGGAAGGTTTCGGTCCAGGGCCCATCGCTCGCGAGCAGCGACTCGAGCGTGTAGGCGTGACCTTTGGCCTGCACGAGCCAGGATCCATCGAGCCGTCCGATCTGGCTGACGCTGCCATCGACCGGCGAGAGCACGGTGGAGGCATCGCCATCGAGCGGGCGTGCGTCGCCGCGCAGCGCGCGCGTGAAGAAATCGTTGAAGCTCCCGAAGGCGAACGGATCGGGCTGCGCGGCATCGCGCATGTCCGGGCGGAAGCGCTGCATGAAGGCACCGATCAGCACGTTCTTCAGCCAGCGCAGCTCGCTGCGCGTGATCTCGTGCACGAGAGCCGACAGCAGATGCTGCGGCAGCAGGTACTGCAGCGCGACGAAAGCGCGCGCGGCTGCGCCCTCGGAATCCCCGGTCATGTCGCCCGATGAGCGTGGCCCCGCAGGTAGGGCGCCGCATGCTGCAGATCGCTGCTCATGCCCGCGACCTCGAAGGGCGGCGTGAACACCGCGACGATGCGCGCTGCGTCATCGAGCAGGAATACCACTGCGGAGTGGTCCATGGTGTAGTCCCCGCCGGGGAGCTCGACGCGACTCACGGCGACGCCGAAACTGGCGGCGAGGCGTTTGATGGTCTGCGGGTCCCCGGTGAGGCCCTCGAACTGCGGATCGAACGCGTGCACGTACGGGCCGAGCGCAGCGGGGGTGTCGCGTTGCGGGTCGACGCTCACGAGAAGCACCCGCAGCCCCGCGACCTCCGCACGACGGCGGACCTGCGCGAGCTTCGCGAGCGTCGTCGGGCACACATCCGGACAGTGCGTGAAGCCGAAGAACACGAGCGTCGGGCCGCTCGCGAGCTCATGCCGCGTGAAGCTCCGCCCGCGCGTGTCGGTGAGCGTGAAGTCGGGCACTGCGCGCGAGCGTGGCAGCCACGTGCCGCTTGCCAGCTGCGGGCCTGCCCTGTCAAGTTGGTGGGCGAGCCAGAAGCCGGCGAGCCCGGCGCAGAGCGCAGCGGCGAGGAGCAGCCAGCGGCCAGGTGAGGAGCTCATGCGGGAATTATTTCATATGGGTTCGCAGTGCGGGCGCACGCGCAGCCGGCCGCGGCGCAGGGCACCCAGCGCGCGGACGCTCACCGTAGGCAGACTCATCGCCCGCGGCGCAGCGCGCCTCGAGCGCGCCGGCGTGTTCTTCGGCCACGGCACCGACAATGCGTACGATGAGGCGGCGGCACTCGTGCTGCACGCGCTGCGGCTGCGGCCGCAGGCGAACGGCGCACTCTATGGCCGCAGCGTGAGCCGCGCCGGCAGAGAGCGCGCGCAGCGGCTTCTCGGGCGGCGCATCCGCGAGCGCATTCCGGCTCCCTATCTCACGGGCGTCACCTGGTTCGCCGGCGCGCGCATCGCGGTCGACTCGCGGGTGCTGATACCGCGCTCGCCCATCGCCGAGCTCATCGAGCGGCGCTTTGCGCCGTGGATCGCTCCGGCCCGCGTGCGGCGTGTGCTCGATGTCGGCACCGGCTCGGGCTGCATCGCGATTGCCTGCGCCCGCGCCTTGCCGCGGGCACGGGTGGATGCAATCGATATCTCGGCGGCGGCACTCGCGGTGGCGCGCGGCAACGTGCGCCGCCACCGCCTCACGGGGCGCGTGCGTCTCATCGAGTCCGATCACTTCAGCGCCCTCGGCAGGGCGCGCTACGATATCATCGTGGCCAATCCCCCCTATGTCGGGGCGCGGGAGCTCGCCGGCCTGCCGCCGGAGTACCGTCACGAGCCGCGCGTCGCGCTCGCGGCGGGGCCGTCCGGGCTCGACTCGGTGCGCATCATCCTGTCGCAGGCCGCGCGGCACCTGCGACCCCACGGTCTGCTCATCGTCGAGGTGGGCAACACCGAGCGCGCGGTGCGGCGCGCCTGGCCGCGCCTGCCGTTCGTGTGGCTCGAGTTCGAGCGCGGCGGGGGCGGGGTCTTCCTGCTCACCCGCGAGCAGCTGCAGGAGTAACCGGCCGGGCCGGAGCGGTGCCACCACATGTCAGGCAACAGCATCGGCAAGCTCTTTACCGTCACGACCTTCGGCGAGAGCCACGGCCCCGCCATGGGCTGCGTCGTCGATGGCTGCCCGCCGGGGCTGCCCCTCACGGAGGCGGATCTGCAGCAGGACGTCGACCGGCGCCGTACCGGAACCTCGCACTTCGTGAGTCAGCGCCGCGAGGCCGACCAGGTGCGCATCCTTTCCGGGGTGTTCGAAGGTCACACGACCGGAACGCCCATCGGCATCCTCATCGAGAACACCGACGCCCGCGCGCGTGACTACGAGCGGCTGCGCGATCGCTTCCGCCCGGGCCACGCCGATTACACCTATCAGCAGAAGTACGGCGTGCGCGATCATCGCGGCGGTGGCCGCTCCTCGGCACGCGAGACGGTCATGCGCACGGCGGCGGGCGCCATCGCGCGGCGCTACCTCGCGACGCGTCTCGGTGTACGCATCTATGGTTACCTGAGCCAGGTCGGGCCCCTCGTGCTCGAGCCGGTCGACCCGGCATTCGCCTATCAGAACCCGTTCTTCTGCCCGGACCCGCAGCGTATCGATGAGATCGAGGCACTCATCTGGAAGGTGCGCGGTGAGGGCGACTCGATCGGGGCGCGGGTCACCGTGGTCGCGAGCGGTGTGCCGCCCGGGCTCGGTGAGCCGGTGTTCGACCGTCTGGATGCCGACATCGCGCACGCGCTCATGAGCATCAATGCGGTGAAGGCGGTGGAGCTCGGCGCTGGGGTGCGCAGCGCCGCGCAGCGCGGCAGCGAGCATCGGGACGAGCTCACCCCGGGCGGCTTTCGCAGCAACAACGCCGGCGGAGTGCTCGGTGGAATCTCTTCCGGACAGGACCTCATCGCTCACCTCACCCTCAAGCCCACCTCGAGCATCCAGGTGCCGGGCAGCACCATCGATCTTGCCGGCAACGCGGTGGAGATCGTCACCACCGGCCGCCACGATCCCTGTGTTGGCCTGCGCGCGACGCCGATCGCCGAAGCGATGCTGGCGATCGTCCTCATGGATCATTACCTGCGCCAGCGTGCGCAGAACGCCGATGTGAGATCGGCGACTCCGGACATCACCGCGCCGCGCCGCTGAGCGCGCAGCCGGCACGGAGCGCAACAGGATGGACAGGCAGTTGGCCGTTGCGGTCGTGGGCGCCACCGGGCTCGTCGGCGAGACGATGGTGAGTGTCCTCGAGGAGCGCGGTTTTCCGGTGGCGGAGCTGTTTGCGCTCGCGAGCAACCGCTCGCTCGGCCGCAGCGTCAGCTTCCGCGGTCGGCGCTACCCGGTCGACGAGCTTGCGGGCTTCGATTTCGCGCGCTGCGAGCTGGCGTTGTTCTGTGCGGGCGCGGCGGTCGCGCGCCAGCATGCCGCGCGCGCAGTAGCCGCGGGGTGCCTCGTCATCGACAACAGCTGCGAGTTCCGCGGCGAGGCGTCGGTGCCGCTGGTGATTCCGGAGGTCAACCCGCAGGCGCTCGAGCGGGTCGGCCGCAGCGGCCTCATCGCGAGTCCCAACTCCACCACGATCGAGCTCCTTCTCACGCTCGAGCCGCTGCACGAAGCCGCGCAGCTCACGCGCATCCATGTCGCAACCTATGAGGCGGTCTCGGGAGCAGGTCGCGAGGCGGTCGAGGAGCTTGCGCGACAGTCGATTGCGGCACTGAGTGGCAAAGGTGCGGAGGCGGCTCATGGGGCCGCAAAACCACTCGCCTTCAATTGCGTGCCGCAGGTCGATGCCTTCGAAGAAAACGGCTTCACGCGGGGGGAGATGCAGCTCGTGTCGGAGACGCGCAGGATCCTCGATGAGCCGCGGCTGCCCGTGAGCGCGACGGCGGTGCGCGTACCGGTCTTCCACGGCCACTCGCAGGTCGTGCACATCGAGACGGCAAGACCCCTGTCAGCTCCGGAGGCGAGAGAACTGCTGCAGAATGCGCCCGGCGTCACGGTTCTGGATGAGCACCGACCGGGTGGGTATCCCACGGCGGCTACCGAGGCAGCGAACCGCGACACAGTTTGTGTCGGCAGAATCCGTGAAGATCTCGCCCCTGGCCGGGGACTTAACTTATGGATTGTCGCCGACAACCTACGCAAGGGCGCCGCAACAAACAGCGTGCAGATCGCGGAGACTTTGGTCCGTCGGCCTATTTAAGTTATATTGCGGCCGGGTTGTCAGGGGGGTCGCAACGCATGACCCACCTCCTTGTTTTTATTAGACTTTTATCCCAATTAATGCCTGCCGGGGTGACCTGATGATCGCCAAACGCTCAAGCCGGGCGCTGGCATTGCTGCTGGCCCTGCCCTCCGCCGCGTTTGCCCTCGGTCTTGGGGACATTCGACTGCTGTCGCCGCTGAACGCGCCTCTCGATGCGGAGATCGACCTCATCGATGTGACCCCGGAAGAGATGGGTACGGTGCAGGCGCAACTGGCTTCGCGCGAGACCTTCGCCCGCTACGGCCTCGACTGGCCCGCCTACCTCTCGAGCGTGCAGGTCCGCACGGTGCGCACCGCGGACGGTCGCGAAGTCATCAAGCTGAAATCGACCGATTCCATTGCCGATCCTTTCGTCACGTTGCTCGTGGAAGTGAATTGGGCCCGCGGCAAGCTGGTGCGCGAGTACACGATGCTGCTCGACCCGCCGGTCTTCACACCCGGCCAGTCGCAGGTCGCCAGCGCTCCCGTCACGGCTCCCGCGGCGGGCGGTGGCTCACGCGAAGGCGCGATCGCGCGCAAGAGCGAGCCTGCCCCGGCTGCCACGACGGCAAGCGCTGCTACTCCACCCCTGCCGGCTGCCGTCGCCGCACCGGCTGCCGCCGCGGCACCGGCTGCCGAGGCCGCACCTTCGCCTGCGGAAACCGCGCCGGCAGTGGCCGAGATGGCGGCGGCGACCTCGGCCGCGACCACCGCGGCAATCGAGGCCGGCACTGCTGCAGCGGCACCGCCCGCGCCCGAGCCACTGCCCATGCACGCCGAAGTGGCGGCAACGCAGCCGGAGAGCTCGGCGGCTTCTGCTCAGCCTGCGCCGCTCCCTCCTGAGCCCGTCGCATCTTCCGAGACAGCCTCTGCGTCTTCCGAGGAGGCAGCCTCTGCGTCGCAGTCCACATCCGTGGCCGAGTCCACGGATGCAGCACCCCTGCCGAGCTCGACCTCGTCCGCCAGCCGGACCGAGAGTGAGGGAACCCACACTGTGCGCCGCGGAGAGTCGCTGTCGCGGATCGCGGCAGGCGTCGCCGGCGAGAAGGTCGGATCGGCGCACACACGCAGCTGGATGCTCGCCATCTACCAGGCGAACCCGCACGCCTTCCAGAACAACATGAACATCCTGCACTCGGGAGCGGTGCTGCGCATTCCCGATGCAGAGACCGCCGCGGCCGTCTCACCGAGCGAAGCGGCGAGCGAGATCCGCCGCCAGTACGCGGCGTGGCGCGGCCCCTCGGCCACCGGCGGTGAATCCCCGGCGGCCGAGCAGCCTGGGCGCCTGAAGCTCGTGACGCCTTCCGAGAGTGCGTCCGCGGGCGCTGCCCCGGGCGCAGCGGCGGGCGAGTCGGCCGCGCTCCAGGGACGTGTGAAAGAGCTCGAGGGCCAGCTCGCCGAATCGAAGCGGCTGCTCGAGATGAAAGATGCGGAGCTCGCGCGCATGCAGGCGCAGCTCGCCGCGAAGCAGCAGGGCGCTCAGCCTGCCCCGGCACCGGCACCGTCGCCCGTGGCGGCGCCTCCACCGCCTGCGGCCGTGGAGCAACCGCCCGCGGCACCGCCGCCCGCTGCACCCGAGGAGAAGCCGCAGGAGACTGCTGCTCCGCCGCCGCCTCCGGTGGCGAGCGTGCCTCCGGTGTCCCACCCGCCCAAACGTACCGTACCTGCGCCCGAGTCGGGTGGATCCTTCCTCGGAACGCTTCTGGGCTACTGGTGGGTGCTGCTCGTCGCTGCGATCGGGGCGGGTGCCGTAGCGGGCTTCCGCATCTGGCGTGCGCGCCGGGCATCGCAGTTCGATGCCTCGCTCGGGCGACTGGGCGCAGCGGGTGTCGGCGATATCGAGCTGGGATTCCCCGAGGAAGAGCCCGAGGCGGCGGCCCCGACCCCGGCGACGGCCATCAGCGCCACCCGCGCCTTCGCAGGGGCCGAAGCTGCGGTGCGCGGGAGAGCCGCGCCCGCGCCAGAGCCCGCATTCCTCGTCGAGGAGACCGGCAGTCACGAGCGTCCGCGGCTCGGCACCGCCGGCGCGGCGCCGATGCCGACCGCGCGCCACGTCGCGAGCGATGAGACGATCAGCAGCGAGACCGCCATCAATCTCGATCAGGGAGATCCGCTCGCCGAGGCGGATTTCCACATGGCGTACGGCCTCTATGACCAGGCCGCGGACCTGATCCGGATCGCCATCAGCCGCGAGCCGAACCGGCGCGATCTGAAGTTGAAGCTTCTCGAGGTGTTCTTCGTCTGGGGTAACAAGGATCAGTTCCTGCAGACCGCGCGCGAGCTCGCCGAGACGCGCGCAGAAGCGGCCCCCGGCGAGTGGGAAAAGATCCTCATCATGGGCAAGCAGCTCGCGCCCGAGGATGCGCTGTTCTCGGGAGCGGGAGCGGTCACCGGCGCCGCCGCGGGCGGCGTGGACCTCGACCTCGAGGGCGGCCAGAGCCGCGTCGATTTCGATCTGATCGGCGAGCCGGTCCCCGGCGAGGCGGCCCACGCCGTGGACCTCGACATCGGCTCTGCCGTCGGCGATCACGAGACGACCACCAGCGTGACCGATCGCAACGTCGCGCTGGCAGAGAACAGCTTCGTCGGTGCAACCACCGGTACCACGCGCCAGATGACCGCGCGCATGCGCCGTGACACGGGCACTGCCGAGATGGAGGGCCCGACAGTCGAGCAGCCGGCGCTTCCCGGCGCGCACCAGCCCACCATTCGTCAGAAGCTCGAGACAGCGATGCGCAAGGGCGTCTCCGACGCCACCGCCGAGCTCGCGATCGATGACCTCGGACTCGACGTGGGCTCCATCGATACCGTCGACCAACCCGGCCCCGCCTCGCCCCAGGCCTCCAGCCCCGACACTCCGACGCTCGTGGCAGGTCTCGATGAGCGCTCGCGTAAGGTGATGGAGGACGCGCACCGCCGCGCGGCCACCGAGGAGAACCCGGCAATCGCCGCAACGGGTGCCTGGAGCTTCGACCAGAACGAGCTCGAAGCGGCGCTCACGCAGACCAGCGTCTCGCTGGCGAATTCCTCCGACACCTCCCGCCTCGCCGCGCTGCGCGGACACGCCGTGGACGTCGATCTCAGCGATGCCACCGGGACCCATGCCGCAACGGCGACCGACGTCGACCTCGATGTCGGCGCCGCGACCGGCACCCATGCCAATGGCGGTCTGGACCTCGATGTGGGCACCGCGACCGTGCCCGATGCCGCCTTTGCGGCCACGCAACGGCTCGCTTCCGAGGAGCTGGCGCTGCCGGATCTCGAGCCCGTCACCATGAGCGAGGTCGGCACCAAGCTCGACCTCGCCCGTGCCTATATGGACATGGGCGATCCGGACGGCGCGCGCAACATCCTGGAAGAGGTGCTCACCGAGGGCTCGGCCGCGCAGAAGCAGGAAGCGCAGCGGCTGATGGAGTCCTTGCCCTAACCCGCCCGCCACCGTGGTGAGGATCGCCGTTGGCCTCGAGTACAACGGCAGCGGCTATGCCGGCTGGCAGGCGCAGGCCACGGGCTCGACACTGCAGGGGGTCATCGAGCGAGCCCTCGGCCGCATCGCCGACGAGCCGGTGAGTCTCACCTGCGCCGGACGCACCGACGCCGGCGTACACGCCCTGGGCCAGGTGGCGCATTTCGACACCGGGGCCACCCGCAGCCTGCGGGGCTGGGTGCTCGGAGCCAACAGCGAGCTGCCGCGTGATGTGAGCATCGCCTGGGCGTTGCCAGTGGCGGGACATTTCCATGCGCGCTACTGCGCCGAAGCGCGCACGTACCGCTACCTGATCTGCAACCGCCTGGCGCGAGCGGCGTTGCTCGCCGACCGGGCGGCATGGATCCACCGGCCGCTCGATCACGAGCGCATGCAGGAGGCGGCGCAGGCCCTCCTCGGCGAGCACGACTTCAGCGCCTTTCGTGCCGCCGAGTGCCAGGCGAAATCCCCCATTCGCCGCATGGAGCGGCTCCAGGTGGAGAGGCACGGGGAGCTCATCGCGATCGAGGCGACGGCCAATGCCTTCCTGCATCACATGATGCGCAATATCGCCGGGCTCCTGATCGCGATCGGCCGCGGCGACGCCCCGGTCGAGTTCGCGCGCGAGGTGCTCTGCGGTCGTGACCGCACACGCAACGCGGCGACCGCACCCGCCATGGGGCTGTACCTGCTCGCGGTTCGCTACCCGGCGGCCTTTGGCGTGCCGCAACCGCGGCCTGCAGGAGTGCTGCCGGCGTGATCGGCTATGATCGTGAAACTGCCGCGGTGCGGCCGCGTGGGTGAGCCGATGACCTGGTTCGACAAGATCATGCCCTCCCGCATCAAGACCGAGCGGCGCACGCGCTCGGTACCGGAGGGGTTGTGGATCAAGTGCCCCGCGTGCGATGCCGTGCTCTACCGGGCCGAGCTCGAGCGTAATCTCTATGTGTGCCCGAAGTGCAGCCACCACATGCGCATCGGGGCACGCGAGCGCCTCGAGCGGTTCCTCGATGCCGGCTCGCCGGTCGAGATCGGTGCGGCCATCGCACCGGAGGACCCGCTGAAATTCCGCGACAGCAAGCGCTACCGCGATCGACTGGCGCAGGCGCAGAAGGCCACCGGCGAGAGCGATGCGCTCGTGGTGCTCGCGGGCACGCTGCACGCCTTGCCGGTCGTCGCCTGTGCGTTCGAGTTCCAGTTCCTCGGCGGCTCGATGGGCTCGGTGGTCGGGGAGCGCTTCAAGCGCGCCGTCGACTTCTGCATCGCCGAGGGCCGCCCGCTCGTGTGCTTCTCCGCGAGCGGCGGGGCACGCATGCAGGAGGCGCTGTACTCACTGCTGCAGATGGCCAAGACCGCCGCGGCGCTCTCGCGCCTCGCGCAGGCGCATCTGCCATTCATCTCGGTGCTCACCGATCCGACGACCGGCGGTGTGTCGGCGAGCCTGGCGCTGCTCGGCGACCTCAACCTCGCCGAGCCACGCGCGCTCATCGGCTTCGCCGGCCCGCGCGTGATCCAGCAGACCGTGCGTGAGACTCTCCCGGAGGGGTTCCAGCGCAGCGAGTTCCTGCTCGATCACGGTGCCATCGACATGATCGTCGATCGGCGCGAGATGCGCGACAAGGTGGCGGCGCTGCTGCGACTGCTGCTGAAGCTGCCGGCCGCGGCCGCCTGAGGGCGCGGCAAGCGCCGCCGTTCCCCCCGAATGCGTACTCTCGCGGAGTGGCTGACGCTGCAGGAGTCGGTGCACCCGCAGAGCATCGACATGGGGCTCGAGCGGGTGGGCCGCGTCGCCGCCGCGCTCGGTGTCGCGGTGCCGGAGTTCCCCGTGATCACCGTTGCCGGCACCAATGGCAAGGGCTCGGTCGTGGCGCACCTCGAGTCGCTGCTGCTCAGCCTTCGCGCGCATACGGGCCGGTTCACCTCACCACACCTGGTGCGCTACAACGAGCGCATCCGCGTCGCCGGGAGCGAGGTGAGCGATGCGCAGCTGATCGATGCCTTCGAGCGCATCGAGGCGGCACGCGGCGAGACGACGCTCACCTTTTTCGAGTACAACACGCTCGCCGCGCTCCTCATCTTCGCGGACACGAAAGTCGATGCGGCGGTGCTCGAGGTGGGCCTCGGCGGGCGGCTCGATGCGACCAATCTCCTCGATCCGGCGGTGGCCGTGCTGGTCTCGGTCGGTTTCGATCATCGCGACTGGCTCGGTGACACGCTCGAGCTGATCGGCGCGGAGAAGGCCGGCATCTTCCGGAGCAACCGTCCGGCCGTGCTCGGCAGCCCCGAGATGCCCGCCAGCGTGTTCGAGGCGATCCGGCGTCTCGCGGCTCGAGCCGTGGTCGCCGAGCGCGACTTCCGCTGGCAGGTGCGTGCCGACTCCTGGGACTTCGAGGGACGGGCGCTCTCGCTCCGCGGGCTGCCCTCGTCCGCCCTCGCGGGCGCGATCCAGTACCGCAACGCCGCCACCGCGCTCGCAGCGCTCGAGGCACTGCGCTCGGGCGGCCATTCGCGCGCCGGCACCACCCCGCTCGCCACGCGCCTCGCAGCGCTCGATGAGTCCGTCGCAGCGCAGGCTCTCAAACGCGTGCATCTCGCCGGGCGATTCCAGGTGCTCGAGGGGCCGATCGAGTGGATCCTCGACATTGCCCACAACGAGCCCGCTGCGCGCGTCCTCGCAATGCAGCTGCGTGCGCGTCCGCTGCCGCCGGCTCCCGGCCGCACCACGGGACGTACCTTCGCGGTGATCGGAGTGCTCGCGGACAAGGACGCCGCCGCGATCGGCGCTGCGCTCGCCGGTGTCATCGATCGCTGGATCGTGTGCACGCTTCCGGGACCGCGTGGCAGGAGCGCCGCGCAGCTCGCCGAGCGGCTCGTACCCGCCGGGAGCTCTGCGCAGCTCGCTGCCTCGGTGAGCGAGGGGTGCGAGCTCGCGCGCAGCGAGGCGCGACCCGGCGATCGCATCGTCGTCTGCGGCTCGGTGTATACCGTGGGCCCGGCGCTGCAGTGGCTTCGGATATACTAGCGGCACACTTTGCGGCGCTTGGCTTCTCGGGCTTCGCCCCCATGATGGGTGGTCCAGGTGAAAGAACGGCTGACGGGCGCGATCATTCTCGTCGCCCTGATCGTGTTGTTGGTGCCTGAGCTGTTGACCGGACCGGTCCGCTCGGCTCCGCGGTCCGTGGCCGTGGCGTCATCCGCCGAGGAACCGCCATTACGCTCCTACACCATCAAGCTTGCGGACGAGCCGCGCGCGCGCGAGGCGCTCTCGCGCAGCGGGCCCGAGCAACCGGCGCCGCTCGCCGCGGCGCCCCCGCCGGCGACAGCGACCCCCGTGCCGGCGGGGGAGGCGACCAGCGGCTCCGGCTCGGCGAGCAGCGCGGGTGCAGCGAGCGCCCCAGTGCCGACCCATCCCCCCGCTTCCAGCCCGACACGCGCTACCGCTGCGGTGGGGGCGGCCGAATCCACGGACGGTTATGTGGTGCAGCTCGGGAGCTTCGCGAGCCGCGCCAATGCCGAGCGTCTTGCCAGGCAGGTGCATGCGCAGGGCTTCGTGGTGAGCGTGTCGCAGGGCAGCTCCGGTCACCTGTATCGAGTGCGTGTCGGACCCGCACACGATCGGGCGGGCGCTTCCGAGCTGGCGCAGCAGCTGCAGGCGCACGGCCACGACGGCAAGATCGTGCCGCAATAGTGTCAGGTGCGCGCGTGACGGGCTCCTCAGACATGCTGCGTGATGGTCTTGTACAATCCGCGCCGCGCGGAATGGCCGCGGTGACGATCGTCTCCGATGAATGCGACAGATTACCTGGTGATCGCCGCCATCGTCGTCTCGGCGACCGTCGGCGCGCTCCGCGGCTTTCTGCGCGAAGCGGTCGCGGTCGGCGCCTGGCTCATCGCGCTCTTCATCGCCTGGCATTTCTCGGACCTGATCGCACCGCACCTCGGCGGGCTCATGGCGGACTCGGAGGTGCGGCCCTGGGCGGCGCGCATCATCATCGTGGTGCTGGTGCTGCTGCTCGGCACCCTCATCGGCGCGACGCTCGGCCACTTCGTGCGCCTGTCGATCTTCAGCGGCATGGACCGACTCCTCGGGTTCTTCTTCGGGCTGCTGCGCGGCTTCGTGCTGCTCGGGGTGTTCGTGATACTCGGCCAGCTGCTGCGCCTGCAGGGCGAGCACTGGTGGCGCGGCTCGCTGCTCATCCCCTACGGCGAGTCGATGGCCAATGGCTTACGCACGCTGGTCGGCGAACAGCAGGTTCGCCACAGCGCCGCCGAGGAGCGCTTGCGGGTCTGATGCGCTACGGGGGAGGCTGACGGCTGATGTGCGGGATCGTCGGCATCGTCGGCACCAGCGCAGTCAACCAGCGCCTCTACGACGCACTGACAGTGCTGCAGCACCGCGGCCAGGACGCCGCCGGCATCGCCACCTCCTCCGGCGACGGGGAGCTGTGCGTGCGCAAGGGCAGTGGCCTGGTGCGCGATGTGTTCCAGCAGCACCACATGCTCGAGCTCAAGGGCGACGTGGGCATTGGTCACGTACGCTATCCCACGGCCGGCTGTGACAGCGCCTCGGAGGCGCAGCCGTTCTACGTGAACGCGCCGTACGGCATCTGCCTCGGCCACAACGGTAATCTCACCAATGCGGCGGAGCTCGCCGAGATCCTGATACGGGAGGACCGGCGTCACCTCAATACCACCTCGGATTCCGAGGTGCTGCTCAATGTATTCGCGTCCGAGCTGCAGCGCGTCGGCACGGCGCGCATCACCCCGGCGGACGTGTTCGCGGCACTCGCGGCGGTGTATCGCCGCTGCCGTGGCGGCTACGCAGTGGTCGCCATGATCATCGGTCACGGCATCCTCGGCTTTCGCGATCCGAACGGCATACGCCCGCTGGTGCTCGGCGAGCGGCGCACGGCGCGCGGCACCGAATGGATGCTGGCCTCCGAGAGCGTGGCGCTCGATGCGCTCTCCTTCCGCCTGGTGCGGGATGTGGCGCCGGGCGAGGCGGTATTCATCGATGAGCGCGGACGGCTGCACACGCAGCAGTGCGTCGCCACGGCGCATCTCACGCCCTGCATCTTCGAGTACGTGTACTTCGCCCGCCCCGACTCGAAGATCGACAACATCTCGGTATACCGGGCGCGTATGCGCATGGGCGATCGCCTGGCCGACAAGATCCTGCGCGAGCGTCCCTCGCACGACATCGACGTGGTGATCCCGATTCCCGACACGAGCCGCACGAGCGCCTTGCAGCTCGCGCAGCGGCTCGGGGTGAAGTATCGCGAGGGCTTCATCAAGAACCGCTATATCGGCCGCACCTTCATCATGCCGGGGCAGCAAGAGCGCGAGAAATCCGTGCGCCGCAAGCTGAACGCCATCGACCTGGAATTTCGCGGCAAGCGCGTGCTGCTGGTCGATGACTCCATCGTGCGCGGCACCACCTCCGCGCAGATCATCGAGCTCGCGCGCGAAGCCGGCGCCGCCAAGGTGTATTTCGCCTCGGCGGCACCGCCCGTGCGCTTCCCGAACGTCTACGGCATCGACATGCCGGCGGCGAGCGAGCTGGTGGCGAGCGCCCGCACGGAGGAGGAGGTCGCACGGCTCATCGGTGCGGACTGGCTCGTCTACCAGGATCTCGAGGATCTGATCGCTGCCTGCAAGCACGAGGATGCTCGCATCGAGGGGTTCGACACCTCCTGTTTCTCCGGGGTCTACGTCACTGGCGATGTGACGCCCGAGTATCTCGAGCGGCTGCAGCTCGAGCGCTCGGATGCGGCGAAGCTGGCGCGCCGCGATGAGCGTGGCAAGCTCAAAGTCGTGCGCTGATACGAGCGCTGCATTTGCGCTTGCCGCGCGCGGCGGGCATCGCGGGTGAGGACAGAAGACGCTTTCGATCCGCGGCGCACCCTGCTGCTCGAGCTGTTCCGCGCGGGCCTCGCGCGGGTGCACGGCCGACACTGTGTCGCCGCGGCGCTCGCAGGAGCCGCACCCCCTGCGCCCGTGTGGGTCGCGGCAGTCGGTAAGGCCGCCGCTGCGATGGCGCTCGGTGCGTACGATGCGCTCGGCACGGCCATCGAGCGCGCACTCCTCATCATGCGCGAGTCCGAAGACCTCAGCGCCTTTCCGGCGGCAGTGGCGCCCGAGGTGTGGCTGGGCTCACACCCGGTGCCCGATGCGCGCTCGCTCGCGGCCGGCGAGCGGCTGCTCGCGTGGGTGGATGCGCTGCCGGAGGAAGTGCTGCCGCTGTTTCTCGTCTCCGGCGGCGCCTCGAGTCTCGTGGAGGTGCCGGTCGAGGGCGCGACGCTCGAGGACCTCGCCGCGCTGACGCGGCTTTCCTTCGCGACCGGCATGCCGATCGGCGAGCTCAACGCGCGCCGTGCGGCGCTGTCGCAGATCAAGGGTGGGCGGCTCGCGGCACGACTCGGCGGTCGTCCGGCGCGGGCGCTCTTCGTGTCGGACGTGCCCAACGATGACCCGCGCGTGATCGGCTCAGGTCTGATGGGCCCGGCTGCGGGCGGTGATGGCGTCGAGCGGCAGGTGGTGGCGAGCGTCGATCACGCGGTGGCGGCCGTCGCGGCTCGCGCGCGGCAGCTCGGCCTCACGGTGCACGCCGCTCACGAGCGCTTCGCGGACAGCGCCGAGCGGCTCGCCGCGCGCTTCGCTCACGAGCTGCACCTGGGGGACGCCCGGCTGCGCGTGTGGGGCGGGGAGTCGACGGTGCAGCTGCCGCCCCAACCCGGCCGCGGCGGCCGCAATCAACACCTGGCACTCGCTGCGGCACGGCTCATCGCCGGCCGCAACGAGCTGCTGCTGCTCGCCGCCGGCACCGATGGGAGCGATGGCACCACCGAGGATGCCGGCGCGCTCGTCGATGCGGACACCTGCGGGCGTATCGCCCTTGCGCAGCTCGACCCCGATGACGCCCTGGCGCGGGCCGACTCGGCGGCGGCGCTCGCCGCCAGCGGCGACCTGCTGCACACGGGTCCCACCGGTACCAATGTCGGGGATCTCGTCATCGGGCTGAAGCTTTCGGCCGCGGAGGCGGCAGTTCTCGCGGACCGCCGTGACGCTCCGGGCCGGCGCATGCTGTAATCCGAACGTGCGGCTGCTCCTGATCGAAGAAGACGCGCACCGCTGCGCGCATATACAGCGGCGGCTCGTCTGCTGGCGCCCGCACGCCGAGCTCATCGTGCACCGGCCGGTAGCGCAGGGCGCGCTGGCGCGCGATTTTCTCGCGCAGGGGTTCGATGCGGTGCTGCTCGCCGACGAATGGCCGGGCGGTCGCGGGCTCGCCTGGGCACGCGAGCTGGCGCGGCGCGCGGGATTCGCCCCGATCGTGCTGCTGTGCCAGAAGAAGGATCCGAGCGTGACGCGTGAGGCGGGGGCCATCGGTGCCTTCACCGTCAGCGCCGAGGAGCTCGAGCGTGAAGCCTTCGCCCATGTGCTCGCCGCCGCGGAGCGGCGCCAGGCGCATGCGCGTGCCATCTGGCGCACCAGCCGCGCGGGGCGCGAGACGCAACGCTTCGGCGATGCGTTCATCCGCGGCTACCGCTGCATCCGCCGCCTCTCCGCGGGTGCGACCAGCGACCTCTATGTCGCCGAGAGTGAGCGGCTAGGCGCGCTCGTGGCGCTGAAGGTGGCGCGCGACCGCCAGGACGAGCCGCAGCCGGTCGACGCCTTCCGCCGCTTCCTGCAGGAGTACGAGATCGCGCAGCGCATCGCGAGCCCGGCGGTGGTGCGACTGCACGATCTCGGAGTGAGCGATGAGCACGCCTGGCTCGTCATGGAGTATTTCGCGCTCGGTGATCTGCGCCGCCGCATGCGCAGCTCGCTCAGCCCGCGCGAGGCGCTGCACTTCGCGGTGGCGATCGCGGAGGCGCTCGCGGCCGTGCACGCCGCCGGCGTGCTGCATCGCGACCTCAAGCCGGGTAACGTCATGCTGCGCGCGGATGGCAGCATCGCACTCATCGACTTCGGTCTCTCCAAGGATGCCGCGCTCGCGCTCGATGTCACCGACAGCGGCATGATCTTCGGCACGCCGCACTACATGAGCCCGGAGCAGGGCCACGCGGAGCCGCTCGATGCGCGCAGCGATCTCTACAGCCTGGGCGTGATCCTCTTCGAGATGCTGACCGGCGAGAAGCCCTATCGCGCCGAGAACCCCATGGCGATCGTCTACAAGCATCGCAAGGAGCCGCTGCCGCAGCTGCCGGAGCAGTTCGCCTCGGTCCAACCGGTGCTCGAGCGGCTGATGGCGAAGCTGCCCGCCGAGCGCTTCGTCGATGCGCGGCAGGCCGCGAGCGCGCTGAGCGAGACCCTGAGCGGTTGGCTCACGCGCGGCCAGGCGTCATGAGCAGGAGCTCCGTCGACGCCGCGCCCGACTCGGCCGCGACGCTGCTGCGCGCGCCGACGCCGCCGTCCTGGGTCGAGGACGCGCTCGCGCACCTCCCGGAGCTGCTGCAGGATCATGCCAACTGTGAGAAGAAAGCCGCCTCGAGCGCACTGGCCCTGATGTTCGCCTACCCGGAGGATCGTGCGCTCGGCACGGCACTCTCGCGACTCGCGCGCGAAGAGCTGCGGCATTTCGAGCAGGTGAATCGTGCCATGAGCGCGCTCGGTATTCCGTACGTGCGGCAGCGCCCGGGCCGCTACGCGCAGGGGTTGCGCCGAGCGGTGCGCAGCGGCGATCCGGGCCGCAAGCTCGACCTGCTGCTCACGAGTGCACTGATCGAGGCGCGCTCGGCTGAGCGCTTCGGGCTCCTCGCTCCGCACATGCCCGGCCCGCTCGCGCGGCTCTACCGCGATCTGGCCGGCGCCGAGGCGCGCCATTTCACTCTCTATGTCGGCTTTGCGCAGCAAGCCGCAGCCGACGACTGGCAGACACGCCTCGGCTGCCTCGCCCTCGAGGAAGCGCAGCTCGCCACGCGGCCGGACACGACGCTGCGCTTCCACTCCGGACCGCTGCAGGCCGGGACCTGACGAGGCTCTAACAGTTGCTTACAGCGCGTGCCGCCGGGCACGAAATTGCCTGCCGGTTGTCTTTCCCTGCAGGTATCCTCAGCGCGAGCAGCCATGAGCGAACGAGCGCACGTGTTGATCGTCGACGATGACCGCGAGATCCGCGGGCTGCTCGCACAGTACCTGGAGAAGCACGAGTTCCGCACCAGCGCGGTGGCCGACGGCAAGGAGATGCGGCGCGTGCTCGAGCGATCGCATGTCGACCTGCTGGTGCTCGACCTCATGCTGCCGGGAGAGGATGGGCTCACGCTGTGCCGCGAGCTGCGCAGCCGCTCGCAGCTGCCGATCATCATGCTGACCGCCCGTGGCGAGGACGTCGATCGCATCGTCGGTCTCGAGCTCGGCGCGGACGACTACGTCGCCAAGCCCTTCAACCCGCGCGAGCTCCTCGGCCGCATCAAGGCGGTGCTGCGCCGCGCGGCGCATGCGCCGCGCGACCCACGTCCCGAGAACGTGCGCGGCTTTTCCTTCGCCGACTGGCGGCTCGACACGGTGACGCGCACGCTCGCCAACTCCGCGGGACGCGAGGTGGCCTTGAGCGGCGCCGAGTATCGCCTGCTCGCGGTGCTGCTCGGCGCGGGCAACCGGGTGCTGACACGCGCCCAGCTCACCGATCTCCTGCGTGGCCGGGATGCCGATCCCTTCGATCGCAGCATCGACGTGCGCATCAGCCGGCTGCGGCAGATCCTCGGCGATGACGCGCGCGCCCCGCAGATCATCAAGACGGTGTACGGTGAAGGCTACGTGATCGGCGTCGACGTCGTTACCGATTGACGGCTGCTGCGCCGATGCGCTTGCCGCTCTGGCCCCGGACGCTCTTCTGGCGGCTGCTCGCTGCCTCGGTGGCCGCGGTGCTCGTGGCGCAGGCCGTGGCATTGCTGCTCATCGCGCAGGAGCGCGAGCACTTCATGCTGCAGGGGAGCGTGCGCGAGTGGACGCGCCGCATCGTCGACACGACGCGCATGCTGGCCCCGCTCAGTGCCGCGCAGCGCGCCGACGCGCTCGCGCAGGTCTCGACCGCGGAGTCGCTGCACCCCGCTCATCCGCCGCATGCCCGCAGGGCGGAGGGCCTTGCGGGCCACCCGCGAGGCTTCGTGCGTCTGCCGCTGCTCGGTGACTTCGAGACCGCGCTGCGTGATGAGCTGCGCGCCGCGCTCGGCCCCGGCTACGGGATCGAGATCGCCGCGACTCCCGAGCCTGCGCCTGCCGCAGTGGCGCTGCCGGCGCCGTTCTACGAGGCGCACGAGCTCGCCCTGCATCCCGCCAGCGCCCTTCGCTACGACGTCACGGTACGCTTTGCCGATGGCGATGCGGTGACCTACCGCATCGTACGCATGCCCGGCGGGGCCCCGCTGCCGCGCAACCTGTTCCTCAATCTCGTGCTGCTGCTGCTGCTGCTCGTGATCGTGCTGTACGTCGCCGCGCGCAACATCACCCGTCCGCTCTCGGACCTGGCGCGCGCCGCTGATAGCGTAGGGCGCGGAACCGGTGCGCTACCGCCCCTCGAGGAGCGCGGCGCGCTCGAGCTGCGCAACGCCGCGCGCGCCTTCAACACCATGCAGGACCGCCTGCATCGCTACCTCGACAGCCGCACCCGGGTGCTCGCCGCGATGTCGCATGACCTGAAGACCCCGCTGACACGGCTGCGGCTGCAGGTGGAGGCATTGGAGAATCCCCCCATGCAGGCGCGCATCGGGCGTGAGCTCGATGAGATGGAGAGCATGGTGCGCGAGGCGCTGTCCTTGTTCCGCGGTCTGGACGATGGCGAGCCCGCCACCGCGATCGACATCGAGGTGCTCCTCGCGCAGATCCGTGAGGAGTTCGCGGACATGGGCGCCACCGTAACGGTGAGCGGCGGCGCGCTGCGCCCCTTCACCGGCAAGCCACAGGCGCTCAAGCGCTGCCTCACCAACCTCATCGCCAATGCCATCAAGTTCGGCACGCGTGCCGATATCCGCATCGAGGACGGAGCCGATCTCCTCATCCGGGTGCGCGATCAGGGCCCCGGGATTCCCGAGGAGCAGCTCGAGCGGGTGTTCGAGCCGTTCTACCGCCTCGAGTCCTCGCGCAACCGCGACAGCGGTGGCACCGGACTCGGGCTGTCGATCGCTCGTGACATTGCGCAGGCGCACGGCGGCTCACTGCGACTCGCCAACCTCCCCGGCGGAGGGCTCGAGGCGACGCTGCGCCTTCCGCGCCGGCGCTGAGCCGCACCGGCCTCACTCGCCAACGACTCAGCGCCCGCCGGTAACGACTCACCGCAAGCCGCCCGTACAGTCGGTCACGATTGCTCACGCACCCGCCCGGGGCCGGCCATTAGCGTTAGCATCTAGTGCGGGGCCACCAGGATTTCCCGCCAGGAGACATCGATGAAGTCCACCGTCCTCACTCTGCTCCTGCTGTGCGCGGGTGCGGCCTACGCCGAAGCCCCGGCAGCGCCGTCCGCTGCCTCACCCGAGGCGTCGCGCCACATGGATGATCTCGCCGTACTGCTCGATCTCACCGATGCGCAGAAGGCGCAGGTGCAGACCGTCCTGCAGGCACAGCACGCCAAGATGAGAGAGAGCTTCGAGCAGGCCAGGTCCTCGGGCGCGCACCCGGACTGGCAGCAGATGCAGGCTCTGCACGAGCAGCTGCAGCAGGAGACGCTGCAGAAGCTCTCGACGGTGCTGTCGGCGACGCAGCTCAAGAAGTTTCAGATCATCCAGCAGCACATGAACGCCATGCACGGGCACATGGGTCATGGCGGTCATGGCGGACCGCCGGCCTCCGCTCCACCGACGACGTTGCATCAGTCTCGCGGCAGCGTGCGCAGCTCGTAACGCCCGCGCTCGTAGCGCAGAAAGCTCCCCTGCTCGTACCACGCGCCGAGCACGATGCGCTGCACCGGCCGACCGTCGACCTCGAGCTCGTGCACGCCGGGCCGGTGGGTATGGCCGTGCACCAGGCGCGCCACGCCGGCCGCGCGGAATGCCGCGCCGACCGAGGCAGGATTCACATCCATGATGTAGGGCACCGTGCGCGCGGTGTGACGGCGGCTGCCGGCGCGCGCCTCATCGGCGAGCTGCTCGCGATGCGCGCGCGGCAGTGACAGGAAGCGCTGCTGCCAGGCGCGATCGCGCACGATGCTGCGCAGCTCCTGGTAGGGATGATCGTCAGTGCACAACGCGTCCCCGTGCGTGAGCAGCACACGCTCGCCCTCGAGCTCGACGATGACCGGGTCGGTGAGCAGACGGCAACCGCTGCGCTCGCAGAAGCCCCGGCCGAGCAGGAAGTCACGGTTGCCGTGCAGGGCGAAGCAGGCCACCCCACCGGAGGTGAGCTCGTGCAGCGCGCGGCAGACACGCTCGTTGCCAGGCTCCTCATCGTCATCTCCGACCCACGCCTCGAACAGATCGCCGAGGATGTAGAGCGCCTCGGCCGCGGCCGCCTCGTGTCGCAGGAAGCTCAGGAACTGTTCGGTGGCTTGCGGGGCGGCAGAGTCCAGATGCACGTCCGAGACGAACAGGCGCGCCATCGACTCACTTCGGTGACAGTATGGTGCTCGGCGCGGGTGGGTTCACCGTCGTCACCGGTGCGGGATTGGTCGCCTGGCCCGGTGAGATGATCTCGGCCTTCTCGATCACCACGGGCTTCAGCGGCGCGTCGCCCTTGAAGGGGCCCATTGCGCCGGTGGGTGTCTCGCCGATGTGCTCGATGACGTCCATCCCCTGCACGACGCGGCCGAAGACGGTGTAGCCCCAGCGGGTCGGCACCGGGTCGAGGTCCGGATTGTCGACAAGATTCACGTAGAACTGCGCGTTGCCCGAGTGCGGGGACTCCCCGCGGGCGAGTCCGACGGTGCCGCGCTTGTTCTGCAGTCCGTTTCCCGACTCGTTGAAGACCGGGTCATGCGTTGGCTTCAGTTGCAGGCTGGTCGCGTCGTGTCCGCCACCCTGGATCACGAAATTGGCGATGACGCGGTGGAACAGCGTGTTGCTGTAGAAGCCTTCGCGCACGTAGCGCAGGAAATTGGCGGCGGTGAGCGGGGCGCGGTCATTGCGCACCTCGATCACGAAAGCGCCCATGCTGGTGGTGACGCGCACCTCGGTGGCGGGCTCCGCGGCAGCGCAGGCTCCCGACAGCAGGAGCGCGGCGAACAGCAGACGCGCCATCGAACCGATCCGTGTGCGGGACTTGATGAGCATCGATCCTCCATCTGGCCAGGCTGAGCGGCGCGCGTGGCGCCGGCGGCAAATTCTATAGCAGCCGCCGCGCTGCCGGCGCTTTGTTGAGATTCGCGGCTTTCCGTAACATGGTCTACCAATGAGCACGAACGCCAGCACCCCACCACCACCGCCCGCGCCGGTGGTGACCCGCTTCGCCCCGAGTCCGACCGGCGAGCTGCACCTCGGAAACGCGCGCACCGCGCTGTTCAACCAGCTGCTGGCGCGGCGGTCGGGTGGCCGGCTGCTGCTGCGCATCGAGGACACCGACAGCGAGCGCAGCGAGGAGGCCCATATCGAGGCGCTGATGGCCGATCTTCGTTGGCTCGGCATCGACTGGGATGCGGGTCCCGATCGGGAGGACGGTCGCGGGCCCTATCGCCAGTCGCAGCGGGGTGCGCTCTACGCACGGGAGCTCGTCGCGCTCGAGCGCAGCGGGGCGGTCTATCCGTGCTTCTGCACGGCACTCGAGCTGTCGCTCGCGCGGCGCGCGCAGCTGGCAGCCGGACAGCCGCCGCGCTATGCCGGGACATGCCGCGAGCTCACCGCGGCGGAGCGTGCGCGGCGGCTCGCGGCCGGCATGCCGGCCACGCTGCGTTTTCGGGTGCCGCGCGGGCAGCGCATCGCGTTCGAGGACCTGGTGCATGGAGCGCAGAGCTTCCTGAGCGATGACATCGGCGACTTCGTGGTGCGCCGCGCCGATGGTACGGCTGCGTTCTTCTTCTCCAACGCGCTCGATGATGCACGCATGGGCGTGACGCTGGTGCTGCGCGGTGAGGACCACCTCGCCAACACACCGCGGCAGCTCATGCTGCTCGCCGCGCTCTCGCTGCCTGCACCCTCCTATGGCCACGTGGCGCTGCTCGTCGGCGCCGATGGCGCGCCGCTCTCGAAACGTCACGGCGCCGTGAGCGTGCGCGAGTACCGCGAGCGCGGCTACCTGCCGCAGGCGATCGTCAACCAGCTCTTCAGGCTCGGCCACTCGACACCGCTCCAGGGGCTGCTCACTCCCGGGGAGATGGCGCACGCCTTCGATCCGGCGCATCTTGGACGTGCGCCGGCACGCTTCGATGAGCAGCAGCTGCAGGTATGGCAGAAAGAAGCCGTGCACCGGCTCGATGCGGCCGCGGCGCGCGACTGGCTGCGGCCGGTGCTGCCGCCCGGGCTCGATGCGGACGCGCTCGCCGCCTTCACCGCGGCGCTCCTGCCGAACCTGCTGCTGCCCGAGGACGCCCGCCCGTGGGTCGAGATCGTCTTCGGCGCGCCGCCGGCGCTCGAGCCTGAGGGGGCGGCGCTGGTGCGCGCCGCCGGTCCCGGATATTTCGCTGCGGCCGCGGCCGCCGCGGCACGCGACGGCACCGACCTCGCGGGTATTGCCGCTGCGGTGCGCGCGGCCACCGGGCGCAAGGGGCGGGAGCTCTACATGCCGCTGCGCCTGGCGCTCACCGGCCGCAGCCATGGCCCCGAGCTCGCACCGCTCCTGAAGGTGATGCCGCCCGGCAAGGCCCGCGAGCGGCTGGCGCGCTTCGCATGATCCGCATTCACAACTCACTCGGTGGTCAGAAGGAGCAGCTGCGCCCGCTCGAGGCCGGCAAGCTGCGCATGTACGTGTGCGGTCTCACGGTGTACGACTACGTGCACATCGGACATGCACGCATGCTGCTGGTATTCGACATGGTGAGCCGTTACCTGCGTCACCGGGGCTACCAGCTCACCTACGTGCGCAACATCACCGACATCGACGACAAGATCATCCGGCGCGCCGCCGAAAATCACGAGCCGGTCGAGGCGCTCACGCAGCGCTTCATCGACGCCATGAACGAGGACTGCGAGCGTCTCGGAATCCTGCGGCCCGATCACGAGCCACGCGCGACGCATTACCTGCCGCAGATCATCACCATGGTCGAGCAGCTCCTCGAGAAGGGACACGCCTATCGCGCACCCAACGGTGATCTCATGTATGCGGTGGCGAGCTTCCCCGGCTACGGCAGGCTCTCGGGCAAGCGCCTCGCGGACCTGCGCGCCGGCGCGCGCGTGGAGGTGGATGAGGCCAAGCGCGATCCGCTCGACTTCGTGCTGTGGAAGCACGCCAAGACCGGCGAGCCGGCCTGGCCCTCACCGTGGGGGCCGGGCAGGCCCGGCTGGCACATCGAGTGCTCCGCCATGTCGACCGCGCTCCTCGGTGCGCATTTCGACCTGCACGGCGGAGGTCTCGACCTCAAATTCCCGCATCATGAGAATGAGATCGCGCAGTCCTGCGGCGCGAGCGGCGCGGGCTTCGTAAACGTGTGGATGCACAACGGCTTCGTCAATGTCGATGACGAGAAGATGTCGAAATCACTCGGCAACTTCTTCACGCTGCGCGAGGTGCTGCCACGTCTGCGTCACCCCGAGGTGCTGCGCTACTTCGTGCTGGCGAGCCACTATCGTGGCCCGATCAACTATGCGCCGGATCAGCTCGAGCAGGCCGATGCCGCGCTCGGGCGGCTCTATACGGCGCTGCGCGAGCTGCCGCTGGTCGCACCGCCGCCCGCAAGCGACTACCAGGAGCGCTTCCTCGAGAGCATGGACGATGACTTCAACACCCCCGAGGCGCTCGCGGTGCTGCAAAGCCTGGCGCGCGAGGTGAATTCCGCCAAGGCGGCAGGGGAGCACCACCAGGCGGCAGCGCTCGCTGCCGAGCTCACAACGCTCGGCAGGGTGCTCGGACTGTTCTCCACGAGCCCCGGGCAGTGGTTTCGACTCGCGAAACCGCTTTCCATCGCGCAACCCGCCGGGAGCCCCGCAGCGCTCGATGACGCCCAGGTGGAGGCGCGCATCGCGGCGCGCGCCGCGGCGCGCCGTGAGAAGAATTGGGCCGAGTCGGATCGGATCCGCGCGGAGCTCGCGGCGGCCGGAGTGGTGCTCGAGGACAAGCCCGGCGGCAAGACAACCTGGCGCCGGGCCTGACGCGCCGCGGCCGAGGCTCAGCCGCTCGCCACCCGCCGGCCGGAGGACTCCGCGACCCGCGGCTGGGAGTGCGCAGCACGCTGACGCTCGGAGGCGCGCAGCGTGTTGTGCATCAGCATCGCAACGGTCATGGGACCCACGCCCCCCGGGACCGGCGTGATCCATGCGGCGCGCTGCCGCGCGGCGTGATGCTCCACATCCCCGACGAGATGCCCCTCCGCCGTGCGGTTCATGCCGACATCGATGACGGTGGAGCCGGGCCGTACCCACTCGCCAGGGATGAGGCCGGGCTTGCCGGCCGCGACGATCAGGATGTCCGCACGACTCACGTGCTCGCGCAGGTCCGCAGTGAAGCGGTGACAGACCGTGGCGGTGGCGCCGGTGAGCAGCAGCTCGAGTGCCATTGGCCGGCCGACGATGTTGGAGGCGCCGACGACCACCGCATTCTGGCCCTTGAACGGCGCGCCGATGTGCTCGAGCAGCCGGATCACGCCATAGGGAGTGCACGGCCGCATGCACGGAATGCGCTGGGCCAGCCGTCCGATGTTGTAAGGATGAAAGCCATCGACATCTTTCGCCGGGTCGATACGCTCGATGACGGCCGTACGATCGATGTGTGGCGGCAGCGGCAGCTGCACCAGGATGCCGTGCACACGCTGATCGGCGTTGAGCTCATCGATCAGCCCGAGGAGCCTGCCTGCCGGGGTTGCGACGGGGAGGTCGTAGGCGAAGGAGGTGATGCCGAGCTCCTCACAGGCGCGGCGCTTGCCGCGCACGTAGATGGCGGAAGCCGGGTCATCGCCCACCTTGATGACCGCGAGGCCGGGACGCCGCGCGCCCTGCGGCACACCGGTGGCGATGGCATTGCGCACATCGGCCTTGATCTGCTCCGCGAGCCGCCTGCCATCGATGAGCTGCGCCGGCACGTGCTGGGCTCCAGGTCAAATGAGGGGCGCGCATTCTCGCATGACCGTGACGGCGCACCTGCCTCGGAGCGTCACCGGATTGACGGGCTGCACACGAGCCGATCAGGTACGATTGATAGTCGCCGCGTTTGCGGGGGCCCGTCGGGGCATGGCGCAGTCTGGTAGCGCATCTGCTTTGGGAGCAGAGGGTCGGGGGTTCAAATCCCTCTGCCCCGACCAATTCCTCGGCTCGCCTGCAGCTCGCGCGTCAGTACCGCGCACAGCTGCTCGAGGTCGTGGACGCGCTGCGCCGCCTTACGCAGCGCACGCACGTCCACCGCGGCGGCGGCATGCAGCGAGCGGTACTCCACCCGCGCCATCTCCAGCGCCTCGAGCGTGCTGCGCCAGCGCGCCCGCAGCGTGCGGCTTGCCGCGGCAGCCAAGGCATCCCGCCAGCGCCTCAAGATCGGTCCCTGGGACATGAAAGCTCCTCGCCCCATTATCGGCACCGGATGTGAGTGGCATGTGACAGCGGGGCGGGTGCCGAGGCTACGCAGGGGTGATCAGCGAAGGTGTTCCCGGCCTTGGGACTGCCGTAGCAATTAAAGCCTTGACAATGGTAGCCTAGGCAACTATATTACCGGCCGTCTCCGGAAAGACCGGCTACGGCTCTCCCGGAGTGGGGATTCACGGAGCAGCCAGAGTGGGCGACATTTACGACAGCACGAACTACCAGCCTGGCCGCACCATCGGCGGCCTGCTGAGTCGGGTCAAGGTCGAAATGCTGGCAGCGCTCGATCAGGAGCTGGCGCACGACAAGCGCCTCGCGCCGCTCGAGATGAGTGCGGCGCAGTGGATCATCGTGGCGAATCTCGCGGCGGGGCCCGGCGAGCCGAAGTCCGCGGCGGATCTCTGCAAGGTGATCTCGTACGACGCGGGCGCCATGACGCGCATGCTGGACCGGCTCGAGGCCAAGGGATTGATCCGCAGGACGCGCAGCGCCGAGGACCGGCGATTGCTGAAACTGGAGCTGACCGAGGAGGGGCGCGCCGCTTACCCGCGCATGCGCGAGATTGCGATGACCGTGGCAAATCGTTTCCTGCGCGGCTTCACCAAGACCGAAGCGCGGCAGCTCGAGGCATTCCTCAATCGCATGCTCGAGAACGCCCACGAGGGGTCGACGCGCGCGAGCGCGTGAGAGCGTGTTTTTTTGGCCGGATATTTGCCTAGGCATTAGTCGCCCTGGCAGTAACAGGAATGAAGACCGAAGGAATAGTCATGAGCACTGAGAAATCCAAAACGGCTCCCGGCCAGCGTCGGCGCTGGCGACTGCTCGGCGCACTCGGGGCGGTCATCGCCATGCTCGGTGGCGTCTACGGCGCCTACTGGGCGCAGGTTCTGCGCTATCACCAGTCGACCGACGATGCGTACGTGGGGGGAAATGTGGTGCAGATTACCCCGCAGATCTCCGGCACCGTGGTCGCCATCGGCGCCGATGACACGCAGTTCGTGAAAGCCGGCCAGCCGCTCGTGCGTCTCGATCCGGCCGATGCGCATGTGGCGCTCGATCAGGCCGAGGCGCAGCTGGCGCGCACCGTGCGCGACGTGCGCAACCTCTATGCGACCAGCTCACAGCTCGGCGCGGCGCTGCAGATGCGCGAGACCGAGCTGGCTGCTGCGCAGAGCGACCTCGCGCGCCGCCAGCGACTCGGCGCGACCGGCGCCGTCTCGGGCGAGGAGCTGCAGCACGCCGCCGATGCGGTGAAGACCGCGCAGGCGGAGCTGCTCGCCGCGCAGCAGCAGCTCGCGGCCAACCGCGCCCGGGTCGATGGCACCACACTCCAGGATCACCCGCAGGTGCGGGACGCCGCCGCAGCGGTGCGCAACGCTTACCTCACGCTCGAGCGCACCGAGCTCGACTCTCCGGTGGCCGGTTTCGTCGCACGTCGCAACGTGCAGCTCGGCCAACGTGTGAGCACCGGCGAGCCGCTCATGTCCGTGGTCCCGCTCGACCAGGTGTGGGTGGACGCGAATTTCAAGGAGCCGCAGCTCGCCCACATGCGCATCGGGCAGCCGGTGGTCCTCACTGCGGATCTCTACGGCGGGCGAGTGGTCTACCACGGCAGGGTGCAGGGCTTCGGCGCCGGTACCGGGGCCGCGTTCTCGCTCCTGCCGGCGCAGAACGCGACCGGCAACTGGATCAAGATCGTGCAGCGGGTGCCGGTGCGCATTGCACTCGATCCGCGGGAGATCAGCGCTCATCCGCTGCAGATCGGGCTGTCGATGAAAGCCGACGTCGAGGTGAGGGGCGGCGCTGAGGGTGCGCGGCTGCCGCAGGTGGCGAGCAATCAGCCCACCTGGACAACGGCGGTGAGCAGCGAGAGCGAGCACGAGGCCGATGCCCGCGTGCAGGCCATCATCGCTGCCAACGAGTCAGGAGCGCCCCGCGCTCCGATGGCGCATGCGCTCAGCAAGCTGGCTGCCAACATGCCGCTGCTTTCCGGTACAGCTCACCCCCTGCACTGAAGCTGCGCCGCCCGAGCCGACCTCCATGGCCGAAGGAAATGCTGACAGACCGGTGAGCGGGGGCGCACCTGCGGGTGCGCCTGCCGCGCCGCCGCCGCTCACCGGGGCGACGCTCGCGCTCGGCACCGTCGCGCTGTCGCTCGCGACCTTCATGAACGTGCTGGACACTTCCATCGCGAACGTGTCCTTGCCTGCGATCGCCGGCGATCTCGGCGTCTCTACCGACCAGGGCACCTGGGTCATCACCTCCTTCGCGGTAGCGAACGGCATCTCCGTGCCACTCACCGGCTGGCTCACGCGCCGTTTCGGGCAGGTGCGGCTGTTCACGACCGCGGTGGTGCTGTTCGTCATCGCCTCGGTCATGTGCGCACTGGCGCCGAACCTGTCGCTGCTCATCGTGGCGCGCATTTTCCAGGGCGCCGTCGCCGGCCCGATGATTCCGCTCTCGCAGGCCTTGCTGCTCGCGAGCTATCCGAAGAACCGCGCGGGCATGGCGCTCGCCATGTGGTCGATCACGACGCTGGTGGCGCCGGTGGTGGGTCCGGTGCTCGGCGGCTGGATCACCGACAACATCTCCTGGCCCTGGATCTTCTACATCAACGTTCCGGTCGGCATCGCCGCGGCGTTCGCCACCTGGGCGATCTACCACAAGCGTGAAACACCGACCGCGCGCGTGCCGGTCGATGCGATCGGTCTGTCGCTCCTCATCGTCTGGGTCGGCGCCATGCAGGTCATGCTGGACAAGGGCAAGGATCTCGACTGGTTCAATTCCCCGGCGATCGTGACGCTCGCCTGCATCGCGCTGGTCGGCTTCGCCGTGTTCATCGTCTGGGAGCTCACGGAGGAGCATCCGATCGTCGACCTGTCGCTGTTCCGCAGCCGCAACTTCACCGTCAGCACGATCGCCATGCTGTTTGCCTACGGCCTGTTCTTCGGCAACGTCGTGCTGCTGCCGCTGTGGCTGCAGCAGTACATGGGCTATACGGCAACGCTGGCCGGCTGGGTGCTGGCTCCGGTCGGCTTCCTCGCCATCCTGCTGAGCCCGGTCGTGGGCCGCATCAGCGACCGCGTCGACCCACGGATCCTGGTCACGATCTCATTCGGGATCTTCGCGCTGGTGCTCTTCATG
>DATKMV010000068.1:0-5880 GCA_035541695.1 Steroidobacteraceae bacterium
CCTGACCGGTCCCGCCGCGTTCACGTCCATCACCAGCTGGTACTCTTCCAGCTTCATGTCGGCGATCGTGCCGGCAGTCGCGATGCCCGCGTTGTTCACGAGACCATAGAGTCCGCGGCCGGCTTTGCTGATCGTTTCATAGGCGGCAGTGATGTCCTCGGGATGGGTGACATCGAGCGGCACGGCCTGAACGTTCTTCATCGCACCGAGCGCCTTGAGGTCGTCCGGCTTGCGCGCCGTGGCGTACACGAAGTAGCCATCGGCCGCGAGGCGCTCCGTGATCTTGCGCCCGATGCCGCTGCTCGCACCGGTCACGAGAACCGCTTTGGCTGGAGGTGATTCGGGAAAGCAGACGGAAGCGAACGCGAGCGTCGCCAGAAGAGTGAGACACACCCTGAGCAATGACCGCATGGGGCACCTTTATCTTGTTCTATGACGGTAGACCAGGACCAAGGATACCGCAGTGCTGCAGCTCCGCCGTTGGAGCTGATTCCCGGCCATGGAGTCCACGCACCTTGAGTCAGCGCAAGCTTGACAGGTGCATCGAGCTGTCTGAGCGCTCACGGTTTCAAGACAGACACTGAGGTGTAAGATCGGGAGCAGGGCAAACAGGTAGGGAGATACCTATGAGCACCTCAGGATGGGTCCGATCCGCCCTCGCCGCCGCGGCCTGTGGGTTCGCCTGCGGAGCTCAGGCAGCTCCGATCGACTGGAATGCCTGGAATAGCTCGACGAGCGGCTCCATAGCGGCGGATTCGGTGAGCGTCTCGTTCTCCATCGCTGGAACCGGCTCCCTCGACAACCTGGTACCCAACTACCCGAGCTACACGCCAACGGGCAGTTATGCCGATGGAAGCACCGTCAACAATGCTCCGGTGGCTTCGGACGGGATCATCCGGTTGGAGGGGGGTAACACCAATCTCAATACCGTCACTTTCTCGAAGCCGGTGGTCAATCCGGTGATGGCGATCTGGAGCCTGGGGGCTCCCGGAGCCCCGGCAGAGTTCGACTTCAGCAAGGCCACCCCGGTTTTCGTCGCCGGAGGGCCGAGCGCGGAATACGGCGGCAACGCCATCATGGTGTCGGGCGACGTCGTGTCTGGTGCGGAAAGCAACGGCACCGTGCAGTTCATGGGGACCTTCACCAGTCTTTCATGGACGAACCCCAAGGCCGAGTACTGGTACGGGTTCGACGTCGGCATCGCCGGTGTCGGGAGCGGTGGCGGCGGAACGGGCGTACCGGAGCCATCCACGCTCGCATTGCTCGGCCTGGCACTGTTGCCGTTGTTCTCGGGCGCGTGGCGGCCTCGGTGGCGGTCGTCGCGTCGATGCTCACCGGCAGTATGAAGAGCGCGCCGTCGGCCATTTCCCGGACGCGATCGGCCGCCTAGCTCCGTTCTCCGCCACCCATCCGTAGAGGAGCCGCGGGCCGCGGTCGGTAATGGCCGCCGGGGCCGAAGTTGCGGCCCGCTTGAACCGCCGGACCGGATGGGCCCACTCAGGAGAGGTGCTGGAGAGCACACCACCCATCGGCTGGGGACGCGATTGCACACGGCGGTACTCGACGCAGACGCGACGGCGGCGACTGCTCTGCGGCAGTTGCCGCTGGTCACTCTGTACCTGAGCGAGCGCTGCAACTCCCGCTGCATCACTTGTGACTATTGGCGCCATGGCACGGCCGACATGGACCTGGATTCGATCCGGCGTCTGCTGCCGGACCTGCACCGTCTGCAGACCCGGGTAGCACTGATCTCGGGCGGGGAGCCGCTGCTCAACCCAGCCTGGCGAGAGATCGCCGAGCTCTTGCACGGGCAGGGGCTGCGGCTCTGGTTGCTCACCTCCGGTCTCTCCCTGGCGAAGCACGCGCAGCGCGTCGCGGCGCTTTTCGAAGCGGTTACCGTCTCGCTCGACGGCACGGAGCGCTCTACCTACGAGGCGATTCGGGGCCTCGACGCATTCGATAAGGTGTGCCAGGGCATCCGCGCCGCGGCACGGACGGGAACGGCGGTGAGCGTGCGGGTGACGCTCCAGCGGGCCAACTATCGGCAACTGCCGCGGTTCGTTGCGCTGGCACGCGAGCTCGGCGCAAGGCAGGTGTCATTTCTCGCAGTCGATGTCGCCAACCCCCACGCGTTTGCGCGGCAGGACGAGTTCACCCGAGATCTCGCACTGCGAAAAGAGGACCTGCCGGAGCTGGCTGCAATCCTGGAGGATCTGGAGCGCAACTGCGGGAGCGAGTTTCGCTCGGGGATGATTGCCGACAGCCCGCGGAAGTTGCGTGGCATTCACCAGTACTTCTCCGCGGTCTGCGGGCTCGCCGAGTTTCCCGCCGTGCGTTGCAACGTCTACGACTATTCGGCGGTGATCGGCGCCACCGGCCGTGTCAGCCCGTGCTTCTTCATCTCCGGTCCCCCGCCATCGGTGCGGCGCCGGGCCCTCGGCGATATTCTGAATGACACCGCCATGAGCAGGCTGCGCGAGCAGATCCGCTCGGGCAATCGCCCGGAGTGCCGGCGCTGCGTCTGCTCGCTGTGGCGCAGCGCGGGCAGCCGTGCCGCGATCGACTTTCTGCCGCCGGCCCCAGGCAATGCTTGATCTGACGCACTCGCAGCCCGCGCGAGCGGCGCACCAAGCCCTTCGGCCGCTGCGCTTTGCGAGGCTCACGAGCATCCTCGGCAAGGCGCTCGCACTGTCCTACCGGCTCAGCGGCAAGGACCGTTACGATGATTATCGCCTGGAGCGCGTCCACGGTGTGCCGCTCCTAGTGATTCCTAGCGTCTTCAATCCCAAGATTCCGCGCACCGGAGCGTACCTCGCGGCGCAGCTCGACGTGGCGCGCGTGCCCCCCGGTGCGGAGGTTCTCGATCTGGGAACCGGTTCCGGGGTGTGCGCGATCTTCGCCGCGCGTCATGCGCGACGCGTCGTGGCCGTGGACATCAATCCTGCCGCCGTGCGCTGTGCCGGGATCAACGCCCGCCTCAATCACCTCGAGCATCGCATCGAAGTGCGCGCCGGCGATCTGTTTGATCCGGTTGCGGGCGAGCGATTCGATCTGGTCATCTTCAACCCGCCCTTCCTCTGCGGCGCACCCCGCAGCGACCGCGATCGTGCGTGGAGATCGATGGATGTTGCCGAACGCTTCGCCGCGCAATTGAGCGATCATCTGAAGCCAAACGGCCGGGCGCTCGTCGTGCTCTCGACCTTTGGCAACGCACGGCTCTTCCTCGAGCAGGTGCGCCGGGTTGGGGTTGCTATCTCGGTGCTCGCCGAGCGGCGCTTCGTGAACGAGCGGCTGGCGGTCTTCGGCCTCGAGCCGCCGCACCGCGGCACGAGCGCATGATGTCGGCAGCCCATGATCATGGGAGCGAGCCCGGCCGGCGGGGGCCCGCACGCGGCCGCACCAAGGTGGTGCTCTACAACCCGCGCGCGGTGTTCTTCACCATGCCGCTCGCGCTGCTCGCCATCGGCTCGGAGCTCGATCCCGAGCGCTATGAGGTCATCATCGTCGATGGGCGGCTCGAGTCAGACTCGGAGCGCGCGGTGCTATCGCAGCTCGATGGTGCGCTGTGTCTCGGCGTGACCGTGCTCACCGGCGCCCCGATCTCGGACGCACTGCGCATCTCGCGCCTGGCGAAGCGTGTGCGACCCGATTTACCGGTCGTCTGGGGCGGCTGGCATCCCTCGATGTTCCCCCGCGAGTGCCTCGCCGAGCCAGCAGTCGATGTGACGGTGCGCGGGCAGGGTGAGCAGACCTTTGCCGAAATCGTGCAACGGCTCGAGGCAGGGCGGTCGCTCGAAGGCTGTCGTGGCTGCACCGTGCGGCTCGCCGATGGGACGATTTGCGAGAATCCAGCGCGTCCGCTCGCACCCGTCGACGCCTTTCGCGCACATGACTACGGACTGATCCCCGTCGAGCGGTATTTCGCACTCAAGGGCAAGCGGCAACTGGACTACATCTCCTCGCAGGGCTGCGCCTTCCGCTGTGCCTTCTGCTCCGATCCGTTCGTGTACGGGCGCAAGTGGGTGGGGCTCGAGCCCACGGGCATGGCGTTGCGCCTGAAGGAGCTGTGGGACCGTTATCGCTTCAACGACGTGAACTTCCAGGACGAGACCTTCTTCACGCGCGCCCGGCGCGTGCAGGCACTCGCCGATCAGATCATCCGCTCGGGAATGAAGATCACCTGGGCCGCCACCATGCGCGCCGACCAGGGGGTGAGGCTGCCGGAGGAGGTCTGGGCACGCTGCAAGCAGTCCGGACTGCGGCGCTTACTCGTCGGTGTCGAGTCCGGCTCCAATGAGATGCTCAGGCGCATCCGCAAGGACATCCGCATCGAGCAGGTGTTCGACACCGCGCGGCGAATGCTGAAGTACGACATCGCCGGGCATTTCCCTTTCATCGTCGGCTTCCCGGAGGAAAGTGACGCCAGCGTCCAGGCCACGCTCGACTGCGCCAAGCGGCTGCGCTCGCTGAGCGCCGATTTCCTTACTCCGATCTACTACTTCAAGCCCTATCCCGGCAGTGAGCTGGTGATCGAGGCCGTCGAGCGCGGCTTCCGTTTGCCCGCGACACTGGAAGGCTGGTCCTCGTTCGATTACGTGGCAGGGCTTCCCGGCCCCTGGGTGTCGGGTGAGAAGTATCGTCTCATCGAGCGGTTCAAGTTCTTTCACGAGCTGGCCTGGAAGCGCGCCGCGCGCGGTACACGCCGCCTGCAGCAGCTGGCGCGCTACCGCTGCCGGCGCGATGAGTATCGCTGGCCGGTGGAGATGTTGTTATCGCGCTGGGTCCTGCCGACGGAGCGGCTGTCATGAGTACCGCGCAACGAGTACTCCTCATAAACCCGACGATCACTGGAAAGCGCCACGCGCGCTTCCCGCTTGCGGTGCTCAGCCTGCGGACTGCGCTCGCGGGCCGGCATACGCCGATGATTCTCGACGGCAACATCGACCGGGATTTCGTCAACACCGCGGTCCGTGCGCTGGCCGGCATCGACGCCGTCGGTGTCACGGTCATGGGAGGGCCGCAGCTCACCTCCGCTATTGCGGTCTCCAGAGCCATCCGGGCCGCTGCCCCGCAGGTGCCGATCGTCTGGGGCGGCGCATTTCCGACCGTATGCCCGGAGGCCGCGATCAATGCGCCTTACGTCGACTATGTGGTGCGAAGCCAGGGCGAGGAGACACTCACCGAGCTCATCGACGCGCTCGCCGCAGGCGATCGTGCCGGCGTGACGCAGATCCGCGGACTCACCTGGCGTCGCGAGGGCGAGATCGTACACAACAGCGAGCGGCGATTCTCCCCCGCCAGCCTCGAGCGCATGCTGCCGTACGATACGCTGGACAATCCACGCCAGTACCTGACCCACACGTATCTCGGTGAGCGCACCGCGGGCTACCAGGCGGCACTCGGATGTCGCTACCGTTGCACTTTCTGCGGAGTGGCCGCGATGTTCCGCGGCAGGATGGCCTTGCCCCCGGTGGCGCTGCTCGAGCAGGACCTGCGTCTGCTGCGCGACAAGCTCGGCGTCAACGGCATCCAGTTCTACGACCACAACTTCTTCGATCGCGAGGTCGACATGGTGCCGCTGCTGGAGGTGATGGCGAAATTCGCCATACCGTGGTGGTGCTTCGCGCGCTCCGACGCGCTCGCCAGTCTCTCGGAGAGCACCTGGGCACTGGTCAGGAAGAGCGGGCTGCGGATGGCTTACATCGGTGCGGAGTCACCGAGCGACTGGCTGCTGCACGACATTCGCAAGGGCACCCGCTCCGACCAGACTCTCGCGGCGATCGAGCAGTGCCGCAGTCACGGCGTAGTGCCCGAGTTGTCCTTCATGCTGGCCCCACCGCAGGATCCGGAAGGCGAGACCGAACGGACTTTCGAGTTCAT
>DATKMV010000069.1:0-8370 GCA_035541695.1 Steroidobacteraceae bacterium
GGCCTGCGCCGCGGCGAGTCTCTGTTAGACTCCGCGCAAGCGGAAGGCACTGTGCGAGCACTGACAGCCACATGGTTGTGCGCTCTGGCGCTCACGCGTGCGGCGAGCACCTGTGCGGCGAATCCCGGCACGTTCGGCAGCGCCGATACCCAGTACGCGAACTACGCCTTCGCGAGTGAGATCGGCTCGGGCGTCTACGAGATCTCCGGCAGCGTCATCACCGTCTACACCTTCGAGCCGGGCTACACGCTGCGGCGTGCGGAGCCGAATGGCGGCCGGCCGGGTATCCGGCTGATATTCCCTTTTACGGTGGGCTTCTTCAATTTCGACACCAAGGATCTGATCCATCTCGAGCTACCCCACTCGATCGGTGCTTTGAGCTTCGAGCCCGGCGTCGAGCTCGACTACTGGATGAACGATGCGTGGGACCTGTATCCCTATGTCAAAGCCGGCGGCACCGCTGCTTCGAGCTCGCAGGTGAACGCCATCATCTGGGGCGCAGGGATTCGCAGCGATTACCGTTTCGATGCCCTCGAGGGTGCGGGCCTGTGGCGCTCACAGTTCAACTACGCGGGCGCCCATTATCACGGCGAGTTCCCCGATCAGTCCTTCACCCGGCTGCGCAACGGCGCCGAGCTGCGCCGCAGTCTGAACCTGACCTGGCACTCGCGTGCACTGCAGCTCGCGCCGTACGGTATCGTCGATGTCTATTTCACCGCGCCCTCGGGGCCGGACTCCGGCATCGCCCCGCGCACCTTGCAGTTCGAGCTCGGGCTCATGCTCGGTTTCTCCCCGCAATGGCAGCTCTTCGGCGTTTCGTTGCCGCGGCTTGGGATCGGTTACCGCGACGCGGGCGTGCTTTCCGGATGGCGCCTGGTGCTCGGAGATCCGTTCTAGACAGTCAACCCCTGCACCGAATCATGCGTTAGGATTCCGTCGGAAGATGACCGTGCCGCTCCTCGGCAGAGGTTGGAAGACATGACGCGGCTCACCGGTGCGCTCATCGCTGTATCGCTCCTCGCGGCGACGCTCGCGGGATGCGGTCCCTATGTGCGCTCGGATGTGAACACCAGCCTCATCGGGCAGGTGCACTGCGGCACCTTCGCCTGGGCGGGCGAGTTCCGCAGCAGCAGTCCACTCCGCAGCACCATCGCCAATCCGTTGAACGAGAGTCGGCTGCGCGCCGCCATCGCCTCCCACCTCGGCACGGTCCAGCCTGGGCCCGGAAACGCAGACTGCCTGGTCGGGTATGGAATCGGCAGCTATTACGCCCTGAGTGGCGGCGGCTATCCATATCCCTATGGGTGGGCCTGGAGCTACCCCTACGGGTGGGCCGGACCCGGCCCCTATGCCTACCGCGAAGGCGTCATTGCGGTCGATCTCTACGACGCCCGTACGGGTCAGCCGCTGTGGCACGCCTCGGCGGAACAGAGCCTCTTCGGAGTGAGCGGTGAGGAGGCGCAGAAGCGTATCGACTCCGCGGTCGCGGCCATCTTCACCAAGTACCCGTATCGGGGCTGACGGCGCGCCGGCCGCGCCGCCGGCCTCGCCCGACCCTCCTGTTCGGCTGCGTGCGATCGGCGCAAGATCTGCATATGCGCGCGCCCTTCGGATTGAGCCTGATCTTTCTCAACGTTCTGCTCGAGCAGCTCGGCCTGCCGGTGCCCGCGATCCCGACGCTCGTGGTGGCCGGTGCGGTCGCGGCGAACGGTCAGCTGCCACTCGCTGCGGTGTTCGCTCTCGCGGTGGCTGCCAGCTTCATCGGCGACGTCAGCTGGTATCTCGCCGGGCGCGCTTACGGGATGCGAGTGATGAAGCTCCTGTGCCGCATCTCGCTGACACCCGACACCTGCGTGAGCCAGACTCAGGCGAGCTTCGAGCGGTGGGGATCGGGAGCGCTGCTGGTGGCGAAGTTCGTGCCCGGCTTGTCGATGATTGCGCCGCCGCTCGCCGGCGCCACCCGCATGAGGCTCGCCCGGTTTGCGATCTTCAGCGTCCTCGGTGGCGGGCTGTGGGTCGGTGCGGCTGTGATCACCGGCGTGCTGCTCAGAACGCAGATCGCGCGTCTGCTGCCGCGTCTGAGCGGTATCGGCGGCACGGTCGCGGGGCTCCTGCTCCTTCTGCTCGGCGGTTACATCGCCTTCAAGTGGTGGGAGCGGCGGCGCTTCTACGCCGCGCTCGACATGGCGCGCATCGATGTCGATGAGCTCTACCGGCGCATGCAGGGTGATGCGGTACCCGTGATCATGGACGTACGCTCCGCGAGCGCACACGGGCTCGACCCGCGCCGGATCCCCGGCGCGTTGCAGGTCCCGGTGCAGGAGGTCGAGCGGCACGTGCGCGCTCTGCCGCGCGACCGCGAGATCATTCTCTACTGCAGCTGCCCGAACGAGGCGTCCGCGGCGCAGGCGGCGAAGCTGCTGCTCAGCCACGGATTCCGGCTGGTGCGACCGCTGCGCGGCGGGCTCGAGGCGTGGATTGCGGCGGGTTACGCGGTGGAGGAGCTTCCGGCCTCGGCTACCAGCGGCCCGAGCGAGGCGCTCGCCACTCCGCCGCTGCAGTGAGCGCCGCGCGCGCCGGTCCGCTCCTCGATCTCGGCCCAGAGTCTCTCGTAGATGCCGGCCGCGGCGCTGTGCGGTGCGCTGGCCGGAAGCGGCGCGCGGCGCACGCTCATACGCTCGATCTCACTCCAGTACGGCACCTCGGTCGCGAGAATCGACGCGAACCTTGCGCGCGCCGCGGCGATCACTTCACGGTGCAGCGAGCGGCGGCGGTCGACGAGCGAGAAGAACGGCAGCACGCTCAGGTCGCTCCAGCCCTGGCGCGCGATGAACTGGTACAGCTGCTCGAGCATGCGCAGCGAAAGCGGTGTCGGCACGAGCGGCACGATGATGACGTCGGCGGCGCGCAGCACATTCTCCGACAGCAGCGATATGCCCGCCGGGCAGTCGAGGAACAGCGTGTGATAGAGCTCGCTCAGTGGCCGGATCATCCGCAGCAGCCGCTCACTCGGGTGGCGCCGGGCCGCGAGGTGTACGGCGAAGTTGCGATAGGAGAAATCCGCCGGCAGCAGGTCGAGGTGCGCGTACCCGGTCGCGAGGATGAGCTCCGGCAGCTCCACCTTGCCCGCGATCAGGCGCTTCGCCGAGGCGTGCTCGTGTGCCTCCACCTGCAGCGCATAGGTGGCTGCCGCCTGCGGATCGAGGTCCCACAGGAGCGTCGTCGCGCGGCCGGCGGCGCACAGGTACGCCAGGTTCACCGCGGTGGTGGTCTTGCCGACTCCGCCCTTGATGTTCGTGACCGCGATGATCCTCACCGCGCGAGCATACGCCACGCAGGCGCTGGTGTATCGTAGCTGGCGCCGGCGCGCGCGACAGGAGTGCCACAGATGGGCGGGTTTTATGACATCGCGGTCACACGGATCGACGGCACGCCGGACCTGCTCGGTGCATTGCGCGGCAAGGTCGCCCTCGCGGTGAATGTCGCGAGCCAATGCGGATTGACGCCGCAGTACCGGGGACTCGAGGAGCTGCAGCGCGAGCTCGCGCCCGAAGGCTTCACGGTCATCGGTTTTCCCTGCAACCAGTTCGCTGCGCAGGAGCCGGGAACCGAGGCGCAGATCGCCGAGTTCTGCCGCACCCAGTATCAGGTGACCTTTCCGCTCAGCGTGAAGCTCGAGGTGAACGGCCCGCAGCGGCACCCGGTGTATCAGTTCCTCACCTCGGCGGCGGGCGTGCCGGGCGACATCAGCTGGAACTTCGAGAAATTTCTCATCGGCCGCGACGGGCGGGTGCTGGGGCGCTATCCGCCGGAGACCAATCCCAGGGACAACGGCCTGCTGCAGGACATCGCCGAAGCGCTCTAGCAGCGCGACCGCAGCGGGCAGCGGCCATGCGCGAGTACGATTTCGCCATCCTGGGAGCCGGAGCCATCGGCTCGATCATCGGCGCACATCTGCGGCGCGCCGGGCACGACGTGCTGCTGATCGCGCGCGGCGCACGTGCGGCGCACCTCGAGCAGCACGGCGTGACGATCCGCGGACTCGCCGAGTTCGCAACGCCCGTGCCGGTGCTGCGCGAACCGCGCATGCTGCAGCGTGCCGGCACGCTGATCGTCGCGACCAAGACACCGGGCACCGCGGCCGCACTCGAGCCGCTGCGCAGCGCGCACTTCGATGTGACGCTCTCGATCCAGAACGGTCCGCTGAAGAACGAGCTGCTCGCCGCCGCCTTCGGTGCCGAGCGGGTGCTCGGGGCGCTCGCGGACACGAGCGGTGAGCTGTTGCCCGGCGGTGAGGTGCTCTTCACCCGCAACGTCGGCATCGCGATCGGTGAGCTGACGGGCGGTGAGAGCGCCCGCGCCCGCGGCGTGGCGCAAGCGCTCGACGCCGCCGGCGTGCGCGCCAGCGCCACCCCGGAGATCCAGACTCTCGAATGGTCCAAGTTCTGCGGCTGGGTGGGACTCATGCCGCTCGCCGTGGCCACGCGGGCCCCGACCTGGAAATACCTTTCCGACCCGGACGCGGCGCTGCTCCTCGTCAGAATGGTCCGGGAGATGGGTACGCTCGCGCGCGCGCTCGGAATCCCGCTGTCCGACCGCGCGGTGCTGCCGACCGCGAGCCTGTGTGCGGCGGCCGAGGGCGAGGCGGTCGCGATGGTGCTCAGGCTCGGTGAGGAGTATCGCCGCACCGCCCCCACGCATCGCCTCTCGGCACTGCAGGATGTGGAGGCGGGGCGGCCGCTCGAGGTGCACGAGACCCTCGGCTATGCCGCGACCAGAGCGCGCGAGCTCGGGCTCGATCTGCCGCTGCTCGGAACCTTCACGCGCTTGCTCGCCGCGATCGATCGCTCGCGACGGGACGCGAGCGGCGCCGTCTAGCGTGTAGTGCTGATTCCGCTGACGCCGCCGCCGCCCGCGAGGCCGCGATACTCGAGCAGCGGTCCGATCTCCGGCGCACGGCCGTAGAACTCGCGAAACAGCAGCTGCGGATCCTCGCTCCGGCCACGTGAGAGGATGTGCGCGCGCAGGTAATCGCCGTTGGCGCGTGTCAGCCCGCCGTGCGTGTTGAACCACTGTCCGGTATCGCGCGCCAGCACTTCACTCCAGAGATAAGCGTAGTAGCTCGCCGAGTAGCCGCCTTCGAAGATGTGGGCGAAGTAGGTGGAGTGATAGCGCGGCGGCACGGGCGGGTAGTCGAGGCCGCTCGCCTGCAGGGCCTGGCGTTCGAAGGCCGGCACCCCGGCTGCCTGCGGAGCCTGGGACACGGTCAGCTGATGCCACGCCTGATCGAGCAGTGCCGCCTCGAGGTACTCGAGCGTCGCGTAACCCTGATTGAACTTCTGCGCCGCCAGCACCTTCGCGAGCAGCTGCGGCGGCATCGGGGCGCCGGTCTGGTAGTGACGCGCGTAGTGCGCCACCACGGCAGGATCTCGCGCCCACATCTCATTGTACTGGGACGGGTACTCGACGAAGTCACGCGGCACCGCCGTCCCCGAGAGCAGCGGGTAGTGCACGTTCGAGAGCATGCCGTGGAGCGCATGCCCGAACTCGTGGAACATCGTGGTCACCTCCTCGAAGGTGAGCAGCACCGGCTGGCCCGGCTGCGGCTTGGGGATGTTGAGGTGATTGGCGACCACCGGCCGCTGCTCGAGCAGGCGCGACTGATCCACGTACGAGCTCATCCACGCACCACCCTGCTTGTTGTCGCGCGCAAAGTAGTCGGCGAGAAACAGCGCCAGTGGCTTGCCATCGGCATCGAACACCTCGAACGTCCGCACGTCCTTGTGGTAGACGGGCAGATCGCGCCGCTCCTTGAACGTCAGTCCGTACAGCTGCTGCGCGGCATGGAAAACGCCGTCCTTGAGGACGTGATCGAGCTCGAAATACGGCGCGACGAGAGCCTGATCGAAGTCGTAACGCGCGCGGCGCACCTTCTCGGCGTAGTAGAGCCAATCCCACGGCTGGAGGGTGAAGGAGTCCTTGCCTGCAGCCGCCGCTTCCGCATCGATGACTTTCTGCATGTCGGCGGCCTCCGCATGGGCACGGCTGAGTGCCGCCGGAGCGACCTGGCCGATCATGTCGCGGACCGCAGCGGGTGTGCCGGCCGACTCATCCGCCAGCTCGTAGGCGGCATGGTCGGGGAAGCCGAGCAGCGTCGCGCGCTCGGCACGCAGCCGCACCAGCTCGGCAATGACTGCGGTATTGTCGGTGGCACCCCCGAGGCCGCGTCCGATGGACGCCTGGTAAATGCGCTCACGCAGCGCGCGGTTGTTGAGCTGCGCCAGGATCGGCTGATTGGTGGTGTTCTGGAGCGTGATGAGCCATCGGCCCTCGAGTCCGCGCGCCGCCGCGGCTTGCCCGGCAGCGCCCAGCTGCTCGGGACTGAGCCCATCGAGCTCCGTCACATCATCGACCACCACTGCGCTCGCGGCGGTCGCCTTGAGCACGTTCTGCTTGAATCGCGTAGTGAGTGAGGAGATCTGCTTGTTGAGCTCCTTGAGGTGTGACTGCTGCGCGGCGGTGAGCGTTGCGCCGGCACGCACGAAGCTCGTGTGGTAGCGCCGCAGCAGCTGCTGCGACTCGCCATCGAGACGCAGACTGTCGCGCATCCGGTAGAGCGCCTCGACCCGTGCCCACAGTGCCGCATCGAGGTGGATTGCATCACGCTGTGCCGTGAGACGCGGCGCCATCTCCGTGTCGATCTGCTGCATGTCCGGATCGGTGTTGCAGGCATTGAGGTTGGAGAAGGTCGTCTCGACCCTCTCGAGTGTCCTGCCGGAGCGCTCGAGCGCGATGATGGTGTTCTCGAAGGTCGGCTTGGCCGGGTTGTGCGCGATGGCGGCGACTTGCCGCAGCTGCTCGGCCATACCCGCCTCGAACGCCGGACGGTAGTCGCCATCCTGGATGCGGTCGAACGGGGGCAGCTGGAAGGGCAGCGTGCTCGGCGCGGCGAACGGGTTATCGGCCATTGCAGGAGTCCTTGGACGATCGCTCGGGGCAGTCCCCGCGAGCGCGGTGCTGACGAACGCGGCGCCTAGAGCGCCCACACAGATGATTCTCATGCGGATCCCCCGGGGCGGCCACAGTCCGGCGCCGCGGTGAGGGGCAATGGTATCCTCGCCGGCGAGCGACGCACACTTCGGAGTCCCATGAGCATCAGCCCAGACCAGGTCGTAAGCATCCACTACATCCTGCGCGATGATGCGGGAGCGGTGCTCGACCGCTCCGCCGATGGTGAGCCGCTTGCGTACCTGCACGGCCGCGGACAGCTGATTCCGGGGCTCGAGCGCGAGCTCACCGGTCGGAGTGCCGGTGAGCGGCTGCAGGTGAAGGTCGCGCCGGCCGACGCTTACGGCGAATACGACCGCGAGCTCGTGCAGCGTGTGCCACGACGGGCGTTGAAAGGCGTTGGCGATGTACACGTCGGCATGCGGCTGCAGGCGCAGAGCCGCGAGGGGCCGCGCGCAGTCACGGTCACGGCCGTGAGCGGTGACATGGTGACCCTGGATGGCAACCATCCGCTTGCGGGCAAGAGTCTGCATTTCGAGGTCGAGGTAGCCGGGGTGCGCCCCGCCACGGCCGAGGAGCTCGCCCACGGGCACGTGCATGGCCCTGGCGGCCATCACCACTGAGTGGCTTCAGGCTCTCCCCGCTGCTCCGCGGCTGCGAGCCGCGCGAACTCCGACACCATCTCATCGACCTGCTGCAGATAGGCGCGCGGGTCGTGCGGACCGCAGCGTTGCCCCGCCACGAAGCGAAACCCACGGCGTGCGTAGGCCGCGGCGGCACCGGCGCCGCACAGATGCACCACCGCCGCCAGGTGCTGCTGCTGCGCGCGCGAGGGTAGCGAGTGGGTACTCTGCGCGAGGATGGCGTTCACTTTCAGATCCAGGTACGCGGCGGTGAGCTCGATCGCATCGCGCGGAACGACGCGCAGGTAGAGCCGGTTGAACCAGCACGACCCCCAGTCATCCCATGCGCCTTCCTGCACCAGCGCATGATGGTGGATGCAGTAGCGTCGCGCCTCGGCGAACGTCCCATCGGTGATCTGATACATTCCCACTGCGCTCGAGGCGGGACGATACATCTCGAAAGGCTTCTCCACCCACGCCCAGCGCCAGTAGGTGCGCACCAGCGGGTTGCCCGAGCCCTCGACCTGCGCCAGCGCGGCCAGGAGCTCCGGCCGTACCGCCGGCGTGGCAAAGCGGCGGAACGCCGCGCCGTATTCCTGCCAGGTCTCCTGTGGTGTCTTGGCGAGCACTCCGCTCACCGGGAAGAACAGCTCCGTGGGCTTGCGTGCGACCTGATAGAGGACGTTGAGCAGCACCGCGAGCGTGGCGACCGCGAGCGCCGCCAGCAGCCACTGTGCGG
>DATKMV010000070.1:0-213279 GCA_035541695.1 Steroidobacteraceae bacterium
CGTTCATGGCATTACCGGGACGGGCGTTAACGGCATTACCGGGACGGGCGTTAACGGCATTACCGGGACGGGCGTTAACGGCATTACCGGGACGGGCGTTCATGGCATCACGGGGACCGGCGTTAACGGCATTACGGGGACTGGGGTTAACGGCATTACCGGGACGGGCGTTCATGGCATCACGGGGACCGGCGTTAATGGCATCACCGGGACGGGCCGTGCGGAGAAAGCCATCGCTGGCGGAAGCACCAGGGCGATGAATGAGAACAGGTTTTAACGATCCGCAGCACACTACCGTATGAAGTGGATGAGGGGGAGCTGCAATAACGGCCACTTCACCAGCAGACCCCTAAATCGACTGGGATTATTGGGGCGCTCAAGAAGCATCACAAAGAATTTGCTTCCTTGGGGGGCGTTATTGAACAAACGCCCCCCAAATCCTGTCTGGACAACTATCTCCTTGTAGTTACGATGACTGGGACCTTCGAGGCTTCCTGCTGAAGGTGTCAGCTGGAGAGCTCACCTGTGCCGCAGATTGCCGCCACGGTATCTTCGAGATGGGTGTGAGGGGTCGCCTTCAACTAATTTGCAAACCACCCTAAAACCGGCCTCCACCACGGCAAAAGGCGCGGCCGTCCTCCTGAGTCTCCTTAGAGAGCTGGCCCTAGTGCTCCTGAGGCGCGGCATGACCCCAAAGTGGTTCGGGGAACTCGCCAGTTCCGCGTTCGTGCAGGCGGCGGCTGACATATCGCGGTTGCAGAATGGCCGAGTGAATCACTCTAGGGTCGCAGCCCAAACGGGTCTTACACGCGCCGACGTGAAGCGCTTGCTAAAGCAAGAAGCCTCTGGGACGAGCCGGCGAAGGCTTACCGCAGTCGAGAAAGTGCTTGAGGGCTGGCGCACGGATTCACAATTTTCAATCCGCGGCCAGCCGAAGCAGCTTCAGATTTCCGGTCGCAAAGGCTCCTTTACGGCTCTGGTGAAGAAGTATGGTGGGGACGTCCCTCATCGCGCAGTGTTGGAGGAGATGCTACGCATCGCAGCAGTTCACGAATCCAAGGGCTCTGTGCGCCTTCGCCGGTCAGTCAATTTGCGGCTTCGAAATAATTTTGCTTTTCTTTCGCCCGTGTTGCCATTGCTGATCGATGCGCTACAAATTGCCTCAAACATAAAGTGCAATCCATCCTCCATCCAACGACTCACTATTCCTGCAGACACTGACGCCGACCTCGCAGTTGTGCGAGCGCGCTGTGATTCCAGTGCAAAATCGCTCCTCGAAGGTCTCGCTCATTCTCTTGTCAAGCCGGGCCGGGAGCGCCGACGGCATTCCGCGCGCGCGGTCACTATAACGGTCCTATTAAGTAACCGTAGAGAAAAAAACCGAGTGAAGGACCGTGGTCGCATCGTGTAAGCGAGGTTATCTCTTATGGTTTCAAAAAATATGAAAGACCTCCAAGTCGATTACTCGAACGTTCTTGTCGCGATCTTCGAGTTGATGTTAAGGAGCGGTATTCGAGCCAAAGACCTTTTGCCTACATGTGTCCGAGCACTCCGCCGCGCAGAATCGAACTGCCGTGGCACCCGCGCAGTTGAACTCAGCGGGCTTGTAACCGCTGCGCTCGTGTTGGATGCCTGGCACCGTAACGGTCGCTATCTAACGGCTCAGGGCTTGCCTAAACCTGTGCCATTGTTAGGGCCAACACCAAGCGTGGAGGCATTAGTTCGCTTGCAAAAAACGGGTCGCCCACCGTCATCGGTTGCGCGCCACCTTCAGGATGTGCGCCTCGTTATCCCTTGTGGGAAAAACCTGTTCAAGCCCGCAAGCGACGTTGCTGTGATTTCTGCAAGAGATCCGCTTATTCTTCAGCACGTGGCCCGTGCCCTATCGAGTCTCCTCGAGACAGTGGGACAAAACATGAACAGCACAAATCGCGTAGGGCCCTTAATCGAGCGATTTGCTGAAGTACCGGACCTCCCAAGTAGGTACGTGAAGCCCTTTAAGTCGTTTACACATACTCAAGGACGCACGTTTCTTCGGACGGTGAACGACTGGCTTGAGTCTCGCCGCTTGCGTAGCAGGCGAGGAGCGAGCGCTGTCCGCACGGTTCGCGCAGGCATACACACCTATGCATACGTGGTACCCAACCATCATCCTAAATAAGGCGAGCGCTTTATTTATGGTTGATTCACCTCCTCCCTCAACGCCTTCCTCAGAATCTTCCCCACGTTGCTTTTCGGGAGCTCCTTTCGGAAGTACACGTGCTTCGGCACCTTGTAGGCGGCAAGTGACTGGCGGCAGCACTCGATGATGTCCTGCTCGCTGACCGCCGGGTCCTTGCGCACCACGAACAGGGCGACTACCTCACCCGAATGCTCGTCAGGCTGCGCCACCGCGGCCGCCTCGAGGACGCCCGGGCAGTTGACGGCCACTGATTCGACCTCGTTGGGATACACGTTGAATCCCGACACGAGGACCATGTCCTTCTTGCGGTCCTCGATGTACACGAATCCGTTCGGGTCCATGTGCCCGACATCGCCGGTGCGCAGCCACCCGCCCGGCAGCATGACCTTGGCCGTCTCGTCGGGACGCTTCCAGTAACCGCGCATCACTTGTGGTCCGCGTACGCAGATCTCGCCAATCGTTCCGGGCGCGAGGTCCTTGCCTGTATCGTCCTTGATCGCAATCTCGGTCGAGGGGATCGGTAGCCCGATCGACCCGTTGAAATCGAGGTCCGGAGGGTTGATGCACGCCGCAGGCGAGGTCTCCGTGAGTCCCCAGGCCTGTGTCAGCACACGTCCGGTAGCCTCCTTCCAGCGCCGTGCGACCGCCTCCTGCACCGCCATGCCGCCGCCGAGGGCGGTCTTGAGGCCACTGAAGTCGATCTGCCCGAAGTCCGGCGCGTGCAACAGTGCGTTGAACAGCGTGTTGACGCCCGTGATGTAGTTGGGCGGATATTTTTTCAGGTCCCTCACCAGCGCTCGCAGATCACGTGGGTTGATGATCAGCACGTTCTTCCAGCCGAGGCGGGCAAACAGCAGGCAGTTCGCCTGCAGCGCGAAGATGTGATAGAGCGGAATGGCGGTAATGACGACACCCCCGTTCGCGAACTCGCTCAAACGGCTGCCGGTCCACGCCTGCGCCTGCAGCACGTTGACCGCGACGTTGCCATGCGAAAGCATGGCGCCTTTCGCTACGCCTGTAGTGCCGCCGGTGTATTGCAGGAAGGCCAGGTCGTCCGGACCGACCTCGACCGGCTTGAAGTCCAGTCTCCGGCCCTGCGCGAGGGCGTCCTTGAAAGAGAGGACATCGGCAATGCTCCACGCCGGGACCTGCTTGCGGACGTGGCGCACCACGTAATTCACGATGGCGCCCTTCGGGAAGCCGAGCAGGTCTCCGACGGCGGTCACCAGCACCCGCTTGACGCTGGTCCGGGGCAGCGCCTTCTCCAACACATGGGCGAAATTCTCGAGCACCAGTATGCCGGCCGCGCCGGAGTCACTCAGCTGATGCTCCAGCTCCGGCGCGGTGTAGAGCGGATTGACGTTCACTACCACGAGTCCGGCACGCAGTGCGCCGAACAGGGCGATGGGATACTGCAGGGTGTTTGGCAGCATGATGGCGAAGCGATCGCCCTTGGCGAAGCCCGCCTGTTGCAGCCACGCTGCGAAGGCGCGGCTCAGCTCCTCCACTTGTCCGTAGCTCAGCGCCGCGTCCATCTGTATGTAGGCGATGCGGTCGGCGTGCTCGGCGCAGCTCTTCTCCACCAGCTCCTTCAACGAGCGCAGCTGACTTCGATCGATGTCGGCGGGCACTCCCGGCGGATATGACTTGAGCCAGATTCTGTCCATCAGTGTCCCCCATTCCGCGCTTTGTTCTTGAGGAGCTTCTCGAGGTCCGGCCAGAGTGTATCCAGAACCAGCGGCTGGCCGGCAGGATTGGGATGCAACCCATCCTGCTGCATGAGGGTCGGGTCGAGAGCCACCTTCTCCAGCAGGAAGGGCACCAGCCGCACGCCGTATCGCTGCGCGAGCTCGGGATATACCGCGGCGAATCCCGTGGTGTAGCGCGGCCCGTAGTTGGGTGGTATGCGGATCCCGAGGAGCAACACGCGTGCGCCGGCCGCTCGCGACAGCTGCAGCATGTGCGCGAGGTTCTCACGCATGGTGCTCACCGGCAGCCCGCGCAGTCCATCGTTGGCGCCGAGCTCGAGGATCACGATGGCTGGCTTGTGCAGCTCGAGCGCGCGCGGCAGTCGCTCGAGGCCACCGCTGCTCGTCTCGCCGCTGACACTGGCGTTGACAACCTGGTACCCGTACCCTTGGGCCTGCAGTCGCTGCGCAAGCAGCGTTACCCAACCCTGTTCCGGCCGGATTCCGTAGGCGGCGCTCAGGCTGTCGCCGAACACAAGGATCGTACGGGCGGAGGCCACCGCGTTCTGGAGCGCGATGAACATCAACCCAACGCCGAGCGCCCAGGCGCAGACTACCCGCAGCCATGTTCTCAAGGCTGAAAACCTCACCAAGCAGGTTAGCAGTCCGGAAGGTCCCCTGACCATTGTCGATGACGTCTCCCTCGCCATCGACGCCGGTGAATCGGTCGCGGTCAGCGGGCCCTCCGGAGCGGGCAAGTCGACCTTGCTCGCATTGTTGGCGGGACTCGACCTGCCGACACACGGGCGGGTGCTGCTCGAAGGCCAGGACCTCACGCAGCTCGATGAGGACGGTCGCGCGCGACTGCGTGCACAGCGGGTCGGGTTCGTCTTCCAGTCATTCCATCTGCTGCCGGCACTCACGGCGCTCGAGAACGTCATGCTGCCGCTCGAGTTGGCGGGCCGCGGCGATGCGCGGCGTGCCGCCAGCGACGCTCTCGCGGATGTAGGCCTCGCGCGGCGCACCGGCCACTATCCGCGCCAGCTCTCCGGCGGCGAGCAGCAGCGCGTCGCGATCGCGCGCGCCTTCGTCACCCGGCCGGCGGTGCTGTTCGCCGACGAGCCGACCGGCAATCTCGACACCGCGACCGGTACGCGGGTCGGACGGCTGTTGTTCGAGCTCAACGCCCACGCGCATACGACGCTCGTGCTGGTGACGCACGATCGCGAGCTCGCCGCGCGCTGCGGCCGCGTGGTGCGTATGGAAGCGGGGCGTGCGTCGTGAGGGCAGTGCGGCTCGGGTTACGCATGCTGATGCGCGAGTGGCGCGCGGGCGAGCTGGGCGTGCTGCTGCTCGCGCTCGTGGTGGCGGTGGCCGCGCTCACCGGCGTGGGTTTTCTGGTGAGCCGCATCAACGCGGCCGTGGCGCTGCAGGCGAGCGCGGTGCTGGCGGCGGACCTGCGGCTCGGCTCGCCGCAGCCGCTCGACGCGGCCTACTTTCGCGAGGCCGAGCGGCGCGGGCTTCACAGCGCGCGCACCACCAATCTGCTCTCGGTGGTATTCAACGGCGAGGCGAGCCAGCTCACCAACATCGCGGCGGTGACGATCGGCTATCCGCTGCGCGGGCGGGTGCTGACCGCGGCTGAGCCATTCGCCGCCGGCACCGCCGCCACGGGCATTCCGGCGCCCGGCGAGGTGTGGCCGGACTCGAAGTTGCTCGCGGCGCTCGCTGCAGGCATCGGCTCGCATCTGGCGATCGGCGCGGCGGAGTTCCGCGTCAGCCGCGTCCTCATCTCCCGGCCGGACCAGGGAGGCACCTTCGCCGAGCTCGCCCCGAACCTGCTGATGAATGCCGCGGACCTTGCCGCGACACAGCTGATTCAGCCCGGAAGTCGCGTGAGCTACTCCGGCCTGTTTGCCGGTGACCGCACGCGCATCGATGACTTCAAGGGCTGGCTCAGCGCGCACAAGCGCCGTGGCGAGCGGCTGCGGGACATCACCGATGCGAGCCCGCAGGTGCGCAACGCCGTACAGCGCGCCGGTCGTTTCCTCGCACTCGCCAGCCTGGTGAGCGTGCTGTTGTGCGCCATCGCCGTGGCGATGTCGGCACGGCGTTATGTCAATCGTCATCTCGACAGCGTCGCACTCCTCAAGACGCTCGGGGCGACGCGGGCCTTCACGCTCGCGCTGTCGGTGCTGCAGCTGCTCGCCTTGGCACTGCTCGCGGCGCTTGCGGGCGCAGCGCTCGGCTTCCTCGCGCAGGAGTGGCTGTTGCGCACCATCCGCGGGCTGCTGAGTGTCACGCAGCTGCCGGCGGCGAGTGCCACGCCCCTCGCGGTCGGCTTCGTGACGGCGGTGGCGTTGCTGGCAGGCTTCGCATTGCCGCCACTGTTGCAGCTGTCGCGCGTGCCGGCTGCGCGCGTTCTGCGGCGCGATGTCGGGCCGCCGCGGCCGCTGCTGTTGCTCGCCTTCGGGCCCGCGTTCGCGGTGGTGCTACTCCTTATCTATTGGGTGATCCCTGAGCGGCGCATGTTCCTGTACTTCAGTGGCGGCCTCGCGGCGTTCGTCGTGGTGCTCGCGCTCGCCGGTGCGCTGCTGGTCATGCTGGCCGGAAGGCTGCGCGGCGGCGCCGGCGTGGCGTGGCGTTTCGGCGTCGCAAACCTCAGCCGGCGCCGCACCGAGAGCGTGGTGCAGCTGGTAGCGTTCGGCACCGGCATCATGGTGCTGCTGCTGCTGTCCATCCTGCGCACCGACCTCAAGAGCGACTGGCAGCGCACCCTGCCACAGAACCTGCCGAATTATTTCTTCGTCAACATCCCGCCCCAGGCGCGCACGGATTTCATCGGCTTCCTGCAGGCGCAGGGCGCGCGTACCACGCGGGTGCTGCCCATGATCCGTGGACGGTTGATTGCCATCAATGGGCGCTCCGTCGAGGAAAGCCACGGTCCACACAGTGAGGACAACTTCGCGACGCGCGAGCAGAACCTCACCTGGGCCGCCGAGCTCGGGCCCGACAATCGCATCGTGGCCGGTCGCTGGTGGAGCGCTGCCGACGCCGGGCAGCCGCTGGTATCGCTCGCCAGCGAGTTCCAGGAAGCGCTCGGGGTGCATCTCGGCGACCGGTTGACCTTCGATATCGCCGGTGAGACGCGGGAGGTCACGGTCGCGAGCATCCGCAAGGTGAAGTGGGACACCTTCCAACCGAACTTCTTCATCGTGTTCCCGCCAGGGGTGCTGGAAGGTACCGCCGGCACCTACCTCACGAGTGCCTATTTCGCCCCCGGCGCGGCCCGCTCGCTCGCGCAGCTCGCACATCGTTTTCCGAGCGTATCGATCTTCGACATCGACGAGCTGCTCGCGCAGGTGCGCGCAGTGCTCGACAAGGCGGCGCTCGCGGTGCAGAGCGTGTTTGTGTTCACGCTGTTCGCCGGGCTCACGGTGCTGCTGGCGGCCGTGCAGTCGAGCCGCGATGAGCGGCGCTACGAAAGCGCGATGCTACGCACGCTCGGCGCGAGCCGCGGCACGGTGGTGCAGGGAGTGTTGGCCGAGTTCGCGACCCTGGGTAGCCTCTCGGGACTGCTCGCGGCAGTCGGCGCCTCGCTCGCCGCGTTCTACCTCACGACCCGATGGCTCGAGCTGCATTACGTCTTCGAGTGGCTGCCGTGGCTCGAGGGCCTGCTCGGCGGCGCACTGCTGGTCGGAGCGGGTGGCTGGGTCGCCACGCGCAGCGTCATCGATCAGCCGCCGCTCACTACGCTGCGCGCCTGAGCGCTGTCAGCGCGCGATGCCGATGGTGACCCAGGAGTCCGGTTGCGGCTGTCCGCGCCAGTCGAGCCCTTCGAGCGTCAGTTGGTAATTGCCGGGGCCGAGTGCGGAGCTGTTCAGTGCGATGCGCAGGTGGCCGTTGGAGTCCTTGCCGAGGTTATTGATCACCGCCACGCGACCCTGGTCGACACGGTCGATGGTGACGCGGAAGACGTGGTAAGCCGAGCGAGACTCGTCGATCTTGAAATCGGCGAGCTGCACCGCACCGCCACCGATGGTGATGGCCGGTGAGTTCGAAGCGCCCGAGCGGCTCGGCAGCAACCGGATCTCGCGGGTGCTCGTTGCCGGGTCGAGCGCTCGCTCGCTGTTCTGCTTCTGCAGCTCGGCGATGCGATGGCTCTTGCTGCTGCTGTTGGCGGCCACCCCGATGAGAGAGACCGCGAGCACTGCGGCGGCGATCGCCAGCGCGAGCGTCACCTGCGGCTTTTGCCACAGCGGCCGCGGCGCTTCCTGCCAGGGCTCGGGCTTGCCGCTCGCCTCGAGCAGCCTCAGCCCGGCGTTCACCCGTTCCGGCAGGCCTATCTCGTCGAGCAGCTCCGGATGGCTGCGGCAGAAACGCTCGAACTCCGTGGCGGCTTTGAGCGGCAGGCGGCCCGAGAGGTACCGCTCCACCACCTGATTGCGGGCGATGAAGTCGCGATCCATGGAGGGGGCCGGCGCAACGGCGGAGGATGCACCGGTGTCGGGTCCCGCAGGGGCTGCAGCGGCTGTCTGGACGTTGCCGCCCGCCGCGGATGCCGGGGCTGGCGGCGGCGATGCGCTGCGTGCAGAAGCGGCTTTGGCCGCTGCCGCGGCCGGCGTGCCTGCAGGCGCTGGCGTCGAGGCCGGGCGCACCTTCTGGCTCACCGTCGCTCGCGCACTCGCCCAGCTCGCCAGGCTCGGCGCATCGAGTGTTGTCGGTGCGTCGGCCTTCGTCATCGCCGGGCTGGCCGTCGGTCTCGTGGATGACGGAGCCTTTTTGCCGGCGCTCTCGACCGGCTGCGTCGGCTGCGCGGTCGGTGCGGCGCCGGCCTGAGGGCTTTGCGGCCGGGTGGGCTTCGAGCCGGGGCGCGGGCTGCCGCTCGCGGCTGCCAACTTGGTCGCCGCCGCAGTCAGGGAAGCGGTCTTGGCGATGGGCACCCGTGCCGCTGCCCGCGCCGCGGGTGCGTCCGCGGATGACTCGGCTTTTGCCGTCCCGGTCGGTGGTGCCGGAGCAGCCGCAGCCGGCGCCGGCGCAGCCGAAGGTACCGGAGGCGGCGGCGCCGTCAGCAGGTCATCGACTACCGGGTCTTCCAGAGTGAGCTCGATGTCCGGTGTCGGCGCCTTGGCGCTTTGCTCGGTGGCGCTCACGACGGGCACGGCGCTCGAGCTCTGGCCTGGCGCGAGGAACATGTCCGGGTCGACGAAGTTCAGTCCCGTCGCCCCGGGGTCCTTACTCGTCTGCGGTGCGGTGGACCCTGCGCCGGAAGCGGTGCCAGCCTCGGCGCGCGGCTTCGCGGACTCCGGCCCCTCCAGCGGCAACTCGGCGAGGTCCTCCAACGGCGGTCGGGACGCAGCTTCCATAGGTAGACATATCTAAGCAATGCAGACCCTGGTAACGCTCCGCGATGGCTCACAGATCGCGTCTGCCGTTGCGGCGTTCGTGACGCAGGTCACAAATGCCTCGCGATGAGCCGCCGGTGCGAACTGCGTCACGCCCTCAGCGCGCCGAGCCGTTGAGGAAATACTCGATCTTGTCGCGGTAGCTGCGCGAGAGCTTCAGCTCGTGGCCACCCTCGAGCATCAGGAAGTACTCGCCGTTCATGTGTGCGCGGAGGCTCCGCACCAGGTGCAGATTGACGATGGTGGAGCGGTGGACCCGCTGGAAGCGCTTCGGGTCGAGAAGCTCCTCCAGCTCCTTCATCGTACCGCGCAGGATGTGGGTATCCCCGCCGGCATGGATGCACATGTAATCTCCCGCCGCGTCGATCCATTGGATCGAGGCCACCGGCAGCCTGACGGTCTCGCGGCCCTGGCGGATGGGGAGCACCTCGGGATAGCGTCCGGCGACGGCCTTGGAGCCGTGAGTGAGCACCTCCTGCAGCGCGAGCTCGCCGCAGCCGGTGATCTCGGCGATCACCTGCAACAGCCGGTCGCGCTGGTCGGCGGCGCTTCGGGCCCGGACGTGCTCGCGTACGCGCGCGAGCGCCGTCGCGAAGCGGGCCTCATCGATCGGCTTGAGGAGATAGTCGATGGCGCGCGCTTCGAAGGCCTGCATGGCGTACTGGTCGTAGGCCGTCACGAACACCAGCACCGGCGTGCTTTCGCGCGGCAGGTGCGCGAGGACTTCGAAGCCCGACATGCCGGGCATCTGGATATCGAGGAATACCAGGTCGGGTCTGTACTGCTGAATGGCGGCGAGCGCCTCACGGCCATTGGCACACTGCGCGACGATCTCGAAGTCGGCCTCATTCCGCAGCCGGATCTCGACGCCGCGTCGCGACAGCACTTCGTCATCGACGATCACGGTGCGTATCCTCACACGCCGGCTCCGCCGGAGAGCCGTTGGGGCGCACGCGCCACGGGCTCGGCGTTCGCCGCGGCGACCTCGAGCGGCATTGCCATCTCGACGCGCAGACCGGGCTGCGCGTTGAGGACGGTGAAGCGACATTTGTCGCCGTACAGCACCGCCAGGCGCTCGCGCGTGTTGCGCAGTCCCACACCGCGGCGCTCACCGGCCGGCATGCCCTCGCGCAGACCCGGACCGTCATCGATCACCGAGAGCTCGAGCCGGCCATCACGGGCGCGGCCTTCGATGCGGATGCTCCCGCCTTCCTCGCGCGTGGAGACGGCATACTTCAGTGAATTCTCCAGCAGCGGCTGCAGCAGCAGGCTCGGTACGAGCGCCTCCAGCGCCCCCTCCTCGATGGCGTACTCGAGGTGGAGTCGCTCGCCGAAGCGCAGCCGCTCGGTGCCCAGATACAGGTCGAGCGCCTCGATCTCCTGACGCAGGGTGACCTTCTTCATGGGATCCTGGTCGAGCGTGTAGCGCAGGAACTCAGACAGGCGCGTGACCGCGTGGTTCGCTTTCTTGTTCTGGTTGTCCAGTATCAGGGTCGAGATGGCATTGAGCGTGTTGAACAGGAAGTGCGGATTGAGCTGGTAGCGCAGCATCTTCAGCTGTGCCTCCTGCGCGAGCGCCACCGCCTTCAGCATCGCCTCCTCCTGCTTGCGCTGCGATTCGTAGAACTTGATGCCGAAATAAAGCACGCTCCAGCAGATGAGCAGATAGGTGGTCGAGAGCGTGCCGCCGAACAGCTCGAACAGCGTCTGCGCCTGCCAGTCCGGCTCGACGAATGCCTTGTACGAGAGGTTGATGACGATGCGCAGCGCGAGCGCGGTGACGTAACAGGTGGCGAGCACACCGGCGATGCGCGCCCGCGGCGGTCGGCTCCACAGGCGCCGGTAGATGTAGCGCATCGGCATCGACAGCACGAAGCCGGCGATCGCCGAGACCGCGATGACGCGTGCATAGCTCGCGGGCTTCTCGTACAGCAGCGCGCCGAAGTACTGCGTGAGACCGTACGCGGCCCAGCCGGCGGCATGCAGGCTCCAGAACAGCAGGTTGCGGTTGGAGCGGAACTGTTCGAGGGTCGGCATCTTCATGGGTGGCGCCGGAGTGCCGCGCGGTGCTGTGGCGCAGGCAGCCCCATCGAAAGCTTAGGGCATCCGGGCATCGGAGGCGCCGTCCGTAACGCGCCAGCCGCTCGCTTCGTCGCAGGCCGGGGCGCCGCTACGGATGGATGACGGGCTTTACGGGCCGGCGGGCCTCAGGTGGGCCGCAGGACCGGGGACAGACCGGTGGGATCGGGGGAGCTCGCGAGCGAGTCGAGCGATTGCTGGGCGGCAAGCGCGGCGCCCTGGGCGAAGTCGCAGCCGATGGCGGTCAGCCACTGGAGCGCCGCCTGCGAGTCCACGCGCTTCGCTGCGCAGTGGATGCCGAGCACCTTCGCCGCCTGCACGGTCGCGACCACCATTGCCTGGCAGAGCTTGTCCTTCAGCGCCGAGGAGGTGAGCTTGCTGTCGATCTTCACGACGCGCACCGCCTTCGAGCGCAGCAGTGCGAGCACCTGTGAATCGAACGAGAAGTCATCGATGACGACCCAGACACCGACCTTCTCGCACTGGGCGATGAAGCGCTCCACCTGCGCGCGCCGCTGCGTGCACAGGGCTTCGGCGATCTCGAAACCGAAGGTATCGCCGTGGATGCCGTGCGAGTGGAGCGCGGCGGCAAGCTTCTGTGCGAAGCGCTCGTCCTCGAGAGTTGCGATCGAGAGGTTGAGGGTGAAGCCGGTCGGCTGTGAGTTCCAGGCGGCGCGATGGGACGACAGCCAGCTCAGCAGCCGCTGCAGCACGAGGAAATCATGGGCCGCCGGGTCGCGTTGATTGCCCACGCCGCGCGCGATCACCTGGAAGCGGCGCGTCTGGCCTCCGGCGCGCAGCTTGCCGAAGGGCAGCACTTCCAGCTGCACGTTCGCGTCGGTGGCCGCGGTCGCCGCAGGGGCCGCCGCGGCAGGGTGAGCGGCTGCGTGCGGTGCATGCGTCGCTCTGCTCGGTGGCGCAGAGCTCGCCGCTGCTGCGATCTTCACGCTGGCCGGAGTGCGGACAGCGGGTGCGGCCGCGGGGGCCGCGGCGGGTGCGGCAGGGCGCGCTGCCACGGGCGGTCTGAGGGCCGATGGTGTCGGGCGCGGCGGCGGCGCGGGGCGTGCCGGAGCGGGACGTGCGCCCGCGGCCGGACGCGGCGGGGGTGAGCGCGGTGCCGCCGCGGCGGGTGCCGGCGCAGGCGCAGGGCGCGCGACGGGCTTGGGTGCCGGTGGCGGGGGAGCCTCGTCCAGCAGCTCGAGGCTCAGCATGTCCCCGTCGCCATTGTCGGTCGGAGGGGGCAGTCGGACCGCCGGAGCGGGCCGGGCCACGGGAATGTCGCGCAAGGGCGGGAGGGGCTTCGCGAGTTGCTCCTCGGGCATATCGAATTCGAGAATCTGGTCGACTTCCTCCGCCGACATGAGCGACGCGACGGGTACTGCCGCGAGGGCCGCCTCGACATCGGATCCGTCCGGAAGCTCCGAAGCCGAGGGCTCGGCGAGCGCCGCGGGCTCGCTCGCATCGAGCTCTTCCGCGGCGTGGCTCCTCGCGGCGGGCTCGGTCGTAGCGTTCGGCTTCAGCAGCGCCGCGAGCCGCAGCAGGATGGAGCGCACCGGCAGCGCCGACATCCGCTCGAGCGTGTCGTCGCCCAGCGTCTTCGAGTCGGCGAGAATCATGGCGATGCCGACCAGATCGGCGCTCGGTGTGCGCACCGGCAGGAACAGCGCGAGCCGGCCATCCTCGGTGCCCATCTCGTGAATGGGGAGGGAGGTATCCGCGACCAGCACCTCGAGTGCCTCGACGACCAGCACGTGCTCGTCCGGTCCGAGTGCTCCCTCGCTGAGCCACAGCACGTTCGCTTCGTGATCGCACAGAGACACCGAGTGCAGGCGGCGGGTCGGCAGCACCTGGCGCAGTTGCTGCCCGAGTGACTCGATGGTCACGGGGCCAGGATCCGGCGCGGCCGGTGCGGGCACGGCCGGCACCGGCTTGACAGCTGGCGGGCGGGCCGCCGAGGCTTTGTTTCGCAGCAAGAAAGTCCCCCGACCCGGAATGCATGGAGCGGGTAGGGCCCAACGCCCACCACCGACGTCAGCGTGGCAGCGCGCGCGCCGCGGCGCCGTGATGTCTCTCGCGTTCCCTTCGCAAATGGCGACCGATGCCGTCGCCATTTGTCATATGTCTACCAGTCGCGACCGGCGTTGAGGAAGTCCCGCTTGCCGAGGTCGACTCCGTTGTGACGCAGGATGTCGTACGCGGTCACCACGTGGAAGAACACGTTCGGGATCGCCCAGCGCTGCAGGAAATCCAGACCCTTGAACTCGAGCGTGCGCTCGCCGATCGGCACCTTGATGTCGCGGCTCTCCGAGCCCTCGAGCGCGCTTGCCGGGATGCTCTTCAGGAAGTCGATGGTGCGCGCGAGGCGCGCGCGCAGCTGCTCGAGTGTGCTCTCGTTATCCTCGAACCGCGGCGGCTCCTGCGCGGCGAGTCGCGCCACGGAATTCTTGGCGATGTCGGCGGCGATCTGAATCTGCCGCGTGAGGGGCAGCATGTCCGGTGCCAGGCGCGCGGCGAGCAGCACCGCGGGATCGAACTTGCGCTGCGCGGCATTCGCTCCGGCCTTCTCGAGAACGAACGACAGGTTCCCCAGCGCATGTGTGAACAGGTCCACCGAGAGCGCATGCATCGAGACTTTCATGACCGGTCCCTTTCAGAATTTTTCCGTGGCAGGAAAGGTAGTTTAGCGCACACTGGCGCCTCACCTCTCGCGGTGAAACAATACCGTCACTTTGAGGGGGAATTGACACCAATATGAACCTGATCTGGACGCCGGCGCAGCTGGCCATGCTTGCGAAGGTGGTGGACCTCAATGGGTTCTCCGCGGCCGCGCGGGCGCTCGGGGTGCCGAAGGCGGCTGTCAGCCGCGCTGTGGCGGACCTCGAGAGGACGCTCGGGGTGCGCGTGCTCGAGCGCACGACTCGGCGCATCGCGCTCACCGCGGCGGGACGGCTTCTCTACCCGCACGCGCGGCGCGTAGGTGAGGAGTCGGACGCCGCGCGCCATGCGATCGCCCGGCTCCAGACTCCCGAGGGCCGTCCGCTGCGGGTGGTCGCCGATCCGACCTACGGCCGGGTGCTGCTCGCGCCGCTCGTGCCGCGGTTTCTCGAGTCTTTCGCGCACGTGCCGCTCGAGGTGACACTCGATGCGGGACAGCTGGCGCAGGGCTCCTGGGATGTCGCCATCCGCACCCATCCACCCGCTGATGAGTCGATTCTGCGGCGGCTGCTCGGCGCGCCACCCGCGCTCCTGTGCGCGACGCCGCAGTATCTGCAGCAGCGCGGCAGCCCCGAGCGACCGGATGACCTGCGCGTACACGACCTGCTGACGCCCGAGCACTCCGAGCCCGCGCAGTTTCGTCTGCAACTCGCGCGCGGCACGCAGCGCGCGGAAGTTCCCCTCGCGCCGAAGCTCGCCGTCGACGATCCGGCGGTGCTGCATGCCGCCGCGGCGGCCGGCCTCGGCATCGGGCTGCTGCCGGAGTTTTTGTGCCGGCAGGGCCTGGCCACGGCCCGTCTGAAAGCGGTGCTCCCGGAATGGACGGTGCCGCCTGCCGCCGCGCTCTACGCGCTCTTTCCACGCTCGCTCGAGTCCGATGCGCGCGTGCAGCAGTTCGTCGATTTCCTTGCCGCCAACATCGTGCCGGCGCTCGCGCTGCCACCGCCTGCGCGGTCGGTCCCGCCGGCCACCCGGGAGAGCGCCAGCGCGCAGGAGGCGCGGCTCAACTGAGCCGCCGAGACCAGAGGATCGACCGATGTACCGTGCGCCCCTGCGTGAAGTGCGTTTCGTGCTCGAGGAGCTGCTCGAGGTGCGGCGACTCGCCGTCGCCGGCGAGCTGCGCGATTACTCCGATGAGCTCGCGCGCTCGGTGCTCGAGGAGGCGGCGCGCTTTGCCGAGAACGTGCTCGAGCCGCTCAATCGACCCGGCGACGTCGAGGGAGCGCGCTGGACCGAGAACGGAGTGCTCAGCGCTCCCGGATTCCGCGAGGCCTACCGGCAATTCGTGGATGGCGGGTGGCCCGCGCTCGGCGCGGCAGAGGAATGGGGCGGACAGCCGAGCCCCAGGGTGCTCAACAGCGCGGTCGGGGAGCTGTGGGGCTCGGCCAACCTCGCTTTCAAGCTCGGCCCGATGCTCACCCACGGTGCCGTGCACGCGCTGGAGTTGTGCGGCTCGAGGTCGCAGAAGCAGACATTCCTGCCACGCATGGTGCGCGGTGAATGGACCGGCACCATGGTGCTCACCGAGCCCCAGGCCGGCTCCGATCTCGGCCAGGTGCGGACGCGTGCGGTGCCGGCCGGGGCCCATTACCGGCTGTTCGGTCAGAAGATCTTCATCACCTGGGGCGATCACGACCTGACACCGAACACCATCCACATGGTGCTGGCGCGCATCGAGGGCGCACCGCCCGGCGTGAAGGGGATATCGCTGTTCATCGTGCCGAAGGTGCTGGTGAACGCGGACGGCTCGCTCGCTGAGCGCAACGAGGTGCGCTGCCTCTCGATCGAGCACAAGCTCGGCATCCATGCGAGCCCGACCTGCGTGCTCGCCTTCGGTGAGCGCGAGGGCGCGGTGGGCTATCTCATCGGTGAGCCCGGCCGCGGCCTCGAGTACATGTTCATCATGATGAACAGCGCGCGGCTCTCGGTAGGGAGCGAAGGCTACGCGGTGGGCGAGCGCGCCTATCAGCGCGCGCTCGAGTGGGCGCGCACGCGGGTGCAGGGCAAGCCGCCGGTCGCAGCGCCCACAGGGCCCGTCACGATCATCCATCATCCTGATGTCAAGCGCATGCTGCTGGCGATGAAGTCACAGACCGAGGCTGCGCGGGCGCTGACGCTGTACGGAGCTTTCCTGTTCGATGTCGCCGACCACGATGCAGACGCACAGGCACGCACGGCGGCGCGCGCCCGCGGTGAGCTGCTGACCCCCATCATCAAGGGCTGGTGCACCGAGATCGGCAACGAGGTCGCCGCGATCGGCGTGCAGGTGCACGGCGGCATGGGGTTCATCGAGGAAACCGGCGCCGCGCAGTATGTGCGTGATGTGCGCATCACCACGATCTACGAGGGTACCACCGGCATCCAGTCGAACGATCTGCTCGGGCGCAAGCTCGCGCGCGACCGTGGCGCGGCGATGGGTGCGCTGCTCGCGGACATGGAGCGCGAGCTCGGCGCGCTCGCCGCGGGCGATGCCGCGGTCGAGGAGGTCCGCAAGTCCGCGCTCGAAGGCGTGAGTTGCCTCGCGCGCGCCACGCGCTCGCTGCTCGCGGCGCTGGCGCAGCAGCCCGAGCGGGCGCTGGCGGTGTCCGTACCCTATCTGAAGCTGTGCGGCTACGTGTTGGGTGGATGGCTGCTGGCGAAATCGGCGGCGATTGCCGCGGTACGGGCGGCCGGCGGCGAGCGCGATTTCTATGCCGCCAAGGTTCACACGGCCTGCTTCTATGCCGCTCAGGTGCTGCCTCACGCCGCTGCGCTTGCGCGCGTCGTGGAGTCAGGAGGCGCGAGCGTCATCGCGACCGATGCCGCGCTGCTGTAGCGCTTCGCTTCGCGCAAGACAGCGCGTGCCGCGCGTGCGAACATCCGGCGATCTCCCGCCACGGACGCGCCGTCATGCCCGCCACGCCGTTACGCTTCGACCATCTCGCTTTGCCCGTATACGACGCGGCCCGCACGCTCCATTTCTACACCGAGGTGCTGCAGCTGCCGCTGGTGGATGCGCTCTCGGGAGATGACTGGGGCGGGAAGCCCTGGCTGATGATGTTCTTCGGCACCGGTGAGGGGCAGTTGCTGGCGCTGAGCGCGCTGCACGGCGCGCAGCCGCCGCGACCGGATGGCCTGCCGACGGATGTGCGTCACTACGCCTTCTCGGTGGCGTCCGCCACCGAGCAGGAGCAGTGGAAGAAGCGCCTGCAGCAGCATGAGGTCCCCTTCAGCGAAGAGGACCACGGTGGGCAGCACTCGATCTATTTCTCCGACCCGAACGGCATCGTGCTCGAGGTCACGACACCGCCGAGCTCGGCTGAGCTGCAGCCGGATGCCCATGCCGCGCAACGCGTGCAGCGCTGGATCGCCGCGCTGTGCAGCGACCAGGCGGCCGCCGCGAAGTGAGCTAGCGGCGCCGCGGGCGCGCGCCGCTGTGGCGGGCGATGCGCAGCCTGAGGCGCGCGGGCTCGTTGAGGTTCTCGAGAAACAGCCGCCGCTCCTGCGCGCTGAGCGCAGCCCAGTCGACCTTGGCGCTGTGCAGGCGGCGCAGCTGCCGGTCGCTCACCTGCGCGCGCGCCCGCGAGGCGCTCTGCCAGCGCTCCGGCAGCCGCCGTGCCGCACCGCCGCGCAGCAGATCCCCCACCGCGGCGGCCACCACGCGATCGCGCGTGAGGTCACTGTGCGCCACGCGTGCGTAGAGGCTCTTCACGCCCGGGAGCACCGCACTCGCGAGGGGCACCGTGCCGTCGCCACTGCGGGTGATGGTATAGACGAACTCCCCGTTCCGCCGGCGCAGCCCCGTGACCGTCTCCTGGCCCACGCCTGCGATGATGGCGAAGCGCGCATCGGGCGGCGCGAGCTGCGACTGCAGCTGCCGCGCCGCCTGCAGCAGTGCCGATCGCGGTTGCGGCCCCTGGGCGGGCCAGCTGCTTGCAGCGAACAGGTCGGGGCTGTGCCCGCCGGCGGAGGGCAACAGCTGATAGAGGCTCGGAAAGCTGCTGAAGATCTCGGTGGCGAGGGCTTCTGCGGAAGAGCTCAGCGCCAGCTGCGCGACCTTGCGCACGACCGCGTACGTGCCCCGCAGCGCCTGCACCGCCGCGAACGAGCCGCGGTTGGGCGTGCCGAGCAGCACGAGCCGCTCGACGTGGCCGGTACCCGCGAGCGCGAGCGCGGCACGGCTCACGAGTCCCCCCATGCTGTGCGCCACGATCGCGACGCGCGCCGGTCGCAGCCGCTGCAGCTTTGCCGCGAGCGCACGACCCGACTCCAGGACCGACAGCCGCCAGTCGTAGTCGTGGAGCTCCACGGCGAGGCCCTGCGCCTGCAGCGACAGCTTCAGGCGCAGGTACGAGAACAGCACCACACCGAGCGGCACGACGCGTGAGGCGGCGCGCAGTCGCAACGCGGCCAGACGTCCACGCTGGATGTCGAGCGGATCGAGCCAGAGGATGTCGTTCGGCAGCGGTGGCTCGCGCGCGAGCCCGAGCTGCGAGCCCATGATGCCCGGCACGATCAGCACCCGCGGTCCGCCGCGCACCGGGCGAGCGGCGCGCGCGCGGCGGGCGAGTGCGGTCATGCTGCGGTACTCGAGCGGTCCGAAGTAGTCGCTGAGCTCGCGCCGATGCGCGCCGCTCGCGAGCCACGTCTCGATCTGCGCATCACTCCACGCGAAGCGGTCGTACGGCGTAACGTGATCAGGCAGAGCCTCCGCCCCATGCACGCCGCGACTCACCACTCAACTCTCGGCCGGTGGACGCACCCGCGCCGTGATGCTGAGCACGCCACCGCCTTGCAGTTGCAGCACGAGTGGCACCTCATCACCCGGGGCGAGCGGATGCTTCAGACCCTGCAGCATGATGTGCAACCCGCCGGGCGCTAGGCGCACCGTCGCGCCCGCGGCGATGACGAGCGGCTCGTGCGGGCGCATCGAGGCTCGTCCATCCACGATCGAGGTCTCGTGGATCATCGCGGCCGCGGCGAGCGGTGACTCCACTCCGGTCACGGCGAGCGGCTGGGCGCCGGCGTTGTGAAGTGTCAGGTAGGCCGCCGCGACATCGACGCCCGGCGTCGCACGCACCCACGCGTCCTGCGCGCTCAGCGCCGGCGCTTGAGCGCCGCCGCTCGCCTCGCTCAGCAGTCCGAGAAGGATGAGGCCGGCGGCAGGGAGCGCGGGAACTCGCAACGGACGCCTCCTCCTGGCAACCGGCGGACGCAGGTGCAACGAGGATTATGCCAGAGGCGCCGGGTCCCGCCCCGCGCCACGGCCGCGGCCGTGTCCACCTCAGGCACAGTGGGCGTCGATCCAGTCGAGTGCCGCTCGCCACAGCGAGTCGCGATGACGCTCGGAGAAGAATCCGTGGTGGCCGATGCTGCGCACGCCGGCTGCGGCGGGCGCCGTCCAGCGGCGTTCGATCCGGGCGTTGGCGTAGGACGCCAACAGCGCTTCCACCGCAGGAGGTGTCGCGATCGGATCGTCGCTGAACCCCCATGACAGCAGCGGCGCGCGCACCGCGGCGAAGCCGGCATCGCTCAGCTCCTCATCGAGTCCCGAGCCGAAGGGCGCCGGGCTCAGGCACCAGCGCCGCCATTGCAGGAACACGGCGCGCGGCAGCGATTCGCCGCTCCACACCAGGCCGCGCGGGACGTAGCCGAGCCGCCGCAGCATGAGTGGCCCGTAGAGCTTCCAGAAAGCGAGCGCCTGGTAGCGAAACGGCGCCCGCTGCCTGCGCCAGTAGCCGGTGGAGGTTGCGACCATCACGTGGGCACGAGCGCACCCTTGATTCGGCATGCAACCGATCAGCTGGCCGCCGACACTGTGACCGAGTGTGACGCGGGGCAGCCGTGGATAGCGCTGGGCCAGCGCTGCGAGCGCCGCCGGCATGTCGAGCCGGCCCCAGTCGCTCATGCGCGCGTCCTCGGTGCCGAGCGGCAGGCGTGCGGAGGTGCCGATGCCGCGATAGTCGTACACGAGCGTGTGATAGCCGCGCTGCGCTGCGTACAGTGCGAACTTCAAATAGAACTCGCGCCGGAAGCCCGTCGCGCCATTCACGCACAACGCACCGCGCGCGGCGGACGCCTCTAGCAGCAGGCCGCCGAGCGGACGTCCGTCGCTCGCCAGGAGGGTGAGCGGCTGCGGCGCAGCGAGCGCGCTCAAGTGGCGCGCCGCGCGATGAGTGCGGTGACCGCCTCGATGGCGGCACGGCGCGGAGTGGTTCTGCGCCACACCGCGCCCACGCGCCGCGCCGGAGCCGGCCGCACGAACGGTCGCAGCACCACGCCCCGGCCGCTGCCGTAGGCGCCGCGGCCCGCGAGCTCCGGGAGCAGCGTGACGCCGGCACCGGCGGCCACCATCTGCCGCAACGTCTCGAGACTGGTGGCACGGAAGTCCTGCGAGTCCTGGACGCCCACGCGGCCGCACACCTCCAGCGCCTGATCGCGCAGGCAATGCCCCTCCTCGAGAAGCAGCAGACGCTCATCGCGCAGATCCGCGACGCGCACCTGCTCGTGCGCGGCGAGCGGACTGCCCTGAGGGACCGCCAGCAGGAACTCCTCGCGATACAGCTCACGAGCCTGCAGACCCTCGAGCTCGACGGGCAGCGCGAGGATGCCGAGATCGAGCTCGCCGGCGTGCAGCTTCGCGAGCATGGCGGCGGTCTGGTACTCGTACAGATAAAGCTGCAGCCGGGGCAGGGTTTTGCGGATGAGCGGCGCGACCTGCGGCAGCAGGTACGGCCCGATGGTCGGCAGCAATGCCACGCGCAGCCGCCCCGCGAGTGGATCCTGGTAGCTGCGTGCCAGCGCGACCACCTCGTCGCTCGCCTCGATGATCCGCCGCGCCCGCGCCACGATCTCCTCGCCCACCGCGGTGAGCGAGACCGCTCCCGGCGCGCGCTCGATGAGCTGCACGCCGAGGGACTGCTCGAGCTTCTTCAGCTGCGCCGAGAGCGTCGGCTGGCTCACGAAGCAGCGCGCCGCCGCGCGGCCGAAATGGCGCTGCTCCGCCACCGCTACCAGATAGCGCAGGTCCTTGAGCTTCAGCTCCATGGATCGGGGTACAGAGCGTCGGGATATAGGGCGTCTATCGAATTCATAAAATCAATCGATTGGAATCATAGCAACCTGCTCGCCACCCTATGCACCTCGCGGACGCACCGCGCCCGCTCATCGCAAGGAGTGAGACCCTCATGTCAGGTATAGGCCGTCAGTTTCCCGAATTCACGCTCACCGGCGTCGTGTCGAGCGATGCACGCAGCGCATTCCAGACCTTCAGCCACGAGAGCTTCCCCGGCAAGTGGAAGGTCGTGTTCTTCTGGCCGAAGGACTTCACCTTCGTATGCCCGACCGAGATCGCCGCCTTCGGCCGGCTGGAGAAAGAGTTCCGTGCCCGTGACGCGCAGCTGCTCGGGGTGAGCATCGACAGCGAGTACGTGCATCTCGCCTGGCGACGCGAGAAGGAGGAGCTGCGCTCGCTGCCGTTCCCGATGCTCGCTGACATCAAGCGTGAGCTCGCCGGCCGCCTCGGTATTCTCGATCCCGAGGCCGGTGTCGCGCAGCGCGCCACCTTCATCGTCGATCCGCAGGGCGTGATCCGCTTCGTTTATGTGACCGATCTCAACGTCGGCCGGAGCCCGGAGGAGGTGCTGCGCGTCCTCGATGCGCTGCAGACCGATGAGCTCTGCCCGTGCAACTGGCGCAAGGGCGATGAGACCCTCGAGGCGGCCTGATATGAGCACGCTCGAGAGCATCCGCGAGGCGCTGCCGGGCTATGCCCGGGATCTGCAGCTCAATCTCGGCTCGGTGCTCACCCCCGCGGGTGCGCCGGGCCTGAGCGAGCGGCAGATCTGGGCGGTCGCACTCGCCGCGGCGAGCGCCTCGAGGAACGCGGACTTCACCCGCGGACTGCAGGCGCTCGCCGCGCAGCATCTCGATGCCGCGCATGTGAGCGCCGCGCATGCTGCAGCGGCGGTAATGGCGATGAACAATGTCTATTACCGCTTCCTGCACCTCGTCGAGGACGAGGAGTATGCGAAGCTGCCGGCGCGGCTGCGCATGAGCGTCATCGGCAACCCCGGCATCGCGAAGGCGGACTTCGAGCTGCTCGCGCTCGCGGTGTCGGCGATCAATGGCTGCGGGACGTGCGTGGCCTCGCACGAGCGGGCGCTGCGCCAGCACGGCCTCGAGCGCGAGGCGGTGCAGAGCGCGGTCCGCATCGCCGCTACCGTGCATGCGGTGGCGCGGGTGCTCGAGGGCAGCGGAGGAGAGCGGCTCGCGAAAGCTGCCGCGTAGGACACCTCGGCGTCGCGCAACGCGGCCTTGGCGGATCCCGCGGCGCGCACGCTCGCGGTATAGTCACGCGCCCGATGAGGTGCAGTGTGCCGTGAGCGATACCCTCGATCCCAAGGACGCCCTCGCCGGGCTTGCACGCCATCTCGCCGCCCGGCGCGCGGCGATCTTGCGCGCCTGGCAGCAGGCCGTGGAAGCCGATCCGCAGCTCACCACCTCCTCGAGTCTCTCGCGCACGCAGTTCACGGATCACGTCCCGCAGGTGCTCGCGGCTTTCGAGCGGCGGCTGCAGGCACGCGATCCGATCGAGAAGGAGGTCGCGAAGGAGGACCAGCTCGAAAGCGCCGCCGAGCATGGCGTGCACCGCTGGCAGCAGGGCTATCACCAGCACGAGACGATCCGCGAGTGGGCTCATCTGCAGTACTGCATGCTGAGCGAGCTCGAGAGCTACGCGCTCGCGCACCCGGAGCTCGAGACGAGCGTCATGCCGCTCGCGCGCCGTGCGCTCGTGCGCCTTTGCGGGGAGGGCGTCTGCGAGAGTGCCGCCAGCTACGAGCGGCTGCAGCGCACCGCAGCCGCGAGCCGCGTGCGCGAGCTCGAGTGCGCGCTGCTGCAGCTGCAGCGTCTCGAGCGGCAGCGTGCCGAGATCTGGCGCGAAGCCGCGCACGATCTGCGCGGCACGGTCGGTGCCGTGACCAATGCCTCGACGGCGCTGCTCCACCAGCTGGCGGACGATCCGCAGCGCATCGCGGCCTCGCGCTCGCTGCAACGCTCGGTCGAATCGCTCCGCACGCTGCTTACCGACATGATCGACTTGGCGCGACTGGAAGCCGGACAGGAGCAGCTGCGCCTCGCGCCCCTCGATGCGGCCGCTCTCCTGCGCAGCTATTGCGAGACGGTGCGGCCGCTCTTCCAGCAGCGCGGCCTGTTTCTGAAGGCCGAGGGGCCCGCCGCCCTCCCGGTCGAGGGAGATGCCTCCAAGGTGCAGCGCATCGTGCAGAACCTCGTGCTCAATGCGCTGCAGGTGACGCAGCACGGTGGCGTGCGCGTGCTGTGGGAAGAGCGCAGCGCGGCGGACAGCGGGCAATGGCTGCTGTACGTGCAGGATACCGGTCCGGGCTTCCAGCCGCAGTCCCCCGCAGCCCCTCTGGAGAATGCCGTCCTCGAGGCGACCGCGGAGGCGCAGCAGGCCGAGCCGGGTCGGCCGCCGCTTGCGACACTGCGATCGCAGAGCGATCCGGCGACGCCGCGGGAAGCTGCCGGCGAGGGCATCGGGCTCTCGATCGTCAAGCGCCTGTGCGAGCTGCTCGACGCGAGCCTCGAGATGGAGACTTCCCCGGGCAATGGCACGACCTTTCGGGTGGTGTTTCCGCGCGCCTACGGCGGAGCGGCGCGGACCTGAAGCGCCAGCTTTCCCTCCGGACCAGCACCGCCATGGGGCGGCTGTTGTGGTTCGCCGCGGCCTTGCTGCCAGCCTCGCTGCTTGCCGCGGGCCCTGCGCTCTCGGGCGGCGCGACGGAGCACCCGGCCGCAGCGCGACGCACGGTGTCGGATGATCTCGGCCATGCGCTCAGGGTCGGACCGGTGCCGCTGCGTATCGTGAGTCTCACTCCGGGGGCGACGGAGATGCTGTTCGCGGCGGGCGCCGGCACACAGCTCATCGCGACGGTGCAGTATTCGAGCGAGCCGCCTGCGGCGCGCGCCGTTCCCCGCATCGGCGATGTGGCTGCGATCGACATGGAACGGCTGGTGGCGCTGCACCCGGATGTGGTGATCGCCTGGCCGGCGGGTGGCAACCCCGCGCAGCGCGCCAAGATCGAAGCGCTCGCTATTCCCCTCTACCTGCAGCAGGTGCAGCGTCTCGGGGACCTGCCGGGCTCGCTGCGGCGACTCGGCGTGCTCGCGGGCACGCAAGCGGTGGCCGACGAGGCCGCCGCGGCGCTCGAAGCTCGCCTCGCTGGGCTCGCGCGCACCTACTCCACAGCCGCCGCGGCTCGCGCGCCAAGCGTGCTCCTGCAGGTGTGGAACCGTCCCATCTACACGGTCGGCGGCCGACACCTGATGAGCGACGCGCTGGCACTCTGTGGTGCGCGTAACGTGTTCGCCGATCTGCGCGAGCCAGGGCCGCTCGTCGATACCGAGGCGGTCATCGCGCGTAACCCGGACATCATTCTCGCCGCCGCTCCCCCCGGTGAAGGCGCTGCCTGGGTCGCAGACTGGCAGCGCTTCCCCGGCCTCGCCGCGGTACGCAACCATCGCGTCGTGGCGTTCGAGAATCAGGCGCTCAGCCGCCTCGGTCCGAGTGTCCTCGATGCGACCGAGGAGCTGTGCCGTACGATCGCGCGGCTCAATCGCGGAAGTTCGTGAACTGCAACGGCACCTCGAGCTTCGCGCCGCGCAGCAGCGCGATCGCGGCCTGCAGGTCATCGCGCTGCTTGCCGCTGATGCGCACCTTGTCTCCCTGGATGCTCGCCTGCACCTTGAGCTTCGAGTCCTTCACCAGCCGCGCGATCTTGCGGCCCGTGTCGGCGTCGATCCCGTGCCGCAGCACCACCTCCTGCTGTGCGCTCGAGAGTGTGGTCTGCGGCTCCTTGATCTCCAGGCAGGCCAGGTCGATGCCGCGCTTGGAGAGGCGCAGCTTGAGGATCTCGAGCATCTGCCGCAGCTGAAAATCGACCTGCGCCTGCAGGGTCACGAGGAACTCCTTGAGCTCGAAACGTGCGCCCGTGTCCTTGAAATCGAAGCGTTGGGCGAGCTCGCGATTCGCCTGGTCGATGGCATTGGCCACCTCGTGGGCATTGAGCTCGGACACGGCGTCGAAGGAAGGCATGGCTGCGCCTCAGGGACGGCGTCGCCGGGCCTTTACCGGCCGGGTGGCGCGCCGCGAGCGCGCCTCGAGGGCACGACGATGCTGGCGCGCGAGCTCCATGAAGCGCGGCGTGGGGCCGACATCCTCGTACACCGGATCGCCTTGCTCATCGGTGGAGATGACACGCTTGCCGGGCACGTACGGCATCGTCGCCGCAAGCTCCCTGAGCGCCACAGCGAGGAGCTCGCTGATCAGCTGCTCCACGGAGCGGCCCGGGAACATATCGGCGAGCGCGGCGAGCTGCGCGGCATCATCGACGGGCAATCGCACCGCGTAGGTGCTGACGGTGCGCGGCGCGGCCGCGCCGTGGCGCCAGCTCTCGAGCAACTCCTTGAAACTCACCGCATCGGCACCCGTGCAGGCGCAGGCGCGCCCTGGCGGTGATTTTAGTACGGCCGCCTTCGCTGATAACAACATCGATCAGGCTCGTGACGGCTGTCCGGCTGCCTGGCTTGACGTGCCGCTCGCGGGGCGGCGATACTCGGGCCAATGTCGCACCGCCGTAACAGCAGCGCGCGTCCCTGGTGGTGGCGCACTCCTTAACGGAGTGGGCTGACGGTCGGCTTTAGTTTCCCGCGACTCAACGGATCCAACGACACCAGCAACCCATCTCCGGCTCGCCCCGGGGATGGGTTTTTTGTTATCTGCATCAGACGGAGACTTCGAGCGTTGCAATCGCCGTTCGACATCACCGGTGACCTCGACACACCGGTCTCGGCGTTCATGAAGCTGGCGCCGTTCCAGCCGCGCTTCCTGCTCGAGAGCGTGGAGGGTGGCGAGCGGCTCGGGCGCTTCTCCTTCATCGGCTTCGGCGCTGGCCTCGAGGTGCGCCTCGATGAGCGGGGTCTCGCGATCGGCGATGAGCTGCAGGGGGTGCCGGTGAATGGCGCCGCGCTGCTCGCCGGGCTGCGCGCGGCGCGCGCGCGCGCGCCGCGCCCCCAGCCGGACATCGACGGAGTGCCGCTCGCCGGCGGGCTGGTCGGCTTCGCCGGCTATGACGTCGTGCGTCATTTCGAGCGCCTGCCGGCGCGTGCGCCACGCGCGGGCGGCGTGCCGGTGCTGCACTACATCGCCCCGCGCTCGATGCTGGTATTCGATCATCTCAGCCGCGGAGTGGCGCTGGTACACGCGGGCTCCGAGACCGAGCGTCGCGCGTTGCGCCGGGAAGTCATACGTGCCCTGCGCGGCGGTCTGCCGCAGGCTCGCGGCGCCGGCCGCTACGCGGCCCCCGTGGCAGATTTCAGCCGCAGCGATTACCTGGCCGGCGTACGGCGCACGCAGGAGTACATCGCCGCGGGCGATGTCTACCAGCTCGTGCTCGCAAACCGCTTCTCGGGACGGCACGAGCTCGATCCTTTCCAGGCGTATCGCGCCCTGCGCCTCATCAACCCCTCGCCCTACATGTTTTACTGCGCTCTCGGCGCGGTGACCGTGGTCGGCTCCTCACCCGAGGCACTCGTGAAGCTCAACCAGCAGCGCGCACGGCTGCGGCCCATCGCCGGCACGCGCCCGCGCGGCCTCGACGGCGCGAGCGATGCGGCGCACGAGGCGGCGCTGCTCGCCGATCCGAAAGAGAATGCCGAGCACGTCATGCTGGTCGACCTGGCGCGCAACGATCTCGGACGGGTGGCGCGCGCCGGCAGCGTGCGCGTCGAGCCGTATCGCGCCATCGAGCGCTACAGCCACGTCATGCACATGGTGAGCGGCGTCGAAGGCGAGCTCGCCGCGGGCCGCGATGCGTTCGATCTGTTCGCCGCCGCGTTTCCCGCCGGTACGCTGGTGGGCGCGCCCAAGGTCCGCGCGATGGAGATCATCGATGAGCTCGAGCCGGTGAGCCGCGGACTCTACGGTGGCACGGTCGGCTACTTCGGCGCGCGCGGCGACATGGATCAGGCGATCACCATCCGCACCCTGGTCTTCTCGGGCGATGAATACAGCTATCAGGCCGGCGCCGGCATCGTCGCCGACAGCGTACCCGAGAGCGAGCACGCCGAAGTGCTCGCCAAGAGCGCCGCGATGGTGCGGGCGCTCGAGCTGGCGGAGGAAGGCCTGTGAAGCCGCGCCTGCTGCTCATCGACAACTACGACTCCTTCACCTACAACCTGGTGCAGGCTTTCCTGGTGCTGGGTGCCGAGGTGCAGGTGCACCGCAACGATGCGCTCAGCGTGGATGCGGCGCGTGCGCTCGGGCCTTCACACCTGTGTATCTCCCCCGGCCCGGGCACGCCGCACGATGCCGGAGTCTCCATGGACATGATCCGCGCGTTCGCCGGAGGTATACCGGTGCTGGGGGTGTGTCTCGGGCATCAGGCGATCGTCGCCGTGTTTGGCGGCGAGATCGTGCGTGCCGGCCGCCTCATGCACGGCAAGACCTCACTCGTGCGCCACGACGGGCGTACGCTGTTCGCCGGCATTCCGCAGCCGTGCGAAGTCGGGCGTTACCACTCTCTCATCGCCGAGCCGGCGAGCCTGCCGGGGCTGCTCGAAGTGAGTGCGCGCACGGATGAGGGCGAGATCATGGCGGTACGGCATCGGAGGCTGACCGTCGAGGGCGTGCAGTTTCATCCGGAGAGCATCCTCACCCCCGATGGGCCGCGGATGCTCGGTTCCTTCCTGCAGCTGCGCGCCGGCGAGCGCGCTGGAGCCGACCGTGTCGGCGCCACGTGAGCTGCTGCAGCAGCTGCTCGAGCGTCGCGACCTGTCGCAGCCGCAGGCCGAAGGTCTGCTCGCGCATCTGACCGACGCCGAGCTGCCCGCAGCGATGGCCGGCGCGCTGCTTGCGGCGCTTTCCGCCAAGGGCCTGACCGCGCAGGAGGTGCGCGGCCTCGCCCGGGCGATGCGCCGGCTCGCTCGGCGTCCGGACCTGCCGCCGGACCTGCGCGCCATCGACATCGTCGGCACGGGCGGGGATGCCTCGGGAAGCCTCAACATCTCCACCGGCACCGCGCTCCTCACCGCCGCCTGCGGCGTACCGGTCGTGAAGCACGGCAACCGCTCGGTGTCGAGCCGCTGCGGCAGTGCCGATGTGCTCGAGGCGCTCGGCCTGAAGCTGCCGCTCGACGCCGTCGGCGCATCCGCCTGCCTCGCCGCCACCCGTTTCACCTTCCTGTTCGCGCCCCATTACCATCCTGCGACCGCGCGCGTGGCACCGATACGAGCGGCACTCGGCGTCCGTACGGTCTTCAACATTCTCGGCCCGCTCGTGAATCCGGCGGAGCCGCCACTGCACCTCGTGGGTGCCTTCAGTCTGGAGGTGGCGCGCCTCATCGCCGAGGCCTTCCAGGGGCTGCCGATCGAGCGGGTGTTCGTCGTTCATGGTGCCGAGGGCTGGGACGAGCCAACGCCGGTCGGTCCGTTCACGCTCTTCGACATCCGTCCGGGCTCGGTCAGCACCAGTGTGCGCTCGGCCGCCGACTACGGCCTGCCCCCGTGCGCGGCGAGGGAGCTCGCGGGCGGCGGCGCCCTGCACAACGCACGCGCGCTGCGTGCCGTGCTCGCAGGCGAAGACCGCGGTGCGCATCGCAACTGCCTGTTGCTCGGCACGGCGCTCGCGCTCGAGGTCGCGGGTATCGTGCGTGACCCCCGTGAGGGTGTGGCGCGCGCGGCCGCGGCCATCGATGAAGGACAGGCCGCGCGGTTGCTCGCCTCGCTCGCGCTGCAGGGTGCGCCGCCGGCCGCCGGAGGCTCGACGCGGTGAGCTCCTTTCTGGAGGCGATGGCGACCGCGAGTGCCGCGCGCGTGCGCAGCGCGCGGGCACGTCTGCCGGAGGCGGCGCTCGCGGATCTTGCACGGCAGGCGCCGGCCGCGCCGCCGCTCGTCCGCTCGGCACACGGTTTCGATCTCATCGCGGAGCTGAAGCTCCGCTCGCCGGCTTCGGGTGTGCTCGGGTCGGCGGCGAATGCGCTCGGCAGTCGCGTCGCGGCTTATGCGCGCGCGGGCGCCGCCGCGGTCTCGGTGCTCACCGAGCCGAGCCGCTTCGACGGATCACTCGAGCATCTGCGCGCGGCCGCCCAGGCGCTGGCACCGCTTGGCGTGCCCGCGATGCGCAAGGACTTTCTCGTCGATCCTTACCAGGTGCTCGAGGCGCGTGCGGCCGGTGCGGGCGGAGTGCTGCTGATCCTGCGCATGCTGTCGCGCGAATCGCTCACGGCCCTCATCGGGTGTGCACGTGAGCACGGGCTTTTCGTGCTGCTCGAGGCGTTCGACGAGGCCGATCTCGCGCGCATGCGCGCGGTCATCGGCGAGGATGGCGGCCAGAGCACTCTGTTGGCCGGCCTCAACTGCCGTGATCTTGCGACGCTCGAGGTGGTGCCTGCCCGGTTGCTCGAGCTCGCCTCGCAGCTGCCTGCGGGCGCAGCGCGCGTCGCCGAGAGCGGCGTGGAAAACGCCGCCGGCGCGGCCCGGCTCGCCGCGGCGGGTTACGATCTCGTTCTCGTCGGCAGTGCTCTCATGCGCGATCCGGAGCCGGGCAGGCTCGTGTGCACGCTGCTGCAGGCGGGCCGGGCGGCCCGTCAGGTTTCGTAGATGTGGATCAAGGTCTGCGGCATGACGACGGCGGCGGCGGTGGACGCGGCGGTCGCATCAGGTGTCGATGCGATCGGCTTTGTCTTCGCGAGCTCGGTGCGCGAGTTGACACCGACAGCGGCCGCCGCCCTCGCGCTGCCCGCACGCGGTCGGCTGCGCTGCGTGGCGGTCACGCGCCACCCCACGCAGGCGGAGGTGGACGAGATCGTGCGCGTGTTCAGTCCGGATATCCTGCAGAGCGATGCCGAGGACTTCGCGGGGCTGCGCCTGCCCTCCTCGCTCGAGCGGCTCCCCGTGATACGTGAAGAGGCTGCGCTGCCTGCACCGCTTCCGACACGGGTGCTCTATGAGGGCCCGGTGAGCGGCCGCGGGCGCACGGTGGACTGGAGCCTCGCCGCCGCGCTCGCGGACCACACCGAGCTCGTGCTTGCAGGCGGCCTCAACCCGGCGAACGTCGCCGCGGCGATCGCCGCCGTGCATCCTTTCGGGGTGGACGTCTCGAGCGGTGTCGAGCAGCAGTCCGGCGTAAAGAGTCCGGCTGCCATCGTGAGCTTCGCCGCCGCGGTGCGGGCCGCGGCTGCACTGCCCCCCAGGCGCTGAAACAAGGAGACTGATATGTCCGCGACCTCCCCGCTGCCCGACGCCGCGCGACTGCTCGCCGCGGCGCTCGCCGGACGGTTCCCCGACGAGCGCGGCCGCTACGGCCCGTTCGGCGGGCGCTATGTGCCTGAAATACTCATTCCGGCGCTCGAGCGGCTCGAGCGCGGTGTGCGTGCGCACCTGCACGCGCAGGACTTTCAGGCGGAGCTCGCGGCGCAGCTCACCGGCTGGGTCGGCCGCCCCACCGCGCTCACCTTCGCGACGCGCCTCTCGTCGGAGTGGGGCGCGGACGTCTGGCTCAAGCGTGAGGACCTCGCCCACACCGGCGCGCACAAGATCAACAATGCCATCGGCCAGGCGCTCCTGGCACGGCGCCTCGGGGCGAAGCGCGTCGTCGCGGAGACCGGCGCCGGCCAGCACGGTGTCGCGAGTGCCGCGGCCTGCGCTCGTCTCGGGCTCCCCTGTACCGTGTACATGGGCGCCATCGACATGGAGCGTCAGGCACCGAACGTCGGTCGCATGCGGCTGCTCGGCGCGGAGGTAGTGCCGGTCGAGAGCGGTGATCGCACCCTGCGCGCCGCGATCGACGAGGCGATGCGCGACTGGGTGTCCGATCCGGTCGATACCTATTACCTGCTCGGCTCGGTGGTCGGCCCACACCCCTATCCCTATCTGGTGCGCGAGCTGCAGGCGGTGATCGGTCGCGAGGCGCGCGCCCAGATGCTCGCCGCGACCGGCCGGCTGCCCGATGCGCTCATTGCCTGCGTGGGTGGCGGCTCCAACTCCATCGGCGCTTTCCACGCGTTCATTCCTGACACGGCCGTCGAGATCATCGGCGTGGAGGCCGGCGGGCGCGGCGCGGGTCTCGGCGAGAACGCGGCGACGGTCACGCACGGCCGGCCCGGTGTACTGCACGGCACTTACTCGCTGCTGCTGCACGATGCCGACGGGCAGATCCAGGAGACGCACTCGGTATCGGCGGGGCTCGACTATCCCGGCGTCGGTCCCGAGCATGCCCTGCTCGCCGCCGCGGGACGGGTACGCTACGAGACCGCCAGCGATGCGGAAGCGCTCGCGGGCGTGCGGCAGCTCGCGCGCTTCGAAGGCATCCTGCCCGCCCTCGAGAGTGCGCACGCCGTGGCGGCTGCGGCCCGCTGGGCGCGCGCACACCGCGGCGGCACGGTGCTCGTCTGCATCTCCGGCCGCGGCGACAAGGACATGTCGACGCTGCAGCAGACACTGCTGACGGCGGAGCGCACATGAGTCCGCGCGAGCGCATCAGCAGCACCATCCGCACCGCGGCGGCCGCTGGCGAGCCCGCGCTCGTTGGCTACCTCACGGCCGGCTTTCCGAGCCGGGAGCGCTTTCGCGAGCATTTGCGTGCGATTGCGCACGCGGCCGACGTGATCGAGGTGGGGGTTCCGTTCACAGACCCGATGGCGGACGGAGTCACCATTCAGCGCGCCAGCCTGGCCGCGCTCGCACAGGGGGTGAGTCTCGGCTGGATACTCGAGGAGTTGAGCGCGTTCGACGGGCTTTCCACCCCGATTCTGCTGATGAGCTACCTGAACCCGCTGCTCGCGTTCGGGATCGAGCGCCTCGCGCGGAGCGCCGCCGACGCCGGCATATCCGGGTTCATCGTGCCGGATCTGCCACTCGATGAGAGCAGCGGGCTGCGCAGCGTGCTCGATGAGCGGCAGCTCGCGCTCGTGCAGATGGTCACCCCGGTCACCGAGGTGCAGCGCCTCGGGCAGCTGTGTGCGGCGAGCCAGGGCTTCGTGTACGCAGTCACCATGACGGGCACGACGGGCCGCAACGTCGCGGTGCCGAGCGCAGTCCTCGACTACCTCGATCGCGTGCGCGCCATCGCCGCGCTCCCGGTGTGTGCGGGTTTCGGCATTCGCAGCCGCGAGCAGGTCGCGCGGCTGCGCGGTCACGTCGATGGTGTGGTGGTCGGATCGGCGCTCGTCGAGGTGTTGGAGCGCGGCGAGGACGTCGGTGCTTTCCTGCGTGGACTTCGGCCGTGACGCAGCCTGAGACCACACTGCTCATCGCGGACCGCTTCCGCGGTCCGCCGGCCTCTGCCAACGGCGGTTACTTCGCCGGGCTCGTCGCCACCCTCGCCGCGCGCACCGTGAGCGTGCGCCTCCTCAAACCGCCTCCGCTGGCGACGGAGCTCACGGTGAGCAGCATCGGGGACGGGGTGCTGCGAGTGCTGCGCGGAGAGGAGCTGATCGGTGAGACGCTGCCGGCGGCGCTGTCGCTCGAGGTGCCCCCTGCGCCGGATTACCTCGAGGCGGTGGAGGCCTCGCGCCATTACGCCGGCTTCCGTAACCACCGCTTTCCGGGCTGCTTCGTCTGCGGCACACAGCGGGTGCGCGGCGATGGCCTGCGGATTTTCGCAGGCCCGCTCCCGGAGCGCGGCCTGGTGGCGGCGCCCTGGGTGCCGGACGCCTCGCTCGATGCGGGCGATGGCAAGGTGCGGGCCGAATTCATGTCGGCGGCGCTCGACTGTCCGGGCTACTACGCGGTGGCGCCCGATGACCGCATGATGCTGCTCGCGGAGTTCACCGCGCACGTCGATCGGCGCGTGCACATCGGCGAGTCCTGCACGCTCATCGGCTGGCGCGTCGGCGGGAGCGGACGCAAGCTGGAGGCCGGGACGGCGATCTTCGATGGCAAAGGCGAGCTCTGCGGTCGTGCGCAGGCGCTGTGGATCGAGCCGCGCGCGGCTGCCGTGAGCGAGCGGCGGCCGGCACGCTAGCTGCGCGCCGGCGCCGCCATGTGCGCATGACGCCAGTCCCCGTAGCGGTAATAGAGCACCGCGAGCACCGCCGCCAGTGCCGAAGATAGTGGAAAGCTCCACCACACCGCATCGACCTGGTAGCGATCGAGCAGCATCTGCGCGAAGGGGAAGCGCACGGCGAGCAGGGCGATGGTCAGGATGATCAGCGGGGCGATGACCGCGCCCGTGGCGCGCACCACCCCGAACAGAGTCAGCGAGACGCCGAAGAAAATGAAGGACGGCGTCACGATGCGGTTCATGTGGCTCGCGATCGCAAGTGCGCTCGAGCCCGAGGGCACGAACAGGCCGAAGACCCGCCTGTTGAGTGCCTCGATCACGAGCACGATCGAGCCGGTGAGCAGCACGCTGTAGAGCACGCCGGTGCGCGCGATCCGCGTGACCCGTGTCCATTTGCCCGCGCCGACGTTCTGCGCGGTCATGGCGGACACCGCCATGCCTACCGCGAACGCGGGCATCTGGATGTAGTTCCAGATCTGCAGCGCGGCGCCGAATGCCGCGGTGGTGTCGACGCCGAAGCGGTTGACGAGCGTGATCATCAGCACGCCGCTGAGCGAGATCACCAGCAGCTGCGCGCTCATCGGGATGCCCTTTCTCACCAGCACCGCCACCAGCGCGCCGTCGGGCTTCAGGAAATGCAGCTCGCTGCGGTGCAGGCAGAGGATGTGCCGGCGCCGGTAGAGGTGGCGGATCAGGGCGACGAGACTCACGGCCTGGGCTACGAATGTGGCGAGGGCCGAGCCGGCGATGCCGAGGCGCGGCACGGGCCCGAGCCCGAAAATGAACACCGGGTTGAGCGCAATGTCGATGCCGACCGACAGCAGCATGAAGTAGAAGGGTGTCTTCGAATCGCCGGCGCCGCGCAGCACCGCCATCACGAAGGCGTACATGTAGAGCCAGGGGAGCGCGAGGAAGATCACCCGCATGTAGGCGACCGCAAGCGGCAGCGAGTCCGCGGGTGTGCTCATGGCGATGAGCAGCGGGCGACAGAGCGCGAGACCCGCGACCGACATGAGGACGGAGATGGCCGCGAAGAAGCTGGCGCTGGTCCCGACGACGCGCTTGGTCTCGTGCGGGTCGTTGGCGCCGATGCACTGTCCGATGAGGATGGTCGCGGCCATGGCGATGCCGAAGGCCGCGCCGATGAGCAGAAACATCACGGTGTTGGCGTTCGAGGTTGCCGTCAGCGCGGCTTCGCCGAGGAAGCGGCCTACCCAGATGGAGTTCACCGACCCGTTGAGCGACTGCAGGATGTTGGCGAACAGGATCGGCAGCGCGAAGCGGAACAGGCCGACGGGTATCGAGCCTTCGGTGAGCGAGCGCTGCACTTAGCTCGCGCGCCCGTAAACCGCTGCGGCCGCGCCGCCGGTGATCAGGACCCACCCCACCCAGGCGGGCTCGCGCGCGACGGCGAGCCATACGAGTCCGCCGAGCAGCAGCGCGGCTCCGAGCAGCACCGCATCGCGCCGGCGCGCGCCGCGCACGAGCTCCGCACGCAGCTCGGCACGCAGTCCGACGCGTGGTTCGGCGGAATCGCGGCTGCGCGTCACCGGGAGCGCGCCGCCGACCTCGCGCTCCACCAGCCGGGCGAGCACCCGTGGCAGCGCGCGCGCCGCCTCCATCAGCCCCGGCATGCGCACGCGCAGCTCGCGGGCGAGCGCGCGCACGCTGGTGCGCTCGTGCATCCATTCGCGCAGGATCGGGGTCGCGGTCGCCCATACATCCAGGTCCGGGTACAGATCCCGTCCCAGCCCTTCCACGTTCAGCAGCGTCTTCTGCAGCAGCATGAGCTGCGGCTGGATCTGCATGTTGAAACGACGCGAGATCTCGAACAGCCGCAGCAGAATGCGCCCGAAGGAAATATCCTTCAGCGGCCGATCGAAGATCGGCTCGCACACCGTGCGCACCGCGGACTCCATCTCGTCGATGCGGGTGTGCGCCGGCACCCAGCCCGACTCCAGGTGCAGCTGCGCCACGCGCCGGTAGTTGCGCTCGAACACCGCCATGAAGTTCTCGGCCAGGTAGTGCTGATCGCGCGGATCGAGCGTGCCCACGATGCCGAAGTCCACCGCCGCATAGCGTGGGCGCAGCGGGTCATCGATCAGCACGAAGATGTTGCCGGGATGCATGTCGGCGTGGAAGAAGTTGTGACGGAACACCTGGGTGAAGAAGATGCGGACCCCGTTCTCGGCGAGCTGGCGGATGTTGGTGCCGGCTGCTTTGAGGCGCTGCAGATCGCTGATGGGCACGCCGTGGATACGCTCCATCACCATCACTTCGTTGCGGCAATAGTCCCAATACACCTCCGGCACGTACAGCAGGTCCGACCCGGCGAAGTTGCGCTTCAGCTGCGAGGCGTTGGCGGCTTCGCGCATGAGATCGAGCTCATCGAGCACCGTCTTCTGGTACTCGTCCACGATCTCCCGCGGCCGCAGGCGTCGCCCCTCGCGCCAGTAGCGGTGCGAGAGATCCGCGAGCGTGTAGAGCACCTCGAGGTCGCGCTCGATCATGGCCCGCATGCCCGGGCGCAGCACCTTGACCACCACCTCCTGGCCGCCCGGCAGGCGCGCGGCGTGCACCTGTGCGATCGATGCCGCGGCGAGCGGGGTCTCCTCGAAGTCTGCGAACACCTCGTCGAGCGGGCGGCCGTAGGCACGCTCGAGCTGCGCGCGCGCGATCGTCCCGGGGAAGGGCGGCACCCGGTCCTGGAGCATCGCCAGCTCGTCGGCGATGTCCGGCGGCAGCAGATCGCGCCGCGTGGACACTGCCTGGCCGAACTTCACGAAGATCGGACCGAGCTCCTCCAGCGCACGGCGCAGGCGCGCACCGCGGCTCGAGCGGCGCTGGTGCCCGAACCAGACGAGCGGTGACAGGAAGAACAGGAAGCGCAGCGGGCGATACAGGTGCGTCGCGCGCACGTAGTCATCGAGACCGTGCCGCAACAGCACGTGCTGGATCTCGAGCAGCCGCAGCAGCACGCGCGGCTTCACGCCGGTACGCTCCGCGTCACGGAGCGCCGCGTCGCTGCGAGAGCAGGTCGATACGCGCCTGCAGTCGGTCGACGCCTTCGCGCAGCACGTCCACGCCGCGCAGGAACTGCTCGCCTTCGTTGCGCGAGACCAGATCGCCGCGCTCGTGCGCGAAGTACTCGGCGAGGTTGCGCAGCGTCGTATCGGCGGCGCGCGCGCCGAGCCTTGCGCCGAGCCGCGCAATGCGGCCGAGCTGGTGTGCCGGAACGTCGCCGATCAGCAGCGACAGCTCCTCCTCGGGATCGGGACGCAGCAGCTGCGCGAGCTCGCGAAAGCCCGCCGCGACCTCACTGTCGCCGCCGATGGTGACGTCGCCGCGCTGGATGGCCGCCGACGCGGACTCACCGCTGAGCGCGAGCAGCCCGAGCAGGCCGCCGCTCAGGGTCGCATCCGCCGGCGCGTCGTCGCGCGTCACGGCGAGCGTCTCCCCGGTCGAGGCGACGCGCAGCCGTATGAGATCCGGCACCACCAGCGCCACGCTGCGTCCGGCAAGCGCGGCACACAGCGCCCGCGCGCGTGGCGAGCGCGGCAGCCCGCGATTGAGGAGCTTCTCGAGCGTTGCGGTCAGCATCGGTAACCGCGGTGCACCGCCACGATGCCGCCGGCGAGGGAGTGGTAGCGGCAGGCTTCGAGGCCCGCCTGCTGCAGCATTCCAAGGAGCGTGTCCGCGTCCGGGTGCATGCGGATCGACTCGGCGAGGTAGCGGTAGCTCGCCTCATCGCCGGCCACCCACCGGCCGAGCCGTGGCAGCACCTCGAAGGAGTACGCGTCGTAGAGCGGTTTGAGGCCCGGCAGGCGCGGTTGCGAGAACTCGAGCACCAGCAGCTGCCCGCCGGGCTTGAGCGCGCGGCGCATGGAGGCGAGCGCGGCGGGCTTATCGGTCACATTGCGCAGCCCGAAGCCGATGGTGATGCAGTCGAAGGTGCCGTCCGCGAACGGCAGGCGCTCGGCATCGGCCTGCACGAAGGCCACGTTGCCGACGATACCGGCATCGATCAGCCGATCGCGTCCCCGCGCGAGCATCGTCGTGTTGATGTCGCTCAGCACCACGAAGCCCCGCGCGCCCACCTGCCGCGCGAGCCCGGCGGCGAGATCGCCGCTGCCGCCGGCGACATCCAGCGCGCGCTGCCCCGGGCGCAGATTCGCCAGCGACAGCGTGAAGCGCTTCCACAGGCGATGCGTGCCCGCGGACATCAGGTCGTTCATCAGGTCGTAGCGGTCGGCGACGGAGTCGAACACGCCGCGCACGCGGCGAGCTTTGTCGCGAGCAGGCACGCGCTCGAAACCGAAGTCGGTGGTGGGACGCTGCTGTGCCATGGCCATCGCCGCGCGGGTGACGCTCGTTTCGGACGCATTCTAGACGATTGCACCGGGTGAGCCGTCGCGATCGCTGTTGATTTTCGTCCGCAGTCACGCGCAGAATCGCCGGCGTTACGGGGGGTCTTGCATAGCGAGGCGGGTCGGACAGCGATGTCCGGCCCGTTTTGCTTTGTACGGCGCGCGCCCTGTTTTCGAGGCCGAACAGCTTGTGCGCTAATCGTACGCGACTGGACGGGCACATCAGCCGGTGGGCATTCGCGCCGCCGCCTTGCGCTCGAGATACCGCGCCCACTTTTCGCGGTACTCACGTCCGAGCTCGTGCAGGTACGCCCAGGTGTAGAGCCCGGTATCGTGCCCATCATCGAAGACGAGCTTGACGGCGTACTGACCGACGGGCTCGATCGCAGTGATGCCGACATTCTCCTTGCCGAGCACCAGCACCTCCTGGCCCGGGCCGTGACCTTTGACTTCGGCGGAGGGTGAGTGCACGCGCAGGTATTCGAAGGGGAGCTCGAAGCGACTGCCGTCGGTGAAGGTCACCTCGAGCAGGCGCGACGCGCGTCGCAGGCGGATCTCACTGGCTACCCGGTCGGACATAAGCTCAGCCGCGAGTATAGGCTCCTCTGGACGGCCGGATTGCTGCAGAGCAATATCCATGACCTTGAGCCGTGCGTGGGCCATATTCGCGCATCAACGCCGGTGACAAACCGCCACGCGACCCTATACTCACCATCCTTTTTTGCCGCCCGAGGGCTCGTAGGGCTTGATGCCCGAGCACTGAATGGAACCCACCGATACCTCTCATCCGGACTACTACCATCGAGTCGTAGATTGCCAGTGGGCCTGCCCGGCCCACACCGATGTCCCCGAATACATCCGATTGATCGCGCAGGGGCGCTTCACCGATGCCTACATGGTGAATCGGCACTCGAACGTCTTCCCAGGAATTCTCGGGCGGGTGTGCGACCGACCGTGTGAGCCGGCCTGCCGTCGCGGGCGCATCGAGACCAAGCCGGTCGCCATCTGCCGTCTCAAGCGCGTGGCTGCCGATCACCGTGAGGACATCAGCTCGCGTCTGCCTAAGGTCCCGAGGCTCAAGAACGGCAAGCGCATCGCCTGCATAGGTGCCGGCTGCGCCTCGCTCACCGTCGCCAACGATCTGATGCCGCTCGGCTACGAGGTGACGATCTTCGAGCAGCTCGGCGAGCCCGGCGGGCTCATGCGCAGCAACATTCCCTCGTTCCGCCTGCCCGCCGCGGTGCTGAACGAGGAGATCGCCATGATCACGGGCATGGGCGTCGATCTGCGCCTGAACACCAAGGTGCAGAGCATGCGGGAGCTGCTCGCCCCGGGCGGCTTCGATGCGGTATTCGTCGGCTCGGGGGCGCCGAAGGGCAAGGAGCTCACCCTGCCGGGTCGCGACGCCGGCGCGGCCAGAATCCACATCGGCATTGCCTGGCTCGAATCGGTGGCTTTCGGTCACATCGACAGGATCGGCAAGCGGGTGCTGATCATCGGCGTCGGCAACACGGCGATGGACTGCTGCCGGACGAGCCTGAGGCTCGGCGCCGAGAGCGTGAAGGTGATGGCGCGCAAGCCGCGCGGCTTCTTCAAGGCCTCGGAATGGGAGCTCGAGGACGCCGAGGAAGAGAGCGTGCAGATCGTCGTCAACCGCTCGCCCAAGGCGTTCGTCATCGAAGACGGTCGTCTCACCGGCATGCGGTTCGACAAGATGGAGTACGAGCTCGACGCGCACGGCAACATCAGTGCCGAGCGCAGCGTGGGCGAGGAATTGCTGCCGGCGGACGATGTGATTCTCGCCATCGGGCAGGAGAACGCCTTCCCCTGGATCGAGCGTGACATCGGCATCGAGTTCGGCAAGTGGGACGTGCCGGTGGTCGACAGGACGACGTTCCAGTCGACCCGCCCGGGGGTGTTCTTCGGCGGCGACGCCGCCTTCGGACCGAAGAACATCATCTGGGCGGTCGAGCACGGCCACCAGGCAGCGATCTCCATCCACCGCTACTGCCAGGGCGCCTCGCTCCAGGAGCGGCTGCCGCCGGGCATGAACCTGCAGAGCCGCAAGATGGGCATGCACGAGTGGTCGTACGCCAACGACTACACCCCGGTCGAGCGGCGGCTGATGCCGCACGTCTCGCTCAAGGAGCGTTTCAAGAAGATCAACATCGAGGTGGAGCTCGGCTTCACGGCCGAGCAGGTGGAGCAGGAGGTGCAGCGCTGCCTCAACTGCGACATGCAGACGGTGTTCACGGCGAAGCTGTGCATCGAGTGCGATGCCTGCATCGATATCTGCCCGGTGGATTGCCTCACCATCACCCACAACGGCGAGGAGGCGGAGCTGCGGACCCGCCTCAAGGCCCCGGCCCGCAATCTCACTCAGCCGCTCTATGTGTCCGCCGCGCTGCCGCAGACCGCACGCGTCATGGTGAAGGACGAGGACCTGTGCGTGCACTGCGGCTTGTGCGCGGAGCGCTGTCCCACGGCCGCCTGGGACATGCAGAAATCGGAATTGCACTGGCCGCACGCCGAGGACGACGCGGCCGTCCTCGAGGCGCGCAAGCCGAAGATCGCCTGAGGCGCGAAGGAAGCCATGTCGAAAGCCACTCCCAACCGCAGCAACGATTTCACCATCAAGATCGCCACGGTGAACGGTACCGGCTCGGCGAGCGCCAACACGCTGCTGATGAAGTCGCTCTTCCGCAGCGGCATTCCGGTCGTCGGCAAGAACTACTTCCCGTCGAATATCCAGGGGCTGCCCACCTGGTACGAGATCCGCCTGACGAAGGACGGTTACCTGGCGCGCTCCGGCCGCGTCGACCTGATGGTCGCCATGAACGCCGAGACCTACGCCCGTGACGTGAAGGAGGTCGCCCCGGGCGGGTACCTGGTGTACGACTCGACCTGGCCGCGCCCGGCGCTGCTGAAGCGCGAGGACATAACGGTGCTCGGCGTGCCGCTCGCACGGCTGTGCAACGAGAACTTCAACGGCGTGCGCACCCGCATCCTGATGAAGAACATCTGCTACGCCGGGGTGCTGGCGGCGCTGCTCGACCTGGGGCTCGGGGAGATCCGCCAGTTGCTGGCCGAGACCTACGCGAAGAAGCCGCAGCTGGTCGAGAGCAACATGAAGGCCATCCAGCTCGGCTATGACTACGCGCGCGAGCACTTCCAGTGTCCGCTGCCGTTGCGCGTGGAGAAGATGGCCAAGACCGCCGGCCACATCATGATCGATGGCAACACTGCGGCGGCGCTCGGTTGCCTGTTCGCGGGCGCGACGGTGGCGGCCTGGTACCCGATCACCCCCTCCACCTCGCTCATGGACGCCTTCAAGATGTTCGCCGACCGCATGCGCGTCGACCCGGCGAGCGGCCGACGCAACTTCGCCTTCATCCAGGCGGAGGACGAGCTCGCCGCGGTCGGCATGGCGATCGGCGCCATGTGGAACGGGGCGCGCGCCTTCACCGCGACCTCAGGGCCCGGCATCTCCCTGATGAACGAGTTCCTGGGTCTTGCGTACTACGCCGAGGTGCCGGTGGTGATCTTCGACATCCAGCGCGTCGGTCCTTCGACCGGCATGCCGACCCGTACCCAGCAGGGCGATCTCATGCTCGCGGCCTACGCTTCGCACGGTGACACCCGGCACGTCTGTCTCTATCCGGCCAACCCCGAAGAGTGCTTCTACATGGCCGTCCAGGCGTTCGACCTCGCCGAGCGGCTGCAGACCCCGGTGCTGGTGCTGTCGGACCTCGACATCGGCATGAACGACTGGATGTGCCCGGATCTGAAGTGGGACGACGGCTACCGGCCTGATCGCGGCAAGATGCTCGGCAGGGAGGAGGTCCTCCAGCTCGAGAAGTTCTACCGCTTTCTCGACAAGGACGGCGATGGGATCGGCTACCGCACCTTGCCGGGGGTGCATCCGAAGGCCGCGTATTTCACGCGTGGCTCGGGTCACACCCAGTACGGCGCCTACACCGAGGATGCCGCCGAATACCAGATCGTGCTGGATCGGCTGCTGAAGAAGTGGGCGAGCGCCAAGCGCCTGGTGCCGCGAGCGGTGATCGAGCCGGGCGCCGGCAGCCGCTGCGGCATCGTCTCGCTCGGCAGCTGCGATGGCGCGATCCGCGAGGCGCTCGATGTGCTCGAGGCACGCGGCGTGACGCTCGATTATCTGCGGGTGCGCGCCTTTCCCTTCGGCGAGGATGTGGAGAGATTCCTCGCATCGCACGAGCTGCTCTTCGTGGTCGAGCAGAATCGCGACGCGCAGTTGCGGTCGCTCCTCACGCTCGAGACGGCGGTCGAGAAGGCGAAGCTGCGCTCGCTGCTGCACTACAGCGGCTTGCCGATCTCCTCCAGCTTCATCGTCGAGGGCGTGCTTGCCGAGCTCCGGCCCGGCGAGCGCGCCGCATCCGCCGAAGCCGCGCACGGCTGAATCTGTCCGGCTGAATCCTGGGAAGTCGCCATGACCTTCATCGCCAAGCCCAAAGTCGCCCATCCGTCGCTGCCGAAGAACGCCCTCGGGCTCACGCGGCGCGACTATGAGGGCGCGCTCTCGACACTGTGTGCCGGCTGCGGGCACGACTCGATCACCGCGGCCATCGTGGAAGCGAGCTGGGGGCTCGCGCTCGAGCCGCAGAACCTCGTGAAGCTGTCGGGCATCGGCTGCTCGTCGAAGACCACCGCGTACTTCGTCGGCGGTGGCCACGGATTCAACTCGGTGCACGGCCGCATGCCGGCGATCGCCATGGGCGCCAACGCCGCGAACCGCAATCTCAGCTACATCGGCGTCTCGGGCGATGGCGATACGCTCTCGATCGGGCTCGGGCAGTTCTGCCACGCGATCCGCCGCAATCTCAACATGCTGTACATCATCGAGAACAACGGCGTCTACGGGCTCACCAAGGGGCAGTTCTCGGCCTCGGCCGACATCGGCACGCGAGCCAAGAAGGGCGAGACCAACTTCCAGCCGCCCATCGACCCGGTGCTGCTCGCGATGACCCTCGGCGCCTCCTTCGTGGCGCGCAGCTTCTCCGGCGACAAGCAACAGCTCGTGCCGCTCATCCAGGCGGGCCTCAAGCACGAGGGCTTCGCGCTCATCGACGTGCTTTCGCCCTGCGTCACCTTCAACGACCACGAGGGCTCGACCAAGAGCTACGCCTACACCCGCGAGCATTATGAGCCCGCGGTGCACGCGGACTTCATCCCGCTCGAGCGCGAGATCACCGCCGACTACCAGGAGGGCGAAGCACTGCCGGTGGTGCTGCACGATGGCAGCCGCATCGTGCTGCGCAAGCTCGACTCGGCCTACGATCCGACCGACCGCACCCGGGCGGCGGCGCAGATCCAGGAGCGGATGAAGGCCGGTGAGTACCTCACCGGGCTCCTGTTCGTGGAGCCTTCACAGAACGAGTTTCACCAGGTGAACCTCACTCCCGATGTGCCGCTCAACAGCCTGCCGTACGAAGCGCTCTCGCCCGGCTCGAAGGGCCTCGAGAAGGTGCTGGCGCGCTATCGTTGAGCCTTCGCGGCCAGCGTTGCTGGTCGCCCGGCGGCACTCATCCCGGTGATTCGAGCAGCGCGTCGACGCGCTGCCGATAACGACGCAGCAGCTCTGCGGCGAACTCCGCGAACACCCGGATCTTGGGCGAGTCACGCAGCGCCGCACGGCAGACCACGGAGAGTGGCTTGCCGGGCGCGGACCAGTCCGGCAGCACCACCTGCAGCCGTCCGAGCGCCAGTGCCTCCGCCACGATCAGGTCCATCGACTGCACCAGCCCCGCACCGCGGATCGCCGCGCGGATCTCGGCCTCCGCCGAGTTGAAGGCGATGTTGAAGGGCAGCGCGAGGCGCACCCGTTGCGTGCCGCGCTGGAAGATCCAGCGATGCGGACGGCGCGTTCCGGTGGGGAGGTAACCGACGAGCCGATGGCGGCGCAGGTCCTCCGGAACGGCCGGAACGCCGTGCTCGCGCAGGTACTGCGGCGATCCACAGGTGAGCAGCCGGCTGCCGACCACCCGCCGCGCGATGAGATGCGGCTCGCGCACCGCCCCCACGCGCACCACGAGGTCGATCTCCTCACCGATCATGTCGACCACGCGATCGTTGAACTGCACCTCGAGCTGCAGATCCGGATAGCGCGCGGTGAACTGCGGCAACGCGGGGATCAGCAGCGAGCGGCCGAACTCCACCGGAACATCGACGCGCAACCGCCCCTGCGGAGACACTCGCGCGCGCCGCACGGACTCATCCGCTGACTCGATCTCCGCCAGGATGCGCTGACAGCGGGCGAGGTACTCGGCGCCATCGGCGGTGAGCCCGACGCGGCGCGTCGTGCGGTGGAGGAGCTGGCAGCGCAGGTGACCCTCGAGCTCCGCGATGTGCGTGCTGACCACCGCGCGCGACAGCCCGAGCGCCTCGGCCGCCTTCGTGAAGGAATGCAGGTCCGCCACGCGCACGAAGGTCCGCATGCAGGCCAGCTGGTCCATCCGTTGATTGTATGGTAATTCGGAACAATGATTTCGTGATTAGACAGTTTCTAAAGATAACGGCCGGGCGTACGGTGAACGCCATGTTCATCTTCAGCCGCCCGTTCCGCGCCGTCGCGGGCGGGCTCACCGTCGCGGTGGTCATGGTGTTGCTCGACCGGGCCTGCGAGCCGTCCGCGCCGGATACCACCACGGCCCTGCGGCCCGCGGACGCCGCGACGCAAAAAGCGGTCTCGCGCGCTTGTGCCACGCCCGCGGCATGCGGTATCGTCCGCGCCGGTTCGTGACCTTTCCCTTTCCTGCCGCCTGCCGCCCGCACCTAGACCGCGAGTTGGCTTCCGAGTCTGAAAAGCCGAATCGTTCCCGACCAGGTGGCAGTGTGTGCACCGCGCAATCCCAAGATTCCGGCCTGCGCTCCTGCTGATACCGTTCGTTTCAGGAGTTCGATTGCATGACGAGAATCTACGTGGGCAACCTGCCCTTTTCCGCGACCGACGCCGAGCTGCGTGAGCTGTTTGCACAGCATGGCACCGTCGAGTCCGTGAGCATCATCACCGACCGCGACACCGGCCGCCCGCGCGGCTTCGGTTTCGTCGAGATGTCACGCGCCGACGCCTCGCGCGCCATCCAGAACCTCAATGGCAAGGAGCTCGGCGGCCGCCCGCTGCGCGTCAACGAGGCTCAGGAGCGCAGCGCCGGGGGCAACCGCGGCGGTGGGGCACCGAAGCGCTGGTAAGCACTCGCAGGGTTGCTCGAGGCCGGCTCGCCGCTGCGTGACTGCAGCGGTGGCCGGCCTTTTGCTACAGAGAACGGGAGGCCCTCATGGGCAAGGGTGATCAACGGACACGGCGCGGCAAGATCTACCGCGGCTCCTTCGGCAAGTCTCGCCCCAAGGCTTCGGCCAAGGCCAAGCGGGCCGCCAAGACTGCCAAGCGCTGAGGCCCGCGCGGCGCGCGCCGCGCTGCCCGCTGCCGCGCGCTACGCTTTTTGAATCCGCACTCCTTCGGGGTGCGCTGCTTCGATGTGCGCGAAGGGCTCGCTGGCGTCGAACGCCACCGGCCGCAGCTTGCGCTCGCGACAGGCGCGGATCAGCTCGAGCGCCGAGTGCTCGCTGGCGGGGAGCTGCGCGTCACTGATGGCGAGCGGAGTCGTGCGCCGACCCCAGCGCACGAGGTGCGCGCAGTAAGTGAGGCCGCCGCCGAAGCCGGGCATGAGCAACAGCGCTCCCGGCCGTACGCGACCTTCTTCCAGCGCCTCGCACAGGGCCACCGGCACCGTGGCGGCCGACATGTTTCCGTAGCGCTGCACATTGATGTAGACGCGCTCCATGGAGACATGCGCTCGCCGCGCGACGGCCTCGATGATGCGCAGGTTCGCCTGGTGCGGCACCAGCAGGTCGACGTCCGCCGCGCTGAAGCCTGCGCGCGCGAGGGCCTCCTCACACGCGCCGGCCATCCCCTGCACGGCGCGCTTGAAGATCTCCTGACCTTCGAACTGCCAGCGCGTCACCCCGTACAGCACGCCATGGTTGGCATAGCGCCCACCCATGCCCTGGACGCGCAGCGTCTCGCGCGAGTCGGCATAGCAGCCGAGCTTCTCCGCGAGCAGCCCCTCTTCCTCCTCGCTGGCCTGCAGCACGACCGCTGCTGCGCCGTCACCGAAGAGCACCGCCACGTCGCGGTCGCTCCAGTCCATGAAGGGTGAGATCACCTCCGCGCCGATTACGAGCGCGGTGCGAACCACGCCGGTGCGGATCAGCGCATTGGCGGTCGAGAGCCCATAGAGGAAGCTCGTGCACGCTGTGTTGATATCGAGCGAGGCGGCCGTATGTGCGCCGATGCGCAGCTGCACGCCGGAAGCCATGTTCGGGACCTGGTCGTCGTAGCTGCAGCTGCCGAAGACGATGAGGTCGATGTCGGTGCCGGCGAGGCCGGCCGCCGCCAGTGCCCGCGCCGCCGCCACATGCGCGAGGTCCTCGAGCCCGACGTGCGCGATGCGCCGCTCATGTATACCGGTACGGCTCACGATCCACTCATCGCTCGTCTCGAGGATGGTGGAGAGATCGTGGTTGCTCAGCACCGCCGGCGGGAGGCACTTGCCCCACCCGGTGATCGCCGCGTGGGTCATGCGACGCCCCTCGTGAGCCTGACACGACCGGTAGCCCGATGGTGACGGCGTCGCAAGGATAGCAGCTACCGTCCGGGTGCGTAGTCGAAGGAGTCGAAGTACAACCGCGCGGCCGGGAGGCCGCGGTCCAGAAAGCTGCCGCGTATCGCTTCGATCATCGCCGGTGGGCCTGCCGCGTACACCTCGAAAGTGCTGAGGTCCGGATGGTCCGCGAGCACGGCCTGGTGCACCAGCCCGACGCGGTGATGCGCCGCCTCGGTGGCGGTCGCTTCCGACAGGACGGCCGTGAAGCGCAGGCGCGGATGGCGCCGCACCCACTCCAGCACCCGCGCCTGCTCGTACACGTCCTGCTCGTGCCGCGCGCCCCAATAGAGGTGGACGTCGCGCTCGAGACCGCTTTCGAGCGCGTGGCGCAGCATCGACTTCAGCGGCGCAAAGCCGGTGCCGCCGGCGAGCATGAGGATCGGCGTGCGCCCTTCGCGGTAGCTGAACTGCCCAATCGGGCCCTCGATTCGCAGCAGTGATCCGACGGCGAGCGGCGTCTCGGGGCCGCTCGCCGAGCCGAACAGCCGCTCGGTGAACCCTCCGCCACTCACCCGCCGCACGTGCAGCTCGATGAGCTCGCTGTCGTGCGGGGGACTCGCGATGGAGAAGCTGCGCCGCCTGCCACCTTCGAGCAGCACATCGAGGTACTGCCCGGGATGGAAGCGCAGGCGCTCGACCGAGGGCAGGCGCAACAGCACCTGCATCACATCCGGCGCGAGCGGCGTGAGAGCCGCGATGCGGCACGGCAGCGTCTTGATCTGCACGTCGGCAACGGCCGCTATGAGACGCGCCTCGACGATGAGGTCCGAGCGGGCGCGCGCCTGGCAGAGCAGGATCTGCCCGTTACGCTCCTCCTCGGCGGTCAGCCCCGCGGGCCGCGGGCCCGGATAGCGGATCTCCCCGGCGATGAGCCGTGCGCGGCAGGAGCTGCAGTGTCCGGACTTGCAGCTGTGCGGCAGGTTGAGGCCGGCGGCGAGCGCGGCCTCGAGCACCGGCTGCTCTTCTGTCACGTGCAGGGTGCGGCCGTGCGGCTCGATCCGTAGGGTGTGCCCGGGCGCGCTCACGAGCACCTAGCCTAGACTATCGCCACGAGCTGCGGCGAACCGGCGGACTCGTGCGCGGCGGGTTTTAAGCTATCCTTTCGGGGTAATGCGCGTCGAATTCACGAAGATGCACGGCGTCGGCAACGACTTCGTGGTCTTCGACGCGCCGGTCCCCGCGGAGCTGCTCAGCGCGTCCCGCCTGCGCGCGCTCGCGGACCGTCGCACCGGGATCGGATTCGATCAGGCGCTGCTCCTCGAGCCGCCGCGTCGGGATGAGTGCGCCGCCTACTACCGTATCTTCAATGCCGATGGGGGCGAGGTCGAGCAGTGCGGTAACGGAGCGCGCTGCATCGCCGCGCTGCTGCAGCGGCGTGGAGGGGCGCAGGATTCGCGGCTCACGCTCGAGAGTCCGGCCGGGCTCATCCGCGCGCAGCTCGGCGAGCACGGTGAGGTCTCCGTCGACCTGGGGGTTCCGGATTTCGATCCACGCTCGCTGCCGTTCACGGCCGCGGCGGAAGCCGAGCGTCACGTGCTCGAGCTGGATGACGGCGAGCGGGTGGAGATCGGCGCGGTATCGATCGGGAACCCCCACGCGGTCCTCACCGTCCCCTCCATCGAGAGTGCGCCGGTCGCCCGCCTCGGGCCGCTGATCGAGCAGCACGCGCGCTTCCCGCGGCGGGTGAACGTCGGTTTCCTGGAGATCGTCTCAGCGGCGAGGGTGCGGCTGCGGGTCTTCGAGCGCGGCGTCGGAGAGACCAGCAGCTGCGGCACGGGCGCCTGTGCGGCGGTGGCCGTGGCGCGCCGCCGCGGCCTGCTCGATGCCCGCGTGCACGTAGAGGTACGCGGCGGCAACTTGCGGGTACACTGGACGGGTGTTGGGGAGCACGTGTGGCTGACCGGTGGGGCGGAGATATCCTTTGAGGGGCATGTCGAGGTTTAGAGCACTATGACGACACGTGAGGCGCGCGGCATCGCCGCGGCGGACGGCGAAGAAGAAAGCATCGCAGCCTATCTGCAGCGGCACCCCGAGTTCTTCGAGCGCCACCAGGCACTGCTGGCGCGGCTGAAGCTGCCGCATGCGCGCGGTGGCTCGACGATCTCGCTGGTCGAGCGGCAGATCGAGGTGCTGCGCGAGAAGCAGGCGCAGCTCGAGGGAAAGCTGGCAGAGCTGGTGCGCGTTGCGCGCGCCAACGATGCCATTTCCGAGCGCCTGCATCGCTTCACGCGCCGGCTGCTCGGGCTCGTGCCGCGCGCCGAGGCACTGGCGCGCATCGAGGCGGGTCTGCGCGAGGATTTCGACGCGTTTCACGCGGCGCTGGTGTTGATCGATGCGGTGGCCGACCCGACCACGCCGCGCTTCGTGCGCACGGTGCCGGCGGACGACCCGAGCCTGAAGTCGTTCGAGTCGCTCTTTGCGAGCGGCAAGCCCCGTTGCGGTCAGGCCCGCGATTCCCAGCGGGAGTTCCTGTTCGGACCCGAGGGGCTAGAGCTCGGCTCGGTGGCGCTGGTGCCGCTCGGGGAGAAAGGCGCACTCGGGTTGCTCGCGCTCGGCAGCCCCGACCGGGATCGTTTTCACCCGGGCATGAGCACCGAGTTTCTGGCACGCCTCGCGGAGCTCGTGAGCGATGCGCTGCGCGGCGTGCGCTCCCCGGATGCGCTGCGCGGTGAACGCAGCGCCTGAAGCGGCTCGCCGGTGAGCCCCGCGGCGCTCGAATGGCTCGCGCGCTTCCGGCGCTACCTGACGAGCGAGCGGCGGCTCTCCCCGCACACCGACCGCAGCTACGCGCGCGACCTGGCCGCGCTGCGCTCATTCTGTGACGGCGAGGGCATCGCTGACTGGAGCGAGCTCTCCTCACAGCACGTGCGGCGCTTCGCTGCCCACTCGCACAAGGCCGGTCTCGCGCCGCGCAGCATCCAGCGCCGCCTCTCGGCCGTGCGCAGCTTCTTCGCCTTCCTGCTGCGCGAGGCTGCGTCCGAGACCGCGCGCAGCGTGCGCAGCGCCAGCGCGCGTATCACCGGGAATCCCGCTGCGGAGGTGCGCGCTCCGAAGGCGGCTCGCCGCCTGCCGCAGACGGTCGATGCCGACCAGATGGCGCGGCTGCTGCAGATGCCGGCACGCGGCGACGCGCTTACCGTACGCGACCGGGCCATCATGGAGCTGCTCTATTCCTCCGGGCTGCGCCTCGCCGAGCTCGTGGGCCTCGACCTCGCCAATCTCGATATCCCTGATGGCGTGGTGCACGTCCTCGGCAAGGGGCGCAAGGCACGGATCGTGCCGGTCGGGCGGATGGCGCGGACTGCGCTGCGCAGCTGGCTGCAGGAGCGCCCGGGACTGGCGCGTGCCGGCGAGGACGCACTCTTCGTGGGACGCAACGGAGTGCGCCTCGGACCGCGTGCGGTGCAGTCCCGGGTGGCGCTCTGGGCGCGCCGGCAGGGGCTCGGCATCCATCTGCACCCGCACCTGTTCCGTCACTCCTTCGCCTCGCATCTGCTCGAGTCCGGCGGCGAGCTGCGTGGGGTGCAGGAGCTCCTCGGGCACGCCGATATCTCCACGACCCAGATCTACACTCACCTTGACTTCCAGCACCTCGCCCGCATCTACGACGCGGCCCACCCCCGGGCGCGTCGCAAGGCTTAAGCACGCGTACGGGCCGACGCCGCCCCGTCTCCTGTGAGCCCCGTTCCCCGAGCCGGCGGCGCAACCAGCCAAAGCCAGGATACCGATGAACGACAGAGCCCATTTCGATCCGCATGGCACCACCATTCTCGGCGTACGACGCGGCGGCGCGATCGCCCTCGGCGGTGACGGCCAGGTCACGCTCGGCAACACCGTCATGAAGGGCAACGCCCGCAAGGTACGGCAGCTCGCGGACGGCAAGGTGCTCGCCGGCTTCGCCGGCGGCACGGCGGATGCCTTCACGCTCTTCGAGCGTTTCGAGGGCAAGCTGGAGAAATACGGCAACGTGACCCGCGCCGCGATCGAGCTCGCGAAGGACTGGCGCTCGGACCGCTACCTGCGTCGCCTCGAGGCGCTGTTGCTCGTGGGGGACCCCGACAAGCTCCTGCTGATATCCGGCAACGGCGATGTGATCGAGCCCGAGCACGACGTCGCTGCGATCGGCTCCGGCGGTCAGTACGCGCTCGCCGCGGCGCGCGCATTGCTCGAAGGATCGGACCTCGATGCCCGCAGCATCGTCGAGCGCTCACTCAATATCGCTGCCGACATCTGCATCTACACCAACCGCAACATCGTGGTTGAGGAACTGCGCAAGGGAGCCTGAGACGCATGTCATCGCTTACCCCACGGCAGATCGTTCAGGAGCTCGACAAGCACATCATCGGGCAGGACGCCGCCAAGCGCGCCGTCGCCATCGCGCTGCGCAACCGCTGGCGGCGCATGCAGGTGCAGGAGCCGCTGCGCCAGGAGATCACCCCGAAGAACATCCTCATGATCGGCCCCACCGGGGTCGGCAAGACCGAGATCGCGCGCCGCCTCGCGAAGCTCGCCAACGCGCCGTTCGTCAAGGTCGAGGCCACCAAGTTCACCGAGGTCGGCTATGTCGGGCGCGACGTGGATTCCATCGTCAAGGAGCTCGCCGATGTCGCGGTGAAGATGACGCGCGAGCAGGAGATGGCCAAGGTGCGTGAGCGCGCCCTCGACGGCGCCGAGGAGCGCGTCCTCGATGCGCTGCTGCCGAAGCCGCGCATGATGGGCTTCTCGACCGACGAGCCGGCGCCGGCCCGTGACGGTGACACGCGCCAGAAATTCCGCAAGATGCTGCGCGAGCACGAGCTCGATGACCGCGAGATCGAGATCGAGCTGCGCTCCATGCCGGCCGGTGTCGAGATCATGGCGCCCCCCGGCATGGAGGAGATGCAGCAGCAGCTGCAGTCCATGTTCCAGAACCTCGGCGGCAACCGCACCCGCACCCGCAAGGTCAAGGTGCGCGAGGCCCTCAAGCTGCTCACCGATGAGGAAGCCGGCAAGCTCATCAACGAGGACGAGCTCAAGATCCAGGCGCTCGCCAACGCCGAGCAGAACGGCATCGTCTTCATCGATGAGATCGACAAGGTCACGCGCCGCCAGGAGACGCTCGGGGCGGATGTCTCGCGCGAGGGTGTGCAGCGCGACCTGCTGCCGCTGGTCGAAGGCTCGACGGTCGCGACCAAGTACGGGCCGGTGAAGACCGATCACGTCCTCTTCATCGCCTCCGGGGCCTTCAGCCTCTCGAAGCCCTCGGATCTGATCCCCGAGCTGCAGGGCCGGCTGCCGATCCGCGTCGAGCTCGACTCACTCAAGGTGGGTGACTTCGTGCGCATTCTCACCGAGCCGGATGCCTCGCTCACCGCGCAGTACCAGGCGCTCATGGCGACCGAGGGTCTGCAGGTGGACTTCGCCGCCGATGGCGTCCGTCGCATCGCCGAGATCGCGTTCCACGTGAACGAGCGCACCGAGAACATCGGCGCGCGCCGCCTGCACACGGTGATGGAGCGGCTGCTGGAGAGCGTCTCCTATGAAGCGGCGGAGGCGGGCAACGGCAAGGGCAAGGGCGTGGTGATCGACGCGAGCTACGTCGACGCCCACCTCGGCAAGCTCGTGCAGGATGAGGACTTGAGTCGCTACATCCTGTAACGCCTCAGATGCCGGTGTACCAGGCCCAACCCTGCTGCAGTGGTCCGAGCTTGCCCGGATCGTAGAACTCGTCGGTCACGCGGATGCGGTGCAGGAACTTGATGCTCTTGTACCCGAGCTGCCTTTCCACGCGCACGCGCAGCGGCGCGCCGTGGGCGACCGGCAGCTCGCCGCCGTTCATGCCGTAGGCGAGCAACGTCTGCGGATGCAGCGCGTCGACCATGTCGATGCTGTCCACCGTCGCGTCGAATGCGTAGAAGTTCACGAATCGTGCGCCCGCCCGCACGCCCACGCTTTGCAGCACCGTGCGCAACGGCACCCCGGTCCACTCGGCGATCGCCGACCAGCCTTCTTCGCAGGTGTGCTTGGTGATCTGCGTGCGCGCCGGAAAACGCCTGAGTTCCTCCAGCGAGAAACTGCCCGGTCGCGACACGCTGCCGTCGATCGTCAGCCGCCAGTCCGCGAATCCGCCGTGGCGCAGCCGGTCGTAGGCCGCACCGCCCGCGGCATCGTAGAGCTCCTCGTGCGGGTTGGCGGGATTGGTGGTGCCGATGGCTGCGATCGAGGTGATGTCGGCGCGCTGGTATTCCCTCACCAGCGCGTTGCGCGGCAGCAGCAGACGCTGCGCGCGATAGTTGAGATTGTCCGCCATGCGCAGCAGGTTGCCGTAGGTCGGGGGTGCCGGGTCCGAGCAGCCGGCGAGCAGCAGTCCGCCGCAGGAGGCCATGCCGGTGAGCAGCGTACGGCGGGAGGTGATGACTCGTTCGCCTCTCATGTGGGCCTCCCGATGGTAATGGCGCGCATCTGTCGCCTGAATCCCGACAGGCTGACCATGACCAGATGGATGACGAGGAACAGCAGCAGCGCGACGAAGACGCAGAAATGGAGCGTGCGAGCTGACTGTGTCCCGCCGAACATGTCGACGAGGAACGGATAAGCGGCGCTGATCGCCGGAGACATCGTCAGGCCCGTCAGCACCATCAGCGGCAGAGCGACGAAGACCACTCCGCAATAGCTGCACTTCTGCAGCAATCCGTACGGCGGGCCTGCCGCGGCGGGTGCCATTGGCCGCTGCAGATGCGCGGAAAGATCCTCACTGAGGGCGCGCGCATTCAACTCCCCGCGGCGAGGGAGAAGATGACGGCGCAGGTGGCCGGAGAAGATTCCGGCGAGGAGATACACCAGACCGGTCACGACCAGGAACCACGCGGCGAGGAAATGCAGACTTCGCGCCCAGCTGTTCTCGTTCAGGATGTCGTAGGTGCGGATGACACTCGCCGCGGGTCCGCCATCGGGAAAGGCGGCCGTGCTCAGCTGCCATCCGCCGTGGCGGTAATTCCGGCTCACTGGCAACTCGATCAGCGCGGGTGTCAGGTCGTTGCCGACCGCGCCCCAGTAGAGCCGTGGATGCGCCATGAGAATCGTGAAGCCGCTGACCGCGAGTGTCAGAACGCTCGCCGCCACGATCCAGTGCGTGACCCTGACCCAGAGGGTGTGTCCTGCGCCGGTGCCGCCGCTTGTCGCACGGGAAGTGTTCGCTGACATTTGAGTTCTCCGCGGGCGCGGATCCCCTCCTGAAAGTGTAACCCCGATTCGCCCGCGAGGCGCTGAGCTCGCATGGAGGTGGGCTGTGTGAGGTTCCTCCGGAGACCATGCGCATGATCCATGCGCATGGCCCGCGGACGTGCACCCCCACAGTGCCCGCCTGTGGCCTGAAACAGACTCTGGTATCCGCTTGTTGCAGTCGCGCAACAGATGGGCCGGGCGCTAGATCCTGAAGCGCTCCTTGAGCTCGCCCGCCATGCGCCGGCTCACCGGGAGCGGCGCCTCGCAGCCGCGCAGATGGACGAAGTGCTGGCCATCGGCGGTGCGCTCGATACGCTCGAGGTACTTCACCGCGACCAGCGCGTTGCGATGAATGCGGACGAACGCCGAGCCGAACTCGCCTTCGAGCAGCCGCAGCGAGTCCTCGATGAGGTCCTCGCCGCCGAGATGGCGCACGGTGGTGTATTTCTGATCGGCGAGGAAGTACTGCACTTCCTCGAGCGGAATGAGCCGCAGCCCGTCGCGCCGCCGCGCCGCGAGGTGGCTGCGACGCGCGCCGGCGGCGGCGAGCGTCTGCAGCTGTGCACGCGTGAGGCGGCCCGCGCGGGCGAGTGCGGCGGCGAGCTGCTCCTTGCGCACCGGCTTCAGGAGATAGCCGACCGCCTGCGCCTCGAACGCCTCGACGGCGTACTGATCGTAAGCGGTGGTGAAGATCACCGCCGGCGGCTCATCGAGCACGTTCAGATGCCGCGCCGTCTCGAGCCCGTCCATGCCCGGCATGCGCACATCGAGCAGCACCACATCGGGCGCGAGGTCGTGGGTGTGGCTGAGCGCCTCGGCTCCGGTGGCGGCCTCGCCGGCGATGTCGACATCGCCGATCTCTGCGAGCAGCGCGCGCAGCCGCTCCCGCGCCGGTGCCTCGTCATCGACGATCAGCACCTTGAGTCTGAGGGCGGCCTCGGGCACCTCAGGCGCTCACCCGCGCCGCGAGCCGGGCCGGCCGCTCGATCAGCGGAAATCGCAGGGTGACGATGTATTCGCCATCGAAACGCCCGGATTTCATGAGCGCGCGGTCGCCGTACAAAAGGCCGAGACGCTCGCGGATGTTGGCGAGGGCGACGCGGTTGCCTTCGCGCGGGCCCGGCAGCGGGTCGATGGGGTTGCGCACGACGAGCGTGATGAGGTCCCCCGAGAGCTCACCGCTGATCGTGACGGTGCCGCCCTCCGGACGTGGCTCGATACCGTGGTAGATGGCGTTCTCGAGCAGCGGCTGGATCATGAGGCCCGGCACGAGCGCATTGACCGGCAGCGAGTCGGTCTGCCAGTCAACCTGCAGACGCGCGCCGAGACGCAGCTGCTCCATGCGCTGATAGGTGCGTGCCACCTCGAGCTCCTGCGCCAGGGTGATGGTGTCACCTTTGTCGCTGAGGGTGGCGCGGAACAGGTCGGCCAGATCCTGCACCGCCGCTTCGGCGCGCGGCGGATTGCTGCGGGTCAAGGCTGCGATGGTATTCATGCTGTTGAACAGGAAGTGCGGCCGGATACGCGCCTGCAGCGCATGCACCCGCGCCGCCGCACGCAGCTCGACGCTTCGCCGCCATTCGTGCGCTACGTAGAAGTAACGCAACGCCAGCGCGGTGACGATCATGCCGATGCCGACGTTGCGCAGCACGAAGGTCCAGGGCCGCGCCGGGAACAGCCCCGCGCCGCCCGACTCCACCACCAGTGGCGTGCGTCCGAAGAGGTAAGCACACAGCGACACCGCGGCAATCACCGCACTGATGAGCCCGAGCACCGCGGCGGAGCCCATCGGCACGCTGAGGCGCGCGAGCCGCGCCCGCAGCGCACACAGCAGCGCCGCTCCGGCAAGCCCGATCCACAGCAGGAACATGGAGGTGCGCGCCAGGTCGGTGAGGAAGTCGATCGTGGCGCTCTGGCGCGCGAGCGTCAGCAGCAGTGCAGTGAGCTCGACGATCAGCACCGTGGCGAGCGTCGCGCGCGAGGTGCAGAAATCCGGCAGGTAGAGGGCATCGCTCCGTGCGGCGTCAGTCTTCATGCATTGCCGCGGCCGGGTGCCTGCATGATGTTGGTGCGCTCGAAGAGCTCCTCCTTCAGGCGGTAGGTCGCGGAGATGTCCTCATCGCCGTAGCCGCGCGCCTCGAGCTCGGCGTATTCCTTGCGCATGCGCTCGACCACCGGCAGCTCGACGCCGAAGCGCGCCGCCATGTCGTGACAGATGCCGAGATCCTTCGCATGCAGCCGCACGCGAAAGCCCGCCGGGTAGCTGCCGCGCGCCATATTCGGTGCGCGGTGTACGAAATACCAGCTCGACCCGGCGCCCTTGCCGAGGGTATCGATGAGCTTCTCGAGCGGCAGGCCCTCGGCGCGCGCGAAGGCCATCGCTTCCGCGACCGCCTCGATGATACCGGCGCACATGATCTGGTTGGTGGCCTTGGCCGCCTGACCCGCACCCACCGGGCCGAAGTGAGCGATGGTGCGGCCGAGCGCCGCGAGGATCGGCTGGGCCCGCTCGAAAGCAGTCGGTGCGCCGCCGATCATGATGGCCAGGGTGCCGTCGCGCGCGCCTTCGACCCCGCCGCTCACCGGACAGTCGAGAAAATCTGCGCCGCGCGCGGTGGCGAGCGCCGCTGCCTGGCGCGCGGTCTCCGCGCTCACCGTCGAGCAATCGAGCAGCAAAGCACCCTGGCGCAGCGCGGGTGCGAGCGCGCGGGTCACCTCGAGAAGGTCCGCATCGGCGGAGACACACGAGACCAGGGCGTCACATTTGGCCGCGAGCTCGGTGAGGGTGGCGGGCGCCTCGACCTGAAGTTCCGCAGCGAGCGTCTGCGCCTTGCTGCTGGTGCGATTCCACACCGCCGCAAGCAGGCCGGCGCGCTTGAGGTTGCGTGCCATGTGCGTGCCCATGGCCCCCAGTCCGACAAAACCTGTGCGCATGATGTCGATCCGCTGAGCGGCCGAGCGACCGCGGGCATCACTATAGGGCTTTCAGGCGCGCGCTGCCGCCGTCGGGGACGCCGGGGGCGTGCGCGTCTAGCGCGAGGTGGCGGCCGCGGTGCTCGGCTCAGCTGCGGGCTTCGGCGGTCCGGTGGGCTGAGGCGGCGGCACGGGAGCGTTCGGGTCGAACTGCGGCACGCTCCCGCAGTAATCCTGCACCTGCTTGCGCAGCTGCTCACGGTAGGCCTCGGCGTCGGCATCGGAAAGGTAGCTGCGCTCGCCGCCAGCGCCTTCCTTGTAGACGCGACGCGAGGTGATGGCGCGCTGGTAGCTGTCCTTCGACTGCCTGCAGAGCACGGCGTGACGGTTCGCGACGTCCTGCTGAACCGCCTGCGCGTTGTCGCGGTCCTCGAGCTGCCCGGCAATCTTGTTGTTCGAGGCGGTCAGGGTGCGCGCGTCTGTCGACCGCGCCGCCGAGTCGGCACCCGGCCGCTGGGGCTTGCTGGTCTTGATGATCTCCGAGCCGGGCGTCCACTGATCGCTGTAGTGCGGCTGGCCGTGCTCGTCGATCCAGCGATAGACGTCCGCCCGGGCAACGGTGAACGTACCGGCGATGATCAGAGCGCTGATGGACATGCGTCGCAGCATAAGGTGCCTCCGGCGAGCCAGTATGGGCGCTCGCGGCCATCGCGACCCTTGAACTCCGTCACACTCGCGGGACGAGGCCCCTGGCAGGGCTCACACCATAGCTCAGAGGTCGTACGCGCGCTCGCCATGTGAGCTGATGTCGAGGCCTTCGCGCTCCTCCTCTTCGGGGACCCGCAAGCCCACGACCAGCTTCACCACGAGAAAGCCGAGGAGAGCGACGAGTGCCGTCCAGAGAATCACCAGGCAGACCGCCTCGAACTGGGCGAGGAACTGCCGCCCGATGCCCGGATACCCGCTCGCGCCGGTAACCCAGTCCACGGTCGAGCCCGGTCCGCCCAGCGCTGGCGAATTGAAGATGCCGGTCGCGAGCGCACCGAAGGTGCCTCCGAGCGCGTGGATACCGAAGACATCGAGCGAGTCATCGGCGCGAATGAGTCGCTTCAGCCCCGTCACGCCCCAAAGGCAGACCACCCCCGCGGCGAGGCCGATCACGAAAGCCCCCGGCACGCCGACATTGCCCGCGGCCGGGGTGATCGCGACGAGCCCCGCGACTGCGCCCGAGGCAGCGCCGAGCATCGAGGGCTTACCCTTCAGCATCCATTCGGCAAACATCCAGGAGAGCACCGCGCAGGCAGTGGCGAGATAGGTGTTCACGAAGGCGAGTACGGCGGGGCCGTTCGCCTCGAGCGCCGATCCGGCGTTGAAGCCGAACCAACCGAACCACAGCAGCGATGCGCCGATCATGGTCATGGTGAGGCTGTGCGGCGCCATCGGCTCGCGGCCGAGCCCGATGCGCTTGCCGAGCACGAAAGCGCCGACCAGTCCGGCGACTCCGGCGTTGATGTGCACCACGGTACCGCCGGCGAAATCGAGCGCACCCCATTGCCAGATGAGGCCCGCGCTCTGGTTCAGCGCCTCCACCTTGTCGGGCCCGGTGTACGCGTCGGGACCTGCCCAGTACCACACCATGTGGGCGATGGGGCAGTAGCTGAAGGTGAACCAGATCACGAGGAACAGCAGCACCGCCGGGAAGCGGATGCGCTCGACCAGAGAGCCGAGAATCAGGCAGCAGGTGATGGCCGCGAAGGTGCCCTGGAAAGCGACATACACCAGCTCGTACATCGGCGTGTGCTTGCTGAAGGTGGTGGCGAGCGCGAAGCTGCCGCTTTTCGCATCGAAGGTTCCGTTGAGCAGCAGACGGCTGAAGCCGCCGATCACGGCGTTGTGCTCCGTGAAAGCGAGCGAGTAGCCGTACACGCACCACAGCACCGTGATGAGCGAGAAGCCGACGAACACCTGCATGAGCACGGACAGCATGTTCTTGGTGCGCACCAGGCCGCCGTAGAACAGCGCCAGCGCCGGCACGGACATCAACAGCACGAGCGCGGTGGCCGTGAGCATCCAAGCCGTGTCGCCCTTGGCCGGCAGCGGCGAATCCGCGGCGAGAGCCAAGCCCGGCGGGAGCGCTGCGAGCACGGCGGTGAGCCGCACCAGCGGCCTTCGCGTATTGGCGAGAAGGGGCATGTCTGTTTCCCGTGGTTTGCGCAACGAACGCCGGCTGCACGCACCGCGAACGGCGCGTAAGCTGTGATGCGCGCGCAAAGGGTGCAGATTCCATGCCACGGTGTAAGCCACGCTGTTTCCGTGAGTTACCGTAGGCGGACGAGCGTGCTGCACCCTATTGGAGCGTGCGCCCCACCCGCTGCCCCCAAATGGGGCGGCCGTACCTGAGAGGAACCGCAGCTATGGACGCATTTCGGATAGATGAGCTCGCCCGTCGACTGCTCGAGCGCGTTCCGCCCGCGCTTCGCAGCATGCAGGCCGACCTCGAGAGCAACTTCCGTGCGGTGCTGCGTGAGCGGCTCAGCAAGCTCGATCTGGTGAGCCGCGATGAGTTCGATGCGCAGGCGCGCGTTCTCGAGAGGACCCGCGCGCAGCTCGAGACGCTCGAGGCGCGACTCGCTGCGCTCGAAGGCACTGCCGTGGCGACCGTGGTGCCGCACGGTCCGGGCAGCGGTGTCCCGCCCACCGGCTGAACGGCCTCGAAAGCACGGGCCATGCCCGTAGCCCGGATCGCCTGCCGCTCGCAGCTCGGACTGCTGGCCCCGCTGGTGCAGGTGGAAGTCAGTCTGGCGAGCGGTCTGCCCGCCTTCTGCATCGTCGGATTGCCCGCAACCGTCATCAAGGAAAGCAAGGAGCGGGTGCGGGCGGCGCTCACGAACTCAGGCTTCGACTTTCCCGCCGGGCGCATCACGGTCAGCCTCGCCCCGGCCGAGCTCCCGAAGGAAGGCGGACGGTTCGATCTGCCGATCGCTCTCGGAATACTGCTCGCCTCCGGACAGTTGACGGCCGCCGACACCGAGAGCTCGTGTGAGTTCTACGGCGAGCTCGGACTCACCGGTGAGCTCAAGCCGGTGCGTGGACTGCTGCTCGCCGCGGTACATGCGCACGGCCACAGCCACGAGGTGATCGTGCCCTGCGGCAACGCCGCCGAAGCCGCCGCCGTCGGGCCGCATCGGGTGCGCGCGGCGTCCCACCTCCTCGAGGTATGCGCACACGTGAGCGGTGCGCGCCTGCTGCCGCGGTACATTCCATCGAGCGGCGCCGGTGCACGGTGCAGTCAGGAGATTGCACAGTCCGATCTGGCCGATGTGCGCGGTCAGTGGCTGGCGAAGCGCGCGCTGCTCGTGTGTGCCGCCGGATCCCACAGTCTGCTGCTGATCGGGCCGCCAGGCTCGGGGAAGACCATGCTCGCCCAACGCCTGCCCGGGCTCCTGCCCGCCCTCACCGACAGCGAGGCGCTCGAGGTCGCGAGCATCGCCGCGGCCAGCGCCGGCAGTTTCTCGGCCGAGCAGTACGGCCGGCGTCCCTTCCGCACGCCGCACCACACCAGCTCCATCGCGGCGCTCGTCGGCGGTGGGGCCCGCGCCCGTCCCGGGGAGGTGAGTCTCGCCCACCATGGGGTGTTATTTCTCGATGAGCTGCCGGAATTCGAGCGCACGGTGCTCGATGCGCTGCGCGAGCCGCTCGAGAGCGGCTACGTTGCCGTGTCGCGCGCCGCACTGCAGAACCGCTATCCGGCGATGTTTCAGCTGGTGGCTGCGATGAATCCGTGCCCGTGCGGCCGGCGCGGAGATCCGGCGGCACAGTGCGCCTGCAGCCCCGCACAGGTCCGCTTCTATCGCGGGCGCATATCGGGACCGCTGCTCGATCGGCTCGACCTGCAGGTGGAGGTCGCGCGGCTCTCTTCGCAGGACTTTGAGGCGCTCGCGGCAGGTCCTCAGGAAACGACCGCGGCGGCTGCGGCGCGCGTCGCGCAGGCACGGAGCCTGCAGCTCGAGCGACAGGGAGTCTGGAACGCGCGGCTGACAGATGCCGGGGTGCAACACTGGTGCAGCCTCGACGCGCGCGGCGAGCGCTTGCTGGCGCAGGCGATGGACCGTTTTGCACTGTCAGGTCGAGCGCGCCAGCGGGTCCTGAGGGTGGCGCGTACGATCGCGGATCTCGAGGGGGCACGCTCGGTCGATGTGACGCACGTCGGCGAAGCCCTTGCGCTTCGCATGCTCGACCGCCCGCTGACTACTGCGCCATCTGCACCATGTGATCGACGGCTTGCTTGACGAGGTCGTCGGGTGCGTTGGAGCCGCCCTTCGGCGGCATGACGCCGGAGCTTCCAGTGAAGCCGTGGATGGCGTGGTCGTAGAGTACTGCTTTGCCCTTCGCAATCCGCGGCGCCCAGGCAGCCTTGTCGCCGGCACGTGGGGCACCCGCGATGCCCTGGCCGTGGCAGGCGCTGCAGGTCTGCTCGAAGAGCTCGGTGCCATTCTTCGGCAGTGCCCCGGCGCTGCCGGCCGCGGCGCTGGAGGGTGCCTTGATCGCGAGCGCGGAGTTGTCCTGGCCGGCGATCGCTTCCTTGCTCGGCGGGGCGATGCGCGCGGCGACGTTCTTGGCATAATCCGCCTCGGTGAGCACCTGACGCTCCTGGGTGTGACTCGCGACGATGCGCGCCAGCGCGAACAGGCAGATCGCGACCGCGACCAGCAGCCCGATCACCAGACTGAATACATTGAAGAAGTGGGTGTCCTGCTTGCTCATGTGACCCGTCGGCGCGGCTCGCTGAAATGGCCGCGCAGTATAGCCGTTCGGGCCCGCAGTAGCGTAACGCCCGCGCTTCCGGTGAGGGGCGCGGATGCCCCGGCTGGCAGCCCGGGGCCGGGCTCGCTTATGATCGCCCGCCCCAACGCGCCCGTAGCTCAGTTGGATAGAGTGGCAGCCTCCGAAGCTGCAGGTCGCTGGTTCGAATCCAGTCGGGCGCGCCACTTTCGGAATTGTCTATTCCGATGACATGGGTCACCCATCAATCAGCAAGGGCAGAATCACCGGAGCAGAGGAGCTCGACATGTCCTCAGATTCCGCTCCCGCGGCCAGCACCCGCGGACTGTTCTTCGCCAACCCGACATTCCATTTCGAGACGCTGCGCAATGCCGGATACGTCGCGTCCAACTGCGCCGATCTCGGCGAGATGTTGGCGGCCGTGAAGGCCATCGCCGAAGGTGATGTAGAGAGCTGGTACCTCGCCTGGCAGCACACCGCCGATCGCGTGCTCGCGCTGGCGGAGCGCACCAGGGACGCGCTCAGCAAGGGTGGGGCCTACATGCGCGCCTGCACCTATCAGCGCCTGGCGGAGTTTCTGCTGCCGCCGGCGGATCCGAGGCGGCCGGCGTCGTTCGAGAAGATCGCGAAGTATTTCTCCAGCGGTCTCGAGACGCTCGGCGTCCGCTGTGAGCGTATCAGCGTGCCCTACGGCGGTGGCGCCCTGCGGGCGTTCTATTATCCCGGTCCGCCGGGCGCAGAGCGCAAGCCGCTCATCATGTTCGGCGGCGGCTTCGATTCACTCCTCGAGGAGTACTACCCCAATGTTGCCGCAGCAGCGCTCGCGCGTGGCTACTCTGTGCTCACTTACGAGGGGCCGGGCCAGGGCGAGGCGCTGCGCCGGTACGCGCTCACGTACACCCCGGAGTGGGAGAAGCCGGTAGCGGCGGTACTCGAAGCGTTCCTCCGTACGCAGCCCAGACCTTCCCGGATCGTCCTGATCGGCATGAGCATGGGCGGATATTTCGCGCCGCGTGCTGCGGCCTTCGAGCCACGCATCGACGGGGTGGTCGCATACGACACCATGTACGATTTCGGTGCGGTGCTGGGTCCCGTGTTGGCGGCCGCCAAGAATCCGGTGGCGATGAGCAACATTGCGGTCGCGTGGGCCGCGCGCAATGCGATGTGGACCTTCGGGACCAGGGATCTTGACGAAACCATGCGTGCGGCCGCGGCCTACACGCTTGCGCCGGTCGCCGATCGCATCCGCCAGCACGTGTTGATTCTGGCCGGTATGGACGATCATTTCGTTCCGATCCAGCAGACTGCGGAATTCGAGAAAGCACTCGTCAACGCCCGTAGCGTGACCACACGGATTTTCGATCGGCAGTCGGGCGGTGCCGGCCACTGTCAGCCCGGCGCGCCGGCGCTCTATCACGCGGCGCTCTTCGATTGGCTCCTGGAGAAGTTTCCCTGAGGCGGCGCGCGGTGCGATCCGCCCTCAGTGCGGGTGCTCGGACGCGGCCAGGTCGTTGATGAGCTCGATCAGCTTCGCCTCGCCGCCCGCCTGAGCGACCTCGGTGCTGTATTTGCCGTTCACCACGAAAAAGGGCACTCCCTGCACGTGGTACCGCTGCGTGATCTCCTCGGCTCGCTGCAGATTGGAGCCGACGGAGAACGAGTTGTAGGCGTTCGCGAAATCATTGGCACTGATGCCGTTCTGTGCGGCGAACTGCTGCTGCAGCTGGTACGTCTCCTGATCCGTCTGGCCCACGAGCGGCGGCTGGTTCTTCTCGAGATCCTGGTGGATGGTGTCGAACGCCTTCTCGACGAGATCGTCCCGGCCGAGCGCCTCGAGCGTATAGAAGAGCCGCGCGTGCGCCCGATGCACGGGCTGCCAGATCACCGGGACCCTGACGAACTCGATGTACGCGGGCTTGCTCTTCGACCACTTGCGGATGTACGGCTCGAGCGCGTAGCAATGCGGACACGCGAGCCAGAACACTTCGAGCACTTCCACCTTCCCGGGCGGCACGCTGGTGGGCTGCGCGGGAACCACCGGCTCGTAATTCACGCCGGGCTGCCACTTGCCAGCGGGAAGCTGCGCGCCCGGGGTGCTGCCGGCGATCTTCTCCAGCGAGGCGTCGCTGCGCGTCTGGCCGTCGCTCTCGGCGTCACCGGATTCCTGCGAAGCGGCGGCCTGCTCGGCCTCGCTCTGTGCGGAACGCGACTCGGGAGGCGGCGGCACCGCGGGCGGCGCCGCTGGCACCCGGGTCTCCGCCGCGGGCGCTGCCGGCGCCGGTGCAGGAGCCGGCTGCTGCCGTGAGCAGGCAGACAAGGCCAGCAACGCCAGGAGGGCGGGGAGTACGAGCCTCATGGGAGGTGCAGGCTTCAGCGCATACCCTGGACGTAAGACGCCACGTCGCGCATCTGCTCCGGTGAGAGACGGCGCGCGATCGTGAACATCATCGCCCCGTTGCGTGAGGCTGCTGCCGGGTTCTTGCCCGTGTAGCGAGCGCCACTCGAGTAGTCGTTCAGCTGCTTCACTACGTACACCGACTGCTGCGCCCGCAGAGCAGGATAACCGGCGGCGAGGTTGCCACGCCCGACCGGGCCATGACAGGCGACGCATGCCGGGACCTCATGAGAGGGGTCCCCCCGCAGGTACACCGCCTGACCCGACTGCCAGTAGGAGGGGTCCGCCTCGAGCCCCGATGGAGTCTGCGCTTCGTAGTACACCGCAACGTCATCGATGTCCTGGTCGCTCAGGGCGCTCGCGAGTGGTTTCATCACGGGATTATTGCGCACACCCGAACGAAACAGCCGCAGCTGCTCGACGATGTAGACCGCGCTCTGTCCCGCAAGTCGCGGCCACTCGGGATTCGAGCTGTTCCCGTTCGGTCCATGGCAGGCGGAGCAGACCAGCGCCTTGGCAGCACCGCGCGTTGCATCACCGTCCTTGAAAGGGTCATCCGGCGGGGCGGGGGCCGAGGCAATGGCCGCCGGCGTTGGGGATATCGCCGCGCCGGTCTCGGGTGGGGCGGCCGGTGTCTGGCTGCTGCCCGGCCATGCGAACAAGGATGCTGCCGCGGCCGCGGCAAACGCTTTCCCCCGACGGACCCTCATGCTCTGCGGCATCGTTTGACTTCCGGTGACGACCAGCGAAAAGGCGCCGGATTGTACACTACGGCCGTGCCCGCGCTTTCTTACCCGTTGAAAACATGAGCCGATTTGGCGAGGCGCGGTTTCTGACGAGCGTAGCGTCGGCGGCGCAGTTCCCGGCCGATGTGGGCGCGGAGATCGCTTTCGCCGGACGCTCCAACGCGGGCAAATCGAGCGCGATCAACGCCATCACTCAGCACCGCGGACTCGCCCGCACCAGCAAGACCCCTGGGCGCACCCGGCTGCTCAACTACTTCGAGCTCTTGCCGGGCAAGCGCCTGGTGGACCTTCCAGGCTACGGCTACGCGAGCGTCGCCAGCACAGAGCGCGAGATCTGGCTTCCGCTGCTGGAGGCTCTGCGCCAACGCGCCTCGCTCAGAGGCCTTTTCCTCGTAGTGGATGCACGGCGTGGACTCATGGAGGCCGACGAGGCGCTCATCGGCTGGTCAGGGGGCACAAAGCGTGTGCATGTGCTCCTTTCCAAGGCCGACAAGCTCAGCCGCCGCGAAACCACCGCCGCGCTGGCCGCCGCTTCGGCGCGCCTCGCAGGACGCGGCAGCGCGCAGCTGTTCTCCGCCCTTCGTGGCACCGGTGTCCGCGAGGCGCAGGACATGCTCGCCGCCTGGCTTTCGGCCGCGTCGTAGAGCGTTTTCGGGGAATAAAAAACCCCGGCGGTGTGAACACCGCCGGGGCAGACTAACCCGGCACAGGTCTCGTGAACCGGGTCTACCCGCTCAGGGAGGGAAGCGGGGAGTGCGTTGCACTCGTTAGGTTCGACGCGGCTCGACCGGCAGAGTTCCATCCGCGCTTTAAAAAAATACCATTAAAAATCATAAGTTTGCTTAAGAGACTGTCTCTTTGACGCCACAGACTGCAGCTTGGTCTGTGCCGTAGAAGGGAGGCGGATCAGAAGTTCAGAAACACCGAAAGGGACGTCACGCGCGCCCCGCTGCTGTTCGGCACGTTGAAGTTCTCGTATTCGAGCCGCGCGCCGAGCATGCTGATCTGCGCCTGCGCACCGATGCCCCAGGCGACATCGGTTCCCTTCGTCGAGAAAGCCGACGCACCGAGGCCTCCCGACGGAGTGACATTTCCGTCGTATTTCCACCGTGCCAGTCCGACCTTGCCGAATATGTCCACGATCGGAAGCGGGATCGGAAGGAAGCCCACTGCATAGGCGGCGAAAGCGCTGCCGTTGGTGGTTCCGCTCGAGCCTGCGGAATTGGTGCCGCTGTTGCTGCCGAGATCGATGTAGTCGCCTTCTGCCGCGAGCCAGCTGAGCGGACGCACTCCCGCGTAAGCTTTCCAGGAGGTGTTCGACAGATCGGGCAGTCCTCCGATGGAGGTGATGTCGCTGAGGGAATTACGGACCACCCCGGCCCCGAGGTAGAAGAATCCGTTCTCGGCGTGTGCAGCCCCCGCGGTCAGTGCGAGCAGCGCGGCTGTGACGAGCGTGCGCAGCAATGAATCCTCCTTCTCCTGCGGTTGCCTCGGTACCGGAAACGCGGGCACAGCAGAAGCGCTGACACCCCTAGTGCGCCTCGTCCCAGTTGGCGCCGCTTCCCACATCGACACGCAGCGGCACGCTCAGCGTAGCCGCATTCAGCATGTGCTCGCGCACGGCCGCCGCCACCGCCTCGACCGCGTCCGCTCGCACCTCCAGCACCAGCTCATCGTGCACCTGCATGATGAGCCGCGCGGGTGCCTGCTCGCGTACGCACCAGTCATGCACACTGATCATGGCGCGCTTGATGATGTCCGCGGCGGTGCCCTGCATGGGCGCATTGATCGCGGCGCGCTCGGCGTATTGGCGCAGCTGCGGGTTGCCGGAGCGAATGTCGGGCAGATACAGGCGTCGTCCGAATACCGTCTCGACGAATCCGAGCTCGCGTGCCTGCACGCGCGTGTCCTCCATGAAACGGCGCACTCCGGGATAGCGCTGGAAGTACCGCTCGACGTACTGCTGCGCCGCGTTGCGCTCGATGCCGAGGTTGCGTGCGAGGCCGAAGGGCGACATGCCATAGATGAGCCCGAAGTTGATGACCTTCGCGGTGCGGCGCTGATCGGCGCTCACGGCCTCGAGCTCCACGCCGAAAACCTCGGCCGCGGTCGCCTGGTGCACATCGCGCTCCTCGGCGAACGCCGTGCGCAGGCTCTCATCTCCCGAGAGGTGCGCCATGATGCGCAGCTCGATCTGCGAGTAGTCGGCCGCGAGCAGCAGCGAGCCTGGCGCGGCGATGAACGCCTTGCGAATGCGCCGGCCCTCCGGATGTCGGATCGGGATGTTCTGCAGGTTGGGATCGAGCGAGGAGAGCCGTCCGGTTGCGGCGACCGCCTGGGCATAGCTCGTATGGATCCGTCCGGTGCGCTCTTCCACCAGCTCCGGAAGCTTGTCGGTGTAGGTGGATTTGAGCTTGGCGAGCGCCCGGTACTCGAGCACCAGACGTGGCAGCGCATAGCTGGCGGCGAGGTCCTCGAGCACATCCTCGGCCGTGGAAGGCTGGCCAGTCGGCGTGCGCCGCCGCACCGGCAACTGCAGCCGCTCGAACAGGATCTGCTGCAGCTGCCGCGGGGAGTCGATGTTGAACTCGTGACCTGCTTCGCGGTGCGCCTGCAGCAACAGCTCCTGCAGCTGACGGGAGAATTCCCGGCTCTGCAGGCGCAGCTGCTCGCGATCGATGAGCACGCCGTGCTGCTCCATGGCGAGCAGCACCGGAACGAGGGGCTGCTCGATCTCCTCGTAGAGGCGCGCGAGCTGCGGCAGGCTGGTGAGCTGCGACCAGAGCGCATGGTGCAGGCGCAGGGTGGCAGCGGTGTGCTCGCAGGCGTACTCGGCGGCCCGATCCACCGGGACCTGGTCGAAACTGATCTGCTTCGCGCCCTTGCCGGTGAGGTCCGTGTAGTTGAGCGTGTGTACCCCGAGATAACGTTGCGCATCCGAATCCATCTCGTGATTGGTCGCCACGCTGTTCCAGACGTACGACTCGAGCATGGTGTCGAAGCGCATCCCTTGCAGCGAGATGCCGGAATGCGCCAGCACGTGCGCCACGTACTTGAGATCGTGTCCCACCTTGGCGCGGCGCGGGTCCTCGAGCAGCTCCTTCAGCTGCGCCAGCACCTCGGCACGCGGCAGCTGGTCCGGGACGCCCGGGTAGAGATGGGCAAGCGGCACGTAGGCGGCCGCGCCCGGGGCGACACTGAAGGAGATGCCGACGATCTCGGCGCGCATGTAGTCGCGGCTCGTAGTCTCGATGTCGAGCGCGACCAGCTCTGCGGCCGCGAGGGCGCTCTTCCAGCGCTCGAAACCCTCCCACGTCGTTATGGTCTCGTAATGGTGCTCGATCGCCGCTGACTCCGCCGCGGGTGCGGGCAGTGCGGACTGCGGCTGCGCGGCGGCCTCGCCCGCTTCGAGCTGGCGCAACAGGCCGCGCAGCTCGAGCCGCTGGTACAGCTCGCGCAGCTTTGCGACGTCGGCCGGCTTCGGCGTCAGCTCCTGCGGCGAGACGGTCAGATCGAGGTCGGTGCGGATGGTGGCGAGGCGGCGCGACAGCTCGAGGGTGTCGAGGCCGGCACGCAGATTCTCGCCGACCCGACCGGGGACCTCGGCGAGGTGCGCGATGAGTCCATCGAGGCTGCCGTACTGCGACAGCAGCTTCGCTGCGGTCTTCGGACCCACCTTGTCGATTCCGGGGATGTTGTCGATGTTGTCCCCGATCAGGGCGAGATAGTCGATGATCTGCTCGGGGTAGACGTCGAATTTGAGCTTGACGGCCTCGCGGTCGAGGCGCGTGTCGGTCATGGTGTTGATCAGCGTGATGGAGTCGCTCACGAGCTGCGCCATGTCCTTGTCGCCGGTCGAGATGAGCACCTGCTGTCCGGCGCGCGCCGCACGACAGGCGAGCGTGCCGATCACATCGTCAGCCTCCACTCCCGGCTCGCGCAGCAGCGGCAGACCCTGCGCCTCGATGATCGCGAGCAGCGGGGGAACCTGGGCGCGCAGCTCCTCCGGCATACCGGGTCGCTGTGCCTTGTACTCCGCGAACAGCTGGTCGCGGAAGGTCCGTCCGGGAGCATCGAACACCACCGCGATCTGGCGCGGCTGGAAGTCCTTGATGAGCTTGTTGAGCATGTTGATCACGACCAGCACGGCACCGGTCGGCTCGCCGCGCGAGGTGGCGAGCCGCGCCACCGCCGGCGCGGCGTGGAACGCCCGGTAGACATAAGACGAGCCGTCGACGAGAACCAGGTCGGGATTGCGCGGCATGGAAAGTGAAATCGGCAGCGGGCGGGGATTATAACGGACGCCACCGCAGCGGCTCAGGTCAACCCCGTGCGCCGGGGCGCGCTACTACTGCATGGTCGAATCCATCGCTGCCGCGATTGCTGCCAACCGCTTCGGGCTCGGTGCCCGGCCCGGTGAGCTCGCGCTGATCGGCGCGGACGGCCGCGAGTGGCTGCGCGCGCAGCTGCGCGCGCCGCCGCCGGCGCTCGATGCGGTCGAGCTGCGCAGCTCCGCGCAGATCCTGGCGCAGGCGCTCGAGCTGCGGCGTGAGATCCAGGCGCAGCGCAGGGTGCAGCTCGCCGCAACCACCGACGCCGCCGTCGCCGACCCCGCGCAGCAGCGGCTGCCGCAGCTGCTGCGGCCCATCTACACCACCGAGGTCACCGCGCGTCTGCAGCATGCGGTGGCGACCGACCGGCCATTCCTCGAGCGCCTCACGCAGTTCTGGACCAACCATTTTGCCGTGTCGATCGACAAGCAGCTGCTCGCCGGTCTTGCCGGCAGCTTCGAGCGCGAGGCGATCCGACCGCACGTGCTCGGCAACTTCGGCGACCTGCTGCTCGCCGTCGAGACGCATCCGGCGATGCAGCTCTATCTCGACAACCATCTCTCGGTCGGCCCCAATTCGCTCGCGGCGCAGCGGCGCGCGCGCCGCGCCGCGCCGCGCCTCGGCATCAACGAGAATCTCGCGCGCGAGATCCTCGAGCTGCACACGCTCGGCGTCGGCGGCGGCTACACGCAGCAGGACGTAACTTCCTTCGCGCTGGTGCTGACCGGTTGGTCGCTCGGCGGCGAGGGCGGCGCACGGTTCGCCGCCGGCGAGCCGGGACGTTTCCTGTTCCGGCCCGAGACACACGAGCCTGGCACGCAGGTGGTCCTCGGCCGGCGGTATGCGGACGAGGGGTTTGCGCAGGGCGTCGCCGTGCTGCGCGATCTGGCTCGCGAGCACGCCACCGCGCACTTCATCGCCGCCAAGCTCGCGCGGCATTTCATCGCGGATGAGCCGCCCCCGGGTGCCGTTGCGCGCCTCGCCGCGGCGTTCACGCACAGCGGTGGCCACCTGCCGAGCGTTTACGACGCCCTGATCGATGCGCGCGAAGCGTGGCTCGAGCCGCTCGGCAAGTTCAAGACGCCGGCGGATTACGTCGTCTCGACCCTGCGCGGCCTGTCACTGCCCGTCGAAGCGGACCGTGTGGCGCTCGCGCCCTTCGAGGTGCTCGGCCAGCGCACCTGGCAGCCCGGGTCCCCGGCGGGCTGGCCGGACCGCAGCGCCGACTGGGATGGCGCGGCCGCGCTGATGCGGCGCATTCAATGGGCCGAGGCGGTCGGCATGCGCGTCGGCAGCCGCCGCGATGCGCAGCAGCTCGCCCCGCAGCTGCTCGGCGCCAACCTCGGCGCCGCGACCCGCCAGGCGCTGGCACACGCCGCGAGCGCGGCGCAGGCGCTCACGCTGCTGCTCGTGGCACCCGAGTTCATGCGGCGCTGACGGAGGACGCGACCATGCGGCGACGGGAGTTCCTGAGGAGTGGCGCGGCGCTGACCGGAGCGATGCTGCTCGCTTCACGTGTGGCCTTCGCTCGACCGACGAGCAGCCAGTCGCGCTTCGTGCTCGTGATCCTGCGCGGGGCGCTCGATGGCCTCGCGGCGGTGCCGCCGATCGGCGACCGCGACTACCTGCAGCTGCGGCGCGAGCTGGCATTGCGTGGGCCGGGCGAGCCGGGCGGCGCGTTGCCGCTCGATGGTTTTTTCGGATTGCACCCCGCGCTCGGCTTCCTGCACGAGTGCTACGCCGCGCGCGAGCTCACGGTGCTGCACGCGCTGGCGAGCCCGTACCGCGAGCGCTCGCACTTCGACGGGCAGGACGTGCTCGAGAACGGCACGGCGAAGCCACACGCGCTGCAGACCGGCTGGCTGAATCGGGCACTCACCGTCTCTGCCGCACGCGGTGCGCGCGAAGCGGGTGTGGCGCTCGGGCAGAACCTGCCGCTCGTCATGCGCGGTCCTGCGGCGGTGACCTCCTGGTCATCCTCGAAGCTCGCCGCGCTCGATGAGGACACCCTCGCGCGAATCACCGAGCTCTATGCCGGCGATGCCCTGCTCGCGGCGCGGCTCGCGGACGCGCTCGCTGCCAACGCCATCGCGGCCGGTGACGCCATCGCGGCCGGTGACGGCGGCGCTGCCCTCATGACGCCGCCGGACACGCCCGCCGCAGCACGCGGAGCGGCCCGCTACGGCGAAGTGGTGCGAGCCGCCGCGGGCTTCCTGCGGCGCGAGGACGGGCCGAAGGTCGCCGTCTTCGACACCCACGGCTGGGATACTCACGCCAACGAGGGCGCGGCGCAGGGACAACTCGCCGGCCGCCTCGCCGAGCTCGATGCGGGCCTCGCGACGTTGAAGGCGGAGCTCGGCAGTGCCTGGCAGGATACTGCGGTGCTGCTCCTCACCGAGTTCGGTCGTACGGCGGCGCTCAATGGCACGCGTGGCACCGACCATGGCACTGCCACCGCCGCGTTCCTGCTGGGTGGCGCCGTCGCCGGCGGCCGGGTCATCGCCGACTGGCCGGGCCTCGCGGCGCGCGGGCTCTATCAGGGACGTGATCTCGCTCCGACCCTCGATGTGCGTGCGGTGCTGAAGGGAATTCTGGCCGCGCAGCTGCAGGTCTCCGCGCACGCGCTCGAGCACGAAGTGTTTCCCGAGAGCTCCGCGATACGGCCGCTGCAGGGTCTGCTGCGCGCGTGAGCGGCGTCGCAGCGCATCACTTCGGAGCTTGCTCGTCGTCCGTGGTCGTTTTCTTCGCCGGGGTCGGTGGCGTCGCCGCGGGCGCGGGCTCGGGTGTGCTTTGCGGCGGCGGGACGGGCGCCGGCTCGGTGGCAGGTGGAGCGGGCGCGGCCGGTGTCGTCACCACGGCGCCGCCTTTCTCCGGCAGGTAGAGCGGACCTTTCTGGCCACAGCCGCCGAGCAGCAGCAGCAGCGCCATCGCGGCCCGCGCCACGCCTTTCGGGAGGCGCCTCATACGTACATGGGGCGGCGATCTTTCAGCGCCAGCCACCCGCGCGCCACGCGGTAAATGATCCAGATGCCCAGCATCAGGAACCCGAGATACAGCAGCGGGATGCCTATGAGCACGAGCACGAGTGGCGCCGACACGACCGCGATGATCACGCTCCACAGCAGCGCGTACCAGAAGGTACGGATCTGCCAGCGGAAGTGCGATTCCAGATACGTGCCGTGCGTCGCGGAGCGGCGCGCGTAATTCATGATGACGGCGATGATCGAAGGCAGACTCCAGATGAAGCTGAAGACGATATGGAAGGTGGTTATGCCGATCACGACTGAGAGCGTGTGCAGCGCGTAGATGACGTGCGTATACGTGACCAGCGACTCATCGACGCGAGGTACCTCGGCGCTGATCGGCGGGCTGGGAGTCGACATGGGGCGATCCTCCGCTGCGCTTCCGTGGATCAGCGGTCTGCCGGCCGGCGCGCCACGACCGCCATGGTGAGCCGGGATACGCACACCAGCCGCTCGCTCTCGTCGCGGATCTCGATCTGCCAGACGTGGCTGCGCGCGCCGAGATGCAGGGGCCGCGCCGTCGCGATGACGGTTCCGGCAGCAAGGCTGCGCAGGTGGTTGGCGTTGATCTCCTGCCCGACGCACATGTGCCGCTCGGGATCGACACACAGCATGGAGCCGATGCTGCCGACGGTCTCCGCGAGCGTCACCGAAGCGCCCCCGTGCAGCAGCCCGAACGGCTGATGGGTACGCTCGTTCACCGGCATGCTGGCGCGCAGGTAGTCCGGACCCACCTCCACGAAGCGGATGCCGAGGAACCCGGGCATGCTGTGACTGCCGCGGGCGGTGAGCTCCTCGGGTGTTTGGCTGACGCGCCAGATGCTCATCGGCGCTAGTCTAGCGGTTTGCGCAGTGGCAATCTGCCTGACCCGGACCGGAGCGTCACGATGTCCGCTTACGTCTTTCCTCCACCCGCCCAGCCAAGCGTTGCCGTGGCGGGCAGCAGTGCCCGTTTTCCGGTGCACCGCATCTATTGCATCGGGCTCAACTACCTCGAGCACGTGCGCGAGTTTGGCCGCGATCCGGAGCGGTCGCCGCCGGTCTTCTTCATGAAGCCGGCGGACGCCGTCGCCGAGAACGGCGCGGCGATCCCTTACCCTCCGGCGACCCACAACTTCCATTACGAGATCGAGCTCGTGGTGGCCCTCGCGCGCGGCGGCCGCGACGTGGCTGCGGAGGATGCGCTGGCACTGGTGTTCGGCTATGCCGTGGGGAATGACCTGACGCGGCGCGATCTGCAGGCCGCGGCCAAGGAGCGTGGCGAGCCCTGGGATACCTCCAAGGGGTTCGACTGCTCCGCGCCGGTCGCGTCGATCCGTCCGGCAAGCGCCGGGCACCTGACGCGCGGTCGCATCTGGCTCAGCGTCAACGGCACGCTGCGGCAGGAGTCGGACGTCAGCCGCATGATCTGGGGTGTGCCGCAGATCATCGCCGCGCTTTCGCGGCTCTACGAGCTGCGCGCCGGCGATCTGATCTTCACGGGCACGCCCTCGGGCATCGGCGCGGTGAAGCCCGGCGATGTTCTCGAAGGGGGTGTCGAGGGACTCGAGACCCTGCGCAACACGATCGCACCGCCGGCGACCGGCCAGTGAAGCTCTACGGTTATTTCCGCAGCTCCGCCACCTACCGCGTTCGCATCGCGCTCGGCCTGAAGGGGATCGCCTGGGAGACGGTGGTGGTGGACCTGCGCCCCGCGGTGCACGCGCAACACTCGCGCGAATTCCGCGCCGTCAATCCGCACGGGCTCATCCCGGTCCTGATCGATGGCGGGCGCACCTTCACGCAGTCGCTCGCGATTCTCGAGTACCTCGAGGAGACGCACCCGCAGCCGCCACTTCTGCCGGCCGCGCCAGCGGCGCGCGCCGAGGTGCGTGCGCTTGCGCTCGCCGTCGCCTGCGACATCCACCCGCTCAACAACTCACGGGTGCTCGAGTATCTGCGCGGCACCCTGTCGCAGGACGACGCTGCCGTGAGCGGTTGGTATGCTCACTGGATCGCGCTGGGCTTCGCGGCGCTCGAGCGCGACGCGCGCCGCCTGAGTGGCGATGGACGGCACATGTACGGCAGCAGCGTCACGCTCGCCGACGTGTGCCTCGTGCCGCAGATGGCGAACGCCCGCCGTTTCAGCTGCGATCTCGGGCCTTACCCGACGCTGTGCGCGATCTCTCAGCATCTCGAGGCGCTGCCGGCATTCGCGCGCGCAGCTCCCGGGGTGCAGCCGGATGCGTCCACCGCTTAGCGAGGCCAACCGATGTCGCGACGAGGCTTTCTGCGCTCGAGTGCCGCCCTGCTCACCGCTGCGGGCGCCGACTGGTTGCTGGGCGCTGCCGCGGCTCCCGCGCACGGGCCGCACGAAGAAGCCGGCACGCCTTTCGATTATGCGCGGCTCAAGGGCCTCGCCCGCGCGCGCGCCACGCAGGCGTATGTCGCCGCGGCGAAGCGCCTGCCGCCCGCGGTGGCCTCGCTCGACTGGGATCACTGGCAGGCGATCCGTTATCGCGAGGAGCGCGCCTTGTGGGCCGATGAGGGGTTGCGCTTCCAGGTGCAGTTCGCCCACCCCGGCTACACGCTCGATAAGCCGGTGCGGATGTATGAGGTAGTGAACGGCACGGCGCGTGAGATCACCTTCGATCCTGCGCTGTTCGATTACACGCATGCGGGCATCCGTCCCGCTGCGATACCCGCCAATCTGGGATTCGGCGGCTTTCGGGTCTTGCACCACACCGACTGGACGCGCGACGTCGCGGCATTCCAGGGCGCCTCCTACTTTCGCGCCGTGGACGCAGACATGCAGTACGGCATCTCGCAGCGCGGACTCGCGATCAACTGCGGCATGGCCGAGCCGGAGGAGTTTCCGGATTTCGTGGCTTACTACCTCGAGCGCCCGGCGAAGGACTCGAGCCGGCTCACGGTCCATGCGCTGCTCGATTCGCCGAGCATCGCGGGCGCTTATCGCTTCCTCATCGATGCCGGCGAGATGACGGTGATGGACATCGATGCGGCGCTCTATCCGCGCCGCGTCATCGAGCGGCTCGGCATCGCACCCGGCACCAGCATGTTCCTGTGCGGCAAGAACGATCGGCGCGTGGCCGATGACTGGCGTCCCGAGATCCACGACTCCGATGGGCTGCAGATCTCGACCGGAGCCGGCGAGTGGATCTGGCGGCCACTGGTGAATCCGGCGGCGGTGCGCGTCAACAGCTTCCTCGATGATGCGCCGCGCGGCTTCGGCCTCATGCAGCGCGAGCGGCGCTTCTCACAGTACGAGGACGACGGGGTGTTCTACGACAAGCGCCCGAGCGTGTGGACGGAGCCGAAAGGCAGCTGGCGGCGCGGTGCGGTGATGCTGGTGGAGATCCCGACGGCCGATGAGACCAACGACAACATCGTCGCCTTCTGGACTCCGGAGGAGAGACCGCAGCCCGGTGTCGAGTATCTCTACGGCTATCGCCTCTACTGGTGCCGCGAGAACCCGCACGGCACGCGGCTCGCAGGCGTGCGCGCCACCCGTACCGGCATCGGCGGCCAGGTCGGGGCGAAGCGCACCCACTTCGCCTGGCGCTTCGTCGTCGACTTTGCGGGCGGCGAGCTCGCTGCGCTCGCCGAGCATGCGCACGTGGTGCCGAACATCACCGCCTCGCGTGGCCGCATCGAGCTTGCCTCCGCGCGGCGCATCGTCGGACGGCCGTCCGAGTGGCGCGCCGAGTTCGATCTGGCGATCGGCAATGAGGTCAGCGAGCCCGTCAACCTGCGCCTGTTCCTGGCGCTCGACGGCGAGGCGCTCACCGAGACGTGGCTGTATCAGTACACGCCGCCGCCGCCCGCCGCGCGGCACGCGGCTGCGGCTGCGGCTCAGGCGGCCGAGCGGCGCACGAAGCTCACGTAGCCGGCGAGGAACTGCCGCAGCTGGTCCTCGACCGATGCGTCCTTGAGCGCTCCGGACTCATCGAACACGCTCGCGGCGCGCGACACCAGCACCCGTCCGCCCCACCACGCCTGGGTACCGAGGGTGCGCAGCACCGGCAGCCACGCCACCTGGCTGAGGTTCGTGCCGAAAGCGCCGGGCGAGGCGCCGATGACGGCGAACGGACGGCCGCCGAACACGCGCTTCACGTCCGAGGAGGGACGCGACAGCCAGTCGATGGCGTTCTTGAAGACCCCGGGAATGCTGTTGTTGTACTCGGGGGTCACCAGCAGCACACCGTCCGCCGCCACGATGGCGTCCTTCAGCTGGGTCACCGTCGCGGGCAGCCCCTGTGCCTCGACGTCATAGTCGTAGAGCGGTATGCCGCGGATGCTGGCGACCTCGAGCGTCGAGTCCGCGGGCATGAGACGGGTCGCCGCCCGCAGCAGCGCGCTGTTGTACGAGCCGCGCCTCAGGCTCCCGGAGATTCCCAGCAGCTTCGTCATACCCCTCCCTCGATCACGCGCCAGCGTGCGCTGGGGGACGCGGGCTTGCAACCGTCGTCGCGCGCCGCGGGCTATTGACCGGGCGTGCCAGCGAGCCTGGCCGCGACGCGGCGATACGCCTCGCGGAACGGGATCCCTTCGCTCACCGCGAGACGGTTGGCTTCCTCGGCGGCATGGATCGCGGGATCGAGCCGGATGGCTGCCGGGCGGAAGCTGAGCCCGACGATGGCCGGCGGCAGGATGTCGAGAGTCGCCTGCGCGAGGTCGATGCCGCGGAACACCGGGAACTTCAGCAGCTGCAGGTCGCGCTGGTATCCGGAGGGCAGCTTCGCGCACACCGCCAGCGCTTCCAGCAAGCAGCCCTGCGCGCTCGCCGAGCGGGCCCGGATCAGCTCGAACACGTCGGGGTTCTTCTTCTGCGGCATGATCGAGGAGCCGGTGGTGAACGCGGCCGGCAGCTCGATGAAGCCGAATTCGCGCGTGGCGAACAGCAGCACGTCGGCCGCGAGCCGCCCGCAGTCCTGCAGCAGCAGCGTGATCTCGAACAACAGCTGCGACTCCGCCTTGCCGCGCGAGAGCTGTACCGCAGTCACCGGCTCGTGCACGCTCGCGAAGCCGAGCCGCGCGCGCGTGTCCTCACGATCGACTGGGACGCCGGGGGTGCCATAGCCGGCGGCCGACCCGAGCGGGCTGCGGTCGATCCGGCGCAGCACGCTCTCGATGCCCGCGGCATCGTCACCGATCTCCGCCGCGAATCCCTGCGCCCACAGCGCCACCGAGCTCGGCATCGCCTGCTGCATGTGGGTGTAGCCCGGCAGCAGCGTCTGCGCCTCGCGTGTCGCGAGCGCCTCGAGCGCCTCGACCACCCGCCGCGCGCCCGAGCTCAGAAGCGCCACGGCCTCGCGCAGGTACAGGCGCAGGGCGGTGAGCACCTGATCGTTGCGCGATCTGCCGAGATGAATGCGCTCGCCGGCCGCGCCGAGCCGTGCCTGCAGGCGCCGCTCGAGCGCAGTCTGTCCGTCCTCCTCCGCGAGCTCGATGTGCCACTCGCCGCGCGCGTGGCTCGCGCCGAGCGCGGTCAGCGCATCGCGGATCGCGCCGAGATCCTGCGCCGACAGCAGCCGTTGCGCATGCAGCATCTCCGCATGGGCGATCGAGGCGCGCACGTCGTAGGACACCAGGCGCTCATCGAGCGCATGGTCCTCGCCGGCGGTGTACCGCAGCACGCGCTCATCGAGCGGCGCGCCCTTGTCCCACAGGCGTCTCATGGCGCGCTCTGCTGCTCGGCCGCGGGAAGCGTGTCGAGGTCGGCGACGATCAGCGTGCCGGTCCCCTCGTTGGTGAACACCTCGCCGAGAATCCCCTCCGGGGAGCGATAGGAGACGACGTGCACGCGGCGTACGCCGCCGCGCAGCGCCTCCTCGATGGCCCTGGCCTTCGGCAGCATGCCCGCCGCGATCCGCCCCTGCGCACGCAGCCGCTCGAGGCCGCGCAGATCGATGTAGGAGATGAGCGAGCCGGGATCCTCGAGGTTGCCGAGGATGCCCGGCGCAGCGGTGCACAGCATCAGCTTCTCCGCGCCGAGTGCCGCGCCGATCGCGGCCGCCACCGTATCGGCATTGATGTTCAGCAGCGTGCCGGACGCGTCTGCGGAGAGCGGGCTGACCACCGGCATCAGGCCGTTGTCGAGCAGCTTCTGCAGCACGCTGGTGTCGACCGCGTCGATGTCGCCGACGAAGCCGAAGTCGACGACCTCGCCGTTCGCCGCCAGCGCGACCGGCGGACGGCGGTGCGCGCGCACCAGGCCGGCGTCGACGCCGCTCACGCCGACCGCGTCGATGCCGAGGTCGCGGCACATGCTGAGCAGGCGCGTGTTGATGAGCCCGTTCAGCACCATGGCCGTCACGTCGATGGACTTCTCGTCGGTCACGCGACGGCCGTCGACCATGCGCGTGGGTATGCCGAGCGCGGCCGACAGCTCGGTGAGCTGCGGACCGCCGCCGTGCACCAGCACGACGCGCACCCCGAAGTAATGCAGGATGCCGATCTGCTCGACGAGCGCCCGCGTCGTCGCCATTTCCGCGAACACGCCGCCGCCCGCCTTCACGACGAAGGTCCTGCCCTTGTACATGCGGATGTAGGGTGCGGCGCTCCGGAGCGCACGGATGGCGAGCGCCGGGTCGCTGCGGTGGGTGATCATGCGGGCATCCGTCCTCTGTGAGCTTCAGGACCTGAGCAACTGGTGCAGCACGGCCATCTGGGCCGGCAGGCGGTTGTAGGCTTCGTGCTGCACGGCGCTGCGCGCACTGTCGAGCACCTCATCGGCGATCGCGCAGTTGCGCCGCACCGGCAGGCAGTGCATCACGCGACAATCGGGCGCGGTGGCGAACCAGTCGTTGCGCACGCACCAGCCGCGCAACGTGCCGCGCCGCTGCGCGTCGGCCGCGGCATCGCCATAGGGATCGGTCGCGCCCCACTCCTTGACGTACAGCACGTGTGCTCCGCGCAGCGCCTGCGCGCGCTCGCTGGTCTCGCTCACCGAGCCGCCCGCGACGGCGGCTGCACGCCGTGCGCGCTCCATGATCGGCTGCGGCAGCGCGAAGCCCTCGGGGCGCAGCACGATCACCTCCATGCCGCGCAGCGCCGCCATGTGCAGCGCAGCCGCGGGCACCGCGAGCGGCAGGGCACGCGGATGGTAGGCCCACGAGAGCACGAAGCGTCCCGCACGCGGCACGCCGAGGTCATCGAGGGTCTTCCAGTCGGCGAGTGCCTGACAGGGATGGTTCACCGCCGACTCGAGGTTCACGAGCGGCTTGTCGGTGAGAGCGGCGATCGTGCCGAAGGTGCTCTCGGCGAGGTCGGCGGCCAGGTCGCGACCGTCCGCGAACAGCCGTATGCCGAGTGCGTCGCAGTAGGAAGCGAGCACCGGAATGGCCTCGCGGATGTGCTCGGCGGCGCTGCCGTCCATGACCACGCCGGCGCGCGTCTCCATGTGCCAGCTGCCCTGTCCCGGGTGGATCACCACGGTATGCCCGCCGAGCCGCGCCATCGCGGCCTGGAAGGAGGCGAGCGTGCGGAGCGAGGGATTGAAGAACACGAGCCCGAGGATCTTGCCGGCGAGCGCGCGCGGCTCGGCGTGGCGCTCGAGTCGGCGCGCGAGCTCGAGCAGCCCGAGCACCTCCTCGCGGGTGAGGTCGGCGAGGTCGAGGAAGCGCTTCATGCCGGGAGCTCCCGCAGTGCATCGCGCAGCAGCTCGACGTGCTCATCCTCGAGGATGAACGGTGGCAGCAGGCGCAGCACGTGACGGTCGTTGGAGGTGCCGGCGAGGATTCCACACTCGAGCAGCTCCGCCTGGACCTCGCGTGCCGGCCGGGTGGTGCGCAGCCCGACGAGCAGGCCGACGCCCTGATGGCCGCACACGGGTCCGACGAGGCAGCTGTCGCGGATGAGCGCACCGAGGTGACGCACGCGCTCGAGCAGCTGCTGGGATTCGATGGCATCGAGCACCGCTTCGATGGCGGCGCAGGCCATCGGCCCACCGCCGAAGGTGGTGCCGAGGGATTCGACCGGCAGCTGCGCGGCAAGCGGTGCCGAGATGAGCAGTGCGGCGCACGGGAAGCCGTTGCCGAGCGCCTTCGCGGTCGTCAGGAGGTCCGGCACGATCCCGTGGAGGTTGGCTGCGAAGGGCGCTCCGGTGCGCCCCACACCGCATTGCACCTCATCGAAGATCAGGAGGGCGCCGACTTCCTCACAGCGGCGACGCAGCTCGCCGAGGAACTCCCGTCCGAGATCGATCGCGCCGGCGAGTCCCTGCACCGGCTCGACGATCACGGCCGCGGTGCGGCGCGTCAGCTGCTTGCGCAGCGCCGCGGCGTCCCCGCGCGGGACGAAGCTGACGTTGAACGGCGTACGCGGAAAGCCGTACCACTTCGCCTGCGCGCCCCAGCTCACCGCCGCAGCTGCGGCGGTGCGGCCATGAAAGGCGCCTTCGACGGCGATGACCTGCGAGCGGCGCGTGACGCGCAGCGCGATGCGCAGCGCGTTCTCATTGGCCTCCGCACCACTGTTGACGAAGAACACGCGTGCGTCGGGCAGCTGCGCAAAACGCACGAGCCGCTGGGCGGCGCGGGTGCGGACCGCCATGGACACGGCGTTGGACTGGAACTGACACAGCTGCGCCTGCCGCGCGAGCGCGCCGGTCCAGGCGGGATGGTTGTAGCCGAGAGCCGCTACCGCGTGCCCGCCATACAGGTCGAGCACCCGCTCGCCGCGAGTGTTGGTGAGCCACACGCCCTGCGCGGCCGCGACCTCGAGCGGGTACTGTGCGAACACCGGCAGCAGGGGCTCGGCGCAGGAGGCGCTCATTGCGGCGGCGGTCTGCATCAGGGTTGCCGTCAGGTCCAGCCGGGAGCCGGAGCGGTGAGGCCGGCAGTCTCCGGCAGCTCCAGCAAGCGGTTCATCCACTGCAGCGCGCCGCCCGCTGCACCCTTCACCAGGTTGTCGATGGCACACATCACCGCCGCGGTGCGCCCACGCGCCGCTGCGGAGAGGTGCGCGTAGTTGCTGGTGACGACATCCTTGACGCGCGGCGCCTGGCTGCTCACCGCGACGAATGGCGCGCCGGCGTAGAACTCGCGCAGCGCTGCGAGGAGCGCGGCGCTGTCGAGCGGCCGCTTCAGCGAGGCCTGCACCGTCACGTGGATGCCGCGCGCGAACGGACCGGAGTGCGGGACGAACGCCAGCTCGGCCTCCACCCCACTCGCGGCGAGCGCACAGGCGATGGCCTCGGGCACATGACGGTGTGTGAGCGCGCCGTAGCTGTAAAGGTCGGAGTGCCGCAGCGGATGGTGCGTGCCTTCGACGGGCTTGCGCCCCGAGCCGGTGCTGCCGGTGATGCCGCTCGCGAAGAGCGTCGGAGTCACCAGACCCGCGGCGAGCAGCGGCACGCAGGCGAGCAGGATGGCGCTCGCGAAGCAGCCCGGGTGCCCGATGTGGCGGGTGCGGGGCCGCGCGAGATGCTCGGGCAGCGCGCAGGTGAATTGCGCGAGTCTTGCCGGTGCGCCGTGCGGATGCGAATACACCGCTTCGTAGGCCGCCGCGCTCGCGTAGCGGAAGTCGGCCGACAGATCGACGACCCGCGGCTCCCTGCCGGCACGTTCGGCGGCGGTGAGCAGCCGGTCGATGAGGCCGGCCGAGACGCCATGCGGAGCGGCGGAGAACACGGCGGTGCCTGCGTGCTCGCACAGGATGCTCTGCACCTCCGCCTCGGAGCGGAAGCGCTCCTGCGGGTAAGCGGACCTGAGGTGCGGGAAGGCTGCCGCGAGCGGCTCGCCGGCAGCGCTCTCGGACATCGCCGCGGCGAGCTTCAGGTGCGGGTGGCAGGCGAGGAGTCGCAGCAGCTCGCCCGCCACGTAGCCGGTGCCACCGAGCACCACCGCCGGGATGCTCGAGCTCATTGCACCACCTCGGCTCGTATGCCGAGCGAGTCGATCACCCGGTCGCCGAGGGCCGCGCCGTTGCTGAGGGCGTTGATGGCCGGCACACCCATCTGCGAGGCGATGATCTCGATGCCGACCTGATTGTCCGTGGCGCGACCTGTCACCACGCACGGCTCTATGGCGAAGCGCTCGCGCAGCAGCTTGACGCCCCCCCAGGCGGCGACCGGATCGTTCGCCGACAGAACCACCGCGCTCAGCGCCGCCCGGATGTCGGGACACTCGAGGATCGCGTCGACCCCGTAGGTCCCGAGGATGCCATCGCCGAGCTCGAAGACCAGCGCGTCGGGCTTGCCGGCCGCGAGCTCACTCAACATCGTGCGGGTGAGCGCCGGGCCGTTGGCCCGCGTAGTGGTGACCACGCCGAGATCGGTGAATATGGCGCAGCGGCGGGCGCCGGCATCCTCCATCGCCAGGATGTCGCGCCGCAGTGAGACGCCGGTCGCCTTGAACGCATCGACGGCGAGCCCGCGATGGCGCATGCGGGCGATGACGGCACACGCCGCCGCGGTCTTGCCCGCTTCCATGCAGGTGCCGGCGAGCGCCACCACCGGAACCCCGCGCACCTCGAGCGGCGCCGCGGCGTCGAAAGGCTTGTGACCGACTCGGGCCGGGACGCCGATGCGCTCGCCGAGATATGGAAAGTTCAGCGCCACTCCCAGCACGCGGCAATCGAACGGCCGGCCCTTCTCGGGGTTGATGGAGTCGCACACTCCGAGCACCCCGCCGATATTGAGCATCTGGATGACATCGCCGGGCTGCAGCCGCTCGGGGACGTGCCCGGAGTAGCCGAACAGCGCCCGGCGGTGGCCGAGCGCACCGGCCACCACGTCCCCTTTGCCGACCTTGGCCATGCGTCCGCTCGTGAGCTCGAGGGTGTTGTAAGTCGTCTTGTTGGTGAGCACTTCCACCACCACGACGACGCCTTCCTCCGCCGGGATGTCCGGGGAGATGCGCACCTCGTGCGAGAGGCCGCAGGCCTGCGTGACGGAGGCGAGCTTGTCGACCACCACGCTGCGCATGCCGGCGGTCGCAGTCACTTGTCCTGGCCGCAGGCGGCGGCGCGCTCGGCGGCGCGCGCGTGGAACATGCCCGGCAGCGCCGCGATGCGCGAGAAGCCGAGCGCATCGGCGGCGGACCACTCCCCCGCGGCCTCGCCGTATACGCCACGCGAGGCGGCCATCAGCGACCACGGCGAGTCGACACCGGTGACGAACACGCTGCCGGTCTGCAGCAACAGGTGCACCTCACCGCTCACGCGACGCTGCGCGGACAGCAGCAGCGCCTCGATGTCACGGCACACCGGATCGAGCAGTTGTCCCTCGTGTACCAGATCGCCGTAGGGCTGCGCGACGAGCTCCTTGATGCGCTGCTGGCGGCCGGTCAGCACGAGCTTCTCGAGCTCGCGATGTGCGGTGAGCAGCACCTCGGCGGCCGGTGCCTCGAAAGCCACGCGTCCCTTGGTGCCGATGATGGTGTCGCCGAGGTGTATGCCGCGGCCGATGCCGAAGGGGGCGGCGAGCGTCTCGAGCGACTCGATGATCGCCACCGGCTCGGCGGGCGTGCCATCGAGCGCGACCGGCCGGCCCTCGCGGAAACCGAGCGTGTGCCGCTCGGCGGGGCGCAGCGTGGTGAAGGCACCGCGCGTGAGGATCCAGGCCTCATCGGGGATGCTGCCGCAGGAGGTGAGCGTCTCGCGGCCGCCGATGGTGACACCCCACAGGCCGCGGTTGACCGAGTAGCGCGCCCCGCTCGGCGGCACCGGCAGGGAGCGCTCCTGCAGGAAGCCGAGCTCGTCCTCACGGCGGAACGCCCGGTCGCGCACGGGCGCGAGCACCTGCAGATCGGGCGCGAGCGTGCGCAACGCCACCTCGAAGCGCACCTGATCGTTGCCCGCGCCGGTGCAGCCATGCGCGACGGTATCGCTGCCGAGCTCGCGTGCCATGCGCGCGATCGTCTGGGCCTGCATGACGCGCTCGGCGCCGACGCACAGCGGGTACAGCTGCCCGCGGCGCACGTTGCCCATGATGAGAAAGCGCAGCACCTGCTCGAAGTAGGCAGCGCGCGCGTCCACCAGGTGATGCGCGCTCGCCCCGAGCGCCCGCGCGCGCTGCGCGAGCGTGCCGGCGGTGTCGGCATCGATGCCGCCGGTGTTCACCGTCACGGTGATCACCGGGCGGCGCTCCTGCTCGATGAGCCAGGGGACGAGGAAGGAGGTATCGAGTCCTCCGGAGTAGGCGAGCACGATGGGTCGCCCGGATGCAGTCGCGGTGTCGCTCATGATCAGACCGGGAAGAGGCTGTGCAGGCGCCCGACCAGGCGCTCCTGGGCGCGGGCGTTGGCGGTGGCGATGAAGATGGTGTCATCGCCGGAGATCGTGCCGACCACCTCCGGCCACGCGGCGCGGTCGATGGCCACCGCGACGCTCTGCGCCGCACCGATGGTGGTGCGCAGCACCGTGAGGGTGTCGCCCGCGCGGCGCAGCGCACGCACGAACTGCGCGAGCGTGCCGAAGTCGCCGTTGGTGCGCGCCGCTTCCTCTCCGGGCAGCACGTAGCGGCCGCTCGCCTTGAGCACGCCCAGGTCGCGCAGATCGCGGCTGATGGATGACTGCGTCGCGTCGTGGCCGGCTTTCTTCAGCAGGCGCACCAGGTCCTGCTGCCGCCGCACCTGGCCTTCGCGCAGGATGCGCACGATGGCGTCACGCCGCTCGAGCTGCTCGGCGTCGGTCAGCACGCGCGCGCCTCTCCGCCTTTTCGCATAAACATGCGCGCATTGTGCATAATCATGCACAAAGGTTCAAGCCGATCCGCGCGCGGCCGGCGTCGGGCGCGCGGCGCGCAGGGCGCGCACCGCTAGTCGGTTTCCGAGAACGCCGTGATCTCGAACGGCTTGCGCAGCGACTTGTCGAGGTAGATCACGTACTGTGCCGGGTCAGCGCCGGTGGCGGTCGGCGCCGTGAGGAACAGCGCATAGCGCTGGCGCAGCGCCCGGCCGGGAATGCGCACGATGCGCGTGACGGTCGCGCGCCTCGCGCGCTCCGGCGTGAGCGCCACTTCGAGTTGCGCCCGCGCATCCGGCGCGATGCGGACCGTCTCCGCGGCCGCCGCAGCATCCCCGAGTCCACTCGCGGTCGCCGACCACAGGCGCATGATGCCGAGGAACGCGCTCGAGCTGACATCGTAGGTCTCGACATAGGCCGCGGCGCCCGTGGCGGCGTGCGGCGGCGGGCACTCGGCACCGCCTGCGAGCGTCATGTCGAGCGCCTCGCTGCGCTCATAGCGCTCGAGGCGCGCTCGCGTGCCGCTGCCGATCAGAGTGAGGCCGTGGCTGTGGTAGCTGCAGACTGCGCCCTGCTGCCTCACCAGCCCCTCGCCGAAGTACTGCAGATCGCGCGTCTGCTCGCCGGCCGCGGCCGGCTTCGGGCACATCGCCACGCGCTCGTCGGTCGAATGCACGAACCAGTCGCGCACCAATTCCGGTAGCGATGGCGAGCTGCGGCTGAAGCTCTCGCAGGCTGCCGGCGGCGCGGCGCGCGCCGCGAGCGGCGCGAACAGCGCGATCAGCAGTACCAGGATCGCGGCCACGGCTGCTCCTACTTGGTTATCGAGTATACGAGGTCGGCCCCGTAAGCCTGGCCCACCTCGGTACGAACCGTCCAGTGATCGCCGAGCGTGTAACGCATCTTGAGCGTGTTGAGCTGCTCGGTGAGGCTCACGCCGTAGCTCACGTAGAGGCGCGGCGACAGGTAGCGACCGAGCACGAGCGATGTCTCATTGAGCAGGGGGTCGGTCTCGAGGCTCACATCCGGTATGCCGACGCGCGAGCCGAACTGCGACGCGAGCAGCGCCGCGCCCTGCCCGAGTGCCGCGCTGCTGGCGTTCTGTGCGGACCCGATCGAGCCGCCCGCCAGGATGAGCGAGACGACCTGCTGCTGCGGCAGCGGCGGGTCGGAGAAGAAGGAGATGGCCGGCTGCGAGAGCGTGCCGCGCACGTTGACCCCGGCAGTCACGTCGGGAAATACCTTCTGCGCGACCACGTCGATGCCCGGGTCGTTGATCGGGCCGCCGGTGAAGATGAGTCGCCCGCGCTTGATGTCGAGCTGCCGTGCATAGGCGGCATACCTGCCCTCGGCCACCGACAGCTCGCCGGTGCCACGGGTAATCGGATCATAGCCGCTGCGGACGGTGACGCTGCCGACGAGTCTCGCCGTGAGCCCCATCGCGTCCACGTTCACGTGATCGCCCAGGACCAGCGTGATGGTGCTCAGCACCTCGAAGTGCTGGCCGGCTTCCTCGGGCTCGCTGCCGACGATCACCTCGTCTTTCGAGGTGCGCACGGCGCCGGTAATGTCCTTCGGCTGGATCTTGGCGTACGGCACCGTCACCTTGCCGGTCACCTGGATCGTTCGTCCTTTGACCTCGAAGTCGAGCGCGGGCGAGGCGTCGATCTGTGCCTCGGGGAGGTCGACGACACGCAGACCGCTGCCCTCGAGATGCAACTTTCCGTACGGCAGGAGCTGATGCCACTCGAGGTGACCGTCGGCGTTCAGCTCACCCTTGCCGACCGCGGCACTGCCCTTGAAGTCCACGCCGCTGTCGGAGAGCTGCGCCTGCATGGATAATCGACGTACGTTGAGGTTGATCTGGTAGACCGCGAGCTCGCCGTCGGTGAGCGTGATGAGGCCGCTCAGCAGCGGCGCGCCGGCCGTGCCCGCGAAATGAATGTCTGCGCTCAGGTGGCCGGCGGCGCGATCGATGTCGGGCATGTACAGCGTCAGCAGACTCGCCTGGTCCGTCTGCGCCTGCAGCTCACCGCTGAGCGGCATGTCCCGCCACGCTGGCGCGCCACGCTGCAGCTCGAGCACCCCATGGAGTGTGCCCACCGTCCCATCGCCGAGCTCCGCACGCAGGCTGATGAGCGCCGGTGTCGCTGTGAGCTCCACGGTGCCGGACCCTACCCGCGTGTGCTCGACCTTGTGACTCACCAGCCGATGGAGGATCTCGGCGTTCACCAGCCGCGCGCTCAGCAGTCCCTGCGTGGCTTTCGCATCCCCGCCCGTGAGCTGCGCGTGGGCGCTCACGGTGCCCGCGTAATCGACCGCCGGTGTCATTCCGGCAGTGAGCGTCGCGAGCGGCAGCTCGTTGGCCGTCACGGTCGTTGACCAGGCTGCGGGGGTCCACTCCCCATCCGCACAGATGCTCCCTGGGGTCCCGACGAGGCAGAGCCACTCGAGGCGCGCGCGATCGAGCGCCAGGCTGAGGTCCACCGGATGCTCGAGCGAGAGCCGCAGCTGCTCGCTCCCGGTCACGGACAGGGCCGTGAGCGTGCCGTCGAAGACGCCGTGTGCGTAAGGCCCCGTCGCCTGCGCGCCGAGCGCGAGGCCGGCTGCAGTAGCGGCGAGCTGCAGCCGGTACGCAGCGGGCGGCCCGTTCAGCGTGAACACGAGGGTGGCCAACGTCCGGCCGGCGAAAGTGAGCTCGCGTGCCCGCGCATCGACCCGTGACTCCTCGCTGATCGCGGTGGGATTGAAGCTCACCTCGGCATCGAGGCGCTTGAGCGTGAGGTCCTGCCAGGCGAAATCACCGCCGTGCACGCTCGCGACGATGGCCGGCTCGGCGAGCGTGCCGTCGATCGTTCCCGAGGCCTTCAACTCGCCCTTGGCGCCCGCCATGAGGAGGCTCAGGTCGCGTACGCTCGCGGCGAACCGCAGGCTCAGGCGCTCACCGACGCTCCCATCGAGAGCGAGGCTCGCCGTGCCGAGCCCGACCCGAACGTTATTGAATTCCCAGGTCGTGCCGCGGTGCGCGACCGTGCCGCCGCCTCGCGTGGGCAGGCCGCGCAGTCGGCCGCTGATCTCGCTGAATGAGGCCGTGATCTCCCCGCGAGTATCGAAGCCGCGGCCGGCAGCGACGAGTGCGAAGCCGAGACTCCCCGGCAGGTCGGCCCGCAACTCGCCGGGGTTGATGCCGGTCGCACGGCCGCTGATCGACCAGGTCTGCGCGGGGGACCAGTGCACCTCGCCGCTGACGCTCGCGTGTCCGCCGAACAGGTCGACCTCTGCAGGGTCGAAGGTGACCGCGTCCTTGCCGAGCGTCCCGTTTGCGTCGAGCGTCATCTCCGGGAGTCCCGCGGCACGTCCGCGGCCGCTGATGTGCACCTGGTACGGCAGCACACCGGCGATGGTGAACGAAGCCGCGGCGCTGCGCAGCGCCGGCTCACGCCCGCTCAGTGGCCAGCGGAAATCGGTCCATTCTCCTTTCAGATCGAGGCGAGGACCGTTCTCGACGATGGCGATCGTGCCCGCAGCGCTCGCGCGCGCGTCCGAAGCGAGGTGGCGCACCGCCATGCTGCGCGCGGTGAGGACGCGTGCGGCGTAGGTGCCGTCGAACTGCGCCTCGAACGGTCCGGCGTGCAGGCCGGCGGGATCCACGGGGCCGTGGGCGGTGAAACCGCTCTCGGAGCCCGACCCTGCGAGCTGTCCCGTGATGCTGCCGAGGGGGCTGTTGATGCCCCACGCCCGCAGGTCGAAGCTCTGCACCTCGGCGCTCGCCACCCAGTGCCAGCGGCCGGTCAGACCGAGAGCCGCGCCGGTCACCTCGGCGCGGAACGGGCTGCTGAAGTGGCCGACGAACCGCAGAGCATTGAGGTCTCCGCTCGCGGTGGCGGCGAGCGTCCAGGGGGGTTGCCCGGCCGGGGTCCAGTCGAGGTGTCCCTTCACTTCCATGCCGAGCGGGTCGGCCGCGCGCAGCGTGCCGAGGGCATTGATGTGCGCGCCCTCGAGGAGTCCGTCGACGCTGAAGAAGCGGATGTACGTGTGACGGATCAGCGCCGCGCCGCGCAGGTCGCTGAGTGCCAGGTGAAAGCCGTTGTAGACGGTGAGCGTCACGCTCAGCACCCGCGCGTCCTCGGCGTTGATGCTGAGCCACGCCGGCAGGAAGTGCGGGGGACCGGGGGTCGAGGGGTGGGTGCGACGCTTCACCTCGATCAGCACATTCTGTGCCTTGCCCTGCGCCACGCGGATGTGCTGCAGCAGGAGCGGTCGCAGAGCGAGGTGCCCTTCGATGCCGGTCACCGTCACCTTCACGAGATCGTGCTCGACCTCGACGCGCTCGATGCGGACCCCGCGTGCGATCGTGCCGCTCACCCCGCTGATGGCGAGGCGCACCGGCCCGAGCCGCTGCGGGATGTGGCGCACCACGAACTGCAGTCCGCCGCTCGTGAACAGGCTCGCCCACACCAGCGCCACGGGTGCGGCGAGCGCGAGGAAGATGATGAGGATCGCGAGCACGAGCAGCAGGCGGCGCATGGGCGGGATCCTGCTCAGAGCTTCGGCGAGAAGTTGATGTGCAGCCGCGGGCCGGCGGTGGTCGAGAGCGGCTGCGCGATGTCGACGCCGAGAGTCATGACCGGCAGGCGCACCCGCAGGCCGACCCCGACCGAGTACTGGATGAACGGCGGGCAGACGGTCGTGCCCATTGCCGTGCCGGGCACGCAATCGGGCTTGTGAAAGCCATTGAGCGCGTTGCCGTAATCGAAGAAGAAAGCGACCCCGAGGTTGCGCGGCAGCTCACGGATGAATTCCACCGTGCCGGTGAGGACGTCCTTGCCGCCGGTCTTCAGGTAGAAGCCCGGCTTCGGTTGGCAGCTGCCGTTGGCGGTGAGCAGCACCTGCCCCGCGGCGTTCGTCTGGCACTGTGGGCCCTCGAGCGGGGAAAGCTCATTGTAGGCGAAGCCGCGCACGCTGTTGTCACCGCCGGCGAAGAAGCGGTACACCGCCGGCAGGTCGTTGAAGTCCTTCACGAAGGTGGTACCGATCTCATCGCGCAGCAGCAGATGCCACTTGTGGCCGAGGTTGAACACCCGCTCCGCCTGCACGTGCAGCTGGACGAAATCGGCCTGCGAGCCGAGCGTACTGTGCGAGGCCTTGATGGTGGCGAAGAACGGCCGCTCGAACAGCGGCTCCCCGAGATACCCGGTCGGTACCGAGGCGAGATCGAGCTCCGGCACCAGCAGCTCATCGCTGCGCGACCTGTTCGGGTTCACGACCGTCGGGTCGCTGTTGTCGCTGATGGTATGCACGCCGTTCAGCAGCCACACGTGCTGCCAGCCGGCCGTTACATCCGTGAAGCTCGCACCGACCGATTGCGTGGTCGCGGTCACGTCCGCGAGTGTCTCCTGCTGGATGATGACATTGAGCGATATGTTCTCGAGCGCAGGGTCCCCCACCGGGATGCGGTAGTGGCTCTGCACGTTGTAGCGCTGTACCTGCGACGCCTGCACCGCGACGCTCAGGTTGTGGCCGTATGAATTGATGCGCCGGTCCTCGTAGCCGAAGGTTCCGCGCACGCCGGTGTCGGTGGCATAGCCGGCGCCGAGCGAATAGCGGTGTCGACGGCTGGGCTCGGCGGTGATCTTCACCGGCACCGTGAGGGCCGCGCGGTCCGGATCGCCCGGGAGCACCGCGAGATTGGAGAAGTACTGCGAATCGTCCAGCGCGAATTGGGTGCGCAGGACCTGCGTCAGGTCGAAGTAGTCGCCTTCGTGGTAGCGCAGGTAGCGCCGCACCAGCTTCTCGCGCACGACGTGCTGCTGAACGGTCGTTGCGCCGAAGCGGTAACGCTCGCCGGTCTCCAGCTCGAGCGCGACGTTTGCCGTGTGGTTGCCCGGATCGACCACCAGCTCGTTGCGGATCAGCTTGGCATCGAGGTAGCCGTAGGTCGCCGCGGTGCGCTGCAGATCGGCCTTGAGGGCCTCATACGCGGCGTGGCTCAGCCGATCGCCGTGGTGTATCGGAAGCTTTCGCAGGATGCGCTGGAAGAGTGGATCGCTCTCTCCGGGCCCATCGACACGCACGTCGACATGGTCGACCAGCACCGCGGGGCCGGGCTGGATGTCGATGACGACCCGCCACTCGCCGTGGCCCTGATCGGTGACGGTCGACTCCACCTTGGGCTCGTAATAGCCGAAGGGCCGCAGCGCCGCATCCACCTCGCGCTCCACGCGGTTGTGCAGCCGCTCGACGGTGTCGGGATTGAGATCCACACCGCCCTTGCGAAAGCGCTCGAAGCTCAGATAAGCGAGCACGTTGTCGCGCACCGCGTCATCGACTCCGTGCACCTCCACCGTGACGCCGGCGGCGTGCGCCGGCGGTCCCACGAGCAGGCACAGCAGCAGCGCCGCGGCCCGCCAGTGCGATCGACGAGCCCGCGAGAGGGAATTGCGCTGCGCCATCTCACCGTGTTAGCAGAGAAAAGTTGCGGAATTCTAGAGCGTTGCGACCAGGCCCGCTTGCAGTTGGGCGCACCGGGGCCCGATCTCAGGGCCACTCCTGCGGTCGCAGGTGGAACTCGCTCTGGCCGCTCACCTGCCCTGCGCGATCGAAGCGACGCTCTATCATGTGCACTCCACCGCCGCTCTCGATCAGCAGCACGGTGGAGCACCGCGTGCCGTACTGAGGATGCAGCACGAAAGGCGCCGACAGCGCGCGGGCCCACGCGCGCGGCAGGCCACCGGTGCTCGTGTCCTGCGCCAGCTGCGCCTCGGTGCGGTCGGCGAGCAGTGCGAACAGCCCCTCGGTGCCGGCGGCCGCCCCGCCGTGCAGCCACATCTGCAGGCCCGCGCGCACGCGCTCGAGTTTCGGCCAGGGAGTATCCAGGGACTCGTTCGCGAGTCCATAGAGCCCGGGGGGCAGCGCTCGCGCGAAGGGCGCGCTGCGGTTCGAGCCGTACCACAGTGAGTCGGCGGCGCCGAGCAGCAGGTTGAATCCGGAGTAACGTCTCGCGGGCTCTTCGAGGCCGGCGAAGAACTCCGCAGGCCCGGCCGCGGCGGCCGCCTCCGCAGAGCACCCGGCGAGGTAGGCGGGAATCAGCGCGCCGCGCGAGGGTGCAGCAGGAAGCGGCGGCTGCAGCTCGCGGTAATTGGTGACCACGCCGAACCGGCGCCGGCGATCGATGCCGAGCCACGTGCCTCCCGAGCGCAGGTCGCGCCCGGCGATGATGTCCGCGGGCGCCGGCCACCTGGCGAGCGGCGCAGCGTCGCGGTCATGGAACTCGTCGCGGTTGGCCGCCAACACGAGCCGATAGCGTGCGTGGTACCGCCACGCGAGCACCAGCAGGCACATCTCAGCGCTCGTCCTTCAGCCAGGTCTCGATCAGCCGCCAGGAGATCGAATGCGATGGAGGCGTGAGCGCATCTCCGGCGTGGACCTGTGCGCGCGTGAACCAGCGCGCATCCTCGAGCTCACCGCCGACCCGTACCTCGCTCCCCGGCTCGGACCGCGCCTGGAAGCCGAGCATCACGGAGGAGGGGAACGGCCAGGGCTGCGAGGAGTGATAACGCACCTCCTGCACTGCGACCCCGGTCTCCTCGGCCACCTCCCGCACCACCGCATCCTCCAGGCTCTCTCCGGGCTCGACGAACCCTGCGATCGTGGAATAACGCCGCGCCGGCCAGCTCGCCTGCCGACCGAGCAATGCGCGCTCGCCATCGGACACGAGCACGATGATCGCCGGGTCGATGCGGGGAAAGTATTCCTGTGCGCAACTGGCGCGGGTGCACACCAGGCAGTGGCCGGCGCGTGTCGGGACGGTCGCAGCACCGCACACGCCGCAATGGCGCTGCCGCGCACGCCAGATGAGGAGCGCGCGCGCGTAGGCGAGCAGCCCCGCCTCATCCGCCGGCAACACCGCGGCGAGCGGTCGCAGCTCGGCGAGCTCCGTCGCGGGGGGCAGCTCCGCTGCGTCCGGGGCAACGAGCTCTGCGAGAACGCAGCGGGTGCCCTGAAACCACCCGAGCAGGATCTCGCTGCCCGGCTCGATCGAGCCGAGCAGCGGCGAGTCATCGGCGAGCAGCGCGACGTGCGGCTCGGCTCCGCCACGTACCAGCTGCGCGGTGCCGCGCGCGATCAGGTAGCGGGTTGCCGGATCGGCGCGCGCCTCTTCGAGCCATTGCGGGTTGTCGCGCTGCTCGGCGCGGCGATCGATGTAGGGGCCTGCGAAGAAATTGGGGCGATCCCGCTCCATCCAGCCGCTCCGCGCTCCGTGTAGGTGCGCGGGATTCTACCCCTGGAGATCGCACACCTTCCCGGCGCAGTGTGAGCAGCGTGCGCCGCGCAGCGTGAAGCGCTCGGTCACGAGCAGGCTCCCACAGTAGCTGCAGTCGCCAAGCCGCAGCTGATCGGCGCGCACCAGTGAGTTGGCGAGGAACACCGCGTGCTCGAACGAGATCTGCGCCGCGGGCAGCAGCAGGCGGAACGCTTCGAAAGCCTGACACAGCAGCTCGCCGCGCGACACGCCGGGCACCGGCGGCCCACCTGCCTCGGCGCCGACGCTCCCCGGGGTGGGCAGCGGCACGACACCGAGCAGGCTCATCACGCTTGCGAGCAGCGCGGTCTCCTCCTGCAGCCGCAGCGAGCGGCTGAAGTACGCGACCTGGTGGGGCGACTTGCCGCGATGACGCGGCAACTGCCGCCGGGCCTGACTCATGTAGGAGCGATACAGTTTGCGGATGCGATCGTCGGACAGGCCGGTCCAGGCGCGGATCGTCTGGGTGCGTGCCTCGTGGTGCAGGAAACGCAGTGCCAGCTCCATGCAGGCGCGCTCGCGCGAGTAACGGTCGTCGGAAATCCGCATGGCCGCCATTTTGGTGGAAAAACACCAAAACGCAATCGGCAAAAATTGGTGGAAAATTACCAAATTCATGCTGGTGCTTCCGCCGCGGTCCGCTACGATAGGTGCCCGCCGTTGCTGCGCAGAGGTGAGGCGATGCTGCTGCATTGCGAGAGGGAGGCCGCTGCGGACGACCCAACACGCGCTTGCGCCTGGCTCCGCCCCGGCACGCTCGATTCCCTGGTCGAGCTCAACGAGTCGTGCCTGGCGCTGCTCGCCGCGCAGGCGGAAGTACGGGGTGGCCCCGCGAGTGCGCTGTTGGAGCCGCTCGCCGCGCGTTGGCGCGCTCTCGATGCCAGTGCGCGCCACCGCGCCGCGCGATGTCCGTACCTGCTGCTCGACGCCGGCTTCGGCGATCCGGTCCGCTGGCGGACAGCCTGCACCGCACCGCACGTCGCCGATGCCGGCCGCGACCGTTACGGTGGCTGGTTCAGCGTGCCCTCGGCGGCCGGGGTGGCACGCCTGGTCTTCATCTTCGCGTGGCACCTCGCGCGCTCGCAGCCGGCCGCGGCACGACTGCTGCTCGGCATGGCCGTGCCGAGCGCGACGCTCATCAGCCGTTGCACGCTGCGCCAGGTCCAGGAGCTGGCGGAGATCCATACCGCCTGGCTGCGCCCGCGCTGGCCGACACGCGTGCAGGTGTGGCGTGAGCTGCTCACCGCGGCCTCGGCGGGGGATTCAGCGGCACTCGAGCGGGCGAGATTGCGGGGCGTGACGCTGCTCGCGGCGGAGGCGCGCGTCAGGTCCGGCGTCCGTACGGGCTCACCCTGAAGCGAAGCTCGCGCTGGAGCTGTGTTGCGCCACCCGACAGCGCACCCTCGGGCGTCAGGGATGCGCGGGTCCCGCGGGCGCGCTTTCCGAGCCGCCCTCCTTCGCCACGAGGTACTTGACGAGATCGAGGACCTGATCGTTGCTCAGCTCGTTCCGTATTACCCGGTACTTGCCGTTGACGATGAGCGTCGGCGTGGCGTCGACGTGCATGGCCATGATCTGCGCGTCGGCGGCGCGCATCTTGCCATCGATGCTGAAGGAGTTGGCCATCGCCAGGAATTTCTGTGCGTCGACTCCGCCGACCCTGGCATAGAAGCGAGCCGCGTCGGCGATGGAAGGCAGTGGATCCTTCAGCCGGTTGCTGCCGGACGCGATGATGCCGAGCTCGCCGGTTTTCCATACCGCGTCGTACATGGCCTGGTGGGTGCGCTCGGCGATGCCGAGGGCCTGCGCTGCGAGGTAGGCGCGCTGGAACATCGGCCAGTCCTCCTGCGGATTGAAGGCCGCGGGCAGGAAGACGAGCTGGGCGTTGGCTGGCAGGACGTGTCGCATCCGCTCCATCACCGGCTGGAAGGCGTTGCAGGCGGGGCAGCCGTAGGAGAACACCTCGAGCACCTCGACCTTGCCCGGTCCCACGCTGGTCTGCTGCGGTGGGGTGAGGCGCGCGTACTGCACGCCCTCGGTCCAGGTGGCGCCGCGGCCGGCGAGCGGTAGTGTCAGGATGAGGGTGGCGACAGCAAGGAGCGTGAAGCGAGACATCGCAGGATCTCCGGTGTGTGACAGAGCGGCCGTGGCTCAGTAGATGGCGATCTCACGCCGGCCGTCGGCATCGCGGGCGCCACGAAACATGCCCTCGGTGCTGAAGTCCATGACGATGCGGCCCGCCTGATCGATCGCGATCAGACCGCCATCGCCACCGAGCCCGCGCAGCACCCCGTGCAGCAGCTCGTGCACGGCCTGCGCCAGAGTGAGACCCCGGTACTCGACCGCCGCGCACACGTGATGCGCCGCGACTGCGCGGATGAAGTACTCGCCGTGCCCGGTGGCGGAGACTGCGCAGACACCGTTTTTCGCATAGGTGCCGGCGCCGATGATGGGCGAGTCGCCGACCCGCCCGGGGCGCTTGTTGGTCATGCCGCCGGTCGAGGTGGCCGCGGCGAGGTTGCCGTTCGCATCGCACGCCACGGCGCCGACGGTGCCGGAAGATGCGGGCGGCACCAGATCCGATACGCGCTCGCCGCGCTGCTCGGACTCGAGCTGCTCGAGGCGTTCCGCGGTGCGGAAATAGAGATTGGGGACCAGCGTGAAATGCTCTTCCAGCGCGAACTCCTCCGCTCCGGCACCGACCAGCAGCACGTGGCGCGATTTCTCCATCACCCGCCGCGCCAGGTCGACGGGATTCTTCACGTGGCGCACCGAGGCCACTGCACCGGCGCGCACCTGCCGGCCATCCATGATGGCGGCGTCGAGCTCCGCGGCCCCATCGCGGGTGAGTGCGGCACCACGCCCGGCGTTGAACGACGGATGATCCTCCAGCAGCCGCACCGCGGTCGCGACGGCATCGAGACTCGTGCCGCCGCGCTCGAGCACCGCATAACCGCCATCGAGCGCATCCCCGAGCCCGCCGAGATAGTTGCGCTCGCGCTCGGCCGGGAGCGTTCCGCGGGGCACGGCGCCGGCGCCGCCATGAATGGCGATGGCGTACAAGTGCGCTGCCTCAGTGATCCGTGTCGCGGTACATGCCGATCTCGCGTCGCCCGCGCGAATCGCGCGCGCCGCGGAACATGCCGACACTGTTGAAGTCCATGCTGACGTTGCCGGCGCGGTCGAGCGCAATGAGCCCGCCCTCGCCGCCGCTGCGGCGCAGCTTCACCTGCACCACTTCGTGCACCGCCTGCGCGAGCGTCATGCGGCGGTACTTCACCAGCGCACACACATCGTACGCGACCACCTGCCGCATGAAGTACTCGCCCTGGCCGGTGCCCGATACCGCACAGCCCTCGTTGCTCGCGTAGGTGCCGGCGCCAATGAGCGGCGTATCGCCGACGCGGCCGCGATGCTTGTTGGTGAGCCCACCGGTGGACGTGCCGGCGGCGAGATTTCCGTCCCGATCGAGCGCCACCGCGCCGACGGTGCCGGTGCTGCGTGCCTGTGCCGCCTCGGCGCGCCGCGCCTCCTCGAGCTCGTGCTCGCGCGCGGGGGTGCGGAAGTAGTCGCGCGGCGCGAGCGGCACGCCCTGCTCGAGCGCAAAATCCTCGGCCCCCTCGCTCACCAGCAGCACGTGCGGGCTCCTGTCCATCACGAGCCGGGCGAGCTCGATGGGGTTCTTCACGTGGCGCACGGCAGCCACGGCGCCCGCACGTGGCCCGCTGCCGTCCATGATGGCTGCATCGAGCTCCGCGTCGCCCTCGTGGTTGAGCACCGCGCCACGGCCCGCATTGAACTGCGGGTCGTCCTCCAGGGTGCGCACCGCCGCGATCACCGCATCGAGGCTCCTGCCACCGCGCGCCAGCACTTCGAAACCGGCATCGAGCGCCGCCGCGAGGCCAGCCCGGTAGGAAGCCTCGAGCGCCGGAGTCATCCTGGACCGCTCGATCACTCCCGCACCGCCGTGAATGACGATGACGACCGGCGGTGGCGCGGCGGGCGCGGCAGACGCCGCAACACCGGCGGCGGCGCTCGCCAGCGCGAGCAGCACGAGCACGATCCCGGTCGGATTGCTGCGCGACATGCTTTCCTTTCAGCGGCTATGATCGAAGCGCTTACCCGCCGCGCATGCGGCAGCGCTTTCAATCCGGACTGCAGATCTTAAGGTTAAACGCGCGATGTCGCAGCGGCTACGCAGTGTTCTGGTCGCCAATCGCGGCGAGATCGCCATCCGGGTGATGCGGGCCGCGAGCGAGCTGGGGCTGCGTACGGTCGCGGTGTACTCGCACGAGGACCGCTTCTCGCTCCATCGCACCAAGGCCGACGAGTCGTATCTGCTCGGCAGCGGCAAGGGACCGATCGAAGCGTACCTCGACATCGATGGGATCCTGCGCATCGCGCGCGAGTCCGGGACGGAAGCGATTCACCCGGGCTACGGCTTTCTCGCCGAGAATCCCGCATTCGCGCGCGCCTGTCGGGCCGCCGGGATCGCCTTCATCGGCCCCGAACCGGACACGCTCGCCGTATTCGGCAACAAGGTGCGTGCGCGCGAGCTCGCCGTCTCCGCGGGCGTGCCGGTCATGCCAGCGAGTGGGCCGCTGCCGGCCGATCCCGAGGCGTGTGCCGGTATCGCGCGGCGAATCGGCTTTCCGCTGATGCTCAAGGCCAGCTGGGGTGGCGGCGGCCGCGGCACGCGCGTGGTGCGCGACGCCGCCGAGCTGGCCGCGCTCCTGCCGCTGTGCCGGCGCGAAGCGCTCCTCGCCTTCGGCAACGACGAGGTGTATGTCGAGAAGCTGGTCGAGCGCGCCCGGCACGTCGAGGTGCAGATCCTCGGGGACCTGCACGGGACCCTCGTGCACCTGTTCGAGCGCGACTGCACCGCCCAGCGACGGCACCAGAAGGTGGTCGAGCGCGCCCCGGCGGTTTTTCTGAGCGCGGCTCAGCGTGCGCAACTGTGTGAGGCCGCGCTCGCGCTCGGTCGGGCGGCGGGCTACACGAGCGCGGGCACGGTCGAGTTCCTGCAGGACGCCGACAGCGGCCAGTTCTATTTCATCGAGGTGAATCCCCGCATCCAGGTCGAGCACACGGTCACCGAGTGCGTGACGGGCATCGACCTCGTGAAGGCACAGATCCGCATCGCGGCCGGCGCGCGCATCGGCGCCGCCGACAGCGGCGTGCCGCGCCAGCAGGACATCCATTTGAGCGGGCATGCGCTCCAGTGCCGCATCACCAGCGAGGATCCCGAAAACAACTTCGTGCCGGACTACGGCAAGATCTCCGCCTACCGCAGCCCCGCAGGTTTCGGTATCCGCCTGGATGCCGGCACCGCCTACACCGGCGCGATCATCACCCGCTCCTACGACTCGCTGCTGGTCAAGGTGACCGCCTGGGCACCAGAGGCGGCGGAAGCCATTGCGCGCATGCACCGCGCGCTGTGGGAGTTCCGCATCCGCGGCGTGGTCACCAACCTGCGCTTCCTCGATCAGCTCATCACCCACCCGCGCTTCGCCGCCGGCGACTACAGCACGCGCTTCATCGAGGAGACGCCGGAGCTGCTGCAGTGGCCGCGCAAACGCGATCGCGCGACCCGCATCCTCAGCTACCTCGGCGGCATCATCGTCAACGGCAACGCCGAGGTGCAGGGCCGGCCCCGCCCCGCGCGGCTGGAATCCGCGCAGCCGCCGCCGGGCCCGCTGCCGCGCGCGGCTGCCGGCAGCAAGCAGCAGCTCGATGAGCTCGGCCCGGAGGCTTTCGCACGCTGGATGCGCGCCGAGCGGCGCGTGCTCATCACCGATACCAGCATGCGCGATGCGCATCAGTCGCTGCTCGCGACGCGCGTGCGCACCCTCGACATGACGGCGATCGCACCCTGCTACGCCGCCCTGCTCCCGCAGCTGTTCTCGCTCGAGTGCTGGGGCGGCGCCACCTTCGATGTGGCGCTGCGCTTCCTGCGCGAGGACCCGTGGCAGCGGCTGCGCGCACTGCGGGCGCTGCTGCCGAACCTGCTGCTGCAGATGCTGCTGCGCGGGGCCAATGCGGTCGGCTACACGCATTATCCCGATAACGTGGTGCGTTTCTTCGTGGCGCGTGCCGCCGCTGCCGGCATCGACCTGTTCCGCATCTTCGACTCGCTCAACTGGGTCGAGAACATGCGCGTGTCCATCGACGCGGTGCGCGAGGCGGGCAAGCTGTGCGAGGCGGCGATCTGCTTCACGGGCAACTTTCTCGACCCGCGCGAGCGCAAGTACACGCTCGACTACTACCTGCGGCTCGCGCACGAGCTCGAGGCGGCCGGCACACACGTGCTCGGCATCAAGGACATGGCGGGCCTGCTGCGGCCGCGGGCGGCGTACGAGCTGGTGAAGGTGCTGCGGCAGGAAACCGGTCTGCCGGTGCATTTCCACACCCACGATACCAGCGGCATCGGCGCTGCCAGCGTGCTCGCCGCCGTGGCCGCCGGCGCCGATGCCGTCGATGCGGCGATCGATGCGATGAGCGGCCTCACCTCGCAGCCGAACCTCGGCTCGCTGGTGGAGGCGCTGCGCTTCTCCGAGCGCGACACGGGCCTCGATCCGGATGCGGTACGCAGGATCTCCGGGTACTGGGAGCAGGTGCGCCGCCAGTACCTCGCCTTCGAAAGCGACATCCGTGCCGGCGCCTCCGAGGTGTACGTGCACGGCATGCCCGGTGGGCAGTACACCAATCTGCGCGAGCAGGCACGCGCGCTCGGTATCGCCGAAGCCCGCTGGCCGGAGGTGGCGCGCGCCTACGCGGAGGCCAACGAGCTGCTCGGCGATATCGTCAAGGTCACGCCGACCTCCAAGGTCGTCGGCGATCTGGCGCTGCTCATGGCCGGCTCCGGCATCACGCGGCAACAGCTGCTCGACCCCGACACCGAGGTGGCATTTCCCGAGTCCGTGGTGCAGCTGTTGCGCGGTGAGCTCGGTCAACCCTACGGCGGCTTTCCCGAGGCGCTGCAACGCAAGGTGCTGAAGGACGCGCAGCCTCTGAGCACGCGCGCCGGCGCGGCGCTGCGCGCGGTGGATCTGGAGGCCGAGCGTGCGCGGCTGCAGCAGCGTGCGGCGCAACCGGTCAGCGACGACGACCTCGCCTCTGCGCTCATGTATCCGCGGGTGTTCGAGGACTATGCGCGCGATCGCGAGCTCTACGGCGATCCAGGCATCCTGCCGACCGCCGTCTTCTTCTACGGCATGGAGCCCGGACAGGAGATCACGCTCGATCTCGAGCGCGGCAAGACGCTGATCGTTCGCTACGTCGCAACCAGCGAGCCCCACGAGGACGGCACGCGCACGGTGTTCTTCGAGCTGAATGGCCAGCCGCGCTCGGTGCGCGTGGTGGACCGGCGTCAGGTTGCGACGCGCCCGGTGCCGCGCAAGGCCGAGCCGGGCAATCCACGCCACATCGGGGCTCCCATGCCGGGGGTGGTGGCGACGCTCGGCGCGGTCGTTGGGACGCGGGTCGCCCGTGGCGACAGGCTGCTGACGCTCGAGGCCATGAAGATGGAGACGGCGGTGCGCGCGGAGTCGGCCGGCGAGGTGGCTGAGGTGCTGGTGCGGCCCGGACAGGCGGTGGAGGCGAAGGATCTGCTGGTCGTACTGCGTTAGCCGCTCACAGCGCATCCCGCAGCGGCACGGAGATGTCGGCGAGCTTGTCCACGTTGGGACGAGCGTGCACCGCGATCAGCTTGCGCGCCGCCATCTGGTCCTTCGGCGTGTTCACGCTGTCCAGTGCCACCAGCTCGCCACCGCGCAGGTAGCAGACGCTGAAGCTGCGGCTCGCCGGCGATCCACGCAGGATGGCACTGTCGTAGCCATGGCCGACACCAATGATGATCAGCTTGAGGTCGAACTGGTCCGACCAGAACCACGGCACCTTGTCGTGCACCGTCTCGTTGCCGAGCATGTTCAGCGCGACGGTCGTGCCCTGCTCGAAGGCATTGTCGACCGACTCCAGTCGCAGGTGCCGGCCATACTGGCGGTTCAGATGGCTGGCGCAGTCACCGGCGGCGTAGATCGCCGCATCCGCCGTGCGGCAGTGGACATCGGTCACCACTCCGTTCTCGCACTCGAGACCTGCGGCCCGCGCGAGCTCATCGGCGGGCGCGACGCCTACCCCGACGACCACGAGGTCGGCGGGATACTCGTGACCGCCCTCGGTCAGCACGGAGCGCACGCGCCCCGTGCGGGGTTCCCGGTGCAGCGCCCGCACGAGCTCGTTGCAGCGGATGTGGACCCCGTGGCGCGTGTGCTCCGCTTCGTAGAAAGCTGACACCTCCGGGCACGTGACACGGCTCATCAGCCGCGGCGCCATCTCGAGCACGGTGACCTCCATGCCGAGCTCGCGTGCGGTCGCGGCGACTTCCAGCCCGATGTATCCGCCTCCGATGATCACCAGCCGCCCGCGGGCCGCGCACTCGCCGCGGATGCGGTCGGCGTCGGCGAGAGTGCGCAGGTAATGGATGCCCGCGAGGTCGTGCCCCGGGACGGTGAGCTGGCGCGGCCGGCTCCCGGTCGCCAGCAGCAGCGCGTCGTAGGGCACTACCGCACCGTCATCGAGCCGCACCTGACGGTCGCCGCGCCCGATCTCCATTACGCGCCGGCCGAAGTGCGTCGTGATCGCATGATCGGCAAAGAAGGCGGCGGGCCGGATGAGGAGCCGCTCGCGCTCGAGACTGCCGGCGAGGTATTTCTTCGATAACGGCGGCCGCTGGTACGGTGGCCAGGGCTCATCCCCGATCAGCGTCACCTGCCCTGGAAATCCCCGCCGGCGCAGAGTGTCGACCGCCTGCACGGCGGCCTGTCCGCCACCTGCGATCACGATGCGCTCGTACATCGCCCGAAGGATAGCCCAACAGCGCCAGCCCGGCCGGCTGGCCGCACCACGGCGGAGCACGCCGCGCCCGGCAACGCTCCAGGATGGTGCAGCCTCCACAGGCACCGGGAGGGGCGGCCACGGGCAGCCTGCGGTTCACGTCGCGATTCGACGTCATGGCATGGAAGCTGCAAAATCGACTCGCGCCGCAGTTGCCGGACGGAGTGCCTGCTCATGAAGCTCGTGACCGCGATCATCAAGCCCTTCAAGCTCGACGACGTACGCGCCGCTCTCTCCGACATCGGTGTGTCGGGCATGACGGTCACCGAAGTGAAGGGATTCGGCCGCCAGCGCGGGCATACCGAGCTCTATCGCGGCGCCGAGTACGTGGTGGACTTCGTCCCCAAGACACGCATCGAGGTGGCGGTGCGCGGGGACCTCGTCGATCAGGTGATCGAGGCCATCATGAAGTCCGCCAAGACCGGCAAGGTGGGCGACGGCAAGATCTTCGTCACCGACATCGAGCGGGTCATCCGCATTCGTACCGGCGAGACCGACGACAGCGCGCTGTAGCCACCATGCCGAGCGCCATACGCATTCACGAGAACGGCGGACCGGAAGTCCTGCGCCTCGAGGACGTCGATCCCGGCAAGCCGGCCGCCGGCGAGGTGCAGATCCGCCACACCGCGATCGGGGTCAACTACATCGACGTGTACGACCGGACCGGGCTGTATCCGGTGAGCTTGCCGAGCGGACTCGGGCGTGAGGCGGCGGGAGTCATCACGGCGCTGGGACGCGGCGTGCGGGGACTGCGCGTGGGTGAGCGAGTCGCCTATGTCTTCCCGAGCCCGGGCGCGTACGCCGAGGTCCGCAACGTGCCGGCCGAGCGCGTGGTACGCGTGCCGCGCGGCATCTCCGACCCGCAGGCGGCGGCGCTCATGCTGAAGGGACTCACCGCGCAGTTTCTGATCCGCCGAACCTACCGCGTGGCGCGTGGCGATCAGATCCTGGTGCACGCCGCGGCCGGTGGCGTCGGACTGATTCTCTGCCAATGGGCGAAGTCCCTCGGTGCCACGGTCATCGGAGTGGTCGGGAGCGAGGCGAAAGCGGAGCTCGCCCGCAAGCACGGCTGCAGACATGTCCTCATCTCCGGTCGCGATGAGCTCGTGCCGAGTGTCCGGAAACTCACCCGCGACGCGGGTGTGGCGGTCGTCTACGACGCGGTCGGCAAGGACACCTTCATGGAGTCGCTCGATTGTCTCAGGCGCCGCGGCATGATGGTGACCTTCGGCAATGCCTCGGGGCCGCCTCCGGCCATCAGCCCCCTGGAGCTCAGCAAGCGCGGCTCGCTGTTCCTCACCCGCCCGACGCTGTTTCACTATGTGGCGACGCGTGCCGAGCTCGAGGCGGCGGCGCGCGAGCTGTTCGCCGCGGTGCGCGCGCGCAAGGTGCGCATCGTCATCGGCCAGCAGTACCCGCTCTCGCGCGCTGCCGATGCCCATCGCGACCTCGAGGCGCGGCGCACCACCGGGTCGACGGTCCTCGTGCCTTAAGCCTGGCCGGCTGAGGCCAGCTGACCCAGGCTAGCCGGCCGGCGCCGGCGCGGCCCGCGCGCGCAGCGGCCGGGCGCTGCGGCTGATGCCGAGCGTCCCGCTGCGCACCACTTCCAGGAGCTCGGACTGCTGCCCCAGCGCGGCCACGAAGTCGTTCACCTCCGCCTCGCTCGCCGTGAGCTCCACGATGAAGCCCTCGACTGCCGGGTCGAGGACCCGGCCGCCGCTGCGCACCACCTGGCCGCGCACGGTATCGGTCTGTCCGGGGGGCACGCGCAGCTTCAGCAGCACGAGCTCGCGCTCGAGATGCTCGCCACGGGTCATGTCGAGCACGTGCACCACGTCCACGAGCTTGTTGAGCTGGTTCGCAATCTGCTGGATGACGGGATCGGACCCGGTGGTGACGAGAGTCAGCCTCGACACGGTGGGATCATCCGTCGGAGCGACCGAGAGCGACTCGATGTTGTAGCCGCGGGTGGAGAACATGCCGGCGACGCGTGTCAGCGCACCGGCCTCGTTCTGCAGCAGGATGGCGATGATATGACGCATGAAAACGCGGGAAAAAAGGCGCCGAGCCCGACGCGGGAGCCCGCAGAATAAAGGATCCCCGCACGCTTGCACCATGGACCCAAGCTGCTAGGCTCCTCGGTCCCCGCGAATCCCTGCAGCGATTTACGAAAAGCGCGTCGATGAGTGACACCGTGATCCAGCCACGCCCGATGGCGCATCCGCTCGCCGGCCAGCGCATGAGCGGTGCCCGCATGATCATGCAGGTGCTCGCGGACGAGGGGGTCACCGCGATTTTCGGCTACAGCGGCGGTGCGATCCTCCCGACCTACGACGCCGTGTTCCTCTACAACGAGCAGGCCGCTGCCGCCTCCGAGCCGCAGATCCCGCTCATCGTGCCGGCCAACGAGCAGGGCGCGGGCTTCATGGCCGCCGGCTACGCGCGCGCCAGCGGGCGTGTGGGTGTGTGCCTCGTGACCAGCGGCCCCGGAGCCACCAATACTGTTACACCCGTGCGCGACTGCATGGCGGATTCCATACCGATTGTAGTGATTTCTGGTCAAGTGGCTACGGCCGCGATCGGTACCGACGCGTTCCAGGAGGCACCCGTCCCGACGATGATGGGCTCGGTCGCCAAGCATATTTTCCTCGTGACGGATCCGAGCCGACTCGAGCGCACGGTGCGCACGGCCTTCGAGATCGCGCGCAGCGGACGGCCGGGGCCGGTCGTGGTCGATGTGCCGAAGGACGTTCAGAACTGGGAAGGTGTGTTCCAGGGCGAGGGACTGCTGCCCATCCCGGGATTTCGGCGCCGCCAGCAGGAGCTCGAGCAGGCCGCGATCGATGCGCCGGCGGCGGCGCACTTCTTCGGCATGCTGGAGGAGTCGCGACGGCCGCTGATCTATGCCGGCGGCGGTGTCATCAATGGCAACGCTGCCGGGGCGCTCAGCGAGCTCGCGACGAGCTTCGGGATACCGGTGGTGACCACGCTCATGGGCATCGGCTCGCTCGATACCACCCATCCCCTTTCCATGCGCATGCTCGGCATGCACGGTGCCGCCTTCGCCAATTACGCGGTGGACGATTGCGATTTCCTGATCGCGGTCGGAGCGCGTTTCGATGACCGCGTGGCCGGCGTGCCGGCGAAATTCGCCAAGAATGCGCGGCGCATCGCCCATCTCGATGTGGATCGGGCCGAGGTGAACAAGGTCAAGCGCGTGCACTGGAGCCACATCGGGCGCGTGCGCGAGGCGCTGCAGGCGCTTCTCGCGCACGGCCGGCAGCAGGGCTTCGCGCGGGATTTCTCGACCTGGCACGCGGAGCTCGCCGAGCTCAAGCGCGTCTATGCCATGAACTACGATCGCGCCAGCCCCCTCATCCAGCCGAACTACCTGCTGGAGGAGATCAACCGCCACACCCACGGCGCCGCGATCATCACCACCGGTGTCGGACAGCACCAGATGTGGGCGGCACAGTACTGCGACTTCACCGGGCCGAGGCTGTGGCTCACCTCCGGCAGCATGGGCACGATGGGGTTCGGGCTGCCCGCGGCGATCGGTGCACAGATCGCGCAACCACGGCGGCTGGTCATCGATATCGATGGCGACTCGAGCATTCGCATGAACATCGGCGAGCTCGAGACCGTCACCACCTACGACCTGCCGGTGAAGGTGGTGGTGCTCAACAACTTCGGCGATGGGATGGTGAAGCAGTGGCAGAAGCTCTTTTTCAAGGGGCGGCTGTCCGCGAGCGACCGCTCGCTCCACAAGAAGGACTTCGTGAAGGCGGCGCAGGCGGACGGCTTTCGCTACGCCATGCGCCTCGAGCACAAGGCCGACGTGCCACGCATCATCCCCGACTTCCTCTCCTTCAAGGGACCCGCATTCCTCGAGGTGATGATCGACCCGGACGCCGGCGTGTACCCGATGGTGGGCCCGGGGCAGAGCTACGACGAGATGATCACCGGCGAATTCATCCCTTCGCGCCACAAGGTCGACATCAAGACTCCCGGTCCCTCGGAGATGTTCTGAAGAGGCTCTATGAAGTATCTGCACACCATGGTCCGCATCACCGATCCGGGGGCATCGCTGCGCTTCTACTGCGATGCGCTCGGCCTGAAGGAGCTTTCGCGGCGCGACTACCCGCAGGGTCGTTACACGCTCATCTTCCTGGCCGCCCCCGGCGACGAGAGCGCGCAGGTCGAGCTCACCCACAACTGGGACCCCGAGAGCTACGGCAGTGGGCGCAACTTCGGGCACCTTGCCTACGAGGTGGATGACCTGTACGCCACCTGCCAGCGCCTGCGGGACCACGGCGTCACCATCCTGCGGCCGCCGCGCGATGGCCACATGGCGTTCGTGCGCTCACCCGACAACATCTCGATCGAGCTGCTGCAGAAGGGCGCATCGCTCGCGCCCGCGGAGCCGTGGAAGTCCATGCCCAACACCGGTACCTGGTAGCCGGGCGTTCGGCACGTGAAGAGCATTCCGAGCCTGCTGATCGCGGCGGTGTTCGCCACGCTCACCTTCGCAGTCTGGGCCTACCTCAACCGTCCGACGCGCGAGCCGCCCTGGCCCGCCCTGATCCAGGGCTTCGACTTCTCCCCGTTCCGCGCCAACGAGGATCCGACTCACCTCGAGATGCCGACCGACGCCGAGATCGACGCCGACCTGGCGCTGCTCGAGGGCAAGGCGAAGGCGGTCCGTACCTACAGCGTCGCGGCGACCCTCGCCGATGTGCCGGAGCTCGCCGAGCGCCACGGGCTGAACGTCGCGCTCGGCGTCTGGCTGGACACGCACCGTGACAAGAACGACGAGCAGCTGAAGAGCGCCATCGAGCTCGCCAACACGCATCAGAACGTGGTGCGGGTCATCGTCGGGAACGAGGTGCTGCTGCGCGGGGATCTGCCCGTGGAGGAGCTCGAGAAGGATCTCGACCGGGCGCGCGCGGCCGTCTCCCAGCCCGTAGGCACGGCCGAGACCTGGCACACCTGGCTCGCGCACCCCGAGCTGGCACAACACGTCGATTTCATCGGCGTGCATCTGCTGCCGTACTGGGAGGGCGTGGCCGTCGACAAGGCGCTCGACTATTCGCTCGCGCAGTACAAGCGCCTTCAGAAGACTTTCCCGCACAAGCCGATCGTGGTGGCCGAGATCGGCTGGCCGAGCCGCGGACGTACCCACGAGTCCGCGGTGGCCTCGGTGGCCAACGAGGCGTTGTTCCTGCGGCGCTTCCTCTACCGGGCGCAGAAGGAGCAGATCACGTACTACGTGATGGAGGCCTTCGATCAGCCCTGGAAGGCATTCCTCGAAGGCGCAGTCGGGTCCTACTGGGGCGTTTACGACGTCGAGCGCCGGCCGAAGTTCGCGTTCACCGCGCCGATCGTGCGCATTCCCGAATGGCACATCCTCGCCGCCGTCTCGATCGCGGTATCGCTGCTGGTGCTCGGGCTGCTTTATCTGAACAGCGACACGCTGCGCAATCGCGGCCGCAGCTTTCTCGCGGTGGTGGTCTACGCCGCGGCGACCATCGCCGTATGGGTGATCTACGACTTCACCCAACAGTACATGACCGTCTCGAGCGTGGTGTCGGGGGTGCTGCTGCTGCTGGGCATGCTGGGTGTGCTGCTGGTGCTGCTCGCCGAGGCGCACGAGTGGGCCGAAGCGCACTGGGTGCAGTACCGCCGCCGCCTCGGTGCGCCGACGCTCAGCATGAGCGCCATGGCGCCGAAGGTCTCCATACACGTGCCGGCCTACAACGAGCCGCCGGCGATGCTCATCGAGACGCTCGACGCGCTCGCACGGCTCGATTACCCGGACTTCGAGGTGCTGGTGATCGACAACAACACCCGCGATGAGCAGGTGTGGCGGCCGGTCGAGGCGCATTGCGCGACGCTCGGCCCGCGTTTCCGTTTCTTCCACGTCGCGCCGCTCGCAGGCTTCAAGGCGGGCGCCCTCAACTACGCGCTCGACCGCACGGCACCCGATGCGGCCATCGTGGCGGTGATCGACAGCGACTATGTGGTCGATGCCCGCTGGCTGCGCGACCTGACCCCGGCGTTCCTCGACGAGCGCATCGCCATCGTGCAGGCGCCACAGGATTACCGGGATGCGGGCGAGAACGCCTTCAAGGCGATGTGCTACGCCGAGTATCGGGGCTTCTTCCAGATCGGCATGATCACGCGCAACGAGCGCAATGCCATCATCCAGCACGGCACCATGACCATGGTGCGACGTCGCCAGCTCGAGGCGTGCCGCTGGGCGGAGTGGTGCATCACCGAGGACGCGGAGCTCGGGCTGCGTATCTTCGAGGGCGGGTACGACGCCAGCTACGTGCCCGAGAGCTACGGCCGCGGCCTCATGCCGGACACCTTCATCGACTTCAAGAAGCAGCGCTTCCGCTGGGCCTACGGCGCGATGCAGATCATCAAGGCGCACGCGCGGGCGCTGTTTCTCGAGGGTGGACCGCTCTCGCCCGGCCAGCGCTATCACTTCATCGCCGGCTGGCTGCCGTGGATCGCGGATGGGTGCAATCTGCTGTTCAACCTCGCCGCGCTCGGCTGGTCGGCAGCCATGGTGTGGGCCCCCGGCCGTATCGATGCGCCGCTGGTGCTGTACTCGGTGCTGCCGCTCTCCCTGTTCACCTTCAAGCTCGCCAAGCTCGTGCATCTCTATCACGTGCGGGTCGGTGCCAACCTGCGCCAGACGCTCGCCGCGGCCATCGCGGGGCTTGCCCTCACTCACACCATCGGCCGCGCGACCGCGACGGGCCTGGTCACGCGCAGCGAGCCGTTCTTCCGCACGCCGAAGAAGCGCCGGACCTCCGGGCTGTGGCACGCGCTAGGCGCCGCGCGCGAGGAGACGCTGATGATGTCGGGGCTGCTGCTCTCGGCGTGGGCCGTCTCGTACACGGCGTTGCCGCAGAATGCCGGCCCCGATCATGTGGCCTGGATCGTAGTGCTGCTCATCCAGGCGGTCCCCTATGCCTCATCGCTCATCGTGTCACTGATGAGCGCGTATCCCTTGCCGGCGCGTCTGCTCGGCACCCGCTACCGTCCGATGGGCCGCGCCGGCCGGCAGCCGGAGGCGGACCTGAGCGGCTGACCATGCCATCGACGCGACTGCGCGCCATCGCCAGCATGGTCGGCGGGGTCGCCGTATTCTCGCTGATGGACGGCATACTCAAGCTGCTGTCCGCTCACTACCCGCCCATGCAGGTGGCGGCGCTGCGCGGCGCCACCTCGCTGCCCTTCACGCTGCTGCCTGTGCTGCTTGCCGGACGGCTCCGGGACCTGCGACCGGTGCGCTGGCGCATGCATCTGCTGCGCGGCCTGCTCGCGGTGGTGGTCCTGGGCGGATTCATCCACGCCGTGCGCGTGCTGTCGCTCGCCAACGCATATGCGGTGTTCCTGTCGGCACCGCTCATCGTCGCCGCGCTGTCCGTGCCGCTGCTGCGGGAGCGCGTCGACTGGCGCAACTGGGTGGCGATCCTCGCCGGTCTGGCCGGTGTGCTCATCATCCTGCGGCCGACCGCCTCCGGGCTGAGCACCCTCGGTGCGGCCGCCGCCCTCATCGGCGCCATCGCCTATGCGCTGAGCGCGATCGCGGTGCGGGTCCTCACCCGCAGCGATACCACGGTCAGCGTCGTGTTCTGGACCATCGGGCTCATGACGGTCTTCGCGGGCGCCATCGCCTTCCCCACCTGGGTGCCGATCGAGCACGTACACTGGAAGTGGCTTCTCGGGCTGGGGCTCCTGGCGGCCACCGCCCAATACCTGCTCACCGAGGCCTTCCGGAGGGCACCGCCGTCGGTCGTCTCGCCGTTCGAATACAGCGCGCTCCTGTGGGGCATTGCGATCGACCGGGTGGTGTGGCACGTCCTGCCTTCGCTGCGTGTCTGTTTGGGCGGGGCCGTCGTGATCGGGAGCGGGTTGTATCTGATCTGGCACCAGCATCGGCTGGCACGGCACGAATCCGTGCGAGAGCCGTGGCAGGCGGCAGCGGAGAAGGGCAGAATGTTGCGCCCATCGTCGACCGCAGTTGTCGCTCGCAAACAAGAGGAAGACTCACCATGAGCAACGCCGAAGTCCTGGGACGATTCGTGTGGCACGAGTTGTTGACGAATGACACCGCCGGCGCCGCCGCGTTCTACCCCAAGGTGCTGCCGTGGCACACCGCGCCCTCCAGCATGCCGGGCTATACGATCTGGATGTCCGGCGAGACCCAGATCGCCGGCCTCATGGCGCTGCCGGGCGAAGCCGGATCGACCCCGCCGCACTGGCTCGTCTATGTCGGCACGCCGAACGTGGACAGCACCTGCTCGCAGGCGCAGGGACTCGGCGCGCGTATCGTCAAGCCGCCCGCGGATATTCCCAACGTCGGCCGTTTCGCGGTGCTCGCCGATCCACAGGGTGCGACCTTCGCGGTGTTCACTCCGGCGGGCGGCCCGCCACCCGCCGCGCCTCCCGCCCAGGGGGGCTTCTCCTGGCATGAGCTCGCGACCACCGATCTCACCGCGGCGCTGCGCTTCTACGGACAGCTGTTCGGCTGGAGCAAGGGGCCCAGCCACGACATGGGCTCGATGGGGATCTACCAGGTGTTTCAGCATGGGGGCAACGGGGTCGGCGGCATGTACAACGTGGAGAGTCCCTCCACCGCTCCATCGTGGCTGAGTTATGTGCACGTCCCGGATGCCAGTCGCGCCGTGGCCGCTGCCAAGAGCGCCGGCGGGCGGCTCCTCAACGGGCCCATGGAGGTGCCGGGGGGAAGCTGGATCGCGATGTTGATGGACCCGCAGGGGGGTGCGTTCGCGGTGCAGGAAGCACCCCGCTCCGCGGCGCAGAGGCCGCCCGCGCCCGCCAAGGCGGCGAAGCCCCCTGCGGCGCCCAAAGCGCCTCCTGCCCCGGCGAAGCCGGCTGCTGCGGCAGCGCCCGCCGCAACGGCACCCGCAGCGAAGGCCGCCAAAGCGGTGCTCGCCGCGAAGGTGGCGAAGCGGGCGAAGAAGGCGGGCAGAAAGGTGCGCCGCTCCGCGGCCAAGGCCGCCAGGAAGGTACGCCGCGCGGGCAGAAAGACGGCGCGCAAGGCGGCGCGGCCCGCGGCTCGCCGCGCCGCGCGGAAAGTCGCTCGCAAGACCGCGCGCAAGGTGCGGCGCACCGGCCGCCGCGTCGCACGAGGTGCGCGCGTCGCCGGGCGGCGCGTCCGGCGGGCGGCCCGGCGCAGGCGTTGAGAGTGTGATCGGAGCTCGTCGCGCGCGGGTGCGCGGCGGGCTCCTGGCCCCTCAGGGCCGCACCAGCGGCCTGCCGAAGTTTCCGCCCTGCATGGCAAGCAGCAGGTGAGCGGGCGCGTTGGCGAGTCCCTCCACGACGTGCTCCTTGCTGGCGATGCGCCCTGCGCCGTACCAGGCGATCGCATCGCGCAGAAACTCACCTCGCCGGTGCTCGTAGTCCTTGAGCTCCATGCGCAGCACGTCCAGGGTGCCCGGCGCATAGCCGCCGCGTTCGCGCAGCGCATCGGGATCGACCGGCAGGACGCTGTTCTGCACGATGCGCGCGCCCTGCTTGAGGATCCCGCTCGTCACCACCGTCTCGAGCAGCTCGCCGCCCACGTTGTCGAAGTAGATGTCGACGCCGTTCGGCGCGAGCAGTCGCAGGCGGGCCTGCACGTTATCGGCAGCGAGATTGATGCAGGCGGACAGCCTGGCGTGGCGCGTCACCCAGTCGCATTTGGCGCGCGTGCCGGCGACGCCGATGGCACGCGCGCCCTTGAGGATCGCGAGTTGCCCGGCCATGGCCCCGGCGGCGTTGGCCGCGCCCGACACGAGCACGGTTTCTCCGGCCCGCAGACGCGCCAGGTGCAGGAGCCCGAAGTACGCCGCCATCCCGGGCGCTCCGAGCACGCCGAGCGCCGTGGAAGCCGGAGTCTGTCCGGGATGCAACAGACGCGCGTGCTGTCCCTTCGACACACACAGTCGCTGCAGCCCGCAATCGAGAACCACGAGACTTCCGACGCCGAAAACGTCGTGCCGCGATTCGATCACCTGGCCGACGCCACGGGCGGGCACCACATCGCCGGGCCGTGGCAGGCCGCGGCTCGTCGGGTCGGTGCTACAGCGGAAGGGGTCGATGGCCAACCACAGGGCGCGCGCCACGAATGCGCCATTGGCGAGCGCGGGCCGCTCGCTCTCGATGAGCTCGAAATCAGCCGCGCTCGCGGGCGGCCGCCGGATCCTCACCTGCAGGTTCTGCACCGCTACTGTCCATCGGCCTCGGCCGCACGGCGCTGTTCCTCAGCCTTGCTGTAGGCGTCATCGATCTGCCGGCGTACCTTGTCCTGCGCCCGCTGCGCCTGCGCCGCCTGCTGCGCTGCCGACTCCGCTGACGCCGCGGCACTAGAGCCCGTCTCCGCCACGCCGCAGCCCGAAAGCAGCAGCAGCGCCGGCAGCATCCATATGCTCCTCATGGCCCCAATTTACCCGCCCGGATCGCCGGCGCAAGAGGAGCGCAGATCATGGCACTATGGCGTCCATGCCGAGGGGAACGTCGACCCAGCTGCCCGCGCCGGTCACGCGGGCGCGCCGTGGCTATTTCGAATGCCGCTACGGCCAGCTGCACGTGCACCATGCAATGCCCCCGGGCGGCGGGTTCGAGGAGGGGATACCACTCCTGTGCCTGCACGACCTGCCGGGGTCGGGACGCGTGTTCACCCGGCTCCTGGCGCTGAGCGGTGAGGACCGGTCCATGTACGCCCCGGATCTGCCGGGTTTCGGCGAGTCCGACGGGCCGACCGAGCGCCCGGCCATGAGCGAGTACGCGGCCGCGATCGGCGACTTTCTCGACAACATGCGCCTGCGCAACGTCGCGGTGTTGGCTCTGCGTGGTGGTGCGGTGCCGGCCACGGAGCTGGCGCTGACGCGTCCCGCGCAGATCACCCGCATGATTCTGCTGTCGGTGCCGTTGCTCACCGAGGCGGAGCGGCAGGCAGCGCGCAGCCAGGCCCAGGCTGCGCTGACCACCGACAGTCTCTTGCGTTCGGAGACGACCCGCTGGATCCTCGAGTCCGCCGCACAGTATCCGTTGCGCGAGCGCCTGGCGCGCCTCAGCCAGCGCCTGTTGGTGCTGCGACCGCACGATGATCTGTGGGAGGCAACGGCGCGTGTGCGCGAGGTCCTGCCGGCGACGCGCGTCACCGAGCTGCCGGAGAGCGCGCTCGAGGTGCTGAGCGGTTCCCCGCAGCGCATCACCGAGACGGCACGCGACTTCCTGCGCGGCTGAAGGGATTTCCGGGAGACTTCTCACAATATTCACCCGCGCGCGTGCAAGCCGCACCACGCACAGCGCTACACTTTTTCACGGATGGATGAAGGAAAATGGGAATTCCGATGAGCTCGCGTTCGCTGCCGCCAGCGTCAGCGCCACCTTCTCAAACCGATCTCGAGAGCACGGCCGAGTTGCCCGTGCTCGACCCGGCGGCTGCGTCCGACGCAGGCGCGACCCTGGCGATCAGGCCTCCGCAGATCCAGGAGGATGAGCATCACGTCGCGACCGACAGCTGGGCGCCCTCACCTGCGAACCGTGCGGCGCTGAGCGCCGCTGCCGCGGGCGCGGAGCAGCGCTTGCAGCACGAGGCGGAGTTGCAGAAGCGTACCGCGGCGCTGCAGGAAGCCCAGGAGCGGCTCGCGAGCCACGGACAAAGGCTGCTGCAGCTCGAGCGCGCACGTGACGAGGCGCTTGCCGCACAGGCTGCAGCGGCTCAGCGTGCCGCGAGCGCCGAGCAGCGCGTCGCAAGCGCCGAGCAGCGTGTCGCGAGCGCGGAGCAGCGTGCGGCAGCCGCCGAGCAGCGGGCGATCGCGGCGGAAGAGCGGGCCACCGCGGCCGAGCAGCGCGGCGCCAGCTCGAGCGCCGAGATCGCGGCGCGACGCGCAGCGGCCACGCAGCACGAGACGCGCCTCGAGGAGTCTGCGCGCGCACTGGCGGCGGCGGAAAGAAGCGCTGCCGGCCCCAGCGAGGAGCTGATACGCGCGCGTGCGCTGCTCACCGCCGCGGAGGCGCGCGCGCAGCAGCTGCAGGAGCGCCTCGCCGAGCTCGACAGCGATACGCGTGCGCGCGCGGGCCGCGAGCTCGAGCAGCAGCAGGCGCAGCTGGCCGAGGGTCAGGCGCACTCGCTCGCGGTCATGGTGGACCTGCATAACGAGCGGGCGCGCGCGATGAGCTATCTCGAGGCGTTGCAGACGCTCGAGCACCGGCGCGAGCTGGCGCAGCATGTGCTCACCGAGCTGCAGCAGGAAGCCGAGTCGCGCACCCTCGAGATGGCGCGGCTCGCGCGCGAGCTCAGCTTGCGCGATGAGCGGCTCGCCGCGCACGAGACCGAGCTCGCGCAGCGCGCCGTCCGCATCACACAGCTCGAGCAGCGAACCAGCACGCTGACGACGATGCTGGCACAGCGGGACACGGAGCTGCGTGCCGGGCAGCAGGAAGCGCAGGGCCTGCGCGCGAGCCTCGGCCGGCTGCAGGCGGAGATCAATGCCGGTGCCGAGCGTGTGCGCACGCTCGAAGCGCAGGTGGCCCGGCGCTCCGAGGGCGACGCGGAGCAGCAGCGCGAGCTCGAGCGGTTGCGCAGCGAGGAGAGGACTCTCGCCGCCGCGCTCGAGGAAGCGCGCCGCGCCGCTGCGAATGCGGCTGCGCACAATGCCGCGCAGCAGGCGGAGATCGTGCGCCAGCGCGACCGCGGCGCGGAGCTCGAAGCGGCCCTCGAGGCCGAGCGGCAGCGCGCCGTGCAGCTCGAAAGCGAGCTCGGTACGGTGCGCAGCGAAATGGAGGAGTGGGGCGGAGTGCTGCGCTCCGCGCAGCAGGAGCGCAGCGCTCATCTCGCCCGCGTCGCCGCTGCCGAATCCCGAGTACGGGAGCTGGAGCAGAATGCGCTCGCCGACGCCGAAAATGTGCGTGCTCTGCAGGCCGAGGCCGCCACTCATGTGGCGCGCATACGCGAGCTCGAGAGCGACCTGCACGCCGCGGAGGAGTCGCTGCATCGCCTCGAGGCGGAGACACGCAGCCGCGGCACCCGGGTCGCGGAGCTGGAGAAATCCAATCAGCAGTGGCGCGAGGCGGCCAGCGAGGCACGCCACGCGGGCACCGACAGCAATACGCTGCTGGGCGAGGCCGCGCGGCCGGTGCGCGATGATGCGCCCGGCTCCGAGCCGGTGCCCGATGCCGCCACGCGCCTGCTGATCCAAAGCGCGGACGGCCGCGAAGTGGTGCACGTGCTCGGTCGCAAGACCAGCATCGGCCGCACGCCCGACAACGACCTGCAGCTCGAAGCGAAGTTCGTCAGCCGTCACCACGCGGTCATCCTGGTCGGCCCGGTCAACACGATCATCGAGGACCTGAACAGCACCAACGGAGTGCAGGTCAACGGCCGGCGTGTGACCCGCCAGACGCTGCGCGATGGCGACCAGATCGCCATCGGTCGCGCGCAGTACCGCTTCGCGGTCCGCAAGCCCGCCGACAAGCGCTGAGCGGCCAGATCCCGCCGCTCACTTGCGCTCGCCGTGCCCGGCGGGCGCGCAGGGACCTGCGCAAATGACCTTCCCACCCTCCATGCGCACGATGCATGCGCACGGTCCTTGCGCACGATCCACGCGCATGATCCATGCGCATGACACCGAGAGCGACCCTTCATGAGGTCGCCGGCACCGTGGCCACCGCGGCACCGTGGCCACCGACCCCGCGAGCAGCTGCATAACTTCCAGCGAAATTTGGTGGGCGCCCCGCTAAGCTTCGCCTCCGTGGCGAGTCCTTACATCGAGAGAATCCTCAAGGCGCGCGTTTACGACGTCGCCATCGAGTCACCGCTCGAGCCGGCGACGCGCCTGTCGCGCCGGCTCGGCAACCAGGTACTGCTGAAGCGCGAGGACCTGCAGCCGGTCTTCTCCTTCAAGCTGCGCGGCGCCTATAACCGCATCGCGCATCTCTCCGCGAGCGCCGCCGCGCGAGGCGTGGTGTGCGCGTCGGCCGGCAATCATGCGCAGGGCGTGGCGCTCGCCGCGCGCCGTCGCGGCATCGGTGCGCTCGTGGTCATGCCGCAGACCACACCGCACATCAAGGTGCAGGCGGTGCTCGATCTCGGTGCCGAGGTGGTGCTGCACGGCGATGACTACGACAGCGCGCAGGAGCGCTCGCTGCAGATCGCGCGCGAGCGCAATCGGGTGTTCGTGCACCCTTTCGATGATGCCGACGTCATCGCCGGCCAGGGCAGCATTGCAGTGGAGATCCTGCGGCAGACGGCAGGCGAGCTCGACGCCATCTTCGTGCCGGTCGGCGGCGGCGGCCTGCTGGCAGGTATCGTGGTGTACGTGAAATACCTTTATCCGGGCGTGAAGGTGATCGGAGTCGAGCCGCACGATGCGGCCGGCATGCACGACTCCCTGCGGGCCGGCCGGCGCGTCACGCTCGAGCGCGTGGGGATCTTCGCGGACGGCGTGGCCGTGAAGCGTGTCGGCGAGGAGACCTTCTCACTGTGTCGCGGCCAGGTCGATGAGATCCTGCTGGTGTCGACCGATGAGATCTGCGCGGCCATCCAGGACGTCTTCGAGGACACCCGCTCGATCGTCGAGCCGGCCGGCGCGCTGGCGGTAGCCGGACTGAAGAAATACGTGGCGCGCGAGAGCTGGCAGGGCAAGCGACTGGTGGCAATCAACAGCGGCGCCAACATGAACTTCGACCGGCTGCGGCACATCGCGGAGCGCGCTGATCTCGGCGGCGAGCGCGAGGCGCTGCTCGCGGCAGTGATCCCGGAGCGCCCGGGGAGCTTCCTGCATTTCTGCGAGACGCTCGGCCGGCGCAGCGTCACCGAGTTCAACTACCGGTTTGCCGCAGCCGAGAGCGCGCAGGTATTCGCCGGCCTGGCCCTCAGCGGGGGCAGCGCCGAGAAGGAGGCGGTGCTCGCCGAGCTGCGCTCCGCGGGTTTCACGGTGACCGACATGAGCGGCGATGAGATGGCGAAGCTGCACGTGCGCTACATGGTCGGGGGGCACGCGCGCGGCATCGCGCACGAGCTGCTGTATCGCTTCGAGTTCCCCGAGCGCCCCGGCGCGTTGCTGAGATTCCTGCAGGCGATCGGGTCGCGCTGGAACATCAGCCTGTTCCATTACCGCAACCACGGCTCGGACTACGGTCGCGTGCTGGCGGGTATCCAGGTCCCGCCCGCCGAGCGCGCCGATTTCCTCCAGCACCTCAACGAGCTGCATTACGCCTACGTGGAGGAGACCGCCAACCCGGCCTACCGCATGTTCCTCGGTGCCTAGTCGCTGCGGCGGCCGGCCCCGGGAGCGAGCGGCGGACGGCTCTCGAGGAGCCACTCGCGCCAGATGGCGAGCAGCACCGCGAGAATCACGGGGCCTATGAACAAGCCGACCAGGCCGAAGGTCGCCAGTCCCCCGAGCACGCCGAACAGCACGATGATGAACGGAATCTCCGCTTCGCGGCTGATGAGGAACGGCCGCACGATGTGATCGGTCCAGCCGAGGACGATCGCGCCCCAGACAGCAAGTCCGATCGCCGCCGCGGTGCTGCCGGTCACGAGCAGCCACACGCATACTCCGAGCCACACCGTCGGGGCCGCGAACGGAATGAGCCCGCACACGGTGGTGAGCGCGGCGAGAAAAACCGGCGCTCCCGTACCCGCCACCCAGTAGCCGATGCCGACCAGCAGACCCTGCACCAGCGCGGTCAGCACCAGGCCGTAGACCACCGCCTTGACCGTCTGCTCGATCGCAGTGAGGTAAGCGTGTATGCGCGAGCCGAGCACCTTCTCGAGGGCCTGGGTGAGCTCTGCCGCGAGCCGCCGACCGTCGCGGTAGACGAAGAACAGGCTCAGCGCAGTAAAGGCCATCTTCACCACTTCCCGGCTGATGCCGCCCACCAGGCGCGCGATATGGTCGAAGGAGTGATCGGTGATCTTGCGCAACTCGAAACCGAGCACGTGCGGATCCTGCGCGATGCGCGCCATGAGATCGCCGAGCTGCTCGCCGATCCAGGGGATTCTCAGCACGGCCGGCGGCAACTGCGCACCGCCGGCCGCGAGCGCCTGCGCGTCGTGCCACAGGCGCACCAGCTCGATCCTCAGCACCAGCGCCAGCCACGCGATCGGCGCGATCACCGCGAGCGATACCGCGACGGTCATCAGCAGCGCGGCGAGCACGCGTCGTCCGCCGCAGGCGCTCACCAGGCGCTCGTGGGCCTGCCATGTGACGAAGCCGAGTATCGCCGCCCACAGCACCGGCACGATGAAAGGCTCCATCACGCGCGCCCCGAGCAGCAGCAGGCCTGCGAGCAGCGTCGCGGTGATCAGGCGGCGCAGCCACGGTGCGGGGACGAGCTCTTCCATCGGGCGCGAGCCTGCGCTCAGCTGAGGCCGGCGGCGTCGGACACGAACATCGTGAGCGCGAGCAGCATGCAGGTAGCGAAGGTCAGCTGGCGGCGCAGCGCAAGATGCGCCGCGGGCAGCAGGCTCCCGAGTGAGTGCTTCTCATAGGTCCAGAAGACGCCATGTCCGATGACCAGCAACGCGAGGCCCCGTTGCCCGCCGAGCAGCACGCCTCCCGCACCGGCGAGGGCCGCGGCCAGCACCGCCGCGCCGCGCAGGCGTGGCGCCGGCAGGCGGCCGGCGAGCGCGAGCCCCCAGTGCACCGCAGCGGCAGCGACCAGCAGCAGCGCACCCCAGGCGAGCGCCGCGCGCTGCGCGAGCTCCTGCCACGAGTAGTCCGGGAGCAATCCGACCCCCGCCAGACACAACACGAGCGGCGCGACACTGAGGTAGCCGGTCCATTCCACCAGCGTGTTGAGCTGCCTCGTTCCAGTGTCGCTTTTGGTCAGTCCCACGTCGCGGATCATGCCACGGCGGCCCCAGCCCCGCGCGGCTCTTGACGCCGCGTGCGCTGCGCAGGCACGCTTCGCGCGGCACGAGGTGTCCGTTCCAACGCGTGTAGCAGCAGGCTGTGGCCACACGCGGGGAGCGGTTAAACGGGAAGTCCGGTGTGGATTCGTCCAAAGCCGGCGCTGCCCCCGCAACGGTAATCGAGTCAGGCGGATCACACAGAGCCACTGCGCTTCCGTAAGAAACGGCGCGGGAAGGCGATCCGCCGGGAGTCACGCTCCAGCTCGAGAGCCCGGAGACCGGCCTCGGCATTAACCGATGAGCGTCGCGGCGGGCGATGCGGGTTGCCGGTCTGCGCCTCACGTGCCGATCGCGCGCTACCGCCTCTGCAAATGCCACGACCCCTCGGGCACGGGTGTGTGCATTTTCAGGAGTCAAACATGGCGACCCTCCCCGCAGCGCGCCGCACGCCGTGTGCCGCGCGAGCCCCCCGCTCTGACCGAGCGCGGCTCCCGCCGCTGCGAGCGGCACTGGCATTGCTCGCCGGCCTGTTGGTGTGCGGCGCGGCGTGGGCCGGCGATGGCGATGGGCCGGAGTCGGTCGTGGTGAGCGCTACGCGCGTGGCGACGCCCGCCGCCGAGGTGGCGAGCAGCGTGACCGTGATCACCTCCGCCGATATCGAGGCGCGCCAGGAGCGCACCATCAGCGAGGTGCTGAAGGATGTGCCTGGGCTCAACGTGGTGCAGACCGGCGGAGCGGGCGGCGTCACCTCGGTGTTCATGCGCGGCACCAACTCCAACCACACCAAGGTGCTGATCGACGGTATCGACGTGAGCGACCCGAGCAACGCTAACGGCGCATTCGATTTCGGCCAGCTGCTCACCGCCGATATCGAGCGCATCGAAGTACTGCGCGGTCCGCAGAGCGGCCTGTACGGCTCGGATGCGATCGGTGGCGTCATCAACATCGTCACCCGCTCCGGCGCCGGACCTGCGACACTCGGCGCGGGAGTGGAAGGGGGCAGCTTCGACACGTTCAACCAGGCGGCGCGGCTGAGCGGCTCGCAGGAAGGCCTGCACTACAGCGTGAACGCCACGCACTTCCACGCCGGCGCAACGCCGGTGACTCCGCTCGATCTGCTGCCGCCGGGCGAGGCGCGCAACGACGACTACGACGACAACCTGACGCTCTCGACGAAGCTCGGCTACGACATCGCACCCCACTTCGATCTCGGGCTGGTCGCCCGTTACACCGATATCCACCTGCACACCACCGGCGAGGACTATCCACCGCCGGATTTCACCGGCGTGCCGGCTGCCGCGCAGACCACTGCGGCGACCGACGAATACTTCATGCGCCTCACGGGGCATGCGGTCAGTTTCGAGGGGGTGCTCGATCAGACGCTGGGGCTCGCTTACTCGCATCTGCGCACCTCGACCGTCCAGCCGCAGACACCGGCGGGCCTGAACACCGGCGAGCGGCGCAAGGCCGACTGGCAGGGCAACCTCAAGCTCGCGGCGCAGACGACATTGGTGCTCGGGGCGGAGTACGAGCGTGACGAGATCGAGGAGCCGATCACGGCCAGCCTGCACATCAGCTCCGGCTTCGCGGAGCTGCAGTCGCAGCTCGGAGCGCATCTCTACTCCGCGCTCAACGTCCGCTACGACGACAACAGCCGCTTCGGCGGCAAGACCACCTGGCGGGTGGCGCCGGTATGGGTCCCCGCCAACGACACCCGGCTCAAGGCCTCCATTGGAACGGGCTTCAAGGCGCCGACGCTGAGCGAGCTCTACCAGAGCTTTCCGCCCTTCTTCTTCGCGAATCCGGACCTGCGGCCCGAGACCAGCACCGGCTGGGATGCGGGGTTCGAGCAGGGAGTGCTGCACGGCGCGGTGCGCTTCGGCGCAACCTACTACCACAACCGCATCCATGACCTCATCACGACCGACCTCACCGGTACCACGTACGCCAATATCGGCGAGGCGACCACCGAAGGCGTCGAGAGCTTCGTGGCGTGGCAACCGGCGGCGATTCTGACACTGCGCCTCGACTACACCTACACCGAGGCGACCGACGAGGTGCTGCACGAGGAGCTGCTGCGGCGGCCCAAGCACAAGGGCACTGTCCTCGCGCAGTGGCAGGCGACCGGCGCCTGGCAGCTGAGTGTCGATGTGCTCGCGGTCAGCGGCTGGGTCGACGGCAACCGTGACTTCTCCATCCCGCGGCTCGATGCGCCCGGCTATACCACCGTCAACGTCGCCAGCCGTTACGATCTCAACGCGCACCTCTCCGTCTTCGGTCGCATCGAGAATCTCCTCGATCGGCACTACGAGAACCCGGTCGGCTTTCTGCAGCCGAGCATCGGCGCCTACGCAGGGATCAGAGTGACCTTCTAGGAGACGCACTGGCACGGCTGCGCCGGGCGAGCGATACTCTGGAGCCGTCTTATGGACGGCCCCAACTTGCCTGCCACCTCAGCCGGGCCGACGGAGCACGAGCGTACCTGGGGAATGCTCGCGCACCTGTCGGCGCTCGTGGGGCTCGTCGTCCCGCTCGTCGGCCTCGTTCTCGGCCCGCTGCTGGTGTGGCTCGCACGGCGCGACGAGTCGGAGTTCGTCGCCGCGCATGCGAAGGAAGCGCTCAACTTCAACGTCACGGTCCTGCTCGGTGCGCTCGGCTGCATGCTGCTGATGCGGGTGTTCGTCGGCTTCCTGTTCGGCACAGCACTGTTCGTGGGCTGGCTCGTGCTGATGCTCATCGCGGCGATCAAGGCGAGCGAGGGGCATCCGTACCGCTATCCCTTTGCCTTGCGACTCGTGAAGTAGACCGCTTCCGCGTTTACCCCGGGACTGTATGGGCGTACAGTGGAGCGGTGCGCCGTACGATCATCGGACCGCAGTCCTTTGCCGGCAGAGGGGCCCTGTCGAACCCGCACGGGCGGTTCGAGAGCCGGGAGCTCGCTCCGATCGATGATGGCTGGTACAGCGAGGAGGTCCCCGAGAGCCTCCACACCACGCTCGAGCCGGAGCGGGCCAAGGCGGTCATCTCCCGCAACGACTCGCCCGATGTTGGCTTCGAGCAGTCCATCAATCCTTACCGCGGCTGCAGCCACGGGTGCATCTATTGCTACGCGCGACCCACGCACGCCTACCTGGGACTTTCGCCGGGCCTCGATTTCGAAAGCCGCCTGTTCTACAAGGCGGACGCCGCGAAGCTGCTGGAGCAGGAGCTGGCGCGCCCGGGCTACGTGTGCAAGTCGATCACGCTCGGCGCCAACACCGACCCGTACCAGCCGGTCGAACGGCGCATGCAGGTGACGCGCTCGATCCTCGAAGTGCTGGTGCGGACACGCCATCCGACCTTCATCCTCAGCAAGAGCGCACTCGTGCTGCGCGACATGGATCTGCTCGCGGAGCTGGCTCGTGACGGCCTCATCGGCGTCGGCATCAGTGTCACGACGCTCGACAACGACCTGAAGCGCGCCATGGAGCCGCAGACCTCATCGCCCCAGGCTCGGCTGCGGACCCTCGCCGCCTTGAGTGCCGCCGGGATCCCGACCACGGTCATGGCGGCACCCATGATCCCCGCGCTGAACGACCACGAGCTGGAGGCGATCCTCGAGGCCGCGGCGGCCGCCGGGGCGCGTCGGGCCGGGTATGTGCTGCTGCGTCTGCCGCACGAGATCAAGGATCTCTTCCGCGAATGGCTGGCGAGCCACTATCCGGATCGTGCCGCACACGTCATGTCGCTGGTCCATGACATGCGCGGCGGGCGTGACTACGATTCGGCCTTCGGCACGCGCATGCGCGGCACGGGGCCTTTTGCGGAGCTGCTCCGCAAGCGCTTCCAGCTGGCTTGCCGCCGGCTGGGACTCAACCGCGAGCCCCGGGTGCCCCCGAATACCCGCTTGTTTCGCCCGCCGGCGGCGGCCGTAGCGCAGCTGCACCTCGGCCTCTAGCACCCGCCGCGCGCCATCAGCGCGCGTTCAGTGGCCCCTCCATTACAATTGCCTCGGAGAGTTGGCTGCCGTGTGGCAGCGGCGCGGTACGAGTGCGGGTCATGAACGAGACGGCCACGGCAAATCCCGCTCCCCTGATCAAGGCGCGCTACGTCCTGAAAGAGCGTCTGGGCGTCGGCGGCCAGGGGGAGGTCTGGCGGGCGCTCGATCGTCAGCGCGGTGAGGACATCGCGCTGAAGATCCTCCGTCCGCCGCCCGGCCGCGCTGCGGCGGCCTGGGAGGCGCTGCGGCACGAATACGAGAGCTCGAGCCGTCTCGATCATCCTTTCATCCTCAAAGTGTATGAGCCGGAGCGCGAGGAGGGGACGTTCCTCCTGCCGATGGAGCTCGCGACCGGCGGCGACCTGCGTCGCCTGCGCGGGGCCAGTTATCTTGGGATCGTTCCGGTTCTCATCGAGGTGGCCCAGGCGCTCGAGCATGCGCACGGGCGCGGCGTGATCCATCGGGATCTGAAGCCCGGTAACGTACTGTTCGATTCGCGCGGTTGTGTGAAGCTCGCCGACTTCGGCGTGTCCGGTTACGCCCTCGACCCCGGAACCGACTCCATGATCCGCGGGCTCTCCCCTTTCACGGCGAGCCCGGAGCAGCTGCGCGGCGAGCCGCCGTCAATTGCGGATGACATCTACGGGCTGGGTGCGCTCGCCTATGAGCTGCTCTCGCGCCGGCCGCCGCACTATCCGCATTTCGACGCCCGACGCGTGCAACAGGAGCCGGTGCCGCCACTGGTCCCCGCCGAGCAGATCCCTCCCCAGCTCGATGCGCTGATTGCGCGCATGCTGGCGAAGGACCCGGCCGAGCGTCCCGGCTCGATGCGGGAGGTCATCGATGACCTCGAGGCGGCCCTCAATGACACGCTCACCTTCGACTTCGAGGACGAGGAGCTGTCCGAGGACACCTCGAATCTCACCCGACACCTGGAGGAGAACCTCACGCGCGAGCTGCCACCGCTGCCGGACGCTCACGTCGAGGTCAGCCGGCCCGCACCGACGCCGGTCGCAGTGGATGCTGCGACGCCAGCGGCTGCTCCAGCGGCAACCGACAGCGAAGCGACGGACGACACCGAGCGGTGGGATGAGCTGCCGCCGGCACCGCCCATCACGCTCAACCGCTTCGAGCCGATGCGCGGCGGCTCACGTCTCGCCATATGGCTTTTCGCGCTGCTGGCGCTGGCCGCCGCGGCGGTGTTCGTCGTACCGCGCTACGTGGATGTCAGCTCGCTCCTCGCGCTGATCCCGAAGACTCCACCGGCGGCTTCCCTGCCGCGTGCCACGGGGAGCGCCAGCCGGCTTGCTGCGGATCGCGCGGACTTCGATCAACGGTTCGCTCTTCTCGAGTCTCAGGGTGCGGCGACCTGGGCGGCGGCAGACCTGGCGCGGGCGCGCACGCTCGCGGCCGAATCGGTCGGCGCGCGCGATGCAGGCAGCATCCCACTCGCACAGCAGCGCCTCGCGGAAGCCTCTGCTGTCCTGGACGCCGTCGAACGCGCGGCCCCGGCCGCCTCGGCGGCGGCGAGGTCGGCGCCCGAGCCCGCCGTCGCGTCCGCGCCGACGCCCGCGTCCGCGCCGACGCCCGCATCCGCGCCGACGCCCGCGCCCGCGCCGACGGCCGCGCCCGCCGCGGCCTCGGTCGCCAGCGGCTCCTTCGCGGCTGATGCCTACGCGAAGGCGGCTGGCGAGGGCTTCGCCGCGCTCGGCGCGGGACAGCTCGAGAAAGCCCGCCGAGCGTTCGAGAAGGCGCGCACCCTGCGCCCGGACGGGCCGGAAGCGGTCGACGGCTTGCGGCGCGTCGAGGCGGCGCGCGCGAGCCGGACGCTGGCCGCCAAACGAGCCGAGGCTGAGGACCTGGAGGACGAGGAGCGCTGGCAGGATGCGCTCGACAGCTACGATGCAGTGCTGCAACAGAATGCCAGGCTCGCCTGGGCGCAGGAAGGGCGCGCCCGGGCAGGCGCGCGCCTGCAGCTCGGTGATTCACTGCAGGCCCTGATCGATCACCCCGACCGGCTCGCCAGTCCGCGGCTGCGCGATCAGGCGGCGGCACTGCTTCAGAGCGCCGAGCAGCAGCAGGATTCCGGCCCGGTGCTGCGCACTCAGATCGCACGGCTGACTGCGCTGATGCCGGCGCTCGACAAGCCGGTGCGGCTGTCACTGGTGTCGGACAACCTCACGCAGGTCACGATCCCGAGCGTTGGAAGCTTCGGCACCTTTGGCCGGCGCGACATCGAGCTGAAGCCCGGTCACTACACCGTGATCGGGACGCGGGACGGATACCGGGAAGTGCGCCGCGACATCACCGTCAGTCCGGGCGAGCAATACCTGACGGTCAACGTGAGCTGCTCAGAGCCCATCTGAGTCGCGGGCGCGGAGCGCGCCATGGCAGACACCGCAGTTCTCATCGCTGGCGCAGGGCCCACCGGGTTGGTGCTGGCGCTATGGCTCACCCGGCAGGGAGTCGCCGTGCGCATCATCGACCGCGCGGCCGCGGCCGGCACCACCTCGCGCGCACTCGCGGTCCAGGCGCGTACGCTCGAGCTCTATCGACAGCTCGATCTCGCACGAGCGGTCGTCGAGCAAGGGCACCGTGTTCCCGCGGTCAATCTCTGGGCGCGCGGCGAGAAGGCAGCTCGCGTGGACCTCATGGATATCGGCGCCGGCCTGACGCCCTACCCTTTCCTGCAGATTTATCCGCAGGATGAGCACGAGCGGCTGCTGAGCGCGCGGCTGCTCGAGCTGGGTGTCTCGGTGGAGAGGAACACCGAGCTCATCTCCTTCACGGACACCGGCGATCGAGTAACCGCCCGGCTGCGCACGGTAGAGGGAAAAGAGGAGACGGCCGAGGCCTGCTATCTTGCCGGTTGCGATGGAGCGCGCTCCCGGGTGCGCGAGTCGCTCGGCAGCGGGTTTGCCGGCGGGACCTACCGCCACCTCTTCTACGTCGCCGATATCGAAGGAAGCGGTCCGCCGATCGATGGTGAGCTGCACGTCGATCTCGACGAAGCGGACTTTCTCGGGGTCTTCCCGCTCGCCGGCGCGGGCCGGGCGCGGCTGATCGGTACGCTGCAGGATGAGCGCACTCGCCATCCCGAGAGCCTGCGGTTCGAGGACGTGAGCCAACGGGCCATCCACAGCCTCGCGCTCTCAGTACGCAAGGTGAACTGGTTCTCCACCTACCACGTCCATCATCGCGTCGCCGGCCACTTCGGCGCCGGGAGGGTGTTCCTGCTCGGGGATGCTGCGCACATCCACAGCCCGGTCGGCGGGCAGGGGATGAACACCGGTATCGGCGATGCGATCAACCTCGCCTGGAAACTCGCGGCGGTGCTCGGTGGCTGCGCGCGGCCCGGGTTGCTCGCCACCTATGAGGACGAGCGGATCGGTTTTGCGCGACGGCTGGTGGCAACGACCGACCGGGTGTTCACGCTCGCTACCTCGCCGGGGAAGCTCGCCGAGGTGCTGCGCACGCGCGTCGCGCCGGCGCTTCTCGGCCGCGCGCTGGCGCTCGAGCGCGTCCGCGAGTACCTGTTCCGCACCGTCTCGCAGCTCGTGGTCGAGTATCGCGGCTCTGCGCTCAGCGCGGGCCAGGCGGGGCAGATCCACGGCGGCGACCGCCTGCCGTGGATCGCGCACGACGGCACTGACAACTACGCATCGCTCGCGCTGAGCGCCTGGCAGGTGCACGTCTATGGAAACGCAGCGGAGCCGTTGAGACAGTGGTGCGCCGCGCAGGGTTTGCCGCTGCAGCGCTTCCACTGGAGCGCGGTGCATGAGACGGCGGGCATCGAGCGCGACACGCTCTGCCTGCTGCGACCGGATAGCTACGTAGCGCTCGCGGATCGCAACGCGGACCCCGCCACGCTCGGCCGCTACTTCAGCGAGCGCGCGCTGCGTCCGCAGCCACTGCCCGGCGCGCCCGCTGCCGCTCTGACCTGAAGTCGTGCGCGGCGCGCTTGCCGCAGGCGTCCGGCGCTCCTAAGCTGCGCGCAAACAACATCCGTCACGTGGCGGTGTATCGATGGCAGAAGGTGAGGGCAGCGTTGCGCTGCTCGCCGGAGCGAGCGGTTTGACCGGGGGTTTCACCCTCGAAGCTTTGCTCGGCGCGCCCGATGTGAGCCGCGTCATTGCGGTGACCCGCCGGCCCCTCGGCCGGGAGCATCCGCGCCTCGCCAATCGTATCGTGCAGTTCGAGCGCCTCGAGGCGCAACTGAAAGGCATGGCCTGCGACGTCGCGCTCTGCTGCCTCGGGACCACGCTGCGCAAGGCGGGCTCGCAGCAGCGCTTCCGTGCAGTGGACGTGGACTGCGTGCTCACCGTGGCTCGTGCCGCCAAGGCGGCCAACGCGCGCCGTTTCGTGGTGATGTCGAGCGTCGGCGCCGACCCCAGCTCGCGTAATTTCTATCTGCGCACCAAGGGCGAGATGGAAGAGGAGCTGGAAGCCGTGGGATTCGAGTCGCTCGACATCCTGCAGCCTTCCATGCTGCTCGCCTGGCGCGCCGAGATGCGGCCGCTCGAGTTCTTCGGCCGCGCGCTCATGCCGCTGGTTGCGCCGCTGCTGCGTGGCAAGTACACGCCATACCGCGCGATTCGGGCGCGCACCGTGGCCGCCGCCATGCTCGGCGCGACCCGCTCGGGCCGCCGCGGCGTGCAGCGCTACACCTATGAGGGTATCCAGTCGCTCGCGCGGCTGAGCGCGCCGCGCATCCGCCCTCTCACCCCGGCCAAAGCACCGGCCAGGCCGCGTTAGGCGTGCCATGGCGATGCGCGCCGCGACTGCCAACGCCGCGGCCTGTATCGCCACACTGCTCGTGCTGGCGGGCTGTGCCAGCACGCGGCCTGAGCCGCCGCGCTCACTCCAGGGCAGTGAGATCGCTGCGGCCGCGGCGGCGCTCATCGGCACCCGCTATCGCTTCGGTGGGGCGGACGGCGCGGGCTTCGACTGCAGCGGACTCGCGCTGTACGTGCATGAGCGCGTGGGACTCGCGATTCCGCGTACGGCGGCCGAGCAGCAGCGCGCAGCGCTGGCCGTGCCGATCGCCGAGCTCACTGCGGGCGACCTCGTGTTTTTTCACATGCACGGCAGCAGCATCGATCACGTCGGCATCTATGCCGGCGAAGGCCGCTTCATCCATGCGCCGCGCGCCGGCGGCGCGGTCGGGTACGCCGATCTCCGCAGCGGATTTTACGCCCGTCATCTCGCCGCCGCGGGCCGCTTCTGGGGAGCCGCCCGAGCAGCGCGCTGAACATAAGCAGCGACGCCATACGCTGTCGCCGATATGTGACACCACTTGAGAGCCGCGGCACACAATTCACTCTTGACTGCGATCCGCGACGATTTGACACTGGGGCTTCAGTGACAAAGGCAAACCCGTCGAAAGACGGGGACGCAAAGCCATCGGTCTAAAGGGAGCGATTCCTATGACGGCGGGGCTGCCAGCGATCGCGCGCAACGGCGCGAACGACAGCGCTCCAGTCCCCGTCGAAGAATCCGCGTAAGTCCAGCAGGGCTGCGGCGTCGAGAGTTCTGGTCCGGGGAAGTTATGACAGCAACACCAAACTTCGCTTCCGCTGCGGGCACGGAAGCCGGGAGTCCGGCGGCGCCTGTGCTCAGCGCAGGGCCGTTCGTGCTCAATCTGTGCTCCTCGACGACCCCGATGGCGCTCGCGCAGACCGACCTGCCCGAGCTGCGGCGGTTTCATTTTTTCGTGAGTCGGCGCTTCGAGGAAGGGCGCGAGCGCTTTCGTCTGCACATGGGTTATTTCGCGACGCTCGCCGAGGCCGAGGAGTGGCTGGGCGTAGTGCGCGAGATTTACCCCGGTGCCTGGGCCGGGGAGACGCCGGGCCGCAAGCTGCGGGAGCGGGCGACCGCTGCGGCGGTTGCGCAGGCCCAGCATGCTGCCGGTCCGCAGAGCCAGTTGCCCGGGAGCGCCGCGGCTGTGTCAGCGGCGCCCGCACCCGCGGCCCACGCCCACGCGCTCGCTGCCCACACGCCTGCTGCCCACGCGCCCGCGGCCCACGCGCCTGCGGCCCGTTCGCCAGCCCCCCCTGCAGCACGCCCCGCTCCTCGAGCCACGGTCACCGCACCTGCACCCACCAGGGTACCGGTGGTGCACGCGGCTCCGCCGCTGCCGCGCAATCCGGGAGGCGGCGTACCGCTCCTCGCCGCGCCGGCCTCACGCCCGGCTCCGCCTTCGCGACCCGCTCGCGCCCCGCAGCCGCCGCCAGTCGTCGCGGGCGCCGGGGGGGCACGCACCACCCCGACGGCACGCACGCCGCCCGCAGCGCTTAGCGCACCGGCATCGCGGGTGGCCGCTAAGGCGCCGCCGGCTGCGCCGGCAACGGTCGCGGTCACTGAAGCCGCTTCCAAGCCCGTCAAGACCGGTGTGAAGCAAGTTTTCGAGGACTCGAACGTGCGCGAGGTGCTCAAGGCACTCGGCGATGCGAGCGCCACGGGTGAGACGCGCCTGATGCGTGCACCGCCTGCGGTGCCGGCGCGCGAGCCCGTTGCCGGCAGCACCTCGCTCAGCGATACCCAGGTGCTCAAGATGCTCGAGACGCGCCGCTCGCAGGAGAGCGAGCGGGGCCCCGCGGCGGTCGACGACAGCGGCATCCCGCTGCTGAAGCCCGACGACACGGGCACTCGCCAGGCACTGAAGGAGGCGCTCGTCACCAACACGGCGGTCGCCTTCGCCGTGCAGCTCCAGTGGTCAGTGCAGCCGGTCGAGCTCGACAAGGTTCCACCGCTCGCAATCTTCAGCGCCTATACGCTCTACACGGTCGAGGGCAGCCGCGACGGCCGCCGGTGGTACGGGCTGCGCCTGGGCTTCTTCAGCGATGCGATCTCCGCGAAGCAGGTCGCTTACTACGTGCGCTCGGAGTTCTCCTCGGTCGCGGTCGTCCCGGTCAGCCCGCAGGAGAAAGCACGCGCGACCGACCAGGACGCTGCCGCGGCGCTCGCTGCGCCCGTCGCGACCCGCTCGGATCCGGAGGAGGAATTCAAGCTGATCGAGGATGAGCCGCCGAAGCTGCCCGCGCCCGGACCGAAGCCCGCCGTTGCACCCACGCGCAGCACAGCCGGCACGCCGGCGCAGCCGACCCCGAAGGTTGCGGTAGGCCGCGCCGTGGTCCAGCCGAGCGCTCCCGCACCGAAAGCACGCATGCGCAACGCGCGGGTGGCGGCGCGCGAGACCCGGGGTCCGCAGACACTGGAGGAGACTCTGGAGATTCTCGGCGCGAGCCAGCTCTCGGTGGATGACGGCCGCGCTGCCTCGATCAACGACTCGGGCGTGCGGCATCTGCGCATCCAGGTCCAGAAGAACTCGCCCTTCTCGAAGCTCCTCGAGCGCCTCAACGAACGGCTCAGAAAATCCTGAGGCTGGCCGTCAGCGCTTCCCGAAGAGCTTCTCGAGCGCGGCACGCGCGCGTTCGACCTCTGCGGTGTTCGGAGGTGTGTACGCGCCCGGCCGCGGCTTGAAATGGTCGCAGAAGTTGGCGTGTGTCTTGTCGCTCACTTCCTCTGCCGTCGGCTCGCGGCAGTGCTTGGCGACGCGCGTGTCGTAGTCGACGCACATGCGGCAGACGTGCAGCTCCGCGCGGCAGGCCGGACACTCCTCGAGGCGGCGCAGGGGCAGCGTGAGCTGCGCCAGCGGGCTACCGCACTTCCAGCAGCTGAGGTCGTGTGCCATGGCTGCCACGATACTCCCGGCGTCGCGCGCGAGGCACGCCTCAGGCGCGCCGCGCCTGGAGCGAGGGTTCCTCGCCGCGCGTGCGCCCGCGCAGGAACTCCTCGAGCACCCGCGCGGTGTGCGAGTGGCGGCGGCGACGGGTGATGTGCGCCGGTGAGCCCTGCGCGACGACGCGCCCGCCGGCATCGCCCGCCTCCGGCCCCATGTCGATGATCCAGTCCGCCTCCGCCATGACGTCGAGATTGTGCTCGACCACCACCGCGGTGTTGCCCGCAGCCACCAGCCGGTGCAGCACGCGGATGAGCTTCTCCACATCGGCCATGTGCAGGCCCACGGTCGGCTCATCGAGCACATAGAGCGTGTGGCGCGCGCGCTGAGCCCGCTGCCCCTCATCGCGCACCTTGGCGAGCTCCGCCACGAGCTTGATGCGCTGGGCTTCCCCGCCGGAGAGGGTGGGGCTCTGCTGCCCGAGCGTGAGGTAGCCCAGCCCGACGTCCTGCAGCAGCCTGAGCGCATGATGTACACGCCCATGCGCGGCGAAGAAGCCCGCCGCGTCATCCACATTCATCGCGAGCACATCGCCGATGCTCGCCTCGCGCCAGCGAACCGCGAGCGTCTCCGGATTGAAGCGCCGTCCGCCGCACAGGTCGCATAGCACCTTCACATCGGGCAGGAAGCTCATCTCGATCGTGCGCACCCCCTGGCCCTCGCACCCCTCGCAGCGTCCACCCGTCGTGTTGAAGGAGAAGCGGCTCGCGCCGTAGCCGCGCATGCGCGCCTCGGTGGTGCCCGCATAGATGCGGCGGATCTCATCCCAGAAGCCGATGTAGGTTGCCGGGCAGGAGCGCGGTGTCTTGCCGATCGGGCTCTGATCGACCTCGAGCACGCGATCGAGATGCCCCAGCCCCTCGAGCGCGGCGCAGCCGATCAGCCCCGGATGCGCGGAGCGTCGGCGCCTGCCGCTCGCGCGAGTGTCAGCGGCCAGGCAGCGCCGCAGGTTGGCGTACAGCACATCGCGCGCCAGCGTGGACTTGCCGGAGCCGGAGACTCCGGTGATCACCACCAGGCGTCCGAGTGGAATCTGCACATCCCGCCCCCTGATGTTGTGCAGCGTGATGTCCGAGAGCTGCAGGCGCGGGGTGGCGGCGTCGACCTCACGGTGCGGCCGGGCCGGATGCAGCAGCGGCTCACGCAGGAAGCGGCCGGTCGTCGAGCGCGGATTGGCGGTCAGCTCCCGCACAGTGCCGGCACCGACCAGCTCTCCACCGCGCACGCCTGCCCCGGGGCCGAGGTCGAGCACATGATCGGCGCGGCGGATCGTCTCCTCATCGTGCTCGACCACCACGAGCGTGTTGCGATGGCCGGTGAGCTCCCGCAGGGCCTCGAGCAGGATGGCGTTGTCGCGCGGGTGCAGCCCGATGGTGGGCTCATCCAGCACATAGCAAACCCCCTGGAGGTTCGAGCCCAGCTGCGCTGCGAGCCGTATGCGCTGCGCCTCGCCGCCCGAGAGCGTGGGGGCCGCGCGATCGAGCTGCAGGTAACCGAGGCCGACGCGCTCGAGGAACTGCAGCCGCGCCCGGATCTCCGCGAGCAGATCACGGGCGATCTCGCGCTCGCGTGGGCCGAGCCGCAGCCGGGCGAAGAACTGGGCGCTCTCGCTCACCGAATCGCCGGCGAGCGCGGCGATCGAGCGGTCGCGGAAGCGCACGCCGAGCGCGGTCGGATTGAGCCGCTGTCCCTGACAGCTGCCGCAGGGCTCGGGCGAGTGCAGGTACCACTCGTTCCACCACACCTCCTCGCCGCTTTGCTCCGCATCGAAGCCGGCCATCTCGACTCCGGTGCCGTAGCAGGTCTCGCACCAGCCGTGGCGGGAATTGAAGGAGAACAGGCGCGGGTCGAGCTCGGCGAAGCTGCGACCGCAGCAGGGACAGGCACGGCGGGTGGAGAACACCGTCACGCGCGCGGTCCCGCTCGGTTGCACGTGCAGCAGACCCTTGCCGAAATCGAGCGCGCGCGCCAGCCCATCGCGCAGCACCGCTTCGTGCCGCGCGCTCACCTCCATCTCCGCCACCGGCAGCTCGATGGTGTGCTCGCGGAAGCGCGACAGCCGCGGCCAGGGTGCCGTCGGCACGAGCTCCCCATCGACGCGCAGCGTGCGAAAGCCTTTCCTGGCCGCCCAGCGCGCCAGGTCCGTGTAGTAGCCCTTGCGTGCCACGATGAGCGGCGCGAGCAGGGCGACACGCCGGCCACGGAAGTCGCGCAGCAAGCGGGCCGCGATCGATGCGGCACTTTGCGGCTCGATGGCCGCGTCACAATCGGGGCAGTACTGCGTACCGAGCTTCACATACAGCAGCCGCAGGAAGTGGTAGATCTCGGTGAGCGTCGCCACGGTGCTCTTGCGGCCGCCGCGACTGGTGCGCTGCTCGATGGCGACCGTCGGCGGGATGCCATAGATCGCGTCCACGTCCGGCCGGGCCGCCGGCTGCACGAACTGGCGCGCATAGGCGTTGAGCGACTCGAGGTAACGGCGTTGCCCTTCGCTGAAGAGGATATCGAAGGCGAGCGTCGACTTCCCCGATCCGGAGACACCGGTTATGACGGTGAAGCGCTCGCGTGGGATCTCGACGTCGATGTCCTTCAGATTGTGCTCACGCGCCCTGTGGATGACGATCGCACGCGCATCGCTCCCATGCCCGTAGCGCGGCCTCGCCTCGGCGATGCTCGCGACGTTCGCCGCTCGCGCGGGCGCAGGGGCGGCGGGCGCCATCGCGCCACGCTCGAGGGCCGCCTCATAGGCGCTCAGCGCCTGTCCGGTGGAGGAAGCGGGCTCGGCCCGCACCTGGGCCGGTGTGCCGGCGCACACGATCTCTCCGCCGTGTTCCCCGCCCTCGGGCCCGAGATCGATGATCCAGTCGGCGGCGCGGATGACATCGAGATTGTGCTCGATGACGAGCAACGAGTGGCCCGCGACCAGGAGCTTCCGGAACGCGCGCAGCAGCTTGGCGACATCCTCGAAATGCAGTCCGGTGGTCGGCTCATCGAACAGAAAGAGCTTGCCGCGGTGCGTGATGCTCGAGAGCACCGAGCCGGCGGCGGCCAGATGCCCGGCCAGCTTCAGGCGCTGTCCTTCGCCGCCCGAGAGCGTCGGCACCGGCTGCCCGAGCCTGAGGTAGTCGAGTCCGACGTCGCCGAGTGGCCCGAGCCGCGCCGCGACCTCGGGCGTATCGGCGAAGAACGCGCGCGCCTCGGTGACGGTGAGATCCAGCACATCGGCGATGCTCAGGCGGCGCCCGTCGGCTCCCTCCCGGCGGATCTCGAGGACCTCCTCGCGGTAGCGGCGGCCGTTGCAGTCGGGACAACGCAGGTACACGTCCGAGAGGAACTGCATCTCCACGTGCTCGAAGCCATTGCCGCTGCAGGCCGGACAGCGGCCGTTGCCGGAGTTGAAGCTGAAGGTGCCGCTGGTGTACTTGCGCTCCTGGGCGGCCGGCTCTGCGGCGAAGAGCGCGCGGATGGTATCGAACGCACCGACGTAGCTCGCCGGGTTCGAGCGCGTGGTGCGCCCGATCGGGCTCTGATCCACCATGACCACATCATCGATCAGCTCGGCGCCTGCAAGCCCGGTGAAGCGCCCCGGCGCTTCGGTCGGCTTGCCGCGGTATTTGAGCAGCGCCGGATACAGTACGTCCTCGACCAGCGTCGACTTGCCCGAGCCCGACACCCCGGTGACGCATACCAGCCGCTTGAGCGGGATACGGACGTCCACGTTCTTCAGGTTGTGCTCGGCCGCTCCCCGCAGCTCCAGCCAGCGGTTGGAGCGCGCTTCCGCCACGACGCCCCCGGCGGGATCCTCCGCCCGCAGCGCCGGCGCAGGCGGACTGTCGCTGCGCGGCATGACGCTGCGGCGACCGTCGAGGTACTGCCCGGTGAGCGATGAGCTGGCGCGGATCTCCTGCGGGCTGCCGAAGAAGACGATCTCACCGCCTTGCTCGCCGGCGCCGGGGCCCAGATCGAGGATGCGATCGGCTTCCAGCATGATCTGTGGGTCGTGCTCCACGACCACCAGCGAGTTTCCGGCATCCCGCAGGCGCTTCATGACGCCGATCACCCGCTGCATATCCCGTGGATGCAGCCCGATCGAAGGCTCATCGAGCACGAACAGCGTGTTGACGAGTGAGGTGCCGAGGGCCGTGGTGAGGTTGATGCGCTGCACCTCGCCGCCGGAAAGAGTGCGTGACTGGCGGTCGAGCGTGAGGTAGCCGAGTCCGACCTCCACCAGATAGCGAAAGCGCGCACGAATCTCCCCGAGCAGCAGCTCGGTCGCCTGATCGAGTGGCTGCGGCAGCACGAGCCGCTCGAAGAACTGCTGCGCACGGGCGAGCGGCAGCAGCATCAGCTCGTGGATCGACAGGCCCGGAAGGCCGGCGAGAGTCTCTGCGCTCCAGCTGACACCCTGTGGCCGGAAGCGCGCGGCGCCCTGCAGTGTCGCCTCTGCGAGCTCGGCGCTGCCGAGACGCCAGAGGAGCCCGGCGGTCTTCAGTCGCGCGCCCCCGCAGGCACTGCAGCCGGTGTAGGCGCGGTAGCGCGACAGCAGCACGCGCACGTGCATCTTGTAGGCGCGCGTCTCGAGCCACGCGAAAAACCGCCGGGCTCCGTACCACACCTTGCGTGACCAGGCTCCTTCGCCTTCGATCACCCAGTGCCGGGCCTCGGCAGGCAGCTCGCGCCACGGCGTATCGAGCGGTATTCCGCGGAGTCTGGCGAACCTCTCCAGGTCCTGCTGGCATTCGGCGTAGGACTTGGTCTGCCAGGGCTTGATGGCGCCGCCGCGCAGCGTGCGCGTCTCGTCCGGGATGACGAGGCCGTAGTCGATACCGATCGTGCGGCCGAAGCCGCGGCAGCTCTCGCATGCACCGAGCGGTGAGTTGAAGGAGAAGGCACTCGGCGAGGGCGCCGGGTAGCCGACGTCGCAGTCCGCGCAATGCAGCTCCGAGGAGTAGCGCCAGCTCGTGAGTGGCCGCGGCGGGTCGCCGTCCGCGACGACGTGCACGTTGAGACGGCCGCGCCCGACACGCAGTGCCGCCTCGATCGATTCGATGAGGCGCGCTCGCTCGGCACTGCCGCAGCGCACCCGATCCTGCACCACCTCGAGCACCGCCGGGGGGGCCTGCGCCCTGGAGTCGCGGCGACGCCCCCCTCGCCCCCGGGGCGGCGGCTCCTGCGCCGTTGCGGTGGTGGCCGCCTCGGGCTCGAGGAAGCGCGTATAGCCCTGCCGCTCGAGCAGCCCGCGGACCTCCGCAACGGAGAAATTCGTGGGCACCGGCACGGGGAACGTGAGCAGCAGCCGTGGATCCCCGGCCGCCCGCGCCCGCTCGGCTACCTCGCGATAGATGCTTTCGGCACTGTCGCGACGCACTGGCCGGCCGCAGCTGCGGCAGTAGAGCCCGGCGGCGCGCGCGAACAGCAGCTTCAGATGATCGTTGAGCTCGGTCATGGTGCCGACGGTCGAGCGCGAGGTGCGCACCGGATTGGTCTGATCGATGGCGATCGCGGGCGGGATGCCGGCAATCGACTCGACCTGTGGCTTGTCCATGCGATCGAGGAACTGTCGCGCGTAGGGCGAGAAGGTCTCGACGTAGCGACGCTGGCCTTCGGCATAGAGCGTGTCGAAGACGAGCGAGGACTTCCCCGACCCCGACACCCCCGTCACGACGATCAGCTCGTTGAGCGGGATATCCAGATCGAGGCTCTTCAGGTTGTGCTGGCGCGCGCCACGCACGCGTATGGCGTCACGGGGGGCGTCATTCATTCGATCACCGTCGGCACTGGTTGGAGAGGTGCGTCCCGCAAGCTGGAGACGCGGACTCCGGCATTGTAAAGGATCCCCGGCGGGGCGCGGCTCGCGCTCCACCGGGCGCTGCTGAATCCGGGGCGGGCGCTGCGAATCTGGGGGTGCCGGCCGCGAGTTTCGAGCTTTTGTGCAATGCGCCGGCCCCTTCCCCGGTCTCCAGCACAAGGGTGTCGCTGCCCGGGCGTTACGAAGCGCCGTTGTCGTAGCCGAACGACACGCGGGGGTTTCGGCGTGCGGCGTACAATCTGCGGCGCCTCAACGTCCCACACACCAAGGAGAATATCGAATGAGCTCCAGAGTACTGTCCGGTGTTGCCCTGGCCGCGGCCGCTGCGGTCATGTTCTCGACGGTTGCGGTGAGCACCGCCAGCGCCGCGGAAGGCAAGGTGAAGTGCGAGGGTGTCAATTCCTGTAAGGGACACTCGGCCTGCAAGAGTGCCAACAATGCCTGCAAAGGCCAGAACTCCTGCAAGGGCAAGGGGTTCCTGGAGATGACGCAGGCACAGTGCGACGCGGCGAAAGCAAAAGCAAAGACGGGCGGCTGACAGGCTGACAGTTACGGGCCGGGGGCATGAGCCACCCGGCCCGTCTCTCCTGCCGACATGCTCACCTATCCCGCGCTCGGTTTCGGACTCGGGCTGCGAGTACCGCACTACGAGGCGATCCTCGCGACGAGCCCCGCCGTCGATTGGTTCGAGGTATTGAGCGAGAACTACCTCGTCCCCGGCGGGCGGCCGCTGCACTATCTGCTGCGGATCCGCGAGCGTTATCCGCTCGCCATGCACGGCGTGTCGCTCTCGGTCGGCAGCAGCGCGCCGCTCTCGCGCGAGTACCTGCGCGAGCTCAAGGCGCTCGCGCAGCGGATCGAGCCCGCCTGGATATCCGATCATCTCTGCTGGACCGGGATCGCCGGCTCCAACACTCACGATCTGCTGCCGCTACCCTATACCGAGGAGGCGCTCTGCCACGTGGTCGAGCGCGTGCGCACCGTGCAGGATCTGCTCGGCCGCCGCATCCTCCTCGAGAACGTCTCGAGCTATGTCGAGTTTCGTGACTCGCGGCTCAGCGAATGGCAGTTCCTCGCCGAGATCGCGACACGCGCCGACTGCCTGATCCTGCTCGATGTCAACAACGTCTACGTGAGTGCCGTCAATCACGGCTTCGACCCGCTCGAGTACCTGCGCGGCATTCCCGCAGCGCGCGTGCAGCAGATCCACCTGGCAGGCCATGAGGATCACGGCGACTATCTCGTCGACACCCACGATCACCCGGTGCCGGATCCGGTGTGGACGCTCTACAGCGAGGCGCTGCGCCGTTTCGGCCCGGTGTCCACCATGATCGAGCGCGATGACCACATCCCGCCCCTCGAGGAGCTGTGCGCGGAGCTCGCGCAGGCGCGCACCCTGTGCGCGCGGACGCTCGCGGAGGCGGAGAATTCGGCTGTCGATGCACGCCGTGGCCGCGGCCGGCGTCTGGCAGGTGGCGGCGCATGAGTGCGCTCGCGCAGCTGCAGCGGGAGTTCCAGGATTATCTGCTGCGCGGTGATAAGACCGTGCTGCCACGGGTGTCCGGAAGCGCACGCGTTCCGGTTGCGACGCGGCTCGGGATTTACGCCCGTGCCTACCGCAGCCGCCTGACGGAGGCGCTGGCGAGCAATTATCCGGTGCTCGCGAAGCTGCTCGGCGAAGCCGACTTCGATGCGCTGGCGGCCGAGTACATCGGCGCACACGACTCGCCCTTCTACTCCATCCGCTACTACGGCGATCAGCTGGCGAAGTTTCTCGCGACGCATGAGGACTACGCCGCCGCTCCGGTGCTGGCGGAGCTCGCGCAATGGGAATGGTGCATGACCTCGGTATTCGACGCCGCCGATGAGTCGCCGCTCGCTCCCGAGGCGCTCGCGGCGATCGCGCCGGCACGCTGGGCGCAGCTGCGGTTCCGCTGGCATCCGAGCGTGCAACGGCTCACGCTGTGGTGGAACGTGCCGCAGCTGTGGCAGGCGCTCGGCGAGGACCGTGAGCGCCCCGAGATGAAGCTGGCCGCTGCGCCGCTCGGCTGGCTGCTGTGGCGCGAGGGACTGACGAGTTACTACCGCTCGCTGTCGAAAATCGAGGCGAGCGCACTCGATGCGGCCCGCGGTGGCTGGCCCTTCGGTGAGCTCTGCACGCTGCTGTGCGAGGAGCTCGGCGAGAGCGAAGCTCCGGCGCAGGCCGCAGCGCTGCTGCGCGGCTGGATCGGCGCCGGGCTCATCGTCGGCGCGGACTGAGCGCCCGGCAGCGGGCGCGGCCGGCAAGCTGCCGGCGGCTGGTCCTGGCGTACAATCCCGTCGCATGCCTGCCGCGAGCTATGGCAACGTGCTGGAGATGATCGGCAACACGCCGCTCATCGCCGTGCGGCGCATCGACACCGGGCCCTGTGAGCTGTTCCTCAAGCTCGAGAATCAGAATCCGGGCGGCTCGATCAAGGATCGTATCGGGCTGTACCTGATCGAGGCTGCCGAGCGCAGCGGCCGTCTGAAGAAAGGCGACACGCTCATCGAGGCCACCGCCGGCAACACCGGGCTCGGGCTGGCGCTGGTCGCGGCGCAGAAGGGCTACCGGCTGCTGCTGTGCATTCCGGACAAGATGAGCCAGGAGAAGATCTTCCACCTGAAGGCGATGGGTGCGGACGTCGTCATGACGCGCTCGGACGTGAGCAAGGGGCACCCCGAGTACTACCGCGACGTCGCCGAGCGGCTCGCAGCTGAGATGCCGGACTCCTACTTCGTCAACCAGTTCGGCAACCCCGCCAACGCCACCGCCCACGAGGAGACGACCGCACCGGAGATCTGGGAGCAGACCGGCGGGCGGCTGGATGCGGTGGTATGCGGCGTCGGCACCGGCGGCACACTCGCGGGACTCACGCATTATTTCGCGCGCACGGCGCCGCGCGTCGACATGGTGCTCGCCGACCCCGCTGGCTCCGGGCTCGCCCATTTCGCGACTCATGGGACGCTGCCGCCGAAGATGACACCGTGGCTGGTGGAGGGCATCGGCGGGGATACCGTGCCTTCGGTGGCGGACTTCTCGCGCGTGGCCGCCGCCTACAGCATCCCGGACGCCGAATCCTTCCGCACCTGCCGTGAGCTGCTCGCGCGCGAGGGCATCATCGCCGGAACTTCCACCGGCACGCTGCTGGCGGCGGCACTGCGCTACTGCCGCGAGCAACGCACGCCCAGGCGCGTGGTGAGCTTCGTGTGCGACAGCGGCAACAAGTATCTCTCCAAGGTCTACAATGACTACTGGATGCTCGACCAGGGATTCCTCGAGCGCACCCACCGCGGCGACCTGCGCGATCTCATCGCACGCCCGCATGCCGAGCATGCCGCAGTGACGGTGAATTCCACCGAGACGGTCATGGCAGCGTACCGCCGCATGAAGCTGTACGATGTGTCGCAGGTGCCGGTGATGCAGGACGGCCGTATCGTCGGCATCGTCGACGAGGAAGACATCCTGCTCGAGGTCGTCGGCAACCCCGAGCACTTCAATGAGCCGGTGACGAGTGCCATGGCGAGCCATCTCGTGACGGTGGCCGTCGATGCCCCGGTGTCACAGCTCATGGAGATCTTCAAGCGCGGTATGGTCGCGATCGTCATGCACGGCAGCGAGTTCCAGGGGCTGATCACGCGCATCGACCTGCTCAACTGGCTGCGCCGCAGGCTGTGAGCCAGCGGTTCGCCACGCGCGTGATCCATGGCGGCCAGCGGCCCGATCCGCTCACGGGCGCCGTCATGCCGCCGATCTACGCGACTTCCACCTACGTGCAGTCGAGCCCCGGTGCGCATCAGGGATACGACTACTCCCGCACGCGCAACCCGACGCGCGATGCGCTGCAGGCGGCGCTCGCCGACCTCGAGGGCGGCGCCGCGGCGTTCGCGTTCGCTTCCGGCATGGCGGCCACGGCGACGGTGCTCGAGCTCCTCGATGCCGGCTCCCACATCGTCGCCATGCACGATCTGTACGGCGGCAGCTACCGTCTGCTCGAGAACGTGCGCAAGCGCTCGGCGGGACACGAGGTCTCCTTCGTCGACCTGTCCGAGACCGCGGCGCTGCTTGCGGCCATCCGGCCCGAGACACGGCTGCTGTGGGTGGAGACGCCCACCAATCCGCTGCTCAAGCTGGTCGACCTCGCCGCGGTGGCACGCATCGCGCGACAGCACGGGCTCATCAGCGTCTGCGACAACACCTTCGCGACACCCTTCCTGCAACGGCCGCTCGAGCACGGCTTCGACATCGTCGTTCACTCCACCACCAAGTACCTCAACGGGCACTCCGATGCGATCGGTGGCGCGGCCATCGTGCGCGCCGGCGCGGAGCTCGCCGAGCGCATCGCCTACCTGCAGAACGCGGTGGGCGGCGTGCCGAGCCCGTTCGACTCGTTCCTCACCCTGCGTGGCATCAAGACGCTGGCGCTGCGTATGGAACGGCATTGCAGCAACGCGCTCGCCATCGCCACTTTTCTCGAGCAGCATCCGGCGGTCGAGCACGTGCGCTATCCCGGGCTCGCCAGTCATCCGCAACATGCGCTGGCACGCCGGCAGATGCAGGGCGGCTATGGCGGCATCGTCACCGCCGTGCTGCGCGGCGGGCTCGATGCGGCGCGGCGTACCCTCGAGCGCTGTCGACTGTTCGCGCTCGCCGAGAGCCTCGGTGGCGTCGAGAGCCTGATCGAGCATCCGGCTTTGATGACCCACGCATCGCTGCCGCCGCAGGTGCGCGCCGCGCTCGGGATCAGCGACGGGCTCGTGCGGCTGTCGGTCGGGGTCGAGGACGTCGCGGACCTCAGGGCCGAGCTGGCCGCGGCGCTGGAGTAGCGGCAGCGGCCGGCAAGCCGGCTCGTGTCGTCAGATACACCGCGAAGGTGCCGAGCCAGTGGCCGCCCTCGTAGTGCTCACCGGTCACCGCCGGAAGCGCCGCCGCGGCGTGTGCCGCCGCGGTGGCGAGCAGCGCGCTCCTGCGCGCATCGTGCGCCGGCAGCCCGTGCGCGATGCCCTCGAGCATCCACGCGCGACTGAGGTTGAGTCCATCGATGTGCGCCAGTTTCGGATCGGCGCGATCGGTCACCACCCCGGGAGTGAGCCAGCGGGCGAGACCCGCCGGGTGCGGGCCGCTGCGCGGTATCTGCGGCAGGAACCGGTCGAGCCAGCGGGAGAACTCTGGCGGCGGCAGCACGCGGCGCATGAAGTCCGCCTCGGCGAGGCACGGCGAGAGGAAGTCCTCGCCCGAAGGCTCGTAAGCGAGCGGGCAGTTGCGGTCGTGACGGTAGAAGCGTCGTGCCGCATCGGCAAGCAGCGCCCGCATGCGACTATCGCCACTCGTCGCAGCCCAGTCCCACATCAGCCCGAGCGCGAAAGCGCTCTGGTCGTGCTCGCCGATGCGGATCGGGTAGTGGAGCCGCGGCAGGTAATTCTCCAGACGCGTCACGACCTCGCTCTCGAGCGGCGCGAGCGCTGCGTACCACTGCTGTGCCGCGGCGTCGTCCGACCGGCGCAGCTCGGCGGCCAGTTGCAGCAGCCATGCGAGCCCGTAGGGGCGCTCGAACGAGCTGCGCCCCGGGGCGCGCAGGTAGGCGACCTCGGTGGCGATGTTCTGCGGCGTGAGGCTGCGGCCGAGTGCCGCGCGGGCCTCGGCTGCGAAAGGAGCCGCAGGGAACCGCTGCAGCAGGCGCACGAGCAGCCAGTGCCCGTGTACGTCGGAGTGCCAGTCGAGGCAGCCGTAGAAGCTGGGCGTCAGCTCGCGCGGCGGCCGCGCATCCGCATCGTCATTGAGCGTGTGACTGATGTGATTGGGATACTCCTGGTGCAGGCACTTGAGCGCCAGCGCCGCGAAGCGCGCCGCGGCAGCCTCATCGAGCGGAGCCGCCGCGGCCGGCGACGCATCCGCCGCGCGGCCGGCCGGCGCCCAGGCGAGGAGCGTCGCGAGCAATGTGACGCAGATCCGGATGAGCGCCGGTGCCATGCGGTCTCGCATGGGCGCATGTTAACCTCGGCCGCGTGAGCGAGCCGCTGCCCATGGTGTTGATTCCGGGACTCCTCGCCTCGGCGCGCCTGTATGCGGAGCAGATCCCGCAGCTGTGGCGCTTGGGCGCGGTGACGATCGCCGATCACACCCGTGATGACAGCATGCCGGGCATCGCGCAGCGCATTCTCGGCGCCGCGCCCGGGCGCTTCGCGCTCATCGGGCTCTCCATGGGAGGGTACATCGCTTTCGAGATGATGCGGCAGGCTCCGCAGCGGATCGCGCGCCTCGCGCTGCTCGATACCAGCGCGCACGCCGACGCGCCCGAGCAGACGGCAATGCGGCGTGCGCAGATGAGCCTCGCCTCGCAGGGCCGGCTCGCCGAGGTGGTCGAGCAGCAGTTTCCGCGCCTGGTGCACCGCCAGCGCCGCACCGACGACGCGCTGCGGGCGGTGCTCACGCTCATGGCGGAGGAGGTCGGCGCGGCCGCTTTCATACGCCAGCAGACGGCGATCATCGGACGCAGCGACTCGCGCGCGAGCCTCGGCAGCATCCACTGCCCGACCCTCGTCCTGGTCGGCGATGCCGATGAGCTGACGCCTCCGGAGCGAGCCGCGGAGATCGCGGACGGCATCCGCGGGGCGCGCCTCGTCACCGTGGCGCAGAGTGGTCATCTGACCGCTCTCGAGCAGCCTGCAGAGGTCAACCGCGCGCTGCTCGAATGGCTGCAGTCCTGAGTGCGCCGTCGATGAGCGGTGTTGGCCCGCGACGGGTTGCTCTGTGCGCGCATCCGCAGGCCGGCGCGGCGATCGTGCAGAGCATCACCGTGGAAGCCCTCATCACGCGCGGCGGGGCGCTCGGCTGCCGCTACGAGCTGCGCGCCGATACCGCGCGGCTGCGCATCCCGCGCACCGGCGCGGGCCGCCGTGTGGCTGAGCTGTGGCGGCATACCTGCTTCGAGGCGTTCATCGCCGTCCCGGACACGAGCGCTTACTACGAGTTCAACTTCTCCCCGGCACTCGACTGGGCCGCGTATCGCTTCGAGGCCTATCGCGAAGGTAGGGCGCCGCCGCCGCTTGCACAGGCCCCGGATATCAGCGTCCACCGTGGCGCGGACCGCCTCGAGCTCACCGCGAGCGTGCCGCTCGACTCGCTCGCGCTGCCGGCGAGCGCGCTGCGCGTGGCGCTGGCGGCGGTGATCGAGGATGCGCAGGGGCGACTCGCCTACTGGGCGTTGCGGCATCCGCCCGGCAAACCCGACTTCCACCATCCGCAGAGCTTCACCCTGGAGTTGGCGCGCACATGAGACTCGGCATCGAGCGGCTGCTGGAGGAGCCGGCGCTGCGCAGGCCGCTGCTCGGCCGGCGCGTCGCGCTGCTCGCTCACCCGGCGTCGGTGACCCGCAGCCTCGCGCATTCCCTCGACGCACTGGCGTCGCTCGCATCGCTGCGCCTCACGGCCGCCTTCGGCCCGCAGCACGGTCTGCGCGGTGAGAAGCAATACAACATGGCCGAGTCCGCCGACTACGTGGAGCCGCTGCACCGCATTCCGGTGTTCAGCCTGTACGGCAGTGTGCGCCGGCCGACCGCTGCGATGATGGACACCTTCGATGTGCTGCTGGTCGATCTGCAGGATCTCGGCTGCCGCATCTACACCTTCATGACCACGCTCCGCTACGTTCTCGAGGAGGCGGCCCGGGCACGCAAGGCGGTGTGGGTGCTCGACAGACCCAACCCCGCGGGGCGGCCGGTGGAGGGACTCACGCTGCGTCCGGGCTGGGAAAGCTTCGTCGGTGCCGGCGCGCTGCCGATGCGTCACGGCCTCACCATGGGCGAGCTCGCGCACTGGTTCATTCGTACGCTGCGCCTCGATGTGGAGTGCGAGGTGATCCGCATGCAGGACTGGCGGCCCGAGGAGCCGCCGGGTTGCGGCTGGCCGCTGCTCGAGCGCAGCTGGGTCAACCCGAGCCCCAACGCGCCGAATCTGTGGATGGCGCGCTGCTATGCGGGCACGGTGATGCTGGAGGGTACGACGCTGTCGGAAGGTCGGGGCACGACACGGCCGCTCGAGCTGCTCGGTGCCCCGGATCTGGAGGTCGAGATACTCCTGAAGGAGATGCGGGCACTCGCGCCGGCGTGGCTGCGGGGCTGCCGGCTGCGGCCGTGCGCCTTCGAGCCGACTTTCAACAAGCATCTCGGCAGCCTCTGCAGCGGCTTCCAGGTGCACGTCGAGGATCCCGAGCATTACGACCATCAGGCGTTCCGGCCCTGGCGGCTCATCGCGCTCGCCTTCAAGGCACTGCGGCGGCTGCGGCCCGATTACCCGCTCTGGGCGGACTTCCCCTACGAGTACGAGTTCAACCGACGCCCCATCGACCTCATCAGCGGCAGCGAGCTGCTGCGCAGCTGGGTGGATGACCCCCACGGGACTCCGGCGGACCTCGACGCGCTCGCCGCGGCTGACGAAGCCGAGTGGCAGGCGCAGCGCGCGCCGCTGCTGCTTTACTGAATGCGCCTGCGGCGCCGCGCTGCTGCAAGCCGCGCGGCGCAGGGGCTAAGGCGTACCGCAGCTCGCTGCGGTCCCGCCGGCCGTGATGGGACAGAGCCGGATCGGATTGAGCCGCGCCAGCTGCCCGTTCCAGTAGCCGACGTCGATGTGCGGCGCCTGGGCGGAGTCGCGGCCGCGCTCGGTCCACTGCAGGGTGTAGTAGTCGTTGCTGCCCTTCACGGTCAGCATCACCGCTGACTCCCCGTACGCGGCCTTGTCGGACCCGACGCGGCCGCAGCTCACGATGATCTCGTAGGCGTCGTAGCCCGCGACCTTCTGCGGTCCCGGGGCTGCGCTCGCGAAGCTGTCGGGACAGTTGCGCCGGAAATCGGCGCTCATGCGGGCGAGCATCGCCTGCGGGGTGACGCTGGGGTTGGCCGCCAGGCCGCGCGCGCCGGTAAGGGTGAGCATGCGCGACCAGCGCGCGAGCGTCTCGCCCTCGGGAACCTGCTCGCGGATGTAGAAGCTGCCGCTGTTCCTCTCGTAGGTGGGTTTGGCGGAGCGGAACTCGGCCGGCAGCGAGAATTGCACCAGCTGCGAGAAAACCGCGGTGGTCGCGGTGAGCCCCGGCTCCGCGGCCGGGTCGGCCCGCGCGAGCGGTGCGAGCCCGAGGGTAGCGGCGGCGAGCCCGAGGGTAGCGGTGGCGAGCAGCGCTGCGGCGCCGCTCAGGCGAGTCTTCAGGCAGTGCATATCGGTACTATAGCCCAGCGCGGTCCCTGCCAAGTCCAAGATGAGGTCCTGACCGCGCCCCGCCGGTTCTGCTCTAATGTGCGGCTGCATGCAGCCCGCAGCCGACATCACCGCCTACCGCAAGCACTGGGCCGCGCGCTTTGGCACGGCGCCGTTTTTGCCGATGTCGCGGGCCGAGATGGAGCTGCTCGGCTGGGACAGCTGCGACGTCATCATCATCACGGGTGATGCGTACGTCGATCACCCGAGCTTCGGCATGGCCATCATCGGTCGCGTGCTCGAGGCGCAGGGCTTTCGTGTCGGCATCATCGCGCAGCCCGACTGGCACAGCCCGCAGGCCTTCGCCGCGCTCGGCCGGCCGAACCTGTTCTTCGGCATCACCGCGGGCAACATGGACTCGATGGTCAACCGCTATACCGCCGATCGGCGGCTGCGGAGCGATGATGCCTATACCCCGGGCGGTGCGGGCGGGCGGCGACCGGACCGTTCCGTGATCGTCTATGCGCAGCGCGCGCGCGAGGCATTCAAGGAGGTGCCGATCGTGATCGGCGGGATCGAGGCTTCGCTGCGCCGCATCGCGCATTTCGACTACTGGTCGGAGAAGGTGCGCCGCTCGGTGCTGCTCGATGCCAAGGCGGATCTGCTGGTGTATGGCAATGGCGAGCGGCAGATCTGCGACATCGCGCATCGGCTCGCGGCGGGCGCTTCGATCGGGGACATTACCGACCTGCGCGGCACGGCATTCGCACGCAAGGCGGTCCCGGCGGGCTGGATCGAGATCGACTCGACCCACCTCGACGCGCCCGGCCCGCTCGCCGCTCCGGCCGATCCCTATGCCATGAGCGCGCGCCCGCCGCAGGGCAGCGCGCAGGTCGTGCGCTTCGTGCGACGCGTGAAGAACGCCGATCGCGAGCGCAGCGTCATCCGCATGCCCTCTTACGAGACCGTGGCCGCGGATCCGGTGCTGTATGCGCATGCCTCACGCATCCTGCACCTCGAGTCGAACCCGGGTAACGCGCGGGCACTCGTGCAACGTCACGGCGACACCGACGTGTGGCTCAACCCGCCGCCGGTTCCGCTCAGCACCAGGGAAATGGACTGGGTGTACGAGCGGCCCTACGCACGCGCGCCGCACCCCTTCTACGGCAAGGCGAGCATACCCGCCTACAAGATGATCCGCTTCTCGGTCTCGATCCAGCGTGGCTGCTTCGGTGGCTGCACCTTCTGTTCCATCACCGAGCACGAGGGCCGCATCATCCAGAGCCGCTCGGAAGACTCGGTACTCCGCGAGATCGAGACGGTGCGCGACAGCGTGCCCGGATTCACCGGCGTCATCTCGGACCTCGGCGGCCCCACGGCCAACATGTATCGCCTCGCCTGCCGCAGCCCCGGGATCGAGAGCGCCTGCCGGCGACCCTCGTGCGTCTACCCCGCCATCTGTCCGAATCTCAACACCGACCACTCGCCGCTGATCAACCTGTATCGTCGCGCCCGCGAGCTGCCGGGAATCCGCAAGGTGCTGATCGCCTCCGGCGTGCGCTACGACCTCGCCATCGAGTCACCGGAGTACGTCAAGGAGCTCGCGCAGCATCACACCGGCGGCTATCTGAAGATTGCGCCCGAGGCGCTCGCCGAGGGGCCGCTCTCGAAGATGATGAAGCCGGGGGTGGCCGCGTATGACCGCTTCCGCGAGCTCTTCGAGCGCTACTCGCGCGAGGCGGGCAAGGAGCAGTACCTCATCCCGTACTTCATCGCCGCGCATCCGGGCACCTCGGACGAGGACATGCTGGAGCTCGCGCTGTGGCTGAAGCGAAATGGGTTTCGCGCCGACCAGGTACAGGCGTTTCTGCCCGGCCCGATGGCGACCGCGACCGCGATGTATCACTCCGGCAGGAACCCCCTGAAGCGCATCACCCGCGACAGCGAGCGGGTGTTGATTCCCAAGGGGCTGAAGATTCGGCGCCTGCACAAGGCATTCCTGCGCTACCACGATCCGGAGAACTGGCCGCTGCTGCGTGAAGCGCTGCGCCGCCTGGGACGCGCCGACCTGATCGGCAGTGGCCGGCGTCACCTGGTGCCCGCCTTCCAGCCGCGGCCGCGAAGCGCCGGTACCGGCGGCGCGCCCGAGGGTCGGCGCGCCACGGCGCGGCCGTTCCGTACGCAGCACTCGGGACTGCCGCGGGTGCCGCGGACCCGGCCGCGGCGCGCTGGGCCGGAATCCTCCTGACACCGCGACTCTAGTGGGGGCGCGATTGCGCGCGCCTCCGCCGCGAGAGTAGGGTGGAGCTCATGAAGGTCCTGCTGCGCGAGGCACGCCGCCGCGGAATCGCCATCGCGCTCGTGCTGGCCGTCGCGATCACCGCTCAGATCGCGGCGCCGCCCGCCGTGGCCGCAGGCGATGCCGGCAGCGCGGCCATCCTCGAGGTCAACGGCGCCATCGGTCCGGCGACCTCGCGCTACCTGGTGCATGCGCTCGAGACGGCGCAGAACAACACGACGCGCCTGGTGGTTCTGGAGATGGACACGCCGGGCGGCCTCGACAGCGCCATGCGCGACATCATCCGGGCGATCCTCGCTTCCTCGGTGCCCGTGGTCGCCTATGTGAGCCCCTCGGGAGCGCGCGCGGCGAGTGCCGGCACCTACATCCTCTATGCGTGTCACATCGCCGCGATGGCCCCCGCGACCAATCTCGGCGCTGCGACGCCGGTGCCGATCGGGGGCGAGCAGCCCGAGCCGGGGGCGGTTCCAGTGCCCGGCGGCGGCACACGCCCCGCCGACAAGCCGCCCGAGGCGGCCCCCGCGCCGAGCGAGCCCGCGGCCACGCCACGCACCGCCATGGAGCGCAAGGTCGTGAACGATGCGGTCGCCTATATCCGCGGGCTCGCCGAGCTGCGCGGTCGCAACGCGGACTGGGCGGAGCAGGCGGTGCGCGGCGCCGCCAGCCTCTCGGCCAATGCAGCCCTGCAGCAGAAGGTGATCGATCTCATCGCGCGCGACGTGCCCGATCTGCTGGCGCGGATCGACGGTCGCGAGGTCCACATCGGCAACCGTACCGAGACGCTCGCGACCCGCGGGCTGTCGGTGGTGCGCATCAAGCCCGACTGGCGCACACAGCTGCTCGCGGTGATCACCAACCCGACCGTGGCATACGGTCTGATGGTGATCGGCATATGGGGACTGCTGCTCGAAGGCTACAACCCCGGCGCGGTGCTGCCCGGGGTCGCAGGCTCGATCTGCCTGCTGATCGCACTGTTCGCCTTCCAGATCCTGTCGGTGAACTACGCCGGACTCGCGCTGGTGGTGGTCGGCACGGCGATGATCATCGCCGAGTTCTTCTTTCCGACCTACGGCTCGCTCGGTGTCGGCGGCATCATTGCGTTCGTCGTCGGCTCGCTCATCCTCTTCGATACCGACGTGCCGGGCCTCAGCGTCGGCAGACCGGTGATCGCCGCGCTCGCGACCGTGGGTGCGCTCATGATCGTCGGCATCGTCTACATGGCGACCCGCGCCATGCGGCATCCGGTGGCGACGGGCGCGCAGGGGATGATCGGCGCCAGCGCCGAGGTGGTGGCGGATTTCTCCGGCCGCGGCCGGGTGCGCTACGGCGGCGAGCTGTGGAATGCACGCAGCGATCGCCCACTGCGTGCCGGCGATACCGCACGCATCGTGAAGGTGGAAGGTCTAACATTATGGGTGGAGCCGCAGTAAAGCGCCGCCACCGGAGTTTCGCATGCCGTTCGTGCTCGCCATCGTCGTACTCATCGTCGTGCTCGTGTTCAGCGCCATCAACGTGCTGAACGAGTACGAGCGTGCGGTCGTGTTCACTCTCGGGCGCTTCACCGGCATCAAGGGGCCGGGAGTGGTGCTGATCTTTCCGGTCGTGCAGCGCATGCGCAAGGTCGACCTGCGGGTGATCGTGCTGAGCGTGCCGAAACAGGACGTGATCACGCGCGACAACGTGTCCGTGAAAGTGAATGCGGTCGTCTACTTCCGTATCGTCGATCCGGGCAAGGCGATCATCCAGGTGGCCAATGCCTTCGACGCCACCAGCCAGGTCGCGCAGACGACGCTGCGCTCTGTGGTCGGCCAGCACGAGATGGACGATCTGCTGTCGCAGCGTGACAAGCTGAACGTCGACCTGCAGCGCATTCTCGATCAGAGCACCGAGGCGTGGGGCATCAAGGTCTCGACCGTCGAGATCAAGGACGTCGATCTGGATGAGACCATGATCCGCGCGATGGCGAAGCAGGCGGAGGCCGAGCGCACCCGCCGTGCCAAGATCATCAACGCCGAAGGGGAGAAGCAGGCGGCGCAGACCCTGGTCGAAGCGGCGCAGGCGCTCGCCGTGGCGCCGAGCGCACTGCAGCTGCGCTATCTGCAGACCCTCGCCGACATCGCCCACGAGCGCACCCAGCTCCTGGTCTTTCCACTGCCGCTCGATCTGATCGAGCCGCTGCTCGGCAAGCGCACTGCGGGCAGCTAGCGGGATTGCGCTCACCGCACGCGACCCGTGCACATCGAGCGGCAGCGCGCGACCGGGCCCGGCAGCTCCGCCGGGACTCGCGCACTCGTGCTCGCGGGGCTGCTGCTGGCGCTCGCCACCGTCTGCGGCGCTTTCGGCGCTCATGCGCTGCGGAGCCGGCTCCCGGCCGAGCGGCTGCAGCTGTGGGACACGGCGGTGCGCTACCATTTCTTTCAGTCCCTCGGCCTGCTCGGCATCGGACTGCTGCTGCGTTCTCTCGAGCCGGGTGCGCTGATGCCGCGCGCGGCGGCCTCGCTGCGGGCGGCGGCGGTGCTGAGCGCCGCCGGTGTAGTGTTGTTCTCGGGAAGCCTGTATGCGCTCGCGCTCGGCGCGCCGCGTGCGCTCGGTGCGCTCACCCCGCTCGGCGGGATCGCCTGGATTGCGGCATGGCTGCTCCTCGCCTGGGGAGCGTGGCGTGCGCAGCGCTGAGAGAAATGGAGTCGTCCCCATGCTGACCCGTCGCCTGTCGGCCTCGTTGTTCGCTGGCTGTGCCCTCGCGCTGGCCGCCACGGCCGCCCCCGTGGCCCCGCCCGCCGCCGCCGGCAGCGCCGGCGAGGCGCAGATCGGCAGCTTCGGCCTCGATCTCGCCGGCGGCGATCCGGGCGTGAAGCCCGGCGATGATTTCGCGCGTTACGCCAATGGTCGCTGGCTCGATACCACGCAGATTCCACCCGATCGCGCTTCCTGGGGCAGCTTTGCCATGCTGCGCGAGCGCTCATTGCAACAGCTGCGCGAGCTGCTCGAGGCACTGCCGCCATCGAGCCCCACCGGCAGCAACGCGCAGAAGCTCCATGACTACTATCACGCCTACCTCGATACCGACGCCATCGAGCACGCCGGGCTCGATCCGGCGAAAGCGGTGCTCGCGCGCATCCAGGCGGCAGGCACCCACGAGGAGATCGCGGCGTTCATGGGGCGTCCGGAGCTGCGGCTCAGCGCGCCGGTGCGGTTCGACATCGACGCCGACGAGAAAGATCCCGACCACTACATGGTGGCGGTCTTTCAGGGAGGGCTCGCCCTTCCCGACCGCGACTACTACCTCAAGGCGGATTCGGTCTACCAGGAGCTGCGCAGCAAGTACGTGGCGCACATCGAGAGGCTGTTGACACTCGCCGGGCAACCCGCTGCCGCCCAGGCCGCGAGGTCGATCCTCGAGCTGGAGACACGCATCGCGACGGCGCACTGGCCGCGAGCCAAGACGCGCGAGCGCGACCTCACCTACAACGTCTACAGCCGGCAGGCGCTCGACAGGCTCGCGCCGGGGTTCCCCTGGCCGCAGCTGCTGAGGGGTGCCGACCTCGAGAGCCAGCCGCGCTTCATCGTGTTCGAGCCCGATGCGGTGCAGGCACTCGGCACGCTGTTCCGTGAGGTGCCGGTGGAGCGCTGGCGGCAGTACCTCACTTACCACTACCTCGCCGGTAACGCGGACACGCTGCCGCAGGCGTTCGACGAGGAGGTGTTCGACTTCTACGGCCGCACGCTGCACGGGCGGCAGGAACAGCAGGCGCGCTGGAAGCGCGCCGTGGCCGCGGTCGATGCGGGGCTCGGCGAGGCGGCCGGCGAGCTGTACGTGCAGCGTTACTTCCCTCCCTCTTCCAAGGCGCAGATGCTCGAGCTGGTGGAGAACCTGCGCGCCGCCTACCGCGAGCACATCGAGAAGCTGCCGTGGATGACAGCCACCACCAAGAAGGTGGCGCTGGAGAAGCTCGCCGCGTTTCACCCCAAGATCGGCTACCCGGACAAGTGGCGTGATTATTCCGCGCTCGAAGTGAGGTCAGCGGACGCGTTCGGCAACGTGGCACGCGCCGAGGCGTTCGACTGGGCGCGCCAGGTGAAGAGGCTCGGCGGACCCACCGACCGTGGCGAATGGGGCATGACCCCGCAGACGATCAACGCGTATTACAACGCGACCTTCAACGAGGTGGTCTTTCCGGCCGCCATCCTGCAGCCGCCTTTCTTCGATCCGCACGCGGATGCAGCGGTCAACTACGGAGCGGTGGGCGGTGTCATCGGGCACGAGATGGGACACGGCTTCGACGACCAGGGGGCCAAGTCGGATGCACGGGGCGTGCTGCACACCTGGTGGCTGCCGCAGGACACCGAGGCGTTCCACGCGCGCGTCGACCGGCTCGCGGCGCAATACGACAGCTACACCGTGCTGCCCGGGCTCAACATCAACGGGCGGCTCACACTCGGTGAGAACATCGGCGATCTCGGTGGGCTGTCGGTGGCGAATGATGCGTATCACCGCTCGCTGCGCGGCCAGAGCGCGCCGCGCCTTGCCGGCTTGAGCGGCGATCAGCGGTTCTTCCTGTCGTGGGCGCAGCTGTGGCGGCAGAAGCAGCGTGAGGAGGACCTGCGCTCGCAGGTGATGAGCGACCCGCACAGCCCGGCGACCTTCCGTATCAACGGCGTGGTGCGCAACGTCGATGCCTGGTACCACGCCTTCGACGTGCTTCCGGGGAACAAGCTGTATCTGCCGCCCGCGGAGCGCGTGCACATCTGGTGAGCCCGGGGCTGCCGATCGAGACAGCGCTGCCCGCGCTCCGGGCCGCGTTGCTGGCGCACTCCGCGGCAGTGCTCGAGGCGCCGCCTGGCGCCGGCAAGAGCACGGTCGTGCCGCTCGCCCTGCTCGAGGAGCCGTGGATGAGGGGCAGGCGGCTGCTCATGCTCGAGCCGCGCCGGCTCGCCACGCGTGCCGTGGCGGCACGCATGGCGCAGACGCTCGGCGAGCAGCCGGGCGCGACCATCGGCTACCGCATGCGGCTCGAGACGCGTGTATCGCGCGCGACGCGCGTCGAGGTCGTCACCGAGGGGGTGCTGACGCGCTTGCTGCAGGAGGACCCTGCTCTCGAAGGCGTAGCCGCCGTGATCTTCGATGAGTTCCACGAGCGTAGCCTGCAGGCGGACCTCGGCCTCGCGCTGTGTCTCGATGCGCGTGCGACACTCGTTCCCGAGCTGCGCATCCTCGTCATGTCCGCGACACTCGATGGTGCGGCGGTGGCGCGGCTGCTCGGCGATGCGCCACGGGTGAGTGCCGTGGGGCGCAGCTTCCCGGTGGACACCCGCTACGCCGGGCAGGGGCCGCCGGTCCTGCCGGCACCCGCAGGCACTCGCGGCGCGCGCTCGCCGGAGAGTGTCATCGCACAGCTGGTGCTGCGCGCGCTGCGCGAAGAGGAGGGCGATGTGCTCGCCTTCCTGCCGGGCCTGGCGGAGATCCGCCGCGTGCAGGCGCTCCTCGAGGCCGCGCCGCTTGCCGGGGTCGCGGTGCTGCCGCTCGCGGGCGACCTGACACCCGCGGCACAGGATGCGGCCCTGGCACCCGCCGCCCGCGGCCGGCGCAAAGTGGTGCTCGCTACCAACATCGCCGAGACGAGTCTCACCATACCCGGGGTTCGCGTGGTGATCGACTCCGGCCTGACGCGCCGGGCGCGCTTCGATCCGGTCACCGGCATGAGCCGTCTTGCCACCGAGCGCATCTCGCGTGCCGCGGCCGAGCAGCGCCAGGGGCGCGCCGGGCGCACCGCCCCGGGAGTCTGCTACCGCGCCTGGAGCGAAGGTGCGCACACGCTGCTTGCCGGCACGAGCCGCGCGGAAATCCTCGAAGCCGACCTCGCGCCGCTCGCTCTCGAGCTGGCGAGCTGGGGCACACGCTCGGTGTCCGAGCTGCGCTGGCTCGATGAGCCGCCCGCGGCCATGCTGGCGAGCGCGCGCGATCTGCTGCAACGGCTCGGAGCGCTCGATGAGAGCGGGCGCATCACCGCGCACGGTCGCGCCGTGGCGCGGCTCGCCGTGCATCCGCGGCTCGGCCACATGCTGCTCGCGGCGCGTGAGCTCGCAGCGGTACCGCTCGCGGCGCAACTCGCGGCAGTGCTCTCCGAGCGGGATCTGCTGCGTGGCGGGAGCGCGGCGCGCGACGCCGACATCCGCAGCCGCCTCGAGGTTCTGGGCGGCACCCACCGCGCGCACCCTGTCGCGCCAGCTGCGTTGGAGCGTACCCGCCGCAACGCACGCGCGCTCGAGCGCGCGGTCGCTGGCGCGCCGGCCGCAGCGGTGGATGTGCGCCGGCGCGAGGGTGCCGGGCTCGGCGCCGACGCCGCCGGGCTGCTGCTCGCGTTCGCCTACCCCGACCGCATCGGCCGGCGCCGCCCCGGAGCGGAGGGTCGTTACCTGCTCGCCAATGGCCGCGGTGCGATGTTCGCCGGGCCGCAGGCGCTCGCCCGCGAGGAGCTCATCGTCGCTGCCGAGCTCGATGATCGCGACCGCGATGCGCGCATCCTGCTGGCTGCGCCGCTCGCCCGGCAGCAGCTGCTCGAGCATTTTGCCGGCCGCTTGCGTCATCGTGAGCGCGTCGAATGGAGCTCGCGCGAGCAGGCCGTGCTCGCGCGGCGCACGCTGGAGCTCGATGAGCTGGTGCTGGAAGACAGGCCGCTCGAGGCGCCGGCGGCGGAGGCCGTGCGCACCGCGCTCCTCAGCGGCCTGCGCGAGCTCGGGATCGGGGCCTTGCCGTGGGACCGCGCCGCGCGCGATCTGCAGGCGCGCATCGAGTACGTGCGGCGGCAGCTCGCGGACACCGACGAGGTCGCTTCCTGGCCGGACGTTTCGGACGCCGCGCTGCTCGCCGCGCTCGCGGCCTGGCTCATTCCGTGGCTCGAGGGCGTCAGTCGCCGCGAGCATCTCGGCGCGCTGCCGCTCGTCGAGGCGCTGCGTGCGCTCCTGACCTTCGAGCAGCACAGGCAGCTCGATGCGTGGGCGCCGAGCCAGCTGACGCTGCCCGGTGGCGCGCGCGTGCGGGTCGATTACCTCGATGAGAACGCTCCGGTCGTGTCGGTGCGCCTGCAGGAGGTGTTCGGGATGGCAACCACCCCGTTGCTCGGCCCGCAGCGCCGGCCCGTCACGCTGCGCCTCCTGTCCCCGGCGCAGCGTCCGCTGCAGGTGACGCGCGACCTGCAGAGCTTCTGGCGCGGCAGCTACGCCGAGGTCCGCAAGGACATGCGCGGACGGTATCCCAGGCACTACTGGCCGGAGAATCCACTCGAGGCACAGCCGCCGCGTCGCCCGCATTCGCGGCGCTGAGGCGCCCACCGCATCGAGGGCGCGGCTGCGGACGTCCGGCGCTCCTCCTGCCGGGTTATATTCCCACTCGGGAGTCGAGGGAGTTCTCCATGGTCATGATGGCCGCACTCGAAGCACTCGAGGCGCTGCGTGCCGGCAATCGTCGCTTCGTGAGCCGTCTCGGGCTGCCGCGCGAGGCGGGGCTCGAAGAAGGCGCGGTGCGCGCCCGCACGCGCGAGCTTCCGGTCGGACGGCAGGAGCCGCTCGCGATCGTTCTGGGTTGCTCGGACGCGCGCGTGCCCGCGGAGATCGTCTTCGACCAGGGTCTCGGCGACCTGTTCGTCATCCGCGTCGCCGGCAACATCGTGGCTCCCTCGCAGGTGGGCAGCGTGGAATTCGCAGCTTCCGCCTTCGGAACGCGCCTCGTGGTCGTGCTCGGGCATTCGAGCTGCGGCGCGATCCAGGCGACCCTCGAGCAGCTGGCACGCCCCTCGCGCGAGCAATCGCGCAATCTGCGCTCGATCGTCGACCGCATTCGCCCCGCGGTCGAGGGTCTGCTCGAGCGAGTCCCGGCGCACGAGCGACAGTCGCTCGAGCAGCAGGCGGTGCGCGCCAACATCCGCATGTCCGCCGACCACCTGCGGCACGGCTCGGAGCTGCTCGAGCAGCTGATACAGAAGGAAGGGCTGCGGGTTGTCGGCGCGGAGTATTCGCTCGAGACCGGGCTGGTCGATTTCTTCGACGGCGTACCGCCCTAGAGAGAGCTACACCGCGGGCTCGGACGAGAGCCTGACCGGGGCGGCCCGCCCGCGGCCGCGGTCGTACCAGCGTTGCAGCCAGGCGTCCACCGACACCACGCCGGGCCCCGCGATCGCGAGCCACAGGAAGAGCGCGAGATACTCGAACTCGTCGAAGCCGAGCAGCGTCTCGAGTGAGTCGACGTCGGCCCACTTCGCGGCGCGGATGGCGACGATCATGGTGACGCCGAGCGCTCCCGCGGAGATGCGTGTCATGAGCCCGAGCAGAAGCAGGAGGCCGCCGAAGAACTCGACCCCGGAGACGAAGGGGGCCAGCAGTCGCGGGTGCGGTACGCCCCAGCCGATGAAGTTCTCGGTGACCTGCGGCAGGTTGTGAAGCTTCCCCCAGCCACTCAACAGGAACACCCAGCCCACCGTAACCCGAGCGAACAGCGGCGCGAGCCAGCTGAGATGGCCGGCGATCCGCCGGGGCCAGTCGATGAGCCATTGCACGAGAAATCTCATGGGCGCTCCTGATGTCTGTCCGTGGAGGGAACGGTTGGCCGAGAAGACCGGGCAGTTGGACGCGATATTGCCAGGGACCCCGTGCAGCCGCGCGTATAATCGCCGCCTCGGTACGCCAGGCGGCCCATGCGCAATCCCCAGCCCGAATCCCCGGTCTCCTCGATGAGTGAGCGGCTGTCCGGAGCGGAGCGGCGCGCGTCGATGACGCAGCTGTTCGAGTCGCTGCGACCGGAGCTGCTGCGTTTCGCTCACTGGCTGGCACGCGACCGCTCGCTGGCGGAGGACATCGTGCAGGAATCGCTGCTGCGGGCCTGGCGATCCCGCGACAGCCTCAAGGACGGTGGTGCCGCACGCCCGTGGCTGCTCACCATCGTGCGACGTGAGCATGCGCGGCTGTATGAGCGCAAGCGCCTCGAGCTGGTGCCGCTGGAGGAGGCACTCGACAGTCCCGCGGTCGAGAAAGCGCCGGAGGCGGACGGCGATCTGTTCACGTTACGCAACGCGATCATGAGACTACCCATCGAATACCGCGAGCCACTCCTGCTGCAGGCCCTCGGCGGCTTCTCGACCGAGGAGATCGCGCGGGAGCTCGACCTGTCCTCCACCGCAGTGCTGACGCGGCTGTTCCGTGCCCGCAACAAGCTGCGGGCGTTATGTGGCATGACGCCGGTGGCCGATGTGAGCGCCAGCGCGGGGGCGCCGTGAGCTGCGAGCAGTCGAGACTGCTGATCGGTGCCGACCCCGCCGCCAGCACGGCAGAGCTCGAGGAGCACCTGCGCGGGTGCGAGGGCTGCCGTCAGTTCCGCGAGGAGATGCGCACGCTCGAGGCCCACATCCGCCGCGCGCTGGAGCGTCCCCCGCAACTCGCGAGCGCACCGCGACTGAGTGCGCCGTGGCGACCGTGGGCGCTGGCGGCGAGCGTGCTGCTCGCCATGCTGGCAGTGCTCGGGGTATGGCTGCTGCGCCCGAGCGATACCCTCGCGCACGAGGTGGTGGCACACGTGCGCGCGGAGCCCGAGAGCTGGCTGACCAACCAACACGTCGATGCGCAGAGCATCGCGGCGGCGCTGCGGGGTGCCGGCGTCGAGCTCGATCTCGCCTCCGACCGCATCAGCTACGCGCAGAGCTGCTGGTTCCGCGGGCACTATGTGCCGCACCTCGTGGTGCAGACCTCACAGGGACCGGCGACGGTGTTGATACTGCGCCATCAGTGGGTGAGCGGCCGGCGCACCTTCCACGAGTCCGGCATGAGCGGCGTCATCGTGCCGGCGCCCGCGGGAAGCCTGGCGGTGCTCACGCACACCGGCGTCAACACTGCGGCGGTCGCCGAGCAGATGCAGCGGCACGTCCACTGGCTTCCTGATGCAAGCTAGCGAGGCGGCGGCCGGCGCGCGCAGCGGACGCCGCGCCGCAGCTTACGGGGGAAATACGCGATGAGCGGTTTGAGCCGCCGGCATCTTTTCGTCGGACTCGCTGCACTGTTCGGCGCATTGCTGGCGCGACGTACACGGCCCGCCAACGCCCGCGGCATCCCGCCGGCGCCCGTCGCAAGAGTCGCGGTGGTGAAGGACACCTACTTCGGCGAGACGCTCACCGATCCGTACCGTTGGATGGAGAACGACAAGGATCCCGAGTGGCTGCCCTACCTCCAGGGGCAGGATGCGCACGCGCGCGCGGTGCTGCGAGCCATCCCCGGACGCGCGCAGCTCCTGAAGCGCATCCAGGAGCTCTCCGGGGACGCTGCCAGCACCCGAGCGGCGCGGCGTGCCGGCGGAAAGCTGTTCTTCGAGCAGCGTCCGGTGGGCGCCGACAACTTCAAGCTGTTCGTGCGGGAAGGCGGTGCCGATCGTGTCCTGATCGACCCGACACTGCTCAGCGACGCGAAGGGTCATCAGTCGCTCGACTGGTGGAAGCCGTGTCCCAAAGGCATGCATGTGGTCTACGGGCTCTCGAAGGACGGGAGCGAGGACTCGGTCCTGCACGTGCTGCGGGTCGCCGATGGCCGCGATCTGCCCGAGCGCATCGCCAATACACAGGCCGCCAATCCGCACTGGCTCGATGACGGCAGCGGGTTCTTCTACAACCAGCTCACGGGTGCGGTCGATACACCCGAGCGGTTCCTCGATAGCCAGGCGCGCTTTCATCGCCTCGACACGGACCCCGGAGCGGACCCGATCCTGATGAAGCGCGGTCTCGATGAGCGCGTCCAGTACGAGCGTATCCAGGCGCCCGTGATCGAGACCTTCTACGGCTCCGGGTACGCGCTGCTGCGGCTCGAGGATGTGCGCCGCGAATTCCGCGCCTTCCTCGCGCCCGTTGCCGAGGTCCTCGCCAACCGCGCCCGGTGGGTGCCGGTGGCGGGGTTCGAGGATGAGGTGACCGACATCGAGATGGAGGGAAGCACGCTGTGGCTGCTCGCCAACCGCGAGCACCCGCGCGGCCGCATCCTGAAAGCGAGCGCGAGCGCCCCCGCGGCGGCGGGCGCCACCGAGGTAGTGCCCGAAAGCCAGGTCGTCATCGAGGCATTCGCGCGCGCCAGGGACGGTTTGTATCTGGAGATGATGGACGGTGGCGTGAGCGGGCTGAGACGGCTCGATCGCGCCGGCGAAGTGCGGGAGCTTCCGCTGCCGTTCGATGGCACGCTGCGAGCGCTCAGCTGCGAGCCGAGCGAGGAAGGCGCACTGTTCTCCTTCACGGGGTGGCTCACGGCGGGTGACATCTGGTCGGTGGATGCGACCGGCAGGGTCGCACCCACGCGCCTGACGCCGACACCACCGATCGATGTCAGCGGGTACGAGGCGCAGCGTGCTTTCGCCACGGCCCGCGACGGCACGAAGATTCCCTACACGCTGCTCTATCGCAAGGGGCTGAAGCTCGAGGCGCGCAGCCCCGCATGGCTATCCGCCTACGGCTCCTACGGCATCTCGGCATATACGCCCAGCTTCGCGGGCAGGACGCTGGCGCTGCTCGATGCGGGCTTCATCGTCGGCTACGCCAATGTCCGGGGGGGCGGCGAGTACGGAAGGCAATGGCACAAGGCCGGCCAGCTCACCAACAAACCCAACACCTGGCACGATCTGATCGATGTGTGCGAGGAGCTGTGCCGCAGGTCGTACACCTCTCCGGCGCGGCTCGCCATCGGCGGCCGTTCCGCTGGAGGCATCACGGTCGGGCGCGCAATGACCGAGCGGCCGGAGCTCTTCGCGGCAGTGGTCGATGGCGTCGGCTGGTCCAATCCGCTGCGCTACGTGGCCGAGCAGAATGGCTACGGCGAGGAGCCGGAGTGGGGCGCGATCAGCGAGAGGTCGGGGTATCGCGCGCTCAAGAGCATCGACAGCTACCAGCACGTGCGCGACGGCGTGGCGTATCCGGCGGTGCTCCTCACGACCGGCGTCACCGATCCGCGCGTCGCGCCATTCCACGCCGCCAAGATGACGGCGCGGCTGCAGGCGGCGACCCGTTCCGGCAAGCCGGTTCTGCTGCGTGTCGATTTCGATGCCGGCCACGGTATCGGCTCGACCCGCACGCAGCAGGATCTCGAGGCACTCGATACCTATTCGTTTCTTTTGTGGCAGACCGGAGTCAGCGGCTATCAGCCCGGTTGATGGCCGCAATCCTTTGCCCCTCCAGCTGTAACACGAGCCTGGCTGTCGCGCAGGGTAGGTAACCTCCGCAATCCCGGCTCATGCCGCGTCGGTTAGACTGTCGGCGCTCGAACAACATCTACTACAAAGGAGGGCCCATGCTGGCGGACATTCTCTCGCGATACTGGTGGATGACCCTGTTGCGCGGGTTGTTCTGGATCCTGTTCGGCATCGTCATCTACGCGCGTCCGGGCATATCGGTGCTCTCGCTGACACTCGCACTCGGGCTGGTGATGTTCGTGGATGGTGTCATCAACGCCGTCAACGCCTTCAGCGGACGCAAGGAGCACGACGACTGGTGGGTGCTGCTGCTGGTCGGTCTGGCGGGCATCGGCGTCGGCGTGCTGACCTTCTATAACCCCGCGGCGACGGCCATCGCGGTGGTTCTCTACGTAGCCATCTGGGCGATCGCCACGGGTCTTCTCGAGATCGTCGCGGCGGTGCGCCTGCGCAAGCAGATAACCGGTGAGTTCTGGCTGGCGCTCGCAGGCATTGCATCGGTCGCGTTCGGTGTCCTGCTGGCCGCTCGCCCGGGTGTGGGAGCGCTGACGATCCTGTGGCTCATCGGAGCCTACGCCATCGTGTTCGGCGTCATCCTGGTGCTGCTCGCCTTCAAGGTGCGCAGCGGGGTGAAGCGCGTCGCGCACGCCTTCGGCTCGTAGACGGGCGGCAGGCAGCGTGCGCGCTGGACGGCGCGAGCGCGAGCGGCTCAGCGCCGTCATCAGACCGGCTCGGGGCGGTAGCCTCTGCCCCGGGCCGCCATCCTTCGGCCGACGGCGCGTATGATCCAAGGCGCAAATCGCTCGAGCGCCACGAGCGCCTTGCCGTGACCGGTGATGATCGCTTCCCGCCGTCTGCGCATGACCGCGTGCAGTATCTGTCGCGCCGCTTTGCGCCGGCTCATCACCAGCCAGGACGGCAAGGGCTCCCGAGCATCGGCGTGGAGCCGGCCCTGGTTGTCGACACGGCGGAGATCGCTCTCGACGAAGCCCGGGCTGATGAGCGTGACGGTCACACCGAGCTGTGCGAGCTCCGGTGTGATCGAGTTGGCGAGTGCGCGCAGCGCGAACTTGCTCATGGCGTAGGCGGAGGTTCCCGGGGTTGCAATCCAGCCAGCGACGCTCCCGGTGATCGCCAGCTGGCCGCGAGTCCTCGTGAGCTCGGGCAGCGCGGCGTACAGGGTGCGCAGCACGCCGAAGACGTTCGTCTCGAGCTGGCGGCGGTAGTCTGCCAGGGAGAGCCGGGTGAGCAGTCCCGCGACACCGAACCCGGCATTGGCGAACACGATGTCGAGCCTGCCCCGCTCACGCACGGTCTCGGCGACGGCGCGCTCGACATCGCCATCGCGGGTAACGTCGCACGCGATGGTGAGCGGCGTCGGCCCGCCGTGCGCCGTAATCCGCGTGGCGAGCCGCGCGAGGAGGTCGGTGCGTCGCGCGGCGAGTGTCAGCAGCGCCCCCGAGCGTGCGAGCTGCTCTGACAGCTCTTCGCCGATGCCCGAGGAGGCACCCGTCATGAGAACGACCTTGCCGCCAAAGTCCCCCGCGGTACTCACCGGCTCACTTTCGCGGAACTTCGAGACCGCGCACTACGGCCGGGCGCGCGAGGAAGGCAGCGAGCGCGCGCGTGACGTGCGCGAAATCACCGATGCCGACGAGCTCCCCCGCGCCATAGAAGCCGACGAGATTGCGCACCCAGGGAAACACCGCCATGTCGGCGATCGTGTAGTCATCCCCCATCAGCCATTGGCGGGTCTCCAGTCGCAGATTCAGCACGCGCAGCAGCCGCTGCGCCTCGCGGACATAGCGGTCGCGTGGCCGCTTGTCGGGGTATTCGCTGCCGGCGAACTTGTGGAAGAAACCGAGCTGTCCGAACATCGGCCCGACACCGCCCATCTGGAACATGAGCCACTGCAGGGTCTGGTAGCGCGCCGCGGGCGGGCGTGGCAGGAACCGGCCGGCCTTCTCTGCGAGGTAGATGAGGATCGCGCCGGATTCGGCGAGCGGCAGCGGCGCGTCGCCGGGGCCGCCGGGGTCGATGATGGCGGGAATCTTGCCGTAGGGGTTGAGCGACAGGAACTCTGCCGACAGCTGGTCTTCGCTCTCGAAATTCACGCGGTGCGGCTCGTACGGCAGCCCGATCTCCTCGAGCATGATCGAGATCTTCACGCCATTCGGCGTCGGCAGAGAATACAGCTGCAGCCACTGCGGGTGTTGCGCCGGCCACTTGCGCGTGATGGGAAAGCTGCTGAGGTCGATCACCCGGCCAACACTACGCGCCCGCGCCGTGAGTGCCAATACGACCGCGGAGCGGAGTCCTGACAGACCGCCCCCACGACCGGAGAAGCCACATGATCCTGATACCGCTGACCGATGCCTCCCGTCGTCCCACGCGCATTCCGGTCGCGACCGCGGCCATCATCGCGGTCAACGTGCTCGTGTTTCTGCTCGAGCTCGGCGCAGGCGATGCCATGGTGTCGCGATGGTCGGTGATCCCCGCCGACGTTGCCGCCGGCCGTCACTGGATCACGATCCTTACTGCCATGTTCATGCACGGCAGCTGGCTGCACATCATCGGCAACATGGTCTTCCTGTGGGCCTTCGGGCCACAGGTCGAGGATCTGATGGGGCGCGGACGCTACCTGGCTTTCTACCTCCTCGGCGGAGTGATCGCGGCCCTGGCGCAGGTAATGGCCGATCCGGCGTCCACCGTGCCCAACCTCGGCGCCAGTGGCGCGATCGCTGCGGTCATGGGCGCCTTCCTGGTCAGCTATCCGCACGACACGATCCGCTCCCTGCTCGTGATCTTCGTGTTCGTGCGCGTCGCTTATGTGCCGGCGGTGCTCCTCATCGGCGTGTGGGGTGTGATCCAGTTTCTGAGTCTGCGGACGGGTGCGCCGCAGGGGGGCGGCGGCGGGGTGGCCTACGCCGCGCACGTCGGCGGCTTCATCTTCGGGACCATCGCCGCGCGGCTGTTCGTGCGCGGCGGCGGCGATTCGAAGTTGGAATGGGCCCGGTAGGATTCGAACCTACGACCAAGGGATTCACTCTGCCCCGGTGTTTCCACCGGGAGTGGACTATCTCTTCACCCGTGCACCCGGCGACGGTGCGTGTGGGTGCGGGATGCTCCAGCCTGTCATCAAGGGCGCTCGAGCCCTCAGGTAGTCTCTGCACCTTCCGCCGGTGTACCGGCGGCTCGGCTCAGGGTTGCCATGGCCTGCGAAGCGCCGAAGGTTTCCCTGAATTCATCCCGTCCACTTCGCGCGTTTCCGCGCGAAGGCACCTCATCGATGAGTCCCCTGCACTAACCGCTGTGCTACAGGCCCAACGGCCGGCGATTGTAGCAGCGGCCCCGCCCTCACAGACGAAACAGCGTGCGCCGCGGGTGCCGCTCGGGGCAGCGCTCGCCGTGGCCTGCAGGTCTGCGGGCGCCCCTCTTGCCATGGCTGAACTTGCCGTTAGCATGACCCGTATCGGCAGCGGCGCAGAGAGCGCTGCGATGCGGACCCCAGGAGGAGACCCGAGATGAAGCTGTATTATTTCCCCGGTGCCTGCTCGCTGGCTTCGAACATCTCGCTGCGCGAGGCGGGACTGAAATTCGAGCTCGTGCAGGTCGACCGTCGCACGCGCAAGGCCGCGGACGGCCGCGACTTCATCGAGGTCAACCCCAAGGGCTACGTGCCGGCACTGACCCTCGATACCGGCGAGGTGCTCACCGAGAACGTCGCCGTGCTGCAGTACATCGCCGACCGCAACCCCGCGGCGAAGCTCGCCCCACCGGCCGGCACCCTCGAGCGCTACCGCCTGGTGGAATGGCTCGCTTTCATCAGCTCGGAGGTCCACAAGAATTTCTCGCCACTGTTTCGCGAGGATGCGCACGATGAGGTGAAGCAGTACACGCGCAAGAACCTCGGCACGCGCCTCGATTACCTGAACCGTCGCATGGGCGATGGCGCGTTGCTGATGGGCGAGACGTTCACGGTGGCCGATGCGTATCTGTTTACGGTGCTCGGCTGGGGGCGCTTCGTGCAGGTCGACCTCGCGCAGTGGCCGCACTTGCAGCGTTACGTGGAGCGCGTAGGCGGCCGGCCGCAGGTCGTCGAAGCGTTGAAGTCAGAGCACCGGCAGAAATGACGGCGGCGGGCGTGGGCGCAAGCCGGGCGTTAGCGCTGCGTCATGCCCGTTTGCTGTTACCATCGAGACTACCCTGCAGCGTTTCCGCGAGAGGACGCAATGGCTACCAAGCTGAGCAAGCAACTGAAGCGTGAGATCGAGGTGGACGGCAAGCCCTACATGGTCACGCTGTCGCCCGAGGGGGTGAAACTCACCGAAAAGGGCAAGCGGCTCGGGCGCGAGCACAGCTGGAAGGATCTGCTCGGCGGCGGGGGTGGCGGCAGCACCGCAGCCCCCTCGGCGCCGGGCGCCTCGTTCGGCCCCGCGGAATAGCGCCGCCCACGACGGCGATGGCCGAGGAGAGCCTGAGGGAGTTGCTCGCCCGGCTGCACGAGCAGCTGAGCGCGAGCGGCCGCGCTCTCGATGGCGAGTCGCGGCAGTTGCTCGCCACGGTGATGCGCGACATCGAGCGCACCCTCACCCCGGCGGCACAGGCGGTCGAGCCGGCCGACGGCACGGCCGCGGCGCACACCCCGCGCCTGGAGGCGCTGGCAGTGCGGTTCGAGGCCGGACACCCGGCTCTTGCGGAAGCGCTGCGCGAGCTCATCGACGCGCTCGGCAAGGCTGGAATCTGAGCCCAAAGCAAACAGGCCCGGCGTTTCGGCAACGCCGGGCCTGCTCGCGGACGTTCGAGCCGCAGTCCTGTCGTTTCAATCATCCATCAGGAAGCTGCGCAGCTGCTCGCTGCGGCTCGGGTGGCGCAGCTTGCGCAGCGCCTTCGCCTCGATCTGGCGGATGCGCTCGCGCGTCACGTCGAATTGCTTGCCCACCTCCTCGAGCGTGTGATCGGTGTTCATGTCGATGCCGAAGCGCATGCGCAACACCTTGGCCTCACGCGGAGTGAGCTGCGCGAGCACCGCGTGCGTCGTTTCCCGCAGCGACTCCATGGTCGCCTGATCGATGGGCGAGGCAACCGAGGTGTCCTCGATGAAGTCTCCCAGATGGGAGTCCTCGTCGTCGCCGATCGGCGTCTCCATGGAGATCGGCTCCTTGGCGATCTTCAGCACCTTGCGCACCTTGTCCTCGGGCATCTCCATGCGCACCGCCAGCTCTTCCGGCGTGGGCTCCCGACCCATCTCCTGCAGCATCTGCCGTGAGATGCGGTTCAGCTTGTTGATGGTCTCGATCATGTGCACCGGGATGCGGATGGTGCGCGCCTGGTCGGCGATCGAGCGGGTGATCGCCTGGCGAATCCACCAGGTGGCGTAGGTGCTGAACTTGTAGCCACGGCGGTATTCGAACTTGTCGACCGCCTTCATCAGGCCGATGTTGCCTTCCTGGATGAGATCGAGGAACTGCAAGCCGCGATTGGTGTACTTCTTGGCGATGGAGATGACCAGGCGCAGGTTGGCCTCGACCATCTCCTTCTTGGCGCGGCGCGCCTTGGCCTCGCCGATCGACACCTCGCGATTCACTTCCTTGATGTCGTTGATGGTGAGGTGGTAGTGCCCCTCGAGCTGCTCGAGCTTCTTCTGTCGCCGCTCGATCTCGTCCTTGAACTTCGCGAGCAGCATGGAGTACTTCTTGCCGCTCTTGACGTGCTTGCCGAGCCAGCGCGGGTTGGTCTCGTTCTTCGGGAATGAGGCGATGAAGTCCTTGCGCGGCATCCCGGCATCGCGCACCGCGATGACCATGATCTCCTTCTCGAGCTGACGGACCTCCGCGACGTGCGTGCGCAGGTTGAGGATCAGCGCATCGAACATGCGCGGCGACAGCCGCAGCTCCATGAACTCGTCGGCGAGCTTCTTGCGCTGGCGCAGTGTCTTCGGATCGCGCGCGCCGAGCTTGGCGATCGAGCCGAGCACCTGCGCGTGCAGCTTCGCGAGCGAGGCGAAGCGCGCGGCGGCCTCGACCGGATCGGGGCCGGTGTCGACCGCCTCCTCCTCCTCGCCTTCGCCGTTCTCCTCGGACTCCTCGTCCTCCTCCAGCTTCTCCTCCGTCGCAACCACCTCGACCTTGGTCGGGTTCTGCGGCTGCGCGATGACATCCGGCGCATTCGGATCGATGAAGCCGACGATCAGATCCACCAGGCGCCCCTGGCCGGCCTTCACCGGCTCGTAGGCTCTCAGCAGGAAATCGTAGGTGGGCGGGTACAGCGCCAGCGCGCTGCGCACCGCATCGAGTCCCTCCTCGATGCGCTTGGCGATACGGATCTCGCCTTCGCGAGTGAGCAGCTCCACGGTACCCATCTCGCGCATGTACATGCGCACGGGGTCGGTGGTGCGGCCGAGCTCGGCATCGAGCGCCGCCAGCGCCGCAGCCGCTTCCTCGATCGCCTCCTCGTCCGCCGGCGCCGAAGGCTCGGAGGCGAGCAGCGACTCGGTGTCCGGTGCCTTCTCGTACACCGGAATTCCCATGTCGTTGATGGTGTTGACGATGTCTTCGATCTGCTCCGGATCGACGATCTCGGACGGCAGATGATCGTTTACCTGCGCGTAGGTGAGATAACCCTGCTCCTTGCCGCGCGCGATGAGCAGCTTGAGCTGCGACTGCCGATCCTCCGGCATGACCGGCACCCGCCGCTCGAGCCCGAGCGGTCGCTTGTCGGCGTTGAGCTTGCCGGCCGGCGCCTTGGAATTCGCATCCGCAGGACGTGTGCCATCGTTCACACGCGCATGGGCCGCACCGGGCCGCACGCCCATGCCGACCATCGCCTTGCGCGCGATCACAGCCGCATGCTTGCTGCGATCCTTCTCACGCAGACCCGCTACCGTCGCGGCCGGTTTCTCGGGCGCGGCCGTCTTCACGGGCTTGCTGTTCTGCGCTACGGGTCGCTTCTTGTGCGAGTTCTGTGGCTTGTGCTTGCGTGTCATGGTACCGGCGGGGGTTACGGCCTCGTTTCCCCTATGTGCTGCCCGGAGGAGCCCGGCTCAAGGGGGCCAAAGGCAAAGCGCGCAATTTTATTTGACGCGTGCCAAATCACCAAATTCAATTAGCCACCGCTGGCGGCCCGTTGTCTCAGTCTCTTGATAAGTCCTTGAAATTCCACGAGTTCGTCGGCTGAAAGGCTTCCGGCCCGGCTTTTGGCCTCGAGAGCTTCGAGACGCCGGCTGGCGGCCTGATCTGCGAGCTTCACCAGCGCAGCCCGCAGCTCGCCGCCGGCGGCTTCCGCCCCGGTAATGACCTCCTCCCGCGCCAGGAGTTTCTGCAGCGTTTCACCTTCCTGGTGTGTCACCCAACGCTGGATCACCTGCGCAGGTATCCGCGCCGGTTGCTGCCGGAGGTCATCGAGCAGCTCGCGCAGCAACGCGACGCCAGGCTCCTCGCTGGCCTCGAGTCCGGCGCGCTCGGCGGCAGTGACCTCGAGCGCGATGGCCGGGTGATGCAGCAGTCGGATGATGGCCTGCCGCACGAGGCTCCCCCGTCCCGCGCGTGTCGCCCGTGCCGGTGCTGTTGGCGCCGGAGGCGCAGGCGTCGGTCCGGGAGAAGTTGCGGATGGCCGGCCGCTCCACAACGCCTCGAGGCGTTCAGGCGCAAGACCGACGACCTGTGCGAGCCGCTCCAGGAGCAGCTCGCGATAGACACCGGCGGGCACTCGCGCGAACAGCGGTCGGGCCTGCTCGGCGAAGCGCGCGCGCCCGTCCGCGGAGCCGAGCTCACTCTGCTCGGAGAGCTCGCGTATCAGATACTCAGAGAGTGGCACGGCGGCGGCGAGTCGCTGCTCGAAAGCGTCCCGGCCTTCGGCGAGGATCAGCGTGTCGGGGTCCTGACCTTGTGGCAGGAACAAGAAACGGATCTCGCGTCCTTCGCGCGCTTCGGGCAGAGCCTGCTGCAGAGCGCGCCACGCGGCGGCGCGCCCCGCGCGATCGCCGTCGAAGGCAAACACCACGGTCGGCACGAGCCGGAAGATGCGCCGCAGGTGCTCGGCGGTGGTAGCGGTGCCGAGCGTTGCAACGGCGTAGTCGATGCCGGCCTGGTGCAGGCTGACGGTGTCCATGTAGCCCTCTACCACCACCAGTCTTTCCAGGTTGCGGCGCGCCTGGCGGGCCTCGTAGAGCCCGTACAGCTCGCGGCCCTTGTGGAACAGCACCGTTTCAGGCGAATTGAGGTACTTCGGCTCACCCGCATCGAGAACGCGGCCGCCGAAGGCGATGATGCGGCCGCGGACATCGCGGATGGGAAACATCACGCGGTCGCGGAACCGATCGTAGTAGCGCTCTTCGTCCCGTCCGGGGACGCGCTCGCGCTCGATGATCAGCCCGGCCTCGGCGAGCCGCTTGCGCTCGCCGTCGCTTGCGCCGAAGCGGCGCAGCAGCTCCTGCCAGGAGTTCGGCGCATAGCCGATCGCGAAGCGTTCGAGGGTGGCGCTGGTGAGGCCGCGCTTCGCGAGATAAGCGCCGGCGCGCGGCTCGCGCGCGAGCTGCTCGCAGTAGAAGCGCGCCACCCGCGCCATGAGCTCGTACAGGAGCTCATCCCCCCGCGGCACGCTGCGCTCCGCCCCGCCCTCGTGTGGCACCGTCAGGCCGAGTCGTGCGGCGAGCTCCTCGACCGCCTCCGGAAAGGCCATATGGTCGTGGTCCATGAGGAAGCCGAGTGAGGTGCCGTGCCTGCCGCAGCCGAAGCAGTGGTAGAACTGCTTGTCGGGACTCACCCAGAAGGAGGGCGTCTTCTCCGTGTGGAACGGGCAGCACGCCTTGAACTCGCGCCCGGATTTCTTCAACGGCACGCGCGCGCCGATGAGCTCCACGATGTCGGTGCGCGCGATCAGCTCGTCGATGAAGTGCTGGGGGATGCGTCCCAAGTGCCGCTTCCCGGCGAGCGCGCTAGCCGAGTTTCTGTTTGATCCGCGCGCTGAGTGCGCCCATGTCCGTACGGCCCTGGGCTTTGGGCTTCACGAAGCCCATCACCTTGCCCATATCCTTGATGGAGGAGGCGCCTGTGGCGGCGATCGCCTCGGTGATGAGGGCATCGACCTCGGCTACGGTCAGCTGCGCCGGCAGGTACGCCTGCAGCACCCCGATCTCGGCGCTCTCCTTGTCGACCAGATCCCGGCGGCCACCCGCCTCGAACTGTGCGATGGCCTCGCGGCGCTGCTTGATCATCTTCTCGATGACCGTGAGCACCTGGGTGTCATCGAGCGTGATGCGCTCGTCGACCTCGCGTTGCTTGACGGCGGCGAGCAGCAGACGCACCGTAGCGAGCCGATCCTTGTCACCGGCTCGCATCGCCGTCTTCATGTCCTCGGTGATGCGATCCTTCAGCGCCATGGCGCCCAGGGGCTCCTCAGCGGGAGCTGCGCATTCCGTCGCGGGAGACGCGCTTCATGTGGCGCTTGATGGCGGCTGCCTTCTTGCGCTTGCGCTCCTGCGTGGGCTTCTCGTAGAACTCGCGCCGACGCAGCTCGGTGAGAATGCCGGCCTTCTCGCACGCGCGTTTGAAACGCCGCAAGGCGGCATCGAAGTACTCATTCTCACGGACCCGAACGCTCGGCATCAAAACCTCAAGTCATTGATGGAGAAGGGAAGCTCAAGCTTGCCGACGGGGCGCCGGCTCGAAGAGGCCGGATCCTCGGGGGCCGGGCATTCTAGAGGAGTGACCGCGCAAAGGCAAAAGCCTGCCGCAGGCCTGCCCCCCCCGCGACCTGCCGCAAGACCCCGCCGCGCCGGAGTGTCCTGTTGGTGGTCAGCGGCAGGTGCAGAGCGCCGGCCGCTGGCACGACGGGCCGCCGCTCGGCCATTCCTCGCCCGCCCGGCAGAAGGCCTGCTTGTCGGCACAGCTTACGGAGCAACCGCCACAGCTGCCCCGCGGCGAGGACGGCGGTGCGCTGCACGCGTGAGTTTGCAGGTCGTCATCGGTACCCGGCGCCCCGGGACCGCTGCTCGGTGGTCCGGTCTCCGCCGGTGCGCTGGCTGTGCTCTTGCCGCCCGTGGCGCAGCCCGCGCAGAGCAGCAGGATCATCAGCAGAGCGGCGGCAGCCGCGAGCGGGCGGCGCGCGAGTGAGAAGGTCCCCACGTTTCGTTGCTTCCTTTCAGCGTGCCAGCTCGTCACGGCGCTATCCCGTAACGGGCGGCGTTCTCGGCGATCTTCGGCTGCAGGGCGGTCGCGGCAGCGATGTCTGCCTGTCCCTCGGCGGTCAGGCCCTTGTGCAGCTTGGCCAGGCCTCGCCCGTAGAGCGACCAGGGGATCTTCGGGTTCAGGTGCAGCGCGGCGTTGTAGTCCGCGATGGACTTGTCGTACTTGCTCTGCCGCAAATACACGAGTCCGCGGCTGTCGAGGAATGCTGCCGTGTTGGGTTTCATCCTGATAGCCGCATCGCAGTCCATGCGGGCCTGCTCGAGCTCCTGACCGGCGAGCGCGCGGGCCCAGCAGCGCTCGTTCAGCGCGGCGGGCATGTGCGGGCTTTCGCGCGGATGCGAGTCGATCCAGCGGGAGTACTGGACCACGGCCGCGGCCGGCTCGTCGATGGAGCCGTAAAGCCCGGCGATCTGCAGGTGCATGTCGCTGTCTTTAGGCTCCGCACGGTCGGCGGCCTCGAGATCCGCGCTCACCTCGGCGGCGGACGCGTGGCGGCTCGCGCGCAGGCTGGCGCGGGCCACGAGCGCCTCGGCATAGTCGGGTTTGAGCTCGATCGCCTGGTTCAGATCGGCGAGCGCCGCATCGCCATCACCCTTGTGGTAGTGCGCGGTGCTGCGCAGGTAGAAATACGCGGCCTCCGTCGGTGCAAGCTCGCAGGCACGAGTGAGATCGGCTATCGCCCCGTCGTAGTCGTGCCGCGCCTCCGAGGCGGCGCCGCGGCGCGCGAAGCCCGCCGCATCGGTCGGCTGGTCGAGACGGCTCGCGGCATCGGGTGGTGGCGGCTCCGCGGAGACCGCTACCCCGCCTGCTGCCGCAGCGGGCTCCGGCGGCTGGCGCGCCGCGGACAGATCGAACACCGGGCCGCCGTTGTAGGTGAAGAAGAGTCGTCCCTGACTGCTCGCGACGTAGATCCGGTGGGACAGGAAGAAGTCCGCACCGATCAGCATGTCCGCGTACGGCAGATCGATGTCGCCGAAACGCAGCCGCGCGTGCTGCACCTCCTCATCCCCGATCTTGAAGCTCGAGAAACGGGCAATCCAGGTACTGATCGTCTTGTGCCCGAGCCCCGAGAAGTAGCCACCGGAGGTCACCCCGGGACTGTTCGGGGTCATGCCGGCCTGCTTTGCGGCGCGCAGGGTCAGCACCGACTGGGCCGCGCCGGTGTCGAACATGACGGTTATCCTGACTCCATTCAGAAAGGCATCCGCTTTGGTGTGCGGCTTCGGGGCCGTGGCGCGCTCGATGTCGATTACCGAATAGGGTTTGCCGGCAGCGTCTGCCCAGTAGGCGAGGTTCGTGTGCCTGCAGTCTCCTTTGGCTTTGACCAGCCGGATCACGCCATTCGCCAGGTCGTACTCGACGTCGGCAATGCGGAAGACGTTCTGGCCGAGGAGTCCCGCCGCCTCGCTGCCCAAGCCGCTGCCGGCAACGATGAACTCGACGTCATCCCAGGTGTGGCCGATCAAGGTGAATTTTCTGACCCTCACGATCCTGGCGGCCTCGCTGCCGCCGATGCCTTCCACCGACAGCAGTCCGGGGAAGAACTGGTACGGCAGCTGATACTCCTGGGCCGCCGCCGGCGTCAGCATGCTGAAGAACGCACCGCTGTCGGCGATGAACAGGGCGTCGCGGCCGTTGATCTGCGCGTGCACCGTGGGGCGCAGTCCGAGCATCGTGACCGGGAGCTCCGGCGCGCGGCTGATCTTGCACGGCTCGGCCCGTGCGGCATGCGCGCCGAGAGCGAGCGATGCGAGTAACGCACAGGCGCCGGGCCCGCACGTCTGGCGGCCCGCGTTCAATGGCACATGCGGCCCTGTTCGCACTACAGCCTCTTGAGCTCAGACTATACCTCGCTGCGTGGCCTTTGCGGCGGGCCGCAACCGCGCGGGTCAACTGCGCTAGAGTTGTTTCATGAGAGTGTTGGCCATCGAGTCCTCCTGTGACGAGAGCGCCGCCGCGGTGCTCGATGCGCGTGCCGGGCTGCTGGCGCACGAGCTCTTCAGTCAGGTCGAGCTGCACCGCGCCTACGGCGGTGTCGTCCCGGAGCTGGCCTCGCGCGACCATGTCCGCCGCCTGCTGCCGCTGATCGAGCGGGCGCTCGAGCGCGCCGCTACCCGGCCGCGCGACCTCCACGGTGTGGCTTACACCGCCGGACCCGGCCTCATCGGCGCGCTGCTCACCGGTGCGGCGCTCGCACGCAGCCTCGCCTACGCGCTCGGGTTGCCGGCCATCGGGGTGCATCATCTGGAGGGCCACCTGCTCGCGCCGCTGCTCGAGGCCGAGGCACCGCCGTTCCCGCACCTCGCGCTGCTGGTTTCGGGAGGCCATACGCTGCTCATCGAGGTTGCCGCCATCGGCGGTTATCGGGTGTTGGGCGCAAGCCGCGACGATGCGGCCGGCGAGGCGTTCGACAAGACCGCGAAGCTCCTTGGACTCCCGTACCCGGGCGGTCCCGAGCTCGCGCAGCTCGCCGAGCAGGGCACGGCCGGGGCTTTCGTCTTCCCCCGTCCGATGCTCGACCGCGCCGGCCTCGAGTTCAGCTTCTCGGGACTGAAGACCGCGGTGCGCCACGCACTGCACGAGCGTGAGCTCACGCCGCAGCTGCGCGCGGACGTCGCGCGGGGGGTGCAGGAGGCGATCGTCGAGACGCTCGTCGCCAAAGCGCTGCGCGCACTCGAGTACACCGCGCTCGACGCACTGGTGGTATCCGGCGGAGTGAGCGCCAACCGTCTGCTGCGAGAGCGACTGAGTGCCGCGGCGAGGATGGCGGGCGTGCGCGTGTACTATCCGCGCATGGAATTCTCCACCGACAACGCTGCCATGATCGCCATCGCCGGACTCAAGCGGCTCGAGGCAGGCCAGCACGATGACCTCACGATAAAGGCACGCGCACAGTGGCCGCTCGAGTCGCTCGCGAGGGTGAGCACGTGAGCCGCAGCCAGGTCGCCGGGGATCGTATCTTTCTGCACGGCCTCAGCGCCGAATGCATCATCGGCTTCATCGACTGGGAGCGGCGTGTCAGGCAGACGGTGGTGCTCGATATCGAGCTGCCGGTCGACTGTCGTCATGCGGCGCTCACCGACGAGGTCGCCGATACGCTCGACTACAAGCGGGTGGCGAAGCGCGTGCTTGCCTTCATCGAGGCTTCCGAGTTCAAGCTGGTCGAGACGCTCGCGCACAGCGTCGCGCTGCTGATCCTGGAAGAGTTCGGGGTGGAGTGGGTGCGCGTGGCGCTCAACAAGCCCGGCGCGATCCGCAGCTCGCGCGACGTCGGCGTGCTCATCGAGCGCACCCGCGCCGACTTGCCGGCGCCCGCCGCCGCGCGCGCACCGCTCGCCGGCGGCAGCGGCTGACTCTCGTGCCTGCCGTCTACGTCGGCGCCGGCAGCAACGTGGCGCCCGAGCGCAATCTGGCGAGTGCCGTGGAAGCGCTGCGGCGGGAGTTCCCCGGAGCGCGCTTCTCGCCCTGGTATCGCAATCGCGCGGTCGGCTTCGAGGGCGAGGACTTCATCAACCTGGTCGCGGGCTTCGATACGGCGCTGCCGCTACCCGCGGTGATCGCAAGGCTGCACGCAATCGAGCAGCAGTGCGGCCGCGCGCGCGATGCCCCGCGCTGGGCGCCGCGGACCATGGATCTCGATGTCCTCCTGTACGGCGATCTCGTCTGTGACGAGCCGGGGCTGAAGCTGCCGCGACCCGATCTGCTGCGGCGCGCCTACATGCTCGGCCCGCTGGCGGCGCTCGCTCCGCAGGTAGTCCACCCGACCGCGGGGACCACGATCGGAGAGCTATGGCGGCGCTTCGACCGAGCCGCTCATCCGCTCGCGCTGGTGCCCCGGAGCGGACCGTGACTCACCAGCCGATGCTGCGCCCGCCGTCCACCGCCAGCACCTGCCCGGTGACGTACGGCGCCGCGGTCGCGAAGAACAGACAGGCGCGCGCCACATCCTCCGCCGAGCCCGCGCGCTTGAGTGCCGTGCGCTGGGTTATCTTTTCCTGCAGCGCCCGATCGACGCCGTCCTCCGGCCACAGCACCGGTCCCGGAGCCACCGCGTTCACGCGCACGTGCGGTCCGAGCTCGCGGGCGAGCGAGCGGGTCAGCATGATGAGTGCCGCCTTCGCGACGCTGTACACCGGATAACGACGCAGCGGCTTCACCCCATGGATGTCCGCGAGATTCAATATGAGGCCCTGGGTCTCGTGCAACGGAGCTGCGGCCGCCTGCGCCAGAAACAGCGGCGCTTTGAGATTGGTGCCGATGAGATCGTCCCAGTCCATCTCGGTGATGTCACCGAGCGGGGTGGGGTAGAAGGTCGAGGCATTGTTGATGAGCACATCGAGACCGCCGAACTCCTTCACCGCGCTCTCGATGAGAGTCGGCAAGCGCGCGGTTTCCAGCAGGTCGCACTCGGCGAGCGTAGCGGAGCCGGGCCGCAGCGCGTTGAGCTCCCTCGCCACCGCGGTGGCATCGTCCGCGGAGCTGCGATAGTGCAGGACCAGGTTGGCGCCCGCCGCGTGCAGGGTCCGCGCGATAACCGCTCCGACCCGTCGCGCAGCGCCAGTCACCAGCACCGTCTTGCCCCGCAGCGGGGCCGGTTCCGCGCGCTCGGCTGCCTGAGGGATCTCCTGCGTCATGGGTCGCGATTATGACGGCATCCGCGCCGCGCTCAATCCTGCCGCCGCCCGCGGCGCAGGAGCGGGAACACAGCGAGCGGCTCGCCGCCCTGATCGGCGCGGAGCTCGGCGCGGCCGGCGGCTGGCTCTCCTTCGAGCGGTTCATGGAGCTCGCGCTGTACGCGCCGGGGCTCGGCTACTACAGCGCCGGCAGCGTCAAGCTCGGGACGGGCGGGGATTTCGTCACTGCCCCGGAAGTGTCCGACCTCTTCTCCCGCTGCATCGCGCGGCAGTGCGCAGCGGTGCTCGCGAGCACCGGTGGGGAGATTCTCGAGCTCGGCGCCGGTACCGGAAGCATGGCAGGAGCGGTCCTGAGCGAGCTGGCCGTGCTCGGTGCCCTGCCGCAGCGCTATGCGATTCTCGAGGTGAGCGCCGATCTCGCGCAGCGCCAGCGCGAGCGCCTTGCACGGCTGCCCGCCGCGCTGCGCGAGCGGCTCGTGTGGCTCGATCGGTTGCCGGCGAGTCCCTTGCGAGGCGTGGTGCTCGCCAACGAGGTGACCGACGCGCTGCCGTGCCGGCGCTTCAGGCGGTACGCAGAGGGCCTGGGCGAGCTCGGCGTCGTTGCCCATGAAACGGACGGGATGCTCTCCTTCATCGAGGCCGAGCGAGTCGCCGACGCGAGCCTCGTCCGCGCGTACCGGGAGATCCTCACTGACCTGCCCGAGCCACCGCCGGCCGGCTACACCTCGGAGATCTGTCTGCGGGTGGATGCCTGGATCGCCTCGCTCGCTGCGTGCCTCGACCGCGGCGTGCTGCTGCTTTGTGACTACGGACTGCCGCGCCGGCACTATTACCATCCGCAGCGCAGCGCGGGCACGCTGCGCTGTCACTACCGACAGCTGGCGCACGACGACCCGTACATCAACGTCGGCCTGCAGGACATCACGGCCTGGGTGGACTTCACGCGTGTCGCAAATGCGGCGCACGCCGCCGGGCTCGAGCTGCGCGGCTTTGCCACTCAGGCCGCGTTCCTTCTCGGCTGCGGCATCGAAGAGATGGTGCTGCAGGCGGCAGGCAGCGTAGAGCAGGCGCGGCGAGCCGGCGAGGCCCGCCGCCTGATCATGCCGGAGGAGATGGGCGAGGCTTTCAAGGTGATGGGCCTCACGCGCGGGCTGGACATACCGCTTGCGGGTTTCGCCCTGCAGGACCTGCGACATCTGCTGTGAGGTGGTTTGAATGTCATTACTGAACATCATCGTGCTTGCCATCGTGCAGGGCCTCGCGGAGCTCTTGCCGGTATCGAGCTCGGCCCACGTGGTGGTCACCGAGAAGCTTCTCGGTCTCGATCCCTCATCGCCACCGATGACGCTTCTGCTCGTGATGCTGCATACCGGCACCATGCTGGCGGTCATCGCGTACTTCTGGCCGCAATGGCGCGCTACTTATTTCAGGGGCAGGGCGGCCTTCCGCGCGTTCGTCGGGCAGGTCATCGTCGCCACTTGCTTCACGGCGCTCGTCGGCGAAGCGATCGTCAAGATCATCGAGAAGACGCTGTGGCGCAACGTGCCGCACGCCGAGATCGAGGACCTCTTCAGTCATCTCGAATTCATCGCTCCGGCGCTCGCCATCGCGGGGGTCCTCATCCTGGTCGCGGGAGTCTTCGAACGACGCCATCCTGTGGGGCCGGTAGCGGCGACACACGACGTGACGCTGCCGCGCGCCGGAGTGATCGGCGCCGTGCAGGGCCTGTGCCTGCCGTTTCGCGGCTTCTCGCGCTCGGGGGCCACGATCTCCGCCGGGCTGCTGCTGGGGGTGGTCAAATCTCGCGCCGAGGCGTTCAGCTTCGCGCTCGCGGTGGTGCTCACGCCGCCGGTCGTGGCACGCGAGGTGCTGCGTCTCGCGCGGGCGGCGCACGCGGGTGGCGTCGATCTGCGCTCGGCCGCGGTTGGCAGCGTGCTCGGCGCGCTCGTCGCCTTCGTCGCGGGACTCCTCGCGCTGCGGTGGTTGAGCCGTTGGCTCGAGGCCGGCCGCTGGTATTGGTTCGGCGTCTACTGCCTGGTGGCGGCCACTGCGGTCATGCTGCTGCACCGTGCCGGATACTGAGGCAGGATCACCTGCGCCGGGTCAGCTCATCCGGCTGCGGCAGCCGCGCTCGCCTTGACCTCCGCGATGGCGGCTAGCCGCCGGCGGCGGATCTCTGCGCCGATCTCCGCTCCTTCCAGACCTTGCCGCTCGCGCTCGGTGAGGGTCGCGCCCGCAGCCGCCGCCAGCATCTGCCGTAGATAGCCGGCCTGAGGATACGGCGAGCCCTCGCGGCCGGTACGTCCGCGCGCATCGGCCTCACATGCGAGCAGCAGCTCCGCGAAGCGCTCCGGTCGCCGCAGCGCATCGCAGCTCTCGAGCAGGCCGAGCACGGTGGCCGGCTTGAGCTCGAGGGCGCGGTGCACGTGCGTGTGATACCGCGCCGCGAGCACGGCGAGCTCGCGATGGGTGTTGGGCACCTTCAGGCGATCGCACAGCTCGTTGATGAGCGGTACGCCGAACTCCTCGTGGCCGCGGTGACTCGGCCATTCGGATCTCGGTGTGTGTGCCTTGCCGAGATCGTGCGTCAGGACCGCGAAACGCACCGCGACTGATGCGCCGCAGGCCGCGGCATACTGCAGCGCCAGCAGCACGTGCAGACCGGTGTCGATCTCCGGGTGCCAGCGCGCTGGCTGCGGCACGCCGAAGAGCGCGTCGATCTCCGGGTAGATCACGGCCAGTGCGCCGCAGGCGCGGAGCGTCTCGAAGAACACCTGCGGGTGCGACTCGGCGAGCGCACGCTCGGTTTCCTGCCAGACCCGCTCGGGGACGAGCGTGCGCACTTCGCCCGCAGCGGTCATAGCGCGCATGACTGCCAGCGTCTCGTCGGCCACGCGGAAACCGAGCGGCGCCAGACGCGCGGCGAATCGCGCCACGCGCAGGATGCGCACCGGATCCTCGGCGAAGGCTGCCGAGACGTGCCGCAGCACGCGCGCGGCGAGGTCCGCCTGTCCACCGTACGGATCGATGAGTGCGCCGTTATCGTCCTGCGCCATCGCGTTGATGGTCAGATCACGGCGTCGCAGATCCTCCTCGAGCGTCACGCTCGGCGCGAACTGCGTAGTGAAGCCGCGATAGCCGGGGCCGACTTTGCGCTCCTGGCGCGCGAGCGCATGCTCCTCGTGCGTCGTCGGATGCAGGAATACCGGAAACTCGCGCCCGACGGGTTGGTAACCCAACCGCACCAGCTCCTCGGGCGTTGCACCCACCACCACCCAATCGCGCTCGCGCACCGGGAGGCCCAGCAGGCGGTCCCGAACCGCACCGCCGACCAAGTAGACTCGCATGGTGCGCATGTTAACCGAGACGCCTGCCGCTGGCGCGGCGCGGGGAGCTGCCGAGCTGCGCAGGTCGTTGCGGGTGCCGCTGCTGACGCTGGCGTCAGCCTGTGCAGTGCTCGCCGGCTGTGGCACCCCCTACCTGATGCAGGCCGCGAGCGGCGAGTGGCACGTGCTGCACGAGCGCGAGCCCATCGACAAGGTGATCGAGGATCCGCATACCAGCGCGGCGGTCCGTGAGCACCTCGAGCAGGTGCGTACCGCACGCGAGTTTGCCTCCCGCGAGCTGGGCCTTCCCGACAACGACAGTTACCGCAGCTATGCGGACATCGGCCGCCAGTACGTAGTCTGGAACGTCGTCGCGGCGCCGGAGTTCTCGCTGGTGCCGAAGCGCTGGTGCTTTCCGGTGGCCGGGTGCGTCGCCTACCGCGGTTATTTTCACGAACGTTCCGCGCGCGACTTCGCGCTCGGGCTCGAGGCGCAGGGCTTCGACGTCGCGATCGATGGCGTGCCCGCCTACTCGACTCTCGGCAAGTTCGCCGACCCGGTGCTCTCGAGCATGCTGCGCTACGGTGACGACGACCTCGCGGCCACGATCTTCCACGAGCTCGCCCATCAGCTGCTGTACGTGCGCGATGACTCGGAGTTCAACGAGGCGTTTGCGACCACCGTCGAAGAGGTGGGGCTCGAGCGCTGGCTGGCGCACCAGGGGGCGGCGAGTCGCATGCAGGCCTTTCGCACCGCGCAGCAGCAGGAGCAGGCGCTCGTCAGCCTGCTGGCGGCGACGCACCTCGGCCTGAGCGAGCTGTACGGCATGCCGCTGCCGCGCGCGACGATGGCGCTCCGGAAGGCCGAGACCTTCACGCGGCTCGCCGGCGAGATCCGCGCGCTCGAGCGGCGCGAAGGTGGCAGCGTACCGCTGTACGAGGAATGGATAGCGCAGGGGCTCAACAACGCACGCCTCGCCTCGGTGGCGACCTACTTCGAGTGCGTGCCCGGCTTCCGGCGGCTGCTGCAGGAGCAGGGTGGTGATCTGCCGGGCTTCTATGCCGCGGCGCGCAAGCTGTCCGAGCTGCCGCGCGCGGAGCGGCACGCGCAGCTGTGCAGCGCGAATGCGGCGGCGCGCCGCTGAGGCTAAAGATACCGGGGCAGCTCCGCGAGCATCGGTCGCGGCACGATGCCGAGCGCAGCGCAGCCGTCCTGCCGACAAACGCTGTCGAGCGTCAACGAACGGAAATTATCGAGCGAGAAGGGTTTCCCCGGCAGCATGCCCATGGCCAAGCCCTGCAGCCGGCCGAGCGCGTCGGGCACTCGGACGATGTGGCACGGGAGCGCGGCAATGCGGGCCGTCAGCCGCACGATCTGCTCGAGCGTGAGTACTTCCGGGCCGCAGAGCTCATAGGTGGCGCCCGAGGCGCCGGAGCCGCCGGTGCGCAGCACCACGCGCATGAAAGCCTCCACCACATCGAGGACGCTGATGGGTGCGAAGCGCGCCCCGGCGCGCGCGAGCGGCAGCACCCCGCAGCTCAGGCGCAGCAGGTGCGCGAAGCGATTGGTGAGCGAGTCATGCGCGCCGAAGATCACCGACGGGCGGAACAGGGTCACGACCGGCTGCGGCTCGCCCGGGCTCGGCGGGGCAAGCAACGCCGCCTCCGCGGCCGCCTTGGAGCGCAGGTAGCTGCTCGGCGCATGCTCGGCGGCGCCGAGCGAGCTCATGTGGAGGAGCCGCCGGACGCCGGCGCGTCGGGCCGCTGCCAGCACCTTGGCGGCGAGCGCTGCGTGCACGGTCGCGAACGTCGCGCCGCGCCGCTCGTTGAGGATGCCGATCAGATTCACCACGGTGTCACAGTCTGCAAACAGCTGACTCAGCACGCGCGGATCGTGGACGTTCGCTTCGCGCAACTCCGCCGTGTCGAGCACCCTCAACCGGTCCGCGGCGGCCGGATTGCGCGTCGGGACCCGCACCCAGTGGCCCGCAAACACCAGCCGCCGTACCAGCTCCGTGCCGACGAAGCCGCTGCCACCGAGCACACATATGTTCATGGCGCCATTCAGCGCAACGGCACGAGCAGCACGGTGGCGCCGCGTCGCACCTCGAGCACCAGCACTGCCGAGCCCCTGGCGCGCTCGCGCAGATCACGCACGCTGCTGACGCGACCGCGATTGGCGCCCACGATGACATCATCGGCGCGCAGCCCGGCTTGCGCTGCCGCACTGCCGGGCTCGACGCTGCGCACCAGCGCGCCGCCCGCATCGGGAGCATCCGCGAGCACCGAGCCCTCGAAGCTCTTGTGGATGGCCGCGGGTCCGCCGGTGAGCTCGGCCGTGGTGTCGGCGATCACCGCGGTGACGTGCAGCGGTTTGCCATCGCGCAGCAGGCCGATGTCGACCTTGTCGCCGACCCGCAGCAGACCGATGCTGTTGCGCAGCTCGCTGTTGGATTTCACCGGCTGACCGTTGACGGAGGTGATCACGTCACCGGTGCGGATACCGGCATGGTCGGCGGGCGATCCCTCCACCACCTGCGAAACGAGCGCGCCTACGACACTCGGGAGCCCGAGCGAGTGAGCGATGTCGGGCGTGACGCTGTACATGCTCACCCCGAGCTGGCCACGCTTCACCGCGCCGTAGTGGAGCAGCTGCTCCACTACGCTGCGCGCCATGTTCACCGGTATGGCGAAGCCGATACCGATGTTGCCGCCGCTGCGCGAGAGGATGGCGGTGTTGATACCGATCAGCTCGCCGCGCAGGTTGACGAGCGCTCCGCCGGAGTTACCGGGATTGATGGAGGCATCGGTCTGGATGAAGTCCTCGTAGCCGTCCGGATTGATGCCCGAGCGCGACAGACCGCTGATGATCCCGGAGGTGACGGTGTGCTGCAGACCGAAAGGGTTGCCGATGGCGACCACGAAGTCTCCGACCTCGACTTTCGCGGAATCGCCGAATGGAATCTGCGTCAGCCCCTCGGGCTTCACGCGCAGCACGGCGACATCCGAAGGCGTATCGCTGCCGATGATCTCCGCCTGCAGGTCGCGACCATCCTGCAGCGTCACGGTGATCTCGCTCGCGTTCTCGACCACGTGGGCATTGGTGACGATGTAGCCGCTGCGGGCATCGAAAATCACTCCGGAGCCGGCGCTCTGGAACGGCCGGGCGCGCGGGCCGGTGTCCGGTGGCACATCGAAGAAACGACGGAAGAAAGGATCATCGAGCAGGGGGTTCTGCGCACCACGCTCGCGGATGGTACCGCGGGTGGCGATGTTGACTACCGCCGGTGACACCTTGCGGATCATCGGCGCGAGCGTCGGCAGCCCCGACTCGCTCACGATCGGCGGCATCGCTGCCTGCAGCGGCAGGGCGGCGAGTGCGATCCATGCGCACAGGGCGGTCACGCGGCTCATGAGGGGAATTCTAGCGCCAAGCCGCTGCACACGGCCGGGCCGAAGCCACGGCGCGCGACCCGGAGATCAAGAGCTACGAGCCGGCAGCGTGGTGCGCTGCCGGCTCGCGAGCTCGGGAAGCTCAGGCGCGGATGTTCAGGCCGCCTCGACGCTGATGCGGCGCGGCTGGGCGGTCGGCCGCTTCGGAATGCTGAGCTCCAGCACCCCGTTGACGTGCGTCGCCTTGATGGCCTCGGCGTCGACGCTCTCGGGCAGCGTGAAGCGGCGCAGGAAGGTCCCCGTCGCACGCTCGACGCTCTGGTAACCGTCCCTGGAGTCCTTCTGCTCGGAGCGGCGCTCGCCTTTGATGGTAAGCACGCCCTTCTCGGCAGTGATCTCGATGTCCTTGCGCTCGACACCCGGCAGGTCGGCGGCAACGACGAAGCGCTCAGCTTCCTCGCGGACATCGACACGCGGAATCCAGCTGACGGTCGCGCCGTCGGCGCCCTCGCCCAGGGCGCGATGGAGCTGCCGTTGCAGGCGGCTCACGAGCGCCCAGGGCTCGTAGTGAACGATGGTCATGGCGAAAACTCCTCTTGAATAAGGTGAAAACCGCAATCACAAAAAGGTTGGCGCAATGCCCGCTGGCGCGGTGCGCATAGGCACCGGATGTGCGGTTGGGTGTTGGAATTTCAAGAGCGGCCACACGGCCGCAGCGGATTGCCGGTTGTTGGATCTGCATCTCGTGGACACCAGGCCGCGCTGTGCGAATGCCTGCGGGTGCGATGCGCATGGGGCATGCGCATGGGGCATGCGCAGGGGCCATGCGCAGGGGCCATGAGCGGGTGCGTCATGCGCATCCCTCATGCGCATCCCTCATGCGCATGGGCCGCGTACGCATCCCTCGTGCGCATGGGGTCGCCACGTGAGCTCGGCAGTCGCCCCCGCTACCGCCAAACCCGCGCTTACGGTGCACCGGCCTGTGGGCAGCCTGTGCAGAACCTGTGCCTGACCTGAGCACAACATATGGGGGTGACGTGGCGAAGCGATGCAGGCGGTCCGCGGTAAAAAATATCGCGAAAGTTGCAGCCATTATCTTCACAATACATTGAAATTATTGATGTAAATTGATCTTACAAAATGCGGTCCCGAGCCTTGACGCACCCGGAAGCCGTCATTAGGCTTTTGACCCCGACACAAGATCTTGTGTTCGCGAAGAGGCGACCACGGTCACGCGTTCGGGGGAGGTTTCAGGGACCTGAACGTCACGAGACGGGCAGGTGCCAGTCAGCTCGCGGGGCACAGAGGTCCCACCATTGCTCTGACTGACATCCCTGCAATCCGAGATAAGGCGTCTAAAAAATCGGAGCGCCGCGGATTACATGAACACTGTCGTGAAGATCGAGCACAAGGACATCGAGTCAATTCCTTTCCAGGAAGCATCGCTCGATATCTGGGACAAGAAGTATCGCCTCACCGCGAAGGACGGCACGCCCATCGACAAGACGATGGACGATACCTACAAGCGCGTGGCGCGCTCACTCGCGGACGTCGAGGCCGAGGACGTGCGCGAGCAGTGGTACGAGCGTTTCCTGTGGGCGCTGCGCAGAGGAGCCATCCCCGCGGGCCGCGTCACTTCCAACGCCGGGGCTCTCGAGCACAAGCCGGCCACCTCGACGATCAACTGCACGGTGTCGGGGACCATCCGCGATTCGATGGACGACATCCTGCGCAAGGTCCACGAGGCCGGACTCACGCTCAAGGCGGGCTGTGGCATCGGTTATGAATTCTCGACGCTGCGTCCGCGTGGGGCCTACGTCTCGGGCGCCGGCGCCTACACGTCCGGGCCACTGTCGTTCATGGATATCTTCGACAAGATGTGCTTCACCATCTCCTCCGCCGGTGGGCGGCGCGGTGCGCAGATGGGGACCTTCGACATCGGCCACCCGGATGTCATGGAGTTCATCCGCGCCAAGCGCGAGAACGGGCGCCTGCGCCAGTTCAACCTCTCGCTGCTGATCACCGATGAGTTCATGCAGGCGGTGCGCGAGGATCGCGAGTGGAAGCTCGCCTTCCCCATCACGTTGCGCGAGTACGAGGCCGAGAAACCCGATCTGCGCGATGCCACCAGGTACCTGTGGCGCGAGTGGCCCGTGCACGATGGCTACGTCGTCAACGACGAGGGTCTGGTCGCCTGCAAGATCTACAAGACACTGCCGGCGCGGCGCATGTGGGACGTCATCATGACCTCCACTTACGACTTCGCCGAGCCCGGCTTCGTGCTCATCGATCGCTCGAATGAGATGAACAACAACTGGTGGTGCGAGAACATCCGCGCTACCAACCCCTGCGGCGAGCAGAACTTGCCGGCATACGGTGCGTGCCTGCTCGGCTCGGTGAACCTCACCCGCTTCGTCAAGCACCCCTTCAGCGATTTCGCAGAGTTCGACTGGAACGAGTACCGCGAGGTCGTCAAGGTTTTCACCCGCATGCTCGACAACGTGGTCGAGGTGAACGGTCTGCCGCTGGAGCAGCAGCGCGAGGAGATCGTGCGCAAGCGACGCCACGGCATGGGCTTCCTCGGACTCGGCAGCACCCTGACGCTGCTGCGCATGAAGTACGGCTCGCCGGAATCGGTGCAGTTCACCGAGGATGTCTCGCGCGAGATGGCGGTGGCGGGCTGGGAGGCGGCGCTCGAGCTCGCGCGCGAGAAGGGCCCGGCGCCGATCATGAAAGAGGAGTTCACCGTCACCAGGGAGATGCTGCGCAAGCGACCGGAGATGGCGCGCGATGGCTGGAAGCCGGGTGCGAAGATCGCCGGCCGGCTGCTGCATGCGAGATACAGCCGTTACATGCAGCGGGTCGCGCAGGTGGCGCCGCAGCTGGTGCACGAGCTCGCCGAGACGGGGGCCCGCTTCACCCACCACACCTCGATCGCGCCGACCGGCACCATCTCGCTGTCGCTCGCCAACAATGCATCGAACGGCATCGAGCCGTCCTTCGCACACCATTATTTCCGTAACGTCATCCGGGAGGGCAAGAAGTCAAAAGAGAAGATCGACGTCTATTCGTTCGAGTTGCTGGCCTACCGCGAGCTGGTCAATGCGAACGCCAAACCTGGAGCCACCAATGATGCCGAGAGACTGCCGGACTATTTCATCGCGTCCGATGACATCACGCCCAAGGAGCATGTTGAAGTGCAGGCTGCGGCCCAGAAGTGGGTCGATTCATCGATTTCTAAGACAGCGAACGTGTCTACGGATTTCCCCTACGATAAGTTCAAGGACATCTATCTGCATGCACACCAGCAGGGCCTGAAGGGCTGTACCACGTTCCGCTTCAATCCGGAGGCATTCCAGGGCGTTCTGGTCAAGGAGCAGGACCTGAAGAACACCATCTACAAGTTCACGCTCGAGGACGGGACGGTAGTCGAAGTACGCGGCGATGAGGAGATCGACTACGACGGCGAGATCCACACCGCCGCGAATCTGTTCGATGCGATGCGCGAGGGTTACTACGGACGCTTCTGAGCGCTGCTGCAGCGCCTGAGGCTTTGAAGCAGGAATGACCATGGCTATCAAGATCGATCGAAAAATCGTCAAGTACTCGGTGCAGAAGCCCGAGGACAAGCTGGCCGCGGCGAAGGCGGCAGAACCGCGAGCGAGCGCTCAGCCGGGCGAGCCGGAGGTGGTGCGCGACAAGAACGGCCGCACCGCCCAGGTGATCCGGATGCACGAGAAGCTCGAGCGTCCGGAGGTGCTGATCGGCTCGACCTACAAGATCAAGACCCCCATCTCCGACCATGCGATGTACGTCACCATCAACGACATCGTGTTGAACGAGGGCACCGAGTACGAGCAGCGCCGGCCCTTCGAGATATTCATAAACTCCAAGAACCTCGATCACTTCCAGTGGATCGTCGCGCTGACGCGCATCATCTCGGCGGTGTTCAGGAAGGGTGGCGATGTCACCTTTCTGGTGGATGAGCTGAAGGCGGTGTTCGATCCGCGCGGAGGCTACTGGCAGCCGGGGGGCAAGTTCATGCCCTCGATCATCGCCGAGCTCGGCCATGTGATCGAGAAGCATCTGCAGACCATCGGTCTGATGCGCAAGAGCCAGCTCGACGTCCACCAGCAGAAGCTGGTGAACGAGAAGCGCGCGGAGTTCGAGGCCCGTGCCCGCCAGAGCGATGCCTTCGCCAAGCCGCACTTCCCGGAAGGCGCCCAGCTCTGCGGCCGCTGCAGCACCGCGGCCGTGGTCATGATGGATGGTTGCATGACCTGCCTGAACTGCGGCGAGTCGAAGTGTGGCTGAGCCCGGGATCGTTTGATTTGCGATGACCAACTGCGACTGACAGAACCGGTGCGATTTGCGAGGCGGTGCGCAAGGCCGCCTCGATCTTTCCCCGCGCCCCTGCCCGGACCTTGCGGGTCGCTACGCCCGTCACGGCCGCAGTCCATCGCGACGGGCACATTCGTCCCCGGCTGCCGAAAAAAAACCCCGCTTGCGCGGGGTGTCGGTCGCTTGCTTGTGTGTGGAGGAGTGTCGTTCTCGTTGTTATCCGGTGGTGCGCGTGATCCGGTGAGCCGAAGCTCCTGCCCGATCAGCGCCTTCTTTCGGTTATCCCTTGGCTCGGCTTCCTTCCCCGGCTCTCGCCGATGATGACTGTAGGAAGAGCAACACTCGTGCCAATCCTCACCGACTGCGCCCACCGGCCCTTCCGGGGACCCGGTGACCGGTCCAAATGTGACGCAGCGCACGTTGTGGGCACTGCAAAGGCCGGATCGGCGACCGGGCGCCGCCGTCCACCCACCGTTATGTCGGCGTTCTAGACAGGTGAGTGTCAAAATACTCGACGCATTTCGGGACGCATTGTCAGGTTGGTTCGGAACGGCGAGCGGGCCAAGTATCTGAAGTTACTGTGGAAGTGAGCTTTTTCCAGGGGTGTAAATGAACTCGACAGGGAGGAGGCGCGGGCCTGCGGGCCTGCGGGCCGTAGGTGTTGCGCTGGCCGGACTCGCACTCGCGCTGCTCGCGGCGCCACGTGCACAGGCGACCGAGGAGCCGATGCCGCGCCCGCCGCAGCTCGAGCGGGATGTGCAGTTCTGGATCCGTGTCTACACACAGATCGATACCAATGCCGGGTTCCTGCACGACCAGAGCAACCTCGGCGTCGTCTACGACACGCTGCATTTCTCTCCGGAGGCGCCGGCATCCGAGCGGCAGCGGCTCGTTGATCAGACCCGCGAGCGCTATGCAGCCGCCCTGCGGCGCATCGCCGCGAGCGGTGGGACGCCGCTGTCTGCGGAAGACCAGCGCGTCAAGGACCTGTGGGGCGAGGAGGGCACCCCGGCGCGGCTGCGCGCCGCGATCGATGACATCCGTTTCCAGCTCGGCCAGGCGGACCGCTTCCGCAGCGGCCTGATCCGTGCGGGCGCCTGGGAGACCCACATTGCCGAGACTCTTGCCAACCTCGGGCTGCCCGCGGAGCTTGCAGTGCTGCCGCACGTGGAGTCCTCGTTCAACCCCAATGCCTATTCCAAAGTCGGCGCCGCGGGACTCTGGCAGTTCATGCGCTCGACCGGGCGTCGCTACATGCGCATCGATGGCGCCGTGGACGACCGCCTCGACCCGTTCCGCTCGACCGAGGCCGCGGCGCAGCTGCTCGCTTACAACTACCGCGTGCTCGGCACCTGGCCGCTCGCGCTCACCGCCTACAACCATGGCACCGCCGGGGTGCGGCGCGCGAAGGAGACGCTCGGCACCGATGACATCGTGCGCATCGTGCGCAGCTACAGCAGCCGCACATTCGGGTTCGCCTCGCGCAACTTCTACGTGTCGTTCCTCGCCGCGCTCGAGATCGACCGCAACCCGGAGAAGTACTTCGGGCCGCTGCAGAAGGAACCCGAGGCGCATTTCCACGAGGTCGAGGTGCCCGCCTATGTCGCCGCCTCCTCGCTCGAGCGCACCCTGCACATCGACGCCGCGACGCTGCGCGCATTGAACCCGGCACTGCTCCCGGCAGTGTGGAGCGGCGCGCAGCGCGTCCCGAAATCCTATCGCCTGAGGCTGCCGGCGGAGGGCACCCAGTGGAGCAGCCAGCTGCTCGCGCAGCGGCTCTCTCCGGCTGAGATGTTCACCGGACAGCGCGCACCGCCGCGCTACCGCGTGCAGCGCGGCGATACGCTGGCAGCGCTCGCCAACCGCTACGGAGTCTCGATCGAATCGCTCGCCGAGCTCAATCATCTGCGCACGAGCGCGCACCTGCGCCCCGGGCGCGTGCTGACCGTTCCGGAGACAACCTCGGTGAGCCTCGCGGCCGCGACCTCACCCGTGGTGGTGCCAGCCTCCGCACCTTCACCCCCTGCGGTGCCGCTCGTCCCCTCGCCGTCGCCAGCGCCACCGCCAGCGCCGCAGGCCGCACCGGCGGCGAGCGCACCGCCGCTCCTCGCCACGCGCTCGTCTCTGCAGTCCGCGGTGCCGTCGGTGCCGGCCGCGGAGGCCGTCGCGCCACCTTCTGCAGGAGGAGCGGTCACACCGGAGGACGCGGTCCGCGAGAGTGCGGAAGATGCCGCCGCAGCCGCCGCCGCAGCCGCCGCGAATGCCCGCCCGCCGGCCGCCTCCGCATCGCAGCCGGTGTCGGCCGCGCAGGCAGAGGCGCTCGGTCCGGCACTCGGTCCGAGCGCGGACGCCGAGCAGAGCGCCGATCCGTTCGACTACGGGGTAGCGCAGGACGGCACGATCCGCGTCGCGGCCGAGGAGACGCTCGGTCACTATGCGGACTGGCTGGGGGTGACCTCGGCGCGTCTGCGCGAGATCAACCACCTGAAGTTCCACAGCCCGGTCCTCATCGGCCAACGGATCCGTCTCGACTTCACCCGAGTGACGCGCGAGGTATTCGAGACCCTGCGTCACGAATACCACCGCGAGCTGCAGGCCTCGTACTTCGCCGCTCACCGCATAGTCGGCACCGAGATCCGCATCGCGCGGCCGGGCGATTCGGTGTGGACGCTCACGCAGCATCGCGGTCAGATGCCGCTGTGGCTGCTGCAACAGTACAACCCGGACCTCGATCTCACCTCGCTCCGCGCCGGTACGCAGATCGTCATGCCGCGCGTTGAGGAGGTAGGCAGTGGCGGCTGACCGGGCGGATGTAGGAGGTGACGTACACCGTGTGTGACGCGGCGCACATGCCGAGCCTTGCGTGCTGCGCCTATAATCGCGCCCAAGGTACAGGTGGGGACCGGAAATCAATGGGTTTCAGAAGCTTAGGAGTGCTGCTGCTCGGCTGCATCGGCGCCCTGGCTCGTGCGGATGGCCTGCCGCAGGCGCAGCCGGTGATGCTGCCGGTGCCGGCGGTGACTTCGCTGCCGCTCGTCGATCGCGTGGTGGTGCACAAGGGTGAACGGCGGATGTTGCTCATGCACGGCGGCAACATCGTGCGCAGCTACCACATCGCGCTCGGGCTCAGCCCGATCGGCCAGAAGGAGCGCTCCGGGGACTTCCGCACTCCGGAGGGCAGCTATCGTCTCGAGCGGCGCAATGCCCGCAGCGATTACTTCCTCTCCATCAGGGTGTCCTACCCCAACGACGTGGACCTCAGGCGCGCGCGCTCACGTCACTGGGATACCGGCGGCTCGATCATGATTCATGGGCTGCCCAACTACCTCAGGCACGAGCCGGAGTATTACCTCAACCACGACTGGACCGATGGCTGCATCGCGGTGTCCAACGCGGACATGACCGAAATCTGGATGCTCACGCCGGACGACGTGCCGATCGACATCCTGCCCTGACGCTCAAGTGAGCAGCGATTTTTCAGAGTTCGTCGACGCGCGCGTCGGTCCGCGCGGCAGTCTCGAGAACCTTTCCCAGAGCGAGATCGACAAGCTGCTCGACAGCGGCCAGGGCGGCATCTATCCGCTGTTCCGCCGCTGCGCGCTCGCGGTGCTCAACTCCGGCGCACCGACCGACAACGCCAAGGAGATCTTCGACCGCTATCGCGATTTCGAGATCCGCATCGTGCGGCATCCCTGGGGCGTGAAGCTCGAGATGCAGAATGCGCCGGCGGCGGCCTTCGTCGACGGACAGATGATCCGCGGCATCAAGGAGCACCTGTTCGCGGTATTGCGCGATGTGGTGTTCATCTCCAACGAGATCATCGAAAGCGGGCGCTTCGATCTCAGCGATTCGGCCTCCATCACCAACGCGGTGTTCCACGTGCTGCGCAACGCGCGCCTGCTCGACTACAAGGCGCGGCCGAACCTGGTGGTGTGCTGGGGCGGTCACTCGATCTCCGACCGCGAGTACGACTACACCAAGAAGGTCGGCTACGAGCTCGGCCTGCGCGGGCTCGATGTGTGCACCGGCTGCGGCCCCGGTGCCATGAAAGGTCCCATGAAGGGCGCGACCATCGGCCACGCCAAGCAGCGCATCGAGCACAGCCGCTACATCGGTATCACCGAGCCCGGCATCATCGCCGCCGAGCCTCCCAATCCGATCGTCACCCAGCTGGCCATCATGCCGGACATCGAGAAGCGCCTGGAGGCCTTCGTGCGCATGGCCCACGGCATCGTGGTATTCCCGGGCGGAGCGGGTACCGCAGAGGAGATCCTCTATCTCGCCGGTATCCTGCTCGATCCCGCCAACCGCGAGCAGCCCTTCCCCGTGGTCCTCACCGGACCCGCCGACAGCGAGGCGTATTTCGAGCAGATCGGCCGCTTCATCACCGCAACGCTCGGCACCGAAGCCACCCGACGGTTCAGCATCATCATCGATGATCCCCCCGAGGTGGCGCGGCGCATGGTGCGCGGCATGCACGAGGTACGCGAGTTTCGTCGCCGCCAGAGCGACTCGTACAACTTCAACTGGCTGCTGTCGATCGAGCCGGTGTTCCAGCAGCCTTTCGAGGTGACGCACCGAGCCATGCGCGCGCTCGATCTGAGCCGGGCCCAGCCGCCGCACGAGCTGGCAGCGAACCTGCGGCGTGCATTCTCCGGCATCGTCACCGGCAACGTGAAGGAAGCGGGCATTCGCGCGATCGAGCGCGAAGGGCCCTACGAGCTGAGCGGCGACGCCGAGATCATGCGTCTGCTCGATGAGCTGCTCGCCGCATTCGTGACGCAGCGGCGCATGCGTCTGCCGGGCAGCGCCTACCGCCCGGTGTATCGTCTGGTCGCCTGAGGTGCGCGACGCGCGGCAGGTGCGCGACGCGCGGCCGCTTCGCGACGCGTGCGACGCGCCCGTTACATAACGCTCTGCGCGGCGCACAGTTTCCCCGCCCCGCCTGAGAGCGGCGTCGCAGCGTATGCGACCTGCGACATGCCTGTGAACCAGTTCCTGCGGCGTAGGCGCGAACGCCGTACGCTGGTGTCAGGATTTTCAGGAGCTTCGCATGAGCTCGAGCGACAGGGGGCGGGACAACGCGCCCGGTACGCAGCGCGAACCGGCGGCGCCAGGCAAGCCGACCGGGGGCGCCGACGCGTACGCCAACTGGCTCGATCGTATGCAGCGAGCGCGTGCCCGGCAGGCCGCCATCACGCGCAACCTCTACACCTGGACGAACTACAAGAACTGGGCCGATCAGGTGCGCGACTCGTGGTCGAGCACCGAAGGCAATGCCGGCAACGGCGCTGCCAAACCGAAGAAGTAATCTCCCTCAGCCGATAGCGACCGCGACGGGCGGTGCGAGCTCCGCGGCCTCCGGCATTTGCGGCTCTGCCGGCGCCTGCAGCTGCGTACCGCCGGGCTGCTCGCTCGCCGTCGCCGGCGCGGGGTCCTGATGCGGAGCGCTGCCCGGGGGCGCCTGCGGCCCGCGCGGCCGCGCCAGCCACTCGACCAGCGGGATCCATTGCTCGACATCGTCGTGTGCGACGTAGCTCTTCATCTCGTGCACCCCGACGCCGAGCTCCGCCGCCCGCACGTAGTTCTGCGAGTCACGGATGGTGGCCACGATCGGGATGCCGAGCGTGTGCAGGAAGCGGATGAGCGACTGGTATGTGAGAGTGTTGCGGCGGACGCGATTGGCGATCACGCCGATGCGGTCATCCTCGCGGCGGATCTTGCCCACCAGCAGCAGATCGCGGATGCAGCGTGAGCAGGTGTGGATGTCGATGTCCGAGGGCAGCACGGGCACCAGGACCTTGTCCGCGTCCCGTGTCATCTCCGGCAGCTGGCGCGCCTCCAGGGCGGCAGGGGTATCGATGATGACGTGAGTCGTCACCTGCGGCACCCGCAGCTGGAACGCTCGCGTCGTGCGGCTGTCCTTCTCGAAAGCCGCGATCGCGTGGATCGCCGGCTGAGTGGGCTTGCGCTTCTTCACCCAGCGAAGCGAGGAGCCCTGTGGATCGAAGTCCATGAGGACCGGTGCGTGCCCGCGGGCGGCGAGATAGCTCGCCAGATTGATCGCGATGGTCGTCTTGCCGGACCCGCCTTTGGGGTTCAGGACGACGATGCGCTGCATGATGTCCTTATGTTCTATCCATCCGCGTGACGCGGGTCGCAGGCAAGCCTACGCACCGCCCGATGCGGCTGCAAGCCGCGGCGCGGGCGCGCGACTGTGAGCAGGCGCACGCCTGCGTGCACGGTGCTCCCGTAGAGTGCTTTCGCGATGGAAGAATTCTTTCTGCATCTGTGGGACGAGATCGATGACCTCATCGGCGTGTGTCGCCACGTCGCTGGGGTGACGGCAGCGGAGATGCTCGCCGCCTCTGCGCCGCTGATCGCGGCCACCTCGGGTGCATTGCTCGCCGGAGCCGCCACGATGCTCCTCTCGCACCGCGAGCTGCTGGTCTTTATAGCCTGAGATCCCGCCACCGGGACCCTCAGCCTCGCCCAGCGGCTCCGCCTCAATGTGGCGTCGCGCCACGCCGCGCTCCGCCCGTCGAGCTTGAAAATGGCCGCCGACTTCCCCAGATCGGCGGACACCGTTCAGCTCCGCGGATGTACCAGCATGGAACCATCGAAGCAGCCCCGGGAAGAGCAGGCCGGGCAGGCCGGCGACTCCGGCATGCAGCGTCAGACGCACGGCTTTCAGGCCGAGGTGCGGCAGCTGCTCAAGCTCATGATCCACTCTCTCTACAGCCACCGCGAGATCTTCCTGCGGGAGCTGATCTCCAACGCCTCGGACGCGTGCGACCGGCTGCGTTTCGCCGCGATCGGCAACGGCGCGCTGCTCGCGGAGGATCCGGAGCTCGGGGTGCGGGTCGACGCCGATCCCGCCGCTGGCACCGTGACCATCACCGACAACGGCATCGGCATGACGCGCGAGGAGGCGATCGCCCATCTCGGCACCATCGCCCGCTCGGGCACCGCTGAGTTCTTCCGCGGCCTGGCGGCGGATCAGCAGCAGGCCTCGCAGCTCATCGGGCAGTTCGGCGTCGGCTTCTATTCCGCCTTCATCGTGGCCGAGCGCGTCGAGGTGCGCTCGCGCAAGGCCGGCGAGCCGGCCGCGGCCGGAGTGCGCTGGGAGTCGGCAGCCGATGGAGAGTTCAGCGTCGAGACGCTGCAGCTGCCCGCGCGTGGCACCTCGGTGACGCTGCACCTCAAGTCCGATGCACGCGAGTTCGCCGATCCGTTCCGTCTGCGCGGGCTGATCCGCCGTTACTCGGACCACATCGGTTTCCCGGTACGCATGCGCAAGGAAGGCGAGGCGTCGCTCGAGTACGAGGTGGTGAACCAGGCGAAAGCCCTGTGGACCCTGCCGCGCAGCGAGATCACCGAGGAGGAGTATCGGCATTTCTACCAGTACGTTGCCCACGATTACACCGATCCGCTCGTGTGGAGCCACAACAAGGTCGAGGGCAAGCGCGAGTACACCAGTCTTCTGTACGTGCCGGGGCGGGCACCCTTCGACCTGTGGCAGCGCGAGGGGGCGCGGGGCCTGAAGCTGTACGTGCGGCGCGTTTTCATCATGGACGACGCCGAGCAATTCCTGCCGCTGTATCTGCGCTTCATCAAGGGGGTGGTGGATTCCAGCGACCTGCCGCTGAACGTCTCGCGCGAGCTCCTGCAGCAGGATCCGGAGGTCGAGGCCATCCGCAGCGGCCTCACCAAGCGCGTGCTCGACCTGCTGGCGCGGCTGATGAAGGAGGAGCCACAGAAATACGCGACTTTCTGGAAGGAATTCGGTGCGGTGCTCAAGGAAGGGCTCGCGCAGGATCAGGCGAACCAGCCGGCGATCCTGCCGCTGCTGCGGTTCGCGAGCACCGCGCTCGAGGATGACGCTCCGACGGTGAGCCTGGCGGACTATGTCGGCCGCATGAAGCCCGGCCAGGAGCGCATCTATTACGTGATCGCCGAGAGCATTACCGCAGCGCGCGGCAGTCCCGCGATCGAGCGCCTGCGGGAGCGTGGCATCGAGGTGCTGCTGCTCGCCGACCGCATCGATGAGTGGGTGATGGGGCAGATCGAGAGCTACGAGGGCAAGCGTTTCAAGGATGCCACTCGCGGCGATCTCGAGCTCGGCGGACTCGCGAGCGATACCGATCGCAAGCAACACGACGTGGAGCTGAAGGAGAGCAAGGGACTGCTCAAGCGCATCAAGGACGCACTCGGGGAGCGTGTCAGCGAGGTGCGTGTCAGCGAGCGTCTCAAGGAGTCGCCTGCGGTTCTCGTGCTCGGCGAGCATGATCTGTCCGAGCCCATGCGGCGCATGCTGGCCGCGGCCGGCCAGAAAGTGCCCGAGTCGAAGCCGGTGCTGGAGGTGAACGTCGGCCATGCGCTGGTGAAATACCTCGACGAGCGCGCCGACGCCGGCGAGTTTCGTGAGCTGGCGGAGCTGCTCTACGATCAGGCGGCGCTCGCCGAAGGCGTGCCCCTCGGCAATGCGCCGCAGTACGTGCAGCGACTCAACCGCCTGCTGGTGCGGCTCGCCACCCCACAGGCTGCGCACTCCTGACTGCCGTGACGAGACCGCCGCAGGCGGAGCGGCTCAGCATCCCGGGTCCGGCGGGAGGCCTGCAAGCCCTGATCGAGCTGCCCGCCGGCGCTGCCGCCCGCTCGGTACCTTCCGCATGTGGTGTGGTCTGCCATCCGCACCCGCTGCACGGCGGCACGCTCGAGAACAAGGTGGTCTGGACACTGGCGCGCGCCTTCCAGGAGCTCGGCGCCCCCACCATCCGCTTCAACTTCCGCGGTGTCGGGGCGAGCGCCGGCAGCTACGCCGAGGGCCACGGAGAGCTCGCCGACGCGCTCGCTGTCATCGGCTACGCACGGGAGCGCTGGTCGCGGGCATCGTTGTGGCTCGCCGGGTTTTCCTTCGGTGGCGTGATCGCCTTGCGTGCCGCAGCAACGGCCCGCCCGGCTCGCCTCGTCACCGTGGCGCCCGGTATAACGCGGCTCGAGGTGGGGGATGTACCACGGCCGGACTGTCCGTGGCTGATCGTGCAGGGCGGTGCGGACGATGTCGTTCCGGCGGCCACAGTCAGCGCCTGGGCGCGCAGCCTCACACCCGTCCCGGAGCTGCGCGTGCTCGAAGGCGCCGGGCATTTCTTCCATGGCCGCATCAACGAGCTGCGTGACTGCGTGGTCGCATTCATGCGGCAAGCGCAGGCGGCTGCGCCGCACACGCCAAACCCCTGACAGCAAAAGGCCCGGCCGGGAGGCTCTCCCTGCCGGGCCTCGTCCGCCGGAGCGGAAAAGCCGACCCGTTACGAGTTGACCATGCCCTTGAGGCTCTTCAGGGGCATCACGCGAACTTTCTTGCTCGCGGGCTTCGCCTTGAACATCATCTTTTCGCCCGTAAAGGGGTTCACGCCCTCGCGAGCCTTGGTGGCCGCCTTCTTGACGACCTTCATCTTCAGCAGACCGGGCAGCGTGAACAGGCCGCTTCCGCGCAGGCTCTTCTTGATCACGCCGGCCAGTGAATCGAATACGCTGCCGACTTGCTTGCGGGAAAGACCGGTGTCTTTGCAGATGTGTGCCAGGACTTCCGACTTCGTCGGTGCGCCACCCTTTTTCGCCATTTTGCGCTACTCCTCAGGATAATTATCGTTGCGAGATGCGGTGGCGGTAGCCGCCGCGCGATGAGAATCGGCGCGGAAAATAGCACATGCGTGCTCTTTGGCAAGCGCTTTTTCTCCTCAACCTGTTGCGAAAGTGCCTTTTTTCAAGCCTTTCCTTGCAGCGGCGCGACATCGCCGCCGCCTTGCAGATCTGCGATTCTCGTTGCGAAGTCGGCGCTAAGCGTGTGTTCCGTCAGAGGCGCTGCCGTCGCGCGCCGGCTCATACCGCGTGAATCAGGATGAGAACGGCGTAGATCGCGATGATCGCCCACATGGGCGAGAGGTCGAGCCCGGCGACCGTCGGTATCAGGCGGCGGATCGGCCGCAGCACCGGCTCACACAGCGTGGTGAGCACCGACTGCAGCGGCGAGTAGCCGCCGGGGGCAATGAGGGAGAGGAGCGCATACAGGAAAATGGCGTACAGATAGGTCCAGAGCAGCGTGCGCGCGATCTCGGTCAACACGACCCTGATCCAGGCAAGCGCACCGGGTATGCCGACACCATGCAGGGCGAACACGCAGGCGACGTCCAGCGTCGCCACCAGCAGCACCGCCACTACCGAAGCGGTGTCGACCTTGCCGACCGGCGGGAGCACCCGGCGCAGCGGCAGAATGAGCGGATTGGTGATGCGTACCACCGCCTGGCAGAGCGGATTGCGGAAGTCCGCGCGTGTCCATTGCAGCAGCAGCCGCGCCATGACCACGAAGAGCGCCAGCGAGAGCAATGTCTCGACGATGAAGCTGAAGGCGGCGCCCATGACGGTCAGCTGCGCCAGCGGTCAGACCGCGCCCGCGCCCGCGAGCTCGCGCCCGCGCTCGGTCGCGGCGCGCATGGCCGCGAGTACCGTGGCGCGCAGGTCCGCGCCCTCGAGCGCGCGCAGCGCCGCAGCCGTGGTGCCTCCCGGAGAGGTGATCTCCGCGCGCAGCCGGGTTAGATCGCCGTCGCTGTCATGCGCCAGGAGTCCGGACCCGTGGAGTGTTGCCACCGCCAGACGCCGCGCGGTATCGCGCTCGAGACCGAGCCGGGCACCCGCCTCGGCCATGAGCTCGGCGAGCAGGAAGAAATACGCCGGGCCGCTGCCCGAGAGCGCGGTCACCACATCGAGCAGCTCCTCCTCCTCGACCCACAGCACCTCGCCGACCGCCCGCAGCACCTGCTCCGCCGCGGCCCGCAGCGCCGCGCCGAGCGCGCGCGGCGCATACGCTCCCGTCGCGCCGGCACCGAGGCGCGCCGGCCGGTTGGGCATGGCGCGCATGACCGGAACTCCCGCGCCGCACCACGACTCGAGCGCGGCGACCCGCACGCCGGCGGCTACCGACACGAGCAGCGGTCGCGTGAGCGCGAGGGCAGCGGCGAGCGGCTGCAGCACCTGCGCCGCGTCCTGCGGCTTCACCGCCAGTATGACGATCGCCGCGGCCTCGACCGCAGCGCGGTTATCGGCCGTTGCCTCGATCCCGAAATCACGTATCACCAGCGCGCGGGCCGAGGCTGCGCTTTCCGCCGCGCACAGCTGCTGCCGGCCCCAGCCAGCGCGCAACAGGCCGCCGATGAGCGCCCGGCCCATGTTGCCCGCTCCAAGGATGCACACACGACTGTTGGTCATCGGCGGCGATTGTAGGCTACGGCGGCCGGGCACCAAACAGTGCCGTGCCAAGCCGCACGATGGTGGCGCCCTCGCTGATGGCCGACTCGAAATCTCCGCTCATGCCCATCGACAGCGTATCCAGGCGGTGCCCGCCGGCGTTCAGCTCATCGCGCAACAGGCGCAGCCGTGCGAACCAGGCACGCTGGCGCGCCGGCTCGGTCTCTTCCGGCGGTATGCACATGAGACCGCGCAGCGTGAGATGCGGCAGGCGCGCCACCGCCGCAGCCAGTGTCGGCGCTTCCGCCGGCAGCACCCCGCCCTTGCTGGGTTCGGCGGCGATGTTCACCTGCAGGCAGACGTTCAGGGCCGGTGCCTGCGCCGGGCGCTGTGCCGCGAGCCGCTCGGCCACCTTCAGGCGGTCGAGGGTGTGTACCCAGGCGAACGTCTCGGCGATGGTGCGCGTCTTGTTGGCCTGGATGCGGCCGATGAAGTGCCAGGTGAGCGCGCGCGCGCGCAGCGCCGCCACCTTCTCGAGCGCCTCCTGCAGATAATTCTCGCCGAAATCCGTGACACCGCAGTCGGCCGCGGCGGCCAGCAGCTCGAGCGGCTGCGCCTTGCCGACCGCGAGGAGTGTGACGGAGTCGGCACTCCGGCCGACTGCGGCAGCGGCGCGCGCGATGCGCGTGCGAACTTCCTGCACCATGGCGGGTAAATTCTGCGGATCCATTAACATATTGGACGCGATACCCCTCCGCTATACTGCCGGAGCGCTTGGGGTGCAGGCTCGCATGTTGCTGTTCCTGCCCCGACAGGCGCGTCCCTGGGAGCTTCCATGGCCGTCGATATCGCGCAACTCCTGGCATTCGCCGTCAAGAACAATGCCTCGGACCTGCACCTGTCCTCCGGAGTGCCGCCGATGATCCGCGTCGATGGCGACATGAAGCGCATCAACATGCCGGCGCTGTCGCACAAGGAAGTGCACTCCATGGTGTACGACATCATGAACGACAAGCAGCGCAAGGCGTACGAGGAGTTCTTCGAGACCGACTTCTCCTTCGAGATTCCGAAGCTGGCGCGCTTCCGTGTCAATGCCTTCAACCAGAACCGCGGCGCCGGCGCGGTGTTTCGCAACATCCCCTCGACCATCCTGTCGCTCGACGATCTGAATTCGCCCAAGATCTTCCGCGACCTCTGCATGCTGCCCCGCGGCCTGGTGCTGGTGACGGGCCCGACCGGCTCCGGCAAATCGACCACTCTCGCGGGCATGGTGAACCACTGCAACGACAACCGCCCCGATCACATCATTACCATCGAGGATCCGATCGAGTTCGTGCACGAGTCGAAGCGCTGCCTGGTGAACCAGCGCGAAGTGCACCGCGACACGCTCGGCTTCTCCGAGGCGCTGCGCTCGGCGCTGCGCGAGGACCCCGATGTCATCCTGGTGGGTGAGATGCGTGACCTGGAGACTATCCGCCTGGCGCTCACCGCGGCGGAGACCGGGCACCTGGTATTCGGCACCCTGCACACCTCCTCGGCGGCCAAGACCATCGACCGCGTGGTGGATGTGTTCCCGGGCGAGGAGAAGGATATGGTGCGCTCGATGCTGTCGGAGTCGCTGCGCGCGGTCATCTCGCAGACGCTGCTGAAGAAGAACGGCGGCGGCCGCCTCGCGGCGCACGAGATCATGATCGGCACTCCGGCGATCCGTAATCTGATCCGCGAGGGCAAGATCGCGCAGATGTATTCCTCCATCCAGACCGGCGGGGCGCAGGGTATGCAGACCCTGGATCAGTGCCTGGCGGAGCTGGTCGCCAAGGGCCTGGTCAGCAAGGAAGAGGCGCGCTACAAGGCGCAGAACAAGGACTCGCTATGACGCGCCGTGCGCGGGATTCGACGGGGTAGAGCACCATGGATCGTGACCAGGCCATCAAGCTGATGCAGGACCTGCTGCGGCGGGTCACCGAGAAGAAAGCCTCGGACCTGTTCATCACCGCCGGCTTTCCGCCCGCGATCAAGATCGACGGCGAGATCCGCCCGCAGTCCGAGCGCGCGCTCACCGGCGAGCAGTCCGCGACGCTGGTGCGGGCCATCATGAACGACCGGCAGACCAAGGAGTTCGATGCCACCAAGGAGTGCAATTTCGCCATCGCTCCGCCCGGCATCGGCCGCTTCCGCGTCAGTGCTTTCGTGCAGCAGGGGGCGATCGGCTGCGTCGTGCGCCTGATCAACGCCAAGATCCCCACCTTCGAGGAGCTCGAGCTGCCACCGGTTCTCAAGGACGTGGTGCTGGCCAAGCGCGGACTGGTGATCATCGTCGGCGGCACCGGTTCGGGCAAATCCACCACGCTCGCCGCCATGGTCGGCTATCGCAACGAGAAGACGCGCGGACACATCGTCACCATCGAGGATCCGGTGGAGTACGTGCACACCCACAAGGGCTGCGTGATCACGCATCGCGAGGTGGGGGTGGACACCGACTCGTGGTCCTCGGCGCTGAAGAACACGCTGCGCCAGGCGCCCGATGTCATCCTGATCGGTGAGATCCGTGACCGCGATACCATGGACTACGGCATCCAGTTCTCGGAGACCGGGCACCTGGTGCTCGCCACCTTGCATGCCAACAGCGCCAATCAGGCGCTCGATCGCATCATCAACTTCTTCCCGGACGAGCGCCGCGATCAGCTGCTGATGGATCTGTCACTCAACATCCGCGCGCTCATCTCGCAGCGGCTCATCCCGCGCGAATCCGGCGCCGGCCGCATCGCGGCCATGGAGGTCATGCTGCATTCGCCGCTCATCCAGGATCTGATCTTCAAGGGCGAGGTGGCCAAGATCAAGGAAGTCATGTCGCGCTCCACGCGGCTCGGCATGAAGACCTTCGACCAGGCGCTGTTCGAGCTGTATGAGACCGGCTTCATCTCCTACGAGGACGCGCTGCGCAACGCCGACTCGAAGAACGAGCTGCGGCTGCGCATCAAGCTCGACAGCAAGCGCGAGGCGAAGAACATCGATGACGGTGGCGTGCTGAGGATCGTCGAGGAAGAGCAAGGCCGCACGTTGTGAAGCCGGCACCGGAGATGAAGGGGCGCGAGGACCTGGAGACCACGGGTCCCAATCCCGCCCTGCTCGCGGATGCGGTGAGCACCGGCTCGGGCGCGCGCCATCCGACTCTCAACACCAAGCCGCTCTTCAAGCTGATGGTGGAGAAGAAGGCCTCTGACCTGTTCTTCACCTCCAATGCGCCCATCAAGATCAAGATCGAGGGGCAGATACTGCCCGTCAACAAGCAGGTATTGAGCCCCGAGACCGTGCGCCAGACGGCCTTCGCGATCATGTCGAACGAGCAGCGCGAGCACTTCGTCAAGGAGTGGGAGCTCGACTTCGCCGTGTCCGAGCCGGGCCTGGGGCGCTTCCGCGTCAACGTGTTCATGCAGCGTGGTTTTCCGGCCATGGTGATGCGCTACATCACCGCCGACATGCCGCGCCTCGATTCGCTCGGGCTGCCGCCGGTCGTGGGTGAGCTCACCCTGCTCAAGCGCGGCCTGATCCTGATGGTGGGCGCGACCGGCTCGGGCAAGTCGACCACGCTCGCGGCGATGATCAATTACCGCAACGAGAATGTCTCCGACCACATCGTCACCATCGAGGACCCGATCGAGTTCCTGCATACCAACAAGCGCTCGATCGTCAACCAGCGCGAGGTGGGCCTCGACACCAAGAGCTACTCGCGCGCCCTGCGCGGGGTGGTACGCGCCGCGCCCGACGTCATCCTGATCGGCGAGATCCGCGACAAGGAGGGGATGGAGGCGGCCATCAACCTCGCCGGCACCGGCCATCTGGTGCTCGCCACGCTGCACGCCAACAACTGCGCCGAGTCGCTCGACCGCATCATCAACATGTTCCCGCGCGAGCAGCACAACCAGATCTTTCTCGACCTGTCGCAGTACCTGCGCGCCATCATGGCGCAGCGCCTGGTCATGGGCCGCGACAATCGCCGCGTGGCGGCAGTCGAGATCATGATCAACACGCCACACATCGCCACCCTCATCAAGAAAGGTGATGTGGTCTCGATCAAGGAAGCCATCAGCGCTTCCAGTGACAAGAGCATCCAGAGCTTCGACGCCTCGCTCCACGAGCTGTACAAGCAGGGGCGCATCGGGCTCGAGGAGGCGCTGGCGAATGCCGACTCGCGCGCCAATCTCGAGGCCAAGATCAATTTCGGCTAACTAATGTAGTGTCCGAGCGAGCCTGTTACGCCGTCTCTTCGCGAGCGCGAGGAGCGCACCAAGACCGGGCCCGAACAGAGCGAGCGAGCCCGGCTCCGGGGCGCCGCTGACTTTGGTGATCTCGAAGGTCAGAGTACCGGACCCGAACACATCCCTGCAGCTGAACCCGCTCGGGCAGCTGAAGTCCGTGAAGACCATATTGGCGAAGTTTCCGGATTGGGTTCCGAAGTTCAGGAACGTGAACTCATCCCCGCCGGCGGGTAGGAAACCGTTGACCGCTACGAAATCCACGGTCCCATCGAGACTGGCAGTCCCGGTGATGGACAGCACACTGAACTCGCCGCCGCCCGTGCCGCCGAGGTCGACGATCATAGTGCCGCCGAGTCCCTGAGCATAATTGCCGTTGACGGCCAGCGCGCCGGGGCTGGCCGGGGTGCCGCCCATGATCGAGCCGCCCCGGATCACCACGTTGCCCGCGATAGTTCCGCTGCCCTGCGTCCGGCCGCCGCTCTCAATATACGCGTTGGTGCCGTTTCCGATCTGGAGGGTGCTGCCGCTTCCCACGGTCATAGTGCCGGCGTTGGCGAAATCGCCGGGCGTCGTCAGATTGCGCCCGCCGCTTATGGTGAAGCTGCCGGCCCCAGTGTTGTTCGTGAAATTCGCTAGGGTGTCGAGGCCCGCCGCATCGATGAACAACGAATTCGGGCCATTGAGAACGATGGCCGCGGCGTTGTTGACGATCTCCCCGCCGATAATGCCCACACTGTCGACCTCGAGTACTCCCGGCGATGTCGATGTGCCGCTCACGATGTAGGTGCCGGCGGTTAGGGTGTTGGCGGCATAGTTGGTCAACACGACATCCTGCGCGACCAGCGCTGTTCCGCTGTTCACTTGGAAGGTGCCGTTGTTGGTGATGCTTCCGCCGCCGCTGAGGAACAGAGCCTGACGCGGGACGTTGGCCAGGATCGTGCCACGTGTCTGGTTGACGAGCGACGATCCATCCTGATCGATGATGCCGTTGCCCTGGATGGTGTTGTCGACGTTCGTGAGCGGGGCGCCTTCGAGGATGAAAGCGTTGCCGCCGGCATTCTGGGTCGACAGCGTAACCGTACCGCCGCCGCTCAGCGTGACGTTGCTGCCGATGAGCAGGAGCGTGTTCGCGCCATTACTGTTGAGCTGCAGGTTGCCCTTGTTGACGATCGACCCGAGCAGGTAGGTGGAAGAGCCCAGATCGCCCGTATAGGTGCCGTTGAGCGTGACGGCCCCCGCACCCGTGCTGCCGTCGAGAGAGGCGACCTGCCCGGCGAGCGTCCCGAAGAACGCTGCACCATTGTTGGTGAGCGCCCCGCCCTGGATGACGGTATTGACGGCCAACGCCACCGAAGCAGCGGAACCATTGGCACTGATCGTGCCACCGCCGTTGTTCACCGCGACGCCGCTCATCGAGAGCAAACCACGGTTGGTGGCCTCCATCAGCCCGGTATTGGTCACGTTGCCACCCTCGATGAGCAGCAACGGGCTGTCCGCCGTTCTGTTGGCATTGATGGTCGCTTCGTTGAGCAATGTCATGTCGTTCAGGAGGAGCAGGCCACCGCCCTGGATAGTGTTGTCGACGTTCGTCAGTGCGCGGCTGCTGCCTCCGCTCGCGCCAATACTGGCGCTTCCCCCTAGATCGAGCGTGGCAAGTATCACTGTGCCACCGCCGCTCAGCGTAACGTTGCTGCTGTCGATGAGCAGGGAGGTGCTCACGCCATTGCCACCGTTGATCTGCAGGTTTCCTTTGTTGACGATCGACCCCCGAAGGGCGGTTTGCGAGGCGAAATCGCCCGTGTAGGTGCCCTCGATCGTCACCGGCCCGGCGGCGGTGCTGCCATCGAGGGAAGCGACGGTCCCAGCCCGAGCCCCGAAGAACGCCCCACCCTCGTTGCTGAGGGTTCCCCCCTGGATCTCGATATTGCCGGACAGTAGTAACGTCGCGCCGGAGCCGCTGGCTCTGATCGTGCCACCGCCGTTGCTCACCACGCCCCCATCGATTTGCAGAGTCGTGCCTACTCCGCTCGAGCTGGCGCTGATCATGCCGCCGGCGTTACCCACTCGGACGTTGTTGATATTCAGGACACCGCCGTTGGTCGCCTCCATCAGACCCAGATTGTTGGCGAACCCGCCGTTGAGTGACAGAGTCTGTCCCGACGCGTTAGCCAGTATCTTCCCGTTCCCGTCGTTGTTGAGCGCCAGGACGTCCATTTCGGGGCCACCAGCGCCCTGGATGACGCCGGCGCCCTGGATGGTGCTCTGATTCGTGAACGAGCCGGCGGTGAGGATGACAGCTGCGCCGCCGCCAGAGGTCGTGTTGAGAGTCAACATACCGCCGCCTGAGAGCGTGACCGTGCCCACCTCGATGAGAGTGCCGCCGCCGCTCACCGTCAGGTTGCCATCGTTGATGATCTGCGGCCCATGAGGCAGCAGTGTCGTGCCCGCTTGCAGGGTCAGGCCGTTGCCACTGCCGAGTTGCAGACTGGCGACCGATGCAGTGGTATCCAGTGTCACCGTACTGCTGCCGTTGGTGATGCAGACGTTGGTCGAGGCGCTGTTGGGGAAAGTCATCGGATTCCAGTCGGCGTCGGTGCTCCAGCTGCCGTTACCGGGAATATTCCACGTTGCGGGGCTACCGAGGATGCACGCCGCCCCGGCGGGCGCGGCGATCAGAAGCGCCAGGGCGGCGAGGGAAAGCGGCAGCGTGACAACAGTCAGCGGATGCATCTGTTTGCGCATGGTTCTTTTCTCTGAGGTCGAGCGCTCGGGTGGACGAGCGGCGGGCCGAGTTCGGTAGGCAGGCGATCGCGGCGGCGCGTGACCGTGGGACGCAGGAGTACGCGTGTGCGGCGCGATGCACAATTGGGAGGCACACTGGGTGAAGCCAACCCGTGCACTTCTTGCACTTCTGTTTCCCCTGGGTTGCCGAGGCCGCGACTGTTCTGGCTTGGGACGTCGCTTGGGTCAAACTCGCGTGTCTAATCGACACCGCGAAAAGTAACACAGTGTGACTATACTGCGCCGCATGCGGGACGCAAAGACGCCGCCGAAAGCGGCGTTATGGTAACTAGCCGGGTCGTCAGCCGGGACCGTTCCCATGGCGACCAGCACCCGGCGACGGCGTACGCGGCGCCGCGGGCTCTGTGGGCGATGGCGCGAGTCTCCACGCCTCGATGAACTTCCAGATCTGCGCGTCGATCTCATGCCAGCGCGGCAGATTGCGGGCGTGCGTGCGCCAGGCGATGCGCACCCCACCGTAGCGGCGCGAGAAGTAATTCGCCTTGATCACCGGAAAGTCATCAGGTGCGGGCTGCGTCGCCACCGGCACATACAGCAGGATGTCCTCGTGCGTGCGCGCGTCACGCACGCCGTAACAGGCGAGCCGGTCGGTGAGCACACGCCCGGCGTAGCACTTGAGCGCATACATGTCCCGCGCGCTGCGCGGGTCGAGCTGGTCCTGGAGCATGCGCTTGAGCATGTTGGGCGGATATTCGCCCGGTGCGCCCGGATCGGCCTCGTGGCTGTTGCCGGCGTGCAGGTACACGACCTCCACCTTGTTCTCGTCGCGCTGGTTGCGGTAGTTCTGCAACGTGTAGCCGCTCAGATCGGGCAGGAAGAAATCGAAGCGTGCTTCGGTGCGCCCCGCGACTCCTGGAAAGGGTGAGCGCGGCGCGCGTCCGTCCTCGATGGCCGAGCGCTCGTACTGCAGCGGTATCTGGAGCACCAGGCTATCGGTGATCCGTAGCGGCTCGGTACGGCCGGCGGGCCAGGCCGTCAGCGGTGGTGCAGGCGGCGGGGCGGGCGGAGTCTCGTGCCGGCGCGCGCACCCTGCCGATGCGATGAGGCCCAGCGCAAGCGCGGCCAGGGGTGCGCGCAGCCGGTCAGAACACGCTGTAGGCGTCGAACACCGGCCCATCGACGCACACCCGCTTCATGGCCGGCCCTTCCGGCGTACGCACCGGCACCGTGCAGCCGGCACAGCCGCCGACCGCGCAGGCCATGAACTCTTCCAGCGATACCTGACAGGGCAGCTGGTAGCGCCGCGCGAGCGCCGCGCTCGCCTCGAGCATCGCCGTCGGTCCGCAGGCGAATATCTCGACCTCGGCGAGCTCGGCCGTGCCGAGCGATGCGAGCCATTGGTCCGCAAGCTCCGTCACGAAGCCTGCGAAGCATCCGGGAAAATCGCTGCAGCTCGCGAGGCGGCTCGGTACGCCCCACTCCTCGAGCAGCGGCATGCACGCGAGCGTGCCCGGCGGCATGCCGGGCAGGATGATCTTCGAGGGCCGGCTGCGAAACGGGAAAGGCACCTCGGAGCCCATCAGCACGAGTGGCTTCCAGCGCGAGGCACGGTCGGCAACCCCTTCCGGCGCGCGCAACCGCTCGGCCAGGAACACCATCGGCGGTATGCCCACGCCTCCGCCGAGCAGCAGCGTGCGTGGGCGCTCGACATGCGGCACGAACGGTCGTCCGATCGGGCCGAGCACGCTCAGCTCATCGCCCTTTTCGCACCCCGCGAGCGCTCGCAACCCCGCGCCGACCACCTTGTAGAGGAGCTCGATCCAGCCCTCGCGCGCGTGGGCGCGCATGATCGACAGCGGCCGGCGCATCGGAATCGAGGCATCGCAGGTGAGATGCACGAAGCTGCCGGGCTCGGCATGCGCCGCGCACTTGGGCGCAGCGAGCCGCAGCACGAACTGCGCCCCCTCGTGAGCCGACTGCGAGAGCACCAGCGCCTGCTCGAGAAAGATGGTGCCGCGTGCCGGGCTCGCCACTCCCGCGCGCTCCGGCTCAGGCGCCGTGCGCGCCGAGCACTTCACCGAGCACCGCCATGCGCACCGCCACCCCGTTGCGCACCTGGTCGCGAATCACCGACTGCGGGCCGTCGGCGACGTCGGAGGCGATCTCGATGCCGCGGTTCATCGGCTGCGGATGCATGACGATGGCGCCGGGCCTCGCGAGCGCCAGCCGCTCGCTGGTCAATCCCCAGGCGCGGAAGTATTCCTCGTCCTCCGGCAGATCGGCCGCGCCCATGCGCTCGCGCTGGATGCGCAGCATCATCACGACATCCGCGCCGCGGAGTGCCGGCGCGAGCTGGGTGTGGCGGCTGCAGCCCGCAAACTCCTGCTCCTCCGGCATGAGTGCCCGCGGCGCCGCGAGCCGCAGATCGCGCACACCGAGCTTGGAGAATACCTGCCAGGCGGAGCGCGCGACGCGTGAGTGCCGGACATCGCCCACGATGGCCAGAGCGAGCCCCTCGAAGCGCTGCTTGCGCTGCAACACCGTGAGCGCATCGAGCAGTCCCTGCGTCGGGTGCGACACGTGCGCCTCGCCGGCGGAGAGCACGCTCACGTGCGGCGCAACGTGGGCGGCCACCAGCTCCGGGACACCCGGCTGGGCATCGCGAATGACGAAGGCATCGACGTGCAACGACTGCAGTGTGTAGACCGTGTCGAGCATGCTCTCGCCCTTCACGCGGGAGGAGAGCTGCACCTCGAGGTTCACCACCGTGGCGCCGAGGCGCTTGGCGGCGAGCTCGAAGCTGACGCGGGTGCGGGTCGAGGGCTCGGTGAAGAGATTCGCCACGGTGCGGCCGGTGAGCGCGGCGCTGCGCGGCGGGGGCTCCCCGAGGGGTCGCACGCAGCTCTGGGAGCGCTCGAGCAATCGCTCGATCTGGCTGCGCGCGAGCGTCTCGAGAGTCAGCAGGTGACGGAGCGATCCGTCAGGGCGCAGCTGTTCGATCATCGTTGCACGTTTCCTTCGCCCTCACCCTGGAACCAGCGGCCGAGGATCACGGCGGCGGCCGCACTGTCGATGTCGGCACGCGCCACGCGCCGCCGCCGCGCCCCGCTCGCACGCCGGCGCTTCAGCGCCTCGGCGGCCTCGAGCGAGGAGTACCGCTCATCGACCAGCTGCACCGGCAGGGCGAAGCGGCGTTGCAGCTCCGCCGCGAAGCGCCGCGCGGCAGCGAGGACCGCTCCCTCGCTCCCGCGGTCATTATACGGCGCGCCGACCACGAGCATCGCCGGACCGAGCGCGCGCACCTCGGCTGCAATCCTCTGCCAGTCGGGGCCGCTCGGCAGCACGGCGATCGCCGCACGCGGCGTCGCGCTGCGCGTCAGGGTGTCGCCGCAGGCGATGCCAATACGTTTGAGTCCGAAGTCGAAGGCGAGAACGGTGTGCGGGGCGGTCATGCCTCAGGCATGTCCGGCCTCGGGACTCAGACGCTCGACGTCCACGCCCATCAGCCGCCACGCGCCCGACCAGCGCTCCTCGAAGGGCAGCTCGAACACCACCCGCGGATCGACCGGCATGGAGGCCCAGGCGTTCTCCTTCATCTCGCGCTCGAGCTGACCGGATTCCCAACCGGCGTAGCCGAGGGCGATGAAGGCGTCGGAGGGACCTTCGCCGCGCGCCATGGCGGCGAGCACATCACGCGAGGTGGTGACCTGGATGGTGTCGGAGACACGATGCGTGTGATCCCACTGCCCGCCCGGACGGTGCAGCACGAAGCCGCGGTCGGTGTGCACGGGCCCGCCGCGCAGCACCGGCTGGGCCGCGATGTCGGCGGTCGTCGGCTCGAGCTTCATCTGCGAGAGCACGTCCGAGAGCTTCATGGGCAGAGGCTTGTTGAGCACGATGCCGAGCGCGCCCTTGTCCGTGTGCTCGCAGATGATCGCCACGGTCTGGGCGAAATTGGGATCCAGCAGCTGCGGCATCGCGATCAGCAGATGATTGGTGAGGCTGCCGCCCTGGGCATCGGCGAACCGCGGCGCCGACGAGCTCGCCGGGCCGCTCACGGAGCTGTGCTTGCCGGCCATGCTCCCAGTATGGGCATGCCGCCGGGGAGTCTCAAGGAAGCGTCGAGAGCGTACCGCGTCCCCCACGGCCGCCGCTGAACTGCCATTCGTAGGCAAAGTGCAACACGCGGTACCGGGCCGCGAGCTCCGGCGGGAAGGGGTCGAAAGGACTGGCCAGCTTCAGCGTGGCGAGCGCGGCCTGGTCGAGTGCAGGGTCGCCGCTGGTGCGCCGGATGACCGCCGACTCGATCTTGCCATCGGCAGCAATGCCGACCGCGACGATGGGGCTCGCGGTCGCGCCGCTGGTGCGCGCGACGGCCGGGAAGTTGAGCGTGCCGATGCGCTCTACCTTGCGCCGCCACGCATCGAGATAAGGGGCGAGCAGCGCCATGCGCGTATCGGGTGTGATCCACAGCTCATCGCGATTCGGACCGCGCAGCTCGGCCGGTCCTGGATCCTCTTCCGGCCCCGGCTGGGAAGTCTGAGGTGCATCGAGGAGCAGCGGCCGGTCGAGCGTGCCGCCACTCGCGCCCAGATCCGCGAGATAGGCGACGCGTGTGCTCCAACCGGTCGTCGTCAGCACCCGCTCCGCGGCATCGCCGGAGGGATCCTTGCTCGAGGCCACGGAGTTGCCTTCGCTGGTGCCCACGTGGTGAATGGCGGGCAGAGTCGAGGCACGGTTGTGCGGCTTGACGGACTTTCGGGTGTTGCCCGAGCCCGTCTGAGTGCGCTGCGCGAGATAGGTGGCGGTCGGATTCTGGTCGGCCTCCGGGACCTCATCCGATACCAGCAGCACCTCGAGCCCCGGGGCGCTGTCCTTGTCGCTCGCGGCCGCGTTGAAGGTGAGACCGAGAATGATGAGGCCGTGCAGCAGCGCGGCGAGGAACAACATCGTAAGAAGCCGCTCCCAGACCGGGGCCTTGCCCTCCCGCAGCATGAGCGCCCGACGAGTCATGCCTCCGCCCCGCTAGCTGCCCAGGCGCTGCTCGATGGCGGCGATCAGGTCATCGCCGATCGAGGTGCCGCACTGCTTGTCGATCTCACGGATGCCGGTCGGGCTCGTGACGTTGATCTCGGTCACGAATCCACCGATCACGTCGAGCCCGACGAACAGCATCCCCCGCGCGGCGAGCGTCGGACCGATCTGCCCGGCGAGCCAGCGATCGCGGTCATCGAGGGGCCGTGCGACCCCGCGCGCTCCGGCGGCGAGGTTGCCGCGGTGATCGCCGCCGGCCGGTATGCGTGCCAGTGCGTACGGTACCGGCTCGCCATCGACCAGCAGCACCCGCGCATCGCCGGTGTGCACGATGTCGGGGATGTAGCGCTGCGCGATGGCGAAGCGCCCGCCGTACTCGGTGAGCGTCTCGAACACCACGCGCGCGTTCGGGTCTCCCTGGCTCAGCACGAAAATCGAGCGCCCGCCCATGGTATGCAGCGGTTTAACCACGATCTTGCCGTGCTCACTCAGAAAGGCCGCCATCTGCCCCATGTCCCGCGTCACCAGGGTCGGCGCGCAGCACTGCGGGAAGGCCGCGGTATAGACCTTCTCGTTCATGTCCCGCAGGCCCTGCGGACGATTCACTACCAGCAGACCCGCCGCTTCCGCGCGCTCGAGGATGTAGGTGGTGTAGATATATTCGGTGTCGAACGGCGGATCCTTGCGCATCAGCACACAATCGAGACGGCTGAGCGGCGCGACGCTGGGCTCCCCCAGGGTGTACCAGTCGCCGGCATCGGCTCGTACCGTGAGTGGACGTCCGCGCCCGAGCGCGACGCCATCCCGCAGCAGCAGATCGTGCTGCTCGAGATAGGTGAGCTCGAAGCCGCGCGCCTGCGCGGCGAGCAGCATCGCGAGCGTCGAGTCCTTCGCGTAGCTGATGGCACCGATCGGGTCCATCACCACGCCCAGTCGCCTCGAGGTGGTCATCGGGCCTGATTATGCTCGTCGGCGGCTCGAATATGTCCGCCGGCCGCAGCGGGCAGCGGCGCGCTCGCGGCGAGCTTCGAAAAACGTGACGTGCATGGCATAGCAGGGGGTGTACCGATATGTTAAAACCGCGCTGCGCTTGCCGGTGGGCAGGGGGCTCGTGAAACTACGCAGCTTGTGTGGACCGCGCGCCGGCCTCGGTGCGTTCTGGCGTCGTTCGTGAAGCCCATCCGCTCGCTGCGCAGTGCGCGCGGCAGGTGGTCGCGTACGGCCGCATCCGCCGCTGAGGCTTGGTGGTAAGGAGTCCCCTGACCGTGAACGGCAGCAACGCGAAGCTCCAGGGCCTGAAGGTACTCGTCATCGACGACAGCAAGACCATCCGGCGCACCGCCGAGACGCTGCTCGCCAAGGAGGGATGTGAAGTCTTCACCGCGATCGATGGCTTCGACGCACTCGCCAAGATCGCCGACCACCAGCCCGACATCGTCTTCGTCGACATCATGATGCCGCGCCTCGACGGCTACCAGACCTGCTCGCTCATCAAGCACAACAAGGTGTTCCGCTCCATTCCGGTGATCATGCTCTCCTCCAAGGACGGCCTGTTCGACCGGGCGCGCGGGCGCATCGTCGGCTCCGAGCATTACCTCACCAAGCCCTTCACCAAGGACGAGCTGCTCTCCGCGATCGAGACCCATATCGGGAGATGATGGTCATGCCCCTGATCCTGATCGTTGACGATTCGCCGACCGAGCTGCACGTGATGCAGAAGGCGCTGGAGAAGCACGGCTACCGCACGGCGGCCGCGGCGGATGGAGCCGAGGGCGTGCGGCTCGCCCGCGAGATGAGCCCGGACCTCATTTTCATGGATATCGTCATGCCGGGCATGAACGGATACCAGGCGACGCGTGCGCTCGCCAACGATCCGCGCACGCGCACCATCCCCATCGTGATGGTGACCTCCAAGGGCCAGGAGACCGACAAGATCTGGGGGCTGCGCCAGGGCGCGATCGATTACATGGTGAAGCCGGTGTCCCCCGATCAGCTGGTCGCCAAGGCACAGGCGACCCTGTCCGCGTGAGCTTAGCTCCCGTGTCGCCAGTGTGCGCATCGAGAACATGAGCGAGCCCTCCGCAGCTGCCGAGACCGATCTGAAGTCACTGCGCGACCGTCCGTTCGAGCTGCTGGCGGAGCTCGAGCGCCGTGGCCGCGCAGTGTCAGCGCAGCTCAATGAGCAGGCCGAAGCCGGCCGCGAGTGGGTCGGCGTAGCGCTGCGCATGGCCGGGGACCTGTACCTGGTGGCGCGGGAAGAGACGCGCGAGGTGCTCGGCGTCCCGGCGAGCAGTACGCGCGTGCCCGGCGCGAAACCGTGGATCAAGGGGCTCGCCAACGTTCGTGGCCAGCTGCTGCCGATCATCGACCTGCGTCATTTCCTCGGCAGCGGCATAACGCCGATCACGCGCAATACCCGCATCCTGGTCGTGCACCATCGCGAGATCCCCGCGGGTCTGCTGGTGGACGAGGTGCTCGGCTTCCGCCGCTTCGCCGATAACGAGTTCAGCGGTGAGGCTCCGCCGACGGTGGCGCGCTGCGAGCGCTATCTGGCAGGCGCATTCCGCCGCGGACAGGAGCAATGGCCGGTGCTCAGCCTGCGCTCGGTGCTGGAGAGCCCGGCGTTCGCGGAGGCGGCCGCGTGAGCGGCTCAGCCGGACGGCTGACGCTGCTGCTCTCGCTGGCGGCCGTGCTGCTCACGGGCAGCGGGCTCACCTACTACCTGCTGCAGGGCGGGGGAGCTGCCCAGGCAACTGCGGTGCCGATCGAGGCGCTCTACGAGACCGCGCTCGATGCCAACGCCGCCGCCGCCGGCGAGCCACAGGCGCTTGCCCGCTTCCAGGAGAGCCAGAAGCGACTCGAGGATGCGGCTGCGCACGACGCCAACGCGTCGTTCGCGAGCGACGCACGCTTCACCCGTCTCATGAGCAATGCGAGTGTCGTGCTGCAGGCCCGGGCAGCGCTCACCGATGCCGCCGCGGCGGCGCACGACACTGCGACGCTCGTGCCGCGCCTCATCAGCGAGTCGCGCGCGCTCGCCGCGACGCTGCCGGCACCTCCCACACCCGCCACCGTGGGCACGCTCGAGCGGTTCGAGGCTCGCGCACAGCGCCTGCAGCTCGATGTGAGCGGCCTCACGCAGGGAAGCATCGAAGCCGCTCAGGCCGCGCAGCGAATCGCGGAAAGCAGCGAGTACCTCGGACAGGTGATCACCGGCTTCGCGAGTGGCTCCGCCGCACTCGGGCTCACGCGGGTCACGACGCCTGACTCCGCGAAGCATCTGAAGGCACTCGACGCCACCTACAGCGAGCTCGCCGCGGCGGTGAAACGCGCCGTAGCGGCCGCCCCGGCCCTGCCGGCCGCGCAGAACGCCGCCCATGCCATGGTCGCGGACGCGCGCGATCTCGCCGCCAGCGCCCGGCCGGCCGCACCCGCCGCAGCCCAGGCACGGCTGCTGCAGTGGCTACCGCTCGCGCTGCTGGCGGGCGGGCTGGTGCTGCTCGTGGCCGGGCTCATCGCCGCGTTGCGCGTGCATCGTACGCTCGAGCGGCAACGCAGCTCCGCCGAGGCGCAGCGCCGCGAGAGCGATCGCAACCAGCAGGCGATCCTGCGCCTCCTCGATGAGCTTTCGAGCCTCGCGGACGGCGACCTGACGGTGCAGGCGACCGTCACCGAGGACATCACCGGGGCCATCGCCGACTCGATCAACTACGCGGTCGATGCGCTGCGCGGGCTCGTGACCACGATCAATGCGTCCGCCATCCAGCTCGACTCCGCCACCCGTCAGACCCAGGCCCTGTCCCAGCACCTCGCCAAGGCCTCCGGCGCGCAATCCAAACAGATCGCCTCCGCGAATGAGTCCGCTGCCAGCATGGCCGCCTCGGTGGAGGAAGTCTCCGGGAACGCCGAGCGCGCCGCCGACGTGGCACGCCATTCGGTAGAGGTGGCGCACAAGGGCGGTGATGCCGTGCGCCGGACCATCGATGGCATGAACACCATTCGCGAGACCATTCAGGAGACCAGTAAGCGCATCAAGCGACTCGGCGAGAGCTCGCAGGAGATCGGCAACATCGTCGAGCTCATCAACGACATCGCCGAGCAGACCAACATCCTGGCGCTCAATGCCTCCATCCAGGCTTCCATGGCGGGGGAGGCCGGGCGCGGTTTCGCGGTGGTGGCGGACGAGGTGCAGCGCCTGGCCGAACGCGCCGCGAATGCGACCAAGCAGATCGAGGTGCTGGTGCGCACCATCCAGACCGACACCAACGAGGCGGTCGTGTCCATGGAGCGCAGCACCACCGACGTGGTCGGCGGCGCGCTGCTCGCCGAGAACGCCGGCGCGGCGCTGGAGGAGATCGAGCAGGTCTCCAACCAGATCGCGAGCCTGGTGCAGAACATCTCCGCCAGCTCACGCCAGCAGTCGGGCGCGGTGCAGAACATCGCGCGCAACATGCAGGTACTGAAGGAGATCAGCGCGCAGACCGCGGACTCGACCAGCGCCACCTCGGCCGCGATCGCCAAG
>DATKMV010000071.1:0-4184 GCA_035541695.1 Steroidobacteraceae bacterium
TGCCTTGCCTGCTCGGCCTGGGAATCGCTGTTCATCTCCATGGCAAAGTTACGTATGTTTGACGGCATCTCCTGATCACCGGACGGATCCACTTTATCGATGGGATCGTTGTAGACGTAGGCATAGAGATTGAGGTCATCCGCCATCCCGATCGGGTCGGTCTGCAAGAACCTACCTATTCCCGGATCATATACCCGAGCCTTGTAGTGGTAGAGCTGGGCCTCCGGCAGTGCGATCTGTCCGGTGTAACGGAATCTTGAGCCGGTCCAACCGGGCGTTGGCTCGCCGTATGTTCCGTAGGTGTAGATTGTGGTCGTTACGGTGCAGGGTGTTCCAGTGCAGTCGGTCGTTGCGATCACGGAGCCACGCTCATCGCTGTGGATCCAGTTCCGGCTGGTCATCCCCGAGCCCTGGTACCAGACCTCCGGATCGTCCGTCTTGGGACCGTGCACGTATCGCTGCAGGACTGTCCCAGTACTCGAGTACTCAGCCACCAGCCGTTGCCCATCGTAGAGGAACTGCGTCACCGTACTGCCGGATGTCGTCTGCCAGATTCGCCCGAGCGGGTCGTATTGGAGCGTGAGCCCAGCGCCACCCGTGACGGAGAGCAGATGGTTTTCCAAGTCGTACGTGAGCGTGCGGGTGCCGTCTGATTGGAGGTTCCCGCGGCCATCATTGCTGTATTTAGTTCGATTTCCGGGCCAGCCTTTTGCTGATCTCGAGTTCGCATCACGAACTCTCGTTAGCCGGCATGAGGCATGAGCGAGCCCTGACATGCCGCTCGATCGTATCCTGAGTGCTCGCGAAGTGCATCTTCCGCTCTTCTCGAGCGCTTCTCGATCTCTTCAACCATAGCGGAGACGTCGTGGCGGCGCGCAGCGCCGCCCGACGGAGCTTGCAAGTTGTTCAGCGATGTTGGGTCATCCGCTGGCGCACCGAGCTCCTGGCCGCTGGAACGGCAAACGCACGTTGGGGAGAAGGTGTTCGATGGTGCCGAGGAGCCGTGCGATCGGATGACGCTCGGCGGCGTTGCGGAGATCTTGCGCCGTCACATGCAAATAGATCTGAGTACTCGTGATCTGACGGTGCCCGAGGAGATCGCGGATCGTGACGAGGTTGATGCCTTCGCGCACCAGGTGCGAGGCAAAGGTGTGACGCAGCCGATGCGGGCACAGCGGCTTCGCTAGTCTCGCGCGCCGTCCGAGTGTGCGAATGCGCTCGTAGAGGGTGCCGCGAGAAAGCGCCGCACCGCGTCGTGACCGAAAGAATGGCGCTGCGGGCAGCTGCGCGCCGCGCACCTGGATGTAGTCGCGAAGGTAGGCAGCAACCTCGTCGTTGAAGGGAATGGTGCGTTCGTGTCCCCCTTTGCCGCGCACCGTGACGGTCAGCGCCTTCAGATCGACGCGCCCTTCACGCAGCCCTGCGCACTCGCCCGCGCGAATGCCTGTGCCGTAAAGCAGGGCGACCATCGCGCGATCGCGGATCGCGACGACTGTGTCGGCACGGCAAGCGCCGAGTAGTCGCGTCATCTCCTCGGCATCGAGTGTGGTGGGGAGCTTGCGAGGTGCGGCCTTGATCCGTGGAAACCCGACCAAGGGGTTCGCCTGCGGCTCAAGATGTCCCATGGCGACGATCGCCCGGTAGAAGCTGCGAAGGATCGTCACGGTGCGGTTGACTGCCGAGGCGCCGTTGTCGCGTTCAGTCCGCAGGTGCTCGAGGTACTCGAGCACGTGCCGCGCGGTCACGGCGTCGGGCCCCTGCGTGCCCTGCGCCTCGCTCCAGGCGCGGAATTGCGCGAGCGCCGCCTGATATGCGGCAATCGAGAGTGGGCTCAGGCCGCGTGCCACGCAATGTGTGCGCAGGTACAACGCCAACCAGTACGACCACTTCATGGTGACCTCCCGAGTCTGAGAGTGCGAACAGCCGCCGTCGCGCGCTTCGGTAGCACGTGCAGGTACACGCCCGTCTCCTGGGGGCTGCGATGTCCCATGAGGGAGGCGATGACGGCGAGATCGACGCCCCGATCCATCAGGTGAGTGGCGAAGCTGTGGCGCAGCGTCCGCGCCGTAACGCTCTCTGGCAGTGCGGCCCGCGCCACGGCCGCACGCACGACCTCGCAGACATCGTGGTCGCGGATGCGCCGTGCGAGATGTGCGGTGCGAAAGAGCGCGCCACGCCTGCTGTGCTCGAGGAGGTACGCGAGCAACTCGCTGTACACCCCATCGGGGATCGGAAGCACGCGCGGCCGATCGCCCTTGGCGTGGCGAACGTTGAGCTCCTGGCGCTCGCGCACTACATCGGCAACATCCAGCGCACAAAGCTCTGCCGTGCGCAGCCCACAGCCGTAAAGCAGCAGGATCATGAGCCGATCGCGCCGTTCCTCAACGCTGCCGCGCGGACAGGCACGAACGAGCCGTTCAGCCTCTTCCACGGTGAGGAAGTTCGGCGCGTGTCGCTTCACCCGCGCATGCAGGTTCAACCCGTCGAGGACGTTGCGCTCGGCGCGGCCGCTGCGCCAAGCGTACTCGAGGAGTCCACGCAGGTGGCTCGCCTGCTTGGCGAGCGAGGCTTCGGATCGGCCACTCTCGCGCTCCGCCTCAAACCAGCGCAGGTAATCCTCAAGCGTGAGCTTCCACAGCGGCACCTCAGGACGCCGGGAATCGAATGCCTCCGCGGTACGTCTGAGCGTGCAGCGCACATCAACCACGGTGCGCGGGACCTTGCGGCCGACGTCGCGCAGGTAGCTGAGGTACCCCTCGATCAATGGGTCGAGCGCGTTCATGCGGCAAGCGCCTCCGCGTGGAGAAAGCCGTTGATCGGATGGCGGGCCATGGCCTCCCGGCGTGCGGGGTCTGCGATGTGCGTGTAGCGCACGGTGGTCGCGATGCCCTGATGGCCCAAAATGCGCTGCACCTCGGCGATATGAACCCCCGCCTCGAGTAAGTCCGAGGCGCAGCTGTGGCGAAACTGATGCACGCTCACGAGCGGCACGCCGGCGCGGCGTGCCAGGGTGTGAATGCCGTTGCTGATCGCCTGGCCACTCAAAGGCTTCCCGCGGCGGCTTACCAAGAGCGAGTGCAGCGCCAGCTTCCCCGTGTGCTCGAGCAGGTTGTGTCGCGCCGGGAGGTAGCCCTCGAGGCACCGATACACCAGATCTGACACCGGCACGCGCCGTTCGCGCCCGCTCTTGCGGCCATCGATCGTGAGCGTTGCATGTGTGCGGTCGAACGCTGCGAGATCCAGCCGCTCGAGCTCGCCGCGACGCAGTCCCGTACCGTAGAGGAGCGCGAGCACGGTCACCCAAAGCGTGCGGCTGTACTCACCCTGCATCGCCGCGGCCGCCCGCCACAGCGCCTCCATGTGCGCTCGCTCGATCCGCCGCGGCAGGTGGTTGTAGGGCCTCACCTTCGGACCCTTCATCCAGCGCAGTGGGTTCTGTTGCCACAGCCCTTGGCGCATCAGGTACTCGCCAAAGCAGCGCATCGTCGAGAGCGTCCCATAGACCGTAGCCTTCGCCCGAAACGGCGAGCGGCTCGCGAGATACCGCACGTGCAGCTGCGCATCGATCGCCTCGAGGGCCGGCCGCGGCCGCCGACTCCTGAGCCAGCTTCCCCACTGCCGCAACTTCGACTCCGTGTGCGCTACCGATGCCGCGCAGATCCCTCGCGCCCGGCACTCCTCGACGTACGCGTCCACCAGTCGGTCCCATCTCCTCATCGCTGATCCCCCCAAACGAAAAAGGACAGGTGGCTCACGCCGACCTGTCCTCTACGTTATAGAACTCAACAATATGACTCCCGATATGACGCTCTCAGGAGTCGGAAATGGCCCTGAACCGAACTAAACTCCCGTTAAAGTGGCCGCGCCGGCCACCACGCGAGCCTTCTGCTCGACACTCCAGCGTCGTGGGTTCGCAGGCTCCGGGCTCACTCGAGGCAGGCTACGCGCCTCCTGCAGCCAGCGCGAGAGGCTCTGCTGGCGCACGCCCGTTTCCCGCGACAGCTGCATCGCGCTCACCGCGTCCTTGCCGGTGAGTCGCTGTACCATCTTCTGCTTGAAGGCAACCGAGAACGGCCTGGTCATGTCGCACCCCCGGGAGCTTCTGCCGCCCTGCGGGCGTCAGACTGCACTTCGGGCTATGCAGCCCGATAGATCGGGAAAGAGTAAGACGCGACAACTACCCT
>DATKMV010000072.1:0-3570 GCA_035541695.1 Steroidobacteraceae bacterium
TCGAGCGCGGCGAGATCGAACACGCGGACGGTTGCCGTACCGGCCGCTCGCACGTGCTCCTTACCCGTCGCCCGGACCGAAAGGGACGGGGAGCCGGCCGTGGTGATGATCCAGCGAGTTCCCGTGCGTCGCTCCGGATGATCGGCCCGGGCGATGGCCTGATTTCCGGTGTCGAGCAGCTCGATCAGCGCATCGTTGTCGTGCTCTTCGACCCGGACGAGGTAGGTAGCACCGCCGTCCACGGGAAGTGAGGCGTCCACCGACTCGCTGCCGGTGACCCTCAGCGGCCCTTGCACCGCGACGGGGGATCCCAGCGCGTCGATGCAGGAAGGCCGTGCGGCGAGCGAAGGCATCGCCCACGCGGCGATGAGCAGCACCGCGAGCCGCTCGAAGATGCCACGAGGACGCTGCGGAGGCTGCGGCGCGCGGCGCTCGCGGCTTATACTCAGCGCATGGTCGATGTTGATGAGCAAGCGGCACCCGCCGGGATGCTGGCCCCGCAATCGGACCTCCCCGCGCCGGTCGCGGACCCGGTGTCCTACCTCGCCGCAGTCTATCGCGACTTTCCTGGGCTGCGCGCCCTCATCTTGCGGCGCGTGCGCGATCCGGAGGTCGCCGCCGACATTCTCCAGGACGCTGCCGTCACGACTCTCGAGAAGCTGCGCACCGGCGAGATCGCGCACCCCGAGAACCTCGGCGGGTATCTCTACCGGGTGGCACTCAACCACCTCAGAAATCATCGCCGCAAGGATCGCAGCGCACTGTCGAGTGCCGACGGGCTCGAGGAGCTTCCGGCCTCCGAGAGCGACACCGACTGGGAGCGCGTGCGCGGAAGGCAATGGGCCACGGCCGCCCGGCGGATGCTCGATGAGATGCCGGTCGCACGCGACCGCGAGGTGCTGGTGCGCTTCTATCTCGATGACGAGGACCGCGAGAAGATCTGCCACGAGCTGCAGCTCACCGAGGAGCATTTCAATCGCGTGATCTTTCGTGCCCGCAACCGCTTCCGGGAGCTCGTGGAGCACCGCGGCTTCCGCAAGGCTGACCTGCTGTCGATCATTGCCATCGGCCTGTGCACTTCTGTATCCCTGATGTCGGAGGTGTTGAGATGATAGACGCCGCGCGCGATCTGGTGAGGATGCAGGACTTCATCCTCGGCCGCCTGCCGGAAGCCGAGAGTCGCGCGTTCGAGGATCGGCTCGTGCGTGAGCCCGCTCTGGTGCGCGAGCTCGAGCAGTCGCTGCGGATGGGTGCCGGACTCGCGCAGCTGCGCCGGGAGGGAGCTCTGGGCAGAGCACCCGCCCGTCAGGGGCTCCTTCGCCCCTGGAGACCCCTTCTGGCAGCGGCCGCCGTCGCCGGCGTCGCGGTGTTTCTGTGGCTGTCACGTGCCGCCGGGACAGGCGACATCCTGCTCGCATCAAGCGCACCCCGCGCATCTGCCGCCGCGGCGCCGCTCGTCGCTGCGCATTTCACGTTCCTCGCCATGCGCGGCGGCTCGGTACCGGATCTGGATCTGCCCGCGAGCGGGCTCATCGAGATTCGTGCCGCGCCCGGTACGCACGAGAGCGGTCAGCGCTATCGCCTCACGCTCGGCCGGCATGAGGATGCAGGCTCGGCGAAGCCCGTCGCCTCGGTGTCAGGGCTGCGCTCCGATACGGACGGGTACGTGCATTGCTATGCCGTCGCGTCGCGCCTGACCCCCGGGAGTTATGTGCTGCGCATACAGCCTGACACCGGCGGTAACGAGTCGGCCGAGAGCTTCCGCTTCAATTTACGCGCCGGGGCTGCGCCCGCACGGTAATCTCCGGGAGGCAAGCCTCCTCGACCTCGACCGCCAGAACTCCGGGCACGGCCCGGAGCTTCACGAGCTCGCCGGCTTCCATCGATCCCGTCAACACCCCGACCGTCGCCAGCGTGGCGGTGTGACGGAGACCCAACGCGCGGCACGCCGCAGCGACTTCGTAAATCCGGACCTGAGCGTCGTCCTCGACGGCGACCGCGACCTTCACTCGACTCACTGCACAGCTCCCTCGCACGTTTCCACCAGCTCGCGCGTCCGGCTGCGCTCCGCAGTGCCGCAACGTTCTCCGCGCTCAATTCTACTGTTGCCTGAGGAGCATGCCTCTCAGCACTCGTTGATCTCCCGGAAGAGAGTGAGAGCCGCGGCGCCCCCGTGACAGATGATTGAGGCGGCGCTTGCTTATGGAAGCGACATCCGGCGATGTCGCCGACGGACCGCGTACCTGCATCGCCAGCTCCGCCTAACACCCAGGAGAAAATGTATGAGATTCGCACTGCTCACGCTGTTGGTCATGACTTCCGCTGCCACCTCCGCCGCGCTCGCGCAGGAAGGAGCGGGCAGTGGCCCGCCGAAGAAGGCCTCCATCCTGCTCACGGCGCACGCATCCGGCGCCGTCGCGATGACGAAGCTCTTCCAGCCGAAGTCAGAGTTGCAGACGATGGCGAAATAAAGGGCGTCGCGCCTCCCGCGTTCATGACGCGGGAGGCGCGCGCCGGCTCGGGACCGGCGAGGCTGCCGGTCAGTAGTTGAGCTCGAAGCTCAAGAGCCGCCCCATGAAGGCGATCCAGACGGTGCCGAGGAGGGCCGCCGCGATCGCGGCGTTGCGCATCGTTGCGATCCACGATGACTGCAGTCTCGACGCTCGCCACAGCGACCAGACACCGACCGCTGCCGCAGCAATCACCAGAAGCCCGGCGAGCTGCAGCGTGCGGACCACCGGGTCGAGGCGCGTCGAATACACCCACAGCTCGGATGAGAGCACGGGCCGCAGCAGCAGGATCCAGGCAACCACGTAGACGAGCTCGATGATGACGGCTCCACCAGTGAGCATGCGCAGCCGTCTCAGATCAGGCGAGGTCGCCGGAGCGCCGTAGCGGCGCCTCACGATGGCGGTAACCGGCCAGAGCACGACCGTCAGCACCAGCACCGCGAGCGATGACACGAGCACGGTGAGATTCAACGCGGCCGATCGGGGCAAACTCACGGCCTGGAGGACGGAGATAGGGTCCTCGCTGTCGATCACCGTCTTCACGCCCTTCTCCGTGCGCAGCGCGAGCTCGCGTGTGCCGCCAACCTCGCGCCACACATCGGGCGCCACCTCGCGGAAATTCACTGTGCCCGGCTCGAGCACCCGCGGTGCGGTGCTCTCCCCGGCCGGCGTCGCGCCGATGACCGTCTGTTGCAGCAGATAGAACACGCTGAGGAAACCGTGCTCCACCCGCCGCGACTCCTCGTAGCGGCCGGCGATCCTGCGCGCGTCGGCGCGTGCCGTAGGAAGCGCGGGTGGATCTGCCGCAGGTGAGCGGCTCGGAAAGTAACGGTTCATGAACTCATCGAACAGCGCTTTGCGCAGCCCATACACCGCCGCATCCCGCCCGCGGCTGTTGAAGTTATAAAAGATACCGACACCATCCTGCGGCAGCAGATCGAGCTCGGTGTGGAACACGACGGTGTCGCCGCCGTGGCCGATGACGGTATGGCCATTCCGCACCTCGTGGAAGAAGCCGTGCGCCATCGAGGCAAATCCCGGCAATGCCGGCTCCGAGGGT
>DATKMV010000073.1:0-25836 GCA_035541695.1 Steroidobacteraceae bacterium
ACCCGCTTGCGGCTACTGGCGGTGTGCGCGGGAGCCTCGCTCAGCGTGTCCGACCTCGCCCACTTGCTCAACCAGAGCGAGCCCAGGGTGTCGCGCCACCTCAAGATTCTGTGCGAGTCCGGACTCATGGAGCGGCTTCGCCAGGGACAGTGGGTCCACTATCGGCTCGCATCGACTGCGGAGGCAGCGAGCTTCGTCCGCGGGCTTCTGGCGCAGCTCGACCGGCGCGATCCGCTGCTCCTGCGCGATGCGTCCGGTGCACGGGCGGCGGCCGCGGCGGAAGGCGAGAGCGCACGATCCGCAGCGGAGTCACGTCTCGGGCGGGCGCTGGTGCAGTTTGTCGAGGCGGCAGGCGGGGGGCAGCGCTGCGATTCAGTGCTCGTCGCTGGCGTGATGCACGTGGAGCTTCTCGAATGGGCGGCACGGGTATCGCGGCACTGTACGATCCTCGCGCCGTCGCGCCGCGCCGGGCAGGCGGCGCGTGCCTTTGCCGAGCGGCGCGGATTTGGCTGCCGGGTACTGTTCCACTCCGCGCTCGAGAGCTTCGACACGGTGCTGGCCCGCACCGGAGAGCATTTCGATGCAGTGCTGCTCGATCACCCCGCCAGCAGCGGCGACAGGCTGGTGCGGTTGCTCGAGGATGCACGGGCACTCATCGAGCCCACAGGGCGTCTGTGGATTTTCGAGCCGTACGATGCCCTCGAGATGCCGCGCGAACGCGTGGTCGAGCACCCGCTGGCGCGTCTGCGGCGACTGCTCGCCACTGCCGGACTTCGCTGCGAAAGACTGAGTCCCATCGAGGCCGATGGCGCGCACGTGCTTGCGGCGGTGGCTTGCGCCGCCGCCGCACCTGCGCTCGGTCTCACTGCGGAAGGAGCCGCCTCATGAATGCCCCCCAGCCGGGCGATCCCATCGCCGTGTCGTTCGAGTTCTTTCCGCCGGCGGATGCGACGATGGAGGCCACGTTGTGGTGCTCGCTCGAGCGCCTCGCGCCGCTTGCTCCACGTTTCGTGTCGGTGACCTACGGCGCCGATGGCACGACCCGCGAGCGCACCCACGGCCTCGTGACGCGCATTCAGCGCGAGACGAAGCTCACCGGCGCTCCACATCTGACCTGCGTCGGGGCCACGCGCGGCGAGATCCTGGATATCGCCCGCGGCTACTGGGATCAGGGCATACGTCACCTCGTGGCGCTGCGCGGCGATCCCCCGCAGGGGCAGGGCGGCTACCGACCGCATCCCGATGGCTTCGCTTTCGCGTCGGACCTGGTCGTCGCGTTGCGGGCGCTCGCACCGTTCGAGATCTCGGTCGCGGCGTACCCGGAGGTGCACCCGGCGGCGACCTCCGCCGCTGCGGACCTCGAGAACCTCAAACGCAAGATCGACGCGGGTGCGACGCGCGCCATCACGCAGTTCTTCTACGACATCGGAGTGTTTCTGCGCTTTCGCGACCGTTGCGCGGCGGCAGGCATCGACGCGCCGCTCGTGCCGGGGATCCTGCCGATCACCCGCTTCCCGCAGGTGCTGCGCTTTGCCCGCGGCTGCGGCGCGAGCATTCCGCCGTGGCTGCGCGAGCGCTTCGAAGGTCTCGATCACGACCCGGAAACGCGGCGACTGATCGCCGCGGCGGTCGCGATCGAGCAGGTGCAGGAGCTGCGCCGCCACGGGGTGTGTGAGTTTCACTTCTACACCCTCAATCGCGCCGAGCTCACCTACGCCATCTGTCACGCGCTCGGCCTGCGGCCGATGGCGCAGCTGCCGGCCGCATCCGCGGGAGCCACGGCATGAGTGCGGCGGGGGTGCCGGAGCGCGCGGACCGCGAACGCGAGAGCGAGCCGCGTGGGCCCGACCGCACGCAGGCGGCCAGCGCGGCTCCCTTCGCCGTCGAGCCGTGCAACGAGACCGAGCGCTCGACGCGCATCGCGCGGCTCAAGGGGCTGCTCGCCGAGCGCATCGTGTTCCTCGATGGCGCCATGGGCACCATGATCCAGCGTCTCAAGCTCGATGAGGCCGGCTATCGCGGCGCACGGCTGCGCGACCACTCCCACGACCTCAAGGGCAACAACGATATCCTCACCCTGACACGGCCGGATGCGGTGCGTGACATCCACCGCGCCTATCTCGAGGCCGGCGCCGACATCATCGAAACCAACACCTTCAATTCCAACGCCATCTCGCAGGCGGACTACGGCACCAGCGCTCTGGTTCCCGAGCTCAACTACCGCGCCGCGCAGCTCGCGCGTGCGGCCGCCGATGACTGCGCGCGGCACTCGCGCACTGCCCGCTTCGTGGCCGGCGCTCTCGGGCCAACCAACCGCATGAGCTCGATGTCACCCGATGTCAACGATCCCGGTTACCGCAGCGTCAACTTCACGCAGCTCACCGCCGCCTATCGCGAGGCGGCACGCGGCTTGCTGCTCGGTGGCGTGGACCTGCTGCTGATCGAGACCGTCATCGACACGCTCAACGCCAAGGCCGCGATCTACGCCGCGCTCACGCTTTTCGATGAGCTCGGCATCAGCGTGCCGCTCGCCATCTCCGGCACGATCACCGACGCTTCCGGCCGGGTGCTCTCGGGACAGACCACCGAGGCCTTCTGGAACTCGGTGCGCCACGCGCAGCCGCTCTTCATCGGCCTCAACTGCGCCCTCGGCGGCCGCCAGCTGCGTCCCTACATCGAGGAGCTCGCCGAGGCGGCGCGCGACACCTACGTGTGCGCCTATCCCAACGCCGGATTGCCCAACGCTTTCGGCGAGTACGACGAGTCGGCCGCCGATACCGCGGCGATACTGCGCGAATACGGCGAGTCGGGGCTGGTGAACATCGTCGGCGGCTGTTGCGGTACGACGCCGGAGCACATCCGGCTGCTGCGCCGCGAGCTGGTGCGGCACGCGCCGCGGCGCCTCGCGCCGCTGGCGGTGAAGTGCCGGCTCGCGGGGCTCGAACCGCTCAACATCGATGAGTCGAGTCTGTTCGTCAACGTCGGCGAGCGCACCAATGTCACCGGCTCGAGCAAGTTCCGCAAGCTCATCGAGGCGGGCGACTACGACGTCGCTCTCGAAGTGGCGCGCCAGCAGGTCGCCAACGGCGCGCAGATGATCGACGTCAACATGGACGAGGGCATGCTCGATTCGGAAGCGGCCATGGTGCGCTTCCTCAACCTGGTGGCGGCCGAGCCCGACATCGCGCGCGTGCCGGTGATGATCGACTCCTCCAAGTGGTCGGTGATCGAGGCCGGCCTGCGCTGCGTGCAGGGCAAGGCGGTAGTCAACTCGATCAGCCTCAAGGAGGGCGAGCAGCCCTTCATCGAGCACGCCCGCGAGGTGCGCCGCTACGGCGCCGCAGCCGTGATCATGGCTTTCGACGAGCAGGGCCAGGCCGACACGGTCGAGCGGCGCATCGCCATCTGCCGCCGCGCGTACCGCATTCTCACCGAGCGCGTCGGCTTTGCCCCCGAGGACATCATCTTCGATCCCAACATCTTCGCCGTGGCCACCGGCATCGAGGAGCACAACGGCTACGGGCTCGCTTTCATCGAGGCGACCCGCGGCATCAAGAAGGAGCTGCCGCACGTGCTGGTGAGCGGCGGTGTCAGCAACGTGTCCTTCTCGTTTCGCGGCAACGAGCCGGTGCGCGAGGCGATGCACTCGGTGTTCCTGTATCACGCCATCGCCGCCGGCATGGACATGGGGATCGTCAACGCCGGGCAGCTCGGGGTGTACGAGCAGCTCGAGCCGGCGCTGCGCACGGCCTGCGAGGACGTGGTCCTCAACCGCCGCAGCGACGCCACCGAGCGGCTGCTCGAGATCGCGGGGCGTTATCGCGGCGAGGGCGGCGCGCGGCGCAGTGAGGATCTCGAGTGGCGCAAGTTGCCGGTCGGCAAGCGCCTCGAGCATGCGCTGGTCAAGGGTATCGATGACTTCATCATCGAGGATACCGAGGCGGCGCGACAGGCGAGCGCGCGCCCGCTCGATGTCATCGAAGGGCCGCTCATGGACGGCATGAACGTGGTCGGCGACCTGTTCGGCTCGGGCCGGATGTTCCTGCCGCAGGTGGTGAAGAGTGCCCGCGTGATGAAACGCGCCGTGGCCTACCTGGTGCCGTACATCGAGGACAGCAAGGACACCCGCGCCCAGCGTACCAACGGCCGCATCGTGGTCGCGACCGTCAAGGGGGACGTGCACGACATCGGCAAGAACATCGTCGGGGTGGTGCTGCAATGTAACAACTTCGAGGTCATCGACCTCGGAGTGATGGTGCCGTGCGAGAAGATCCTCGAGACGGCGCGGCGCGAGCAGGCCGATCTCATCGGCCTTTCCGGCCTCATCACTCCCTCGCTCGATGAGATGGTGCACGTGGCGCGCGAAATGCAGCGGCAGGGCTTCGAGCTGCCGCTGCTGATCGGCGGTGCCACCACCTCGCCCGCACACACCTCGGTGAAGATCGCACCGCAGTACCGCTCGCCGGTCGTCTACGTGAAGGATGCCTCGCGCGCGGTCGGCGTGTGCCAGACGCTCACGCAGTCCGCGCAGCGTGACGCGTTCGTCGCCCGCACCGCCGCGGAGCACGAGCGCCGGCGCGAGCAGCACGCGGCGAAGACCGTCAAGTCTCCGGAGGCCCCACTCGCTGCGGCGCGCGCCAACCGTGCCCGCATCGACTGGAACGCCTACCGGCCGCTCGCGCCGCGCGTGCCCGGCATACACCGTTTCGACGATTATCCGCTCGCGGAGCTGCTCGGCTACATCGACTGGATGCCGTTCTTCCATGCCTGGGAGTTTGCCGGCAAGTTCCCCGACATCCTCAGCGATCCGGTGGTGGGGGAGGCCGCCAGCAATCTGTATGCCGACGCGCGGCGCATGTTGAAGAGCCTGATCGGCGAGCGCTGGCTGAGGGCGAGCGCAGTGCTCGGCCTGTTCCCGGCTAACGCGATGGCGGACGATGTCGAGATCTACGCGAGCGAGGCACGGCGCGAGAGCATCGTGACACTCAACTTCCTGCGGCAGCAGAAGGGCAAGCCGCCCGGCCAGCCGCACGAATGCCTGGCCGACTACGTCGCGCCGGCAGGCAGCGGCGTGGGCGACTACTTCGGCGCCTTCGCCGTCACCGCCGGCATCGGCATCGAGGAGCACGTTGCTCGCTTCGAGCGCGCGCACGATGACTATTCCGCCATCATGCTCAAGGCACTCGCCGATCGTCTCGCCGAGGCGGCTGCCGAGCACTTCCATGAGCGGGTGCGGCGTGAGCTGTGGGGCTACGCCGCCGACGAGTCACTCACCAACGAGCAATTGGTGCGGGAGGAGTATCGTGGCATACGGCCCGCACCGGGCTATCCCGCCTGTCCCGACCACACCGAGAAGGCGAAGCTGTGGCGGTTGCTCGATGTGGAGCGTACCGCCGGCATCCGCCTCACCGACGCCTATGCGATGTATCCCACCGCGGCGGTGAGCGGCTGGTACATCGCGCACCCGCAGGCGCACTACTTCGCCCTCGGCAAGATCGATCGCGACCAGGTCGAGGACTATGCGCAGCGCAAGGGCTGGACGGTCGCCGAGGCGCAGCGCTGGCTCGCGCCGAACCTCGGCTACGAGCCCTGAGCGGACGCCTCGATCCGCAGTCGGCGGAACCAGGCTTCGGTGCCGCGATGCTGCAGCACGATGTGGCCGCTCGCGAGGCGCGCGAACTGCGCAAAATCGCGGAAGCGGCTGCGGGCGATGCGCGCCCGGATCTCCTCACTGGCCAGATCGCAGCCGATCACCTGCGTGTCATCGATCCAGTACTCGACGGTGGTGCCCTGCACGAGTATGCGGGCGCTGTGGTAGCTGTTGGCGCTGCTGCGCAGATCGTGCCACGGCGCCATCAGTCCGTAGAGCGCACCGCACGAGGTCAGGGCGTCGGCGCCCTCGGGGTGATGCTCGTCATCGAGCAGCTGCAGCGCGGCACCGGTACGGCCGGCCGGCCCCGCCTGCTCCTCGACGCGGTACAGCACTGCCGTGCTGCCGGCGCGCGGCAGCCGCCAATCGAACAGCAGGGTGAAATCGGCGAAGCGCTCGCGCGAGATCAGATCGATGCGCTCGGCCTGGGCGATGGCCCGCAGCACATCTCCATCGACGCTCCACGATCCCTGTGGAAATTGCTCGCGGCCGTATCCGCGCCAGTCAGCCGCGCCGAGCGCACGCTCAGGCATAGATCCCTTTCCGGCTCATGCGCGCGCATCGTACCGCAGGAAACGCCTCAGCGCGCGGGGTGAGCCTCGCGCTCGAGCGCCCGTAGGTAGGCGGCGCCGCCGAGGTCGCGCATCTGCGCCAGGATCCACTCGCGCCGTGCGAGCACGTAGCGCGAGGGCCGCTCGGCGTGCAGGCGCAGCGGATTCGGCAGCACCGCGGCGAGGGTGGCCGCCTCGGCCGAGCTCAGGTGTGCGGCGGGCTTGTGCCAGAACCGCTCCGCCGCCGCCTGCACTCCGTAGATGCCGTCACCGAACTGCGCGATGTTCAGGTACACCTCGAGGATGCGTTCCTTCGGCCAGAGCGTCTCGATGAGCACCGTGAAGTACGCCTCGAGCCCCTTGCGCATGAAGCTGTGCCCGGGCCAGAGAAACAGGTTCTTCGCCAGCTGTTGCGATATCGTGCTCGCGCCGCGCAGCGGCTTGCCATGCTCGCTGGCGCGCACCGCTTCGCGAATGGAGTCGAAATCGAAGCCGGCGTGGAAGGGGAACTGCTGGTCCTCGGATGCGATGACCGCCATCGCGGCATGCGGAGAGATCTGCTCGAGGCTCACCCAGCGGAAGTCGTTGTGGTAGTCGCGCCGGTGCTCACGCCAGGCCGCGACGCGCGCTTCCACCATGAAGGCGCTGCCGAGCGGTCGCAGCCAGCGCAGCAACAGCACCGGCGTGGCGGTGAGCGCCAGCCACAACAGCAGCGCGAGCGCCAGGTACCTGAGCAGCGTCGTCGCGATCCGCCCGTGCTGTTGGCGCGGGAGCGGGCGCCTCACGAGCATCGGCGCGCTGCGCGGCGCTCAGGCGGGCGCGAGCCGGCGGGCCGAGACGATTACCACGTCCTCGAGCGGCGCATCCGTGTAGCCCTTGCGCTTGCCGGTGCTGACGCGCGCGATGCGGTCGATGACCTCCATTCCCTCGCTGACGCGTCCGAACACCGCATAGCCGTAGTCGCGCGCACTGTGGTCGAGGAAGGCGTTGTCGGCGAGGTTGACGAAGAACTGCGAGGTGGCGCTGTTGATGTCGCTGGTGCGCGCCATCGACAGGCTGCCGCGGGTGTTCTTGAGTCCATTCTTCGCCTCGTTGCCGATCGGCGCACGTGTCTTCTTGCTGGCGAAGTCCGCGGTGAGGCCGCCGCCCTGGATGACGAAGCCCGGCACGATGCGGTGAAAGATGGTGCCGTCGAAGTGGCCATCATCGACATAACGCAGGAAATTCTCCACGGTAAGCGGCGCCTCCGCGGGAAACAGCTCCACCGTGAAGCCGCCATGCGTAGTTTCAAATCGGATCATATTGTCCTTCCGTGATGCGCTCATGACCGGCGAGATCGCGGTGCGAGCGTACATAACGCCAGCCAGCGTGTCCAAGCGCCGTGCGCAGCGCCGGCCCCTGTGCGGCGCCGTGCTCGAGCAGCAACCACCCGCCGGGATTGAGGTGCCGCGGCGCAGCCGCTGCGATGGCGCGCAGGCAGGCGAGCCCGTCCGCGCCGGCGGTGAGCGCGAGCCGCGGCTCGTGCGCCAGGGCCGGATCCGCAAGCGCCGGGTCATCGAGCGCAATGTAAGGCGGATTGCTGAGGATGAGATCGAACCGCTCGCCCGTCAGCGGCTCGAACCAGCTGCCCAGGCGAAACTCGACCGCACCGATGGCGAGCCGCGTTGCATTGCTGCGCGCGACGGCGAGCGCATCGGGCGACAGGTCGGTCGCGGTTATCCGCCACTGCGGCCGCTCGCGTGCAAGGGCGAGTGCTACCGCCCCCGAGCCGGTGCCGAGCTCCGCGACGCGCGCGTCCGGCTCGCGGCGCAGCGCGAGGGCACGCTCGACCAGCAGCTCCGTCTCCGGACGCGGAACCAGGACCGCCGGGGTTACCTGCAGGGACAGCGACCAGAACTCGCGTGTGCCCACGAGGTAGGCGAGCGGCTCACCGCGCGTCCGCCGCTCGAGCAACTCCCGGTAGCGTCGCTCCGCCTCGGGCTCGACCACGCGTTCCGCGTGTGAGATGAGTGTCGCGCGTGTGATGCCGAGTGCGTGCGCCAGCAGCAGGCCGGCTTCGAGCGAGGCGTTGCCGCCCGCCGCGCCGCGCAGGTGTTGTGCGCCGTTGGCAACCAGCGTGCCGACGCTCGGACTGACGGTCATTCGTAGGCTACCGGGGCAGTGCAGCGCTATGATAGTTGAATGACTACGGTAGCGTATCCGCCCGATCGACCGCTGTCGGTCGGAGAAGTGCTGGATGTGGCCTTCCGCATCTACCGGGCCACCGTGGTCAGGTGCCTGCTGCTTGCGACCTGCGCCGTGATCGGTGGTCAGCTGCCGTCAGTTTACGCGCTGGTGAAGGGTCGCGGTCAGCCCGTCGCGGCCTCCGGGATGGCGGCCATGCTCACACTGGCGCAGGACCGGGTATGGGTTGCGCTTTACATCGTCGGCGTGCTGCTCATGCTGACCTTCTATGGCGCCATGCTGCTGCGCGAACAGACGCTCAGCACCGCGGGGCGCGCCGGTGGTGAGCTCGAGGCGGCGGCGCGCCGCGCTCCGGCGATCATCGGTCTGTGCATCCTGCTGGGTCTCGGTGGAGCAGCGTGCGTCATGCCGGGGTTCCTGGCGGAGGGCATGCTGCGGGCACTCCTCCTCCTCATTGCGCTGCTGGTGCTGAGCTATGCATTCGTGGCGATATCGTGCGCAGTTACGATTCTCTTCGTGGAGGGCGCGGGACCCGCGACGAGTGTCGCGCGCAGCTGGCGTCTCACCGCCGGCAGCTTCTGGCGGCTCTCCATGATCTACACGGTCGCCCTCATCATCCTGCTCGCGCTCGAGCTGGTCATCGCGGCGGTCGGCGGCTTCGTGGTCGCGGTGCTGGCACACGGTGATGTGGCGAGCATCAGCATCTTCGCCCAGGTCATCGCCATCCTGCTCGAGGCCCTGGTGCTGCCGTTCTATGGCGCACTGGCACTGGCGGTGCTCGCCGATCTCAAGGTGCGCAAAGAGGGTGCCGATCTGGCGCAACGCCTCTCGGCCACGGCCTGACGGCGTGGGCCGCACGTTGCTCGCGCTGCTGCTTGCGGCTGCGCTGGCGCCCGCCGTGCCGGCGCGCGATGCGCTGCAGGCGATAGATGACTGCGTCGCGCGACTCGACAGCGATGTGGATGTCGGCTATGCACGCATCGCTGCCCGCTGCCCCGAGCTGACTCCAGCGCTCACCGCCAGCGGCTTTGCACCGTGGCTGCCGGCCGACTGGCAGCGGCCTGACAACGAGCTCTCGGCGGCCGGATTGTCCGAGTTGCATGCGCAGCTGGCGCGCGCGAGCCGCCCGCTGGTCAGTTCTCATATCGCACCGCGCAGCGAGCGCGTCGGCGCGGTGCTGGCCGCACTGGCCCGCAGCGCGGAGCGCCCGCGCCGCAGCTGGTTGCAGCGCCTCGGGGACTGGCTGCGCTATCTCATCACGACCCGCCCGCGCGAAGGGGAGGGCTGGCTGAGCCGCCAGCTGGCGGGCGTCAGGCTGTCGGCGGGCACCCTGGAGCTCATCGGCTGGGCCGGATTTGCGCTGGTGCTGGCGCTCGCCGCCGGCATCATCGTCAATGAGCTGCGGATCGCCGGCATCTTCCGGCGGCGCGCCCCGAGCGCAGCGCCGGGAGACGCGCCGCCCTCGGCCTCGATCGCGGACCTCGCGGCGATCGAGCGCGCTCTGCCGCAGCAGCGGCCCGCGTTGCTGCTGGAGCTGATCGCCGCGCGCCTCGCGGCACAGCAGCGGCTGCCGCCGGCGCGCGCCTTCACCGCCCGTGAGCTCGAGCAGCACGCGCGCCTGCCGCAGGAGAGCGCCCGCAAGCCGTTCGCGGAGCTCGTAGCCGTCAGCGAGCGTGTCCGCTTCTCGGCGGAGCAGGTGAGCGGGGCGCGCCTCGCGGCGGCGGTGACTGATGGCCGACTGTTGCTCACCCTCCTGGCGAGCGGCGCGGCAGAGCCGCCGGCGGCGGCTTGATGCGCGAGCGCCTCGTGACACTCGGCTGTGCGCTCGCGGCGCTGCTGCTGCTGGGCACGATGGCGCTGCACGGCGATCCGCTGGCGAAGCGCCGTGCCTCGCTGCCGACGACGCTGGAGCGCGGCGACAACGGGCTGCTCGGCGTCTCGAGCTGGTTGCGTGCCGAGGGGGTGCGTACGCAGCCGCTGCGGACGCGCTTCAGCGCGCTGCCGTCGACCGCCCTGCCGAGCGCGCGTGGCAACCTTCTCATTGTCAGTCTCCCGGCGGCGGTGAATTATCGGCCCGAGGAAGCGCAGGCGCTCGATCGCTGGATCGGAAGCGGCAATACGTTGCTGGTGCTGGCGGCGCTGCGCGACCACCCGGGCTGGGCACGGTTCGCGCCCGCCATGGCGAGCGATCTGGAGCTGCTCACCGAGCTGCGGTTCGCTCCACCCACCAAAGAGCGCAAGCCCGGCAACGCTGCGCCGCGCGCCCTGATCCCGAACCGGGCGCACCCGTTCTTCACCGGCGTGAGCCGCGCGCTCGGCTTCTCCGACGACCCTCCGATCCCGTACACACTCGCGCTGCCCCGCGATGGCTTCGCCCTGTCGCTCGCTCACGAGGAGCGCGACGGACAGGACGCATTCTGGCTGCGTCCTCACGGGGAGGGCACGATCATCGTGAGCGGCTTCGGCTCGCTCTTCAGCAATCGGGCACTCGGCAAAGCCGACAATGCGCGCCTGCTCGCCAACATGCTCGCCGCCGCACTGGTGCCGGATGGCACGGTGATATTCGATGATGAGCACCAGGGGCTGAGCGATGACTACGACCCGGCGCGCTTCTACCGCGATCCCCGACTGTATGCGACGCTGGCGGTCATCCTGGCGGTGTGGCTCACCTGGGTGCTCGGTGCCACGCAGTTGCGTGCGCCGCGCGCGGCGGTGCCTGCGCCGCGCGAGGCGGAGCTGGTGCGCGTCACCGGACTCTATCTCGCCCGTGTGGTGCGCCCGGCCGCGGCCGCGCGCCGTCTGCTCGAGCAATTCCTGCAGCGCCGCGGCGAGCAGGCGGGCCGCCGCGGCAGTGACCACGCGCAGCTGTGGGACTGGCTCGCCAATCATCCCCGACTCGCGCGCAGCGAGGTGCAGCAGCTGCGGGCGTGGTATGTCGCCGCCTGCGCCGGACGGCGCGTGCCGCTGGTAGCGCTGCGCAACCTCATCGTTCAGGCTGAAAGGCAACTCGCCCAATGAGCAATCCGATGCGCTCGCTGCGCGACCTGCTCGCCCAGGAGCTCGGCCGCGTCGTCATCGGCCTCGAAGCCTCCGTGGACGCACTCGTCATCGCGCTCATCGCGCGGGGCCACGTGCTGGTGCAGGGGGTGCCGGGGCTCGGGAAGACGCTGTTCGCGAAAGCTCTGGCGCGGGCTCTCGGCGGAGAGTTCAAGCGCATCCAGGGCACTGCCGATCTGATGCCGAGCGACATCATCGGAGTGCACGTCTTCGATGAGGCGGCGCGCAATTTCCTGTTCCGCCCCGGCCCGCTGTTCGCGGATGTGGTGCTGGTGGATGAGATCAATCGTGCCGGACCCAAGACGCAGTCGGCGCTCCTGGAAGCGATGGAGGAACGACAGGTCAGCGTCGAGCGCAGCGTGCTGCCGCTGCCGCCGGACTTCATCGTGCTCGCGACCCAGAACCCGCGGGAATTCGAGGGCACTTTCCCGCTGCCCGAGTCGCAGCTGGACCGTTTCATGCTGCGCATCGACCTGAGCTATCCGCGGCGCGAGGCCGAGAGTCTCATCCTCGAGCGCTACGGCGGCGTGCTGACCGCGGCGCACGCCGCGCTCGAGTCCGTGGCACTCGTCGATCGCACGCTACTCGCGCAGGCGCGGGCGGCCGCCGAGAGCATCCATGTCTCGAGCGCGCTCAGCGGCTACCTTCTCGATCTCGCCACCGCCACGCGTGAGCATCCGCACGTCGCTCTCGGACTCTCCACGCGTGGCGTGCTCGCGCTCCTCAAGGCGGCGCGCATCCTGGCCGGAGTACGTGACAGCGAGTTCGTGACCCCCGATGACGTCAAGCTCGCCGCACCGTGGGTGCTGGCGCATCGGCTGGTGCTGACGCCGGAAGCGGCGCTGGAAGGAGTCAGCGACGCGCAGCTGGTCGAGGGGCTGCTGGCGAGCACGCCGGTACCGCGCTGAGGAGCCACGGCTTGCATCTCGCCTGGCGCAGCTACCTGCTCGTGATAATCACCGCGGTTATCGCCGTCGCCGGCATCTGGTCGAGCGAGCCGGCGCTGCCGAGACTATGGCACCTGTCGGGCGCACTGTTGCTGCTCGGCCTCGCCGTCGAAGGGCTGGCGGTGCGCCGCCTGCTGCCGCGCACCCGCATCGACACTGCGACGCCGGCCTTTCTCGGCCGCAGGCAGCCTGGCGCGGTCGTGTTCGAGAACAGCTCGCAGCGAATGCTCACCCTCGAGTACGCGCCGGCCACGCCGGCGGGCTTCGAGGCGCCCGTGGAGCCGCGGCGCCTGCGGTTGCCGCCACGCAGCGTGCGCCAGGACCCACTTTCACTGTTGCCGGTACGGCTCGGCCCGCAGCTCTGGCCGCACCTGCCCGCACGTCTGCGCGGTCCGTTGTCGCTCGCCTGGTGGGATGTGTCTCTCGCGCCGCAGGCGCATGCCGCGGTGGCGCCCGACACTTTGCGCGGCAGCGCCCGCGTCAGCGGCTTCGCGGCGGGCAGCCGCGCGCGACCCTCCGCGGGCGCGGGGCAGGAGCTCTACCAGCTGCGTGGCTACGCCGCGGGTGATCCGCTCACGCGCATCGACTGGAAAGCGACCGCCCGCACCGGTGAGCTGGTGAGCCGTGAGTACAGCGAGGATCAGCATCTCGATATCCTCATCGCCATCGATGCCGGACGCCTGAGTCGGGTGCGTGCGGGCGCGCTCGACCGCCTCGGCCTCTACTGCAACGCCGCGGCGCGCCTGGCGGAGATCGTGACCCACAACGACGATCGCATCGGGCTCATGGTCTATGCCGAGCGCGTGCTGGTGAGCTGTCCGCCCGCCCGCGGGCTCGGTGCGGTGATGCGCCTGCGCGCTGCGCTCGCGCGGCTGCTCGCGCAGGGCGCGGAGTCCGATCCGATCGCCGCCGCGATCAGCATGCGCAAGCTCCTGCGGCAGCGGGCGCTCATCATCCTGCTCACCGATCTGGATGATGCCACCATCGCCGCGGCGCTCGCGCGCGCGGTGCGCCTGCTCGCGCCACCGCACCTGGTGCTGGTCGCCGGGATCCACAGCGGTGAGATCGAGACGCTGGCGCGCGGCGCTGCGCAGTGCTGGGAGGATCCCTGGATTGCGCTCGCAGCGGCCGAGCACGAGGCGCGCGCCGCGCGGCAGCGCTCACTGCTGCAGCGGCTCGGCGCGCCGGTCGCCGCAGCTCCCGCGGAGCGCCTCGAGGCAACACTGCTGCAGCGCTACGAGGCGCTGCGGCGTTCGCGCCGTATCTGAGATCAAGCCTCAGGCGCCGCGGCGCGCTGCGGGCCACAGGCGCCCGCTGAGAAATGCCACCATCAGGCACCAGTAGCCGACGCCAATCACGATGCGGACGGTGAGCGGGAAGCGCGGGTCGGGGGAGACGAAGCCCTCGATGAGTCCCGAGCCCACCAGCAGCAGCGCGCACGCGAGCAGTACCGGTCCGGTGCGCAGGGCGGCAGCGCGGAACGACTCGAGTCGACCGGCGGCGCCGGGCCGGATCAGCGCCTCGCCAATGGCCGCGCCGGCGGCCCCTGAAAGACACAGGACCGAGAGCTCCACGCAGCCGTGCGCGACGATGAAGCGGAACAGCGCGGTGGCGAGCCCGTGCCGCTCGACCAGTGCGAAGATCGCGCCGAGCATGAGGCCGTTCAACCCGAGTATGTAGAGCGTGCCGAGACCAAACAGGAACCCGAGGCAATAGGCCGACAGGCTGACCACGATGTTGTTGGTGAACAGCTGCACCGAGAGTATCGAAGAGGGTACGACGTTCAGTATGCCTTGCGTCCACAACTCGCCGCGCTCGACGCTCGCGATGGTGTCGGGCGAGGCGAACAGCGCGATGAGCTCGGGGTAGCGATGCACCAGCGCATAGCCCGCCATGGCGCTGAGCACGAAAATGAGGGTGGTCCAGGCGAGGTAGGGCGCGAGCCAGCGGACTGCGGCCGGCAGCTCCACGCCGAGCAGGCGCTGCAGGGTGCTGCCGAGGTGCCAGGCGCCATGGTGCAAAGTGGCGTGGGTATGCCCATAGGCGTGCTCGAGGTAAACGCGCGTGCGGCTTGCGGGCATGAGCACACGGGCTCTCGCCAGGTCATGCGCGAGCAGCCGGTAGTCGTCGGCGAGTCGTGCGGCCTCCGCCGCATCATCGCTCCGTCCATGATCGAAGCTGCGCGCGCGCCGCTCAGCCGCCTGCCACTCGTCCGCACGGGCGAGCAGCGCCGCAGCCAGGGCCCGCTCGCGCGCCGCCTGCACGACGCTCATTCAGGCCGCGCCAGCCGCTCGACCCGCGAGCGCCATTCCAGCTCATCGCCCTCGCTGATGTCGGCTTCGGCGCCCAGATAGTGCTGCAGCAGCTGGCGCGCGAGCCGTATACGGGCCTCCGGCACCAGCGCCGGCCAGCGCTGCAGCAGGTCGGCGGCGATCTCCGCCCCGACGGTATCGAGCTTGCCGACCCGCTGCGCTGCGTTGCGCAGCAGCTCGGCATCGTCGGTGCCGCGCTGATACACGAGCAGGGTGCCCGCGGCCATGTCTCCGCAGCGCAGACTCTCGCGTGTCAGCAGCATCAGCGTGAGCCCGACGCCGTAGGCTACCGGCAGACAGTCGATGAGGCGGAAGACGTTGCGCACCAGCAGTGGCCCCGCCCCGGGCGCCGCGCCCGAGCGCGTGACCACGCGGATGCCGGCGCTGCGCTTGCCGGGGGTGTGGCCGCGCAGCGCCACCTCGACGATCGGGTGATACAGGAAATAGATGGCGAGCGCCGGCAGGACTACGCCGAACCATGCCTGGCCATAGCCGGCCGGCGCGAGCAGCGAGCGCCCACCGCTCGCGACCAGTTGCGCCACCACGTACCAGGCGAGCGCGAGCACGAGTCGTATGTGCCAGTCGATGATGAAGGCCAGCGAGCGCGCTCCAGGCCCTGCCACCGGCAGCGCGACCTCGATGCCGGTGACGCTGGCGACGCTCAGCTGCTGCGGCGCCGAGCTCATGCCTCCTCCGCGAGCTGCTCGGCCTGATACTCCTGCTGCAGGGCATCGATCAGCTCATCGAGATCACCGTCCATGATCTGCGCCAGGCGGTAGAGCGTCAGGTTGATGCGGTGATCGGTCACGCGCCCCTGCGGGAAATTGTAGGTGCGGATGCGCTCGGAGCGGTCGCCGCTGCCGACCTGCAGGCGCCGCGTCTGCGCCTGCGCGCTCTGCTGCTTTTCCTGCTCGGCCGCCAGCAGGCGCGCGCGCAGCAGCGCCATGGCGCGTGAGCGATTCTTGTGCTGGGAACGCTCATCCTGACATTCCACCACGATGCCACTCGGCAGGTGCGTGATGCGCACCGCGGAATCGGTCTTGTTGACGTGCTGGCCGCCCGCGCCGGAGGAACGGTAGGTGTCGATGCGCAGATCCGCCGGGTTGAGCTCGACTTCCTCGACCTCATCGAGCTCGGGAAGGATCGCGACGGTGCAGGCCGAGGTGTGTATGCGCCCCTGTGCTTCGGTGTCCGGTACGCGCTGCACCCGGTGGGTGCCGGATTCGAACTTCAGCCGCGAGAAGGCGCCGCGCCCGACGATGCGACTTATGATCTCGCGATAGCCGCCGTGCTCTCCGGGGCTTTCGCTCAGCACCTCGGTGGTGAACCCGTGCGCCTCCGCGTAGCGCGCGTACATGCGGTACAGGTCGCCGGCGAAGATCGCGGCCTCGTCGCCGCCCGTGCCGGCACGTACCTCGAGGAATATGTTGCGCTCATCGCGCGGATCACGCGGCAACAGCAGGCGCTGCAGCTCGAGCTCCTCGGCCTCGAGCTCGGTCGTGAGCCGTGCCAGCTCTTCGCCCCCGAGCGCGCGCATGCCGGCGTCGGTATCGTTCTGCAGATCGCGTGCAGTTTCCAGATCACGCTCGAGGTCGTGGTAGCGCTGCAAGTGCTGTGCGAGCGGCTGCAGCCGCGAGTACTCGAGCGACAGATCCCGGAACTGGCGCGAGCCGCCGGCGATCTCCTCGCTTGCGAGCAGCCGGCCGACCTCTTCGAAGCGATCGAAAAGCTTCTGCAGGCGCTGGCGGATGGAGTCCTTCATGGCTCTCGGTGCGGGACGCGGCATTCTCGGGATGTTTGCGCTTTGTGACAAGTTGCTCAATGCGCGGGCTCACCCGGCCCCTATAGTGATAAGGTGTCGCAAATGGACCTGATTTACCGCTTTTGCAGGCATGCCGGCACGGCGACGCTCGCTGCCGCATTGCTCATCGGTTGCGCCAGCAGCCCCCCGAAGCCCACCGATGCCAAGGCGCATGGAGATCCCGCGGCGCTGTCACTGGTTGCCGAGGCGGACCTCAAGCGCGGCGACTGCCGCGCAGCCTCCGAGAATTATGCCCAGGCGGCCGCACTCCCCGCGGCCGACGCACAGCTCGCGCGCCGCGCAACCCAGGTGGCGATGGCCTGCGAGCACCTGCCCGCCGCCTGGCAGGCGGCGACGCGCTGGCGCTCGCTCGCCCCCACCGATCGCGAAGCCAACGCGCTGTACGCGGCGGTGGCATTGAAGTTGTACCGCACCAGCGAGGCACGCGCTGCCATCAACGACTTCTGGCGCGCCGAGGAACAGCAGGCCGATGCGGCAGCGGCGCGCGCGGCAGAGGGCCACGCCTCACCCGTGCCCGGTGCAGCCGGCGACAGCGCCGCGGCCCACCGGCGGTCGCAGCAGCGCGCCTCGAGGAGTATCAGCGAGCTGACACAGATCCTGCTCGAGGAATCGGATGCGTCGGCCGTGCTCATTGCGATGAGTGGCGCGCTCGAGCCCACGGCGAGCTCGCCCGACACCTGGACGCTGCTCGGCGAGCTGGCACTCGCGGCCTACGATGGGCAGCGCGCCCAGGGTTACGCGCAGCGCGCCCTGCAGCTCGATCCGAAGGACCTGGCGGCACTGCGCGTGCTCGCCCGCGGGTACGTCATGCGCGGCGATGGGCAACAGGCGGTGGCCATCGCGCGCCGCGCACAGGCCGATGACGCGACCCGTGGCGGTTTCGAGCTCGCCGAGGTTCTCGCCTCGCTCGATCGGAGCGAAGAAGCGCATCAGCAACTCGAGCAGCTGCGCGCGGCGGGCGCGCCGCAGGGCGAGGTCGACCGACGACTGGCGCTGCTGGCCTTCAATTCCGGCGACATGCAGGAGGCGCGCCAGCGCTTCACGGAGCTCGTCTCGAGCGGTGAGGGCAACGACGCCGCGCAACTGTATCTCGCCGACATCGCTGCGCGCGATGGCGACCCCGACGGGGCGATTGCGGCCTACCGCCGGCTGTACGACTCCTCGGTCGCCGTGCCGGCGCGCTCGCGTGCCGCCGCGCTGCTGCTCGATCGCAGCGCGCGCACCGAGGCGCTGGCGCTGCTCGATGACTACGCCGCCGATCATCCCGAGGACGAGCTCGATCTGACACTCGCCAAGGCGCGGCTGCTCGCCGATCACGGCGAGCCGGACGCCGGGCTGGCGCTGCTTTCAGCAGCTCTCGAGCGACATCCGCAGCATCCTTCCATCCAATACGATCGTGCCGTGATCCTCGAGCAGGCCGGCCACGTGCACGAGTCGGTGGACGCGCTCGAGCATCTGCTGCGCGAGCGACCCGATGATCCGACGCTGCTCAACGCTCTCGGCTACACGCTCGCCGACCACACGCTCGAGCTCGGGCACGCGGAAACGCTGATCCGGCGCGCACTCGAGGTGATGCCCGACAATCCTGCCGCGCTCGACAGCCTCGGTTGGGTGCAGTTCCGTCGCGGCGACCCCCGGGGCGCCGCGCTCACCCTCGCACACGCCTACTCAGTCGGTCACGACCCGGAGATCGCCGCCCACTGGGGCGAGGCGCTGTGGGCGAGCGGACAACAGGCCGAGGCGCGCCGTGTGTGGGCGTCGGCACTCGCGCGCGATCCGGATTCCAAACCGCTCAAGGCGACCATCAGGCGGCTCATACCCGATGCGCCGTGAACGCCGGCGGCTCGGCGCGGCGTTGCTCGCCGTGCTGGCCTTGGTGGCCGGCTGCCGCACGCTGCCGCCCGCGCCGCCGCGCGGGCAGAGCTGGGAAGTACAGCGTGCCGACCTTCAGGCCCTCGGGCACTTCGAGCTGCGCGGGCGCGTCGCGGTCGCGGCGGGCGATGAGGGCTTCAATGCGAGCCTGCGCTGGATACAACAGGACGACCGCTCCGAGGTGACGCTCGGTGGACCGCTCGGGGTGGGCGGCGCGCAGCTCACGGCAAGTGGCGATGATCTCACGGTGGTCACCGCACGCGGCGAGCGGATCGAGAGCAGCGCCGCACATGAGGCGCTCGCCGCCCGGCTCGGGTTCGATCCGCCGCTGCGCTCGCTGCGCTACTGGGTGCTCGGCGTCCCGGATCCGGCGCAGCCCGCGAGTGTTGCCCTCGATCCAATCCAACAACGGCTCTCCGCGCTCGACCAGGAAGGTTGGCACGTGGAATACCAGAGCTATGTCTCCAGGGGCGATGACGTGCTCCCGGCCCGCATGACGCTGCAACGCGACGCCGTGCGCGTGCGGCTGCTGGTGGATGACTGGCACCGATGAGGGGCGCCTCCGGCACCAGTCAATGGCCGGCGCCGGCAAAGCTCAATCTGTTCCTGCACGTCACCGGCCGCCGCGCGGACGGTTATCACGAGCTGCAGACGCTGTTTCAACTCGTGGATCTGCACGACACGATCACGATCTCCCTGCGTGAGGACGGGCGCATCGAGCGTCCGAGCGGGCCCGCGGGCGTTCCCCCCGAGGCGGACCTCACGTTGCGGGCCGCGCTCGCGCTGCAGAAGCTGACCGGGACGCGGCGGGGTGCGGATCTGCGGATTCACAAGCGCATCCCCCAGGGGGGCGGCCTGGGGGGTGGGAGCTCCGACGCGGCCACGACGCTTCTCGCGCTCAACGAGTTATGGGGCTGCGGGCTGAGCCTCGATGAGCTCAGCGCGCTGGCGCTTCCCCTGGGGGCGGATGTGCCTGTTTTTGTTCAAGGTTCCTCCGCCTGGGCCGAGGGCGTGGGCGAGCGCCTGACGCCGGTGGAGCTTCCCGAGGCCTGGTACGTGATCATCTATCCGGGGGTGGGCATCAGCACGCGGGAGGTGTTCCAGAGCCCTGAATTGACACGAAATTCCGCCCCTCTCACAATACGCGCCTTTTTTCAGTCGGGTGGGCGCAACGACTGTGAGGCGGTAGTGCGCGCACGCGCGCCGGAGGTGGCGGCGGCGCTCGACTGGCTCGCGCTCGATGGCAGCGCGCGCCTCACCGGCACGGGCTCGTGCGTGTTTACCGCGCGTCCGAGCGCGGCTCAGGCCGAGCGCCTCGCGGCGCGTGTGCCGGACCGCTGGATGAGCTTCGTCGCGCGCGGATTGAACCGCTCCCCCGTGCACGAGCAGCTGCGTCAGTACGGGCAGCGCGGCTGAAGGCGCAGTAAGATGCGCGCCCGCATCGTTTTCCGCCGGGTCGGAAGTGCTGGGGTGTCGCCAAGTGGTAAGGCAGCGGGTTTTGATCCCGCCATTCGGAGGTTCGAATCCTTCCACCCCAGCCAGCTCGCCGGGGGATGCGGGAGGTCACGAGCGCGCAGGACTTATGAGCACCAGCGACACACTCGCACTGTTTGCAGGTAACGCGACCCCGGCGTTGTCGCAGGACATCGCGCGCAGTCTGCAGATCCCGCTCGGGCGCGCATACGTCGGCCGCTTCAGCGACGGTGAGATCAACGTCGAGCTGATGGAGAACGTGCGCGGGCGCGACGTCTTCATCGTGCAGTCCACCTGCCCGCCGGCCAACGACAGTCTGATGGAGCTGCTGGTGATGGTGGATGCGGCACGGCGCGCCTCGGCCGCGCGCATCACGGCAGTGGTGCCGTACTTCGGTTACTCCCGCCAGGATCGACGACCACGCGCGACCCGCTCGGCCATTACCGCCAAGCTCGTCGCCAACATGCTCTCGAGCGCAGGGGTCAACCGGCTCCTGACCATCGATCTGCACTCCGACCAGATACAGGGATTCTTCGATATACCGGTCGACAACGTGTATGCGTCGCCCGTGCTGCTGGGGGATGCCTGGAAGCAGGCTCACCACGATCTGATCGTCGTGTCGCCGGATGTGGGCGGCGTAGCCCGTGCGCGCGCTTTCGCCAAGCGTCTCGACGATGCGGATCTCGCCATCATCGACAAGCGCCGCCCGCGGCCGAACGAGTCGAAGGTGATGAACATCATCGGCGAGGTCGAAGGCAAGACCTGCATGCTGGTCGATGACATGGTCGATACCGCAGGCACCCTGTGTCAGGCCGCGCAGGCGCTGAAAGACGCGGGTGCGCTGAAGGTGGTGGCGTACATCACCCACCCGGTGCTCTCGGGGGGCGCAGTCGAGAGGATTGCGCAGTCGGCGCTCGATGAGCTGGTGGTGACCGACACCATCCCGCTCAGCGCCGCGGCTCGCAATGCGGGGCGCATTCGCCAGTTGTCCGTGGCGGAGCTGCTCGCGGAGACCATCCGGCGCATCCTCGATGAGGGCTCGGTGAGCTCGCTGTATGTCGATTGAAGCATTCAAGGAGGCGCGTGTTTGGTCGCGAACCCGCGCCGTGTCAGTCAAACAACGGAGACTCTGATCATGCGTATTTCATTCACCTTCGGCGCGGACGTCCGCGCGGCGCAAGGCAAGGGTGCGAGCCGCCGCCTGCGCCACGCCGGCAAGGTCCCTGCCATCCTCTACGGCGCACACCAGGACGCGCAGCCGCTGGTACTCGATCAGCAGAATCTGCTCACCATGATCAGCGATGAGCGTTTCTATTCCTCGATCGTAAGGCTCAAGATCGGCGAGGCGACGCAGGAAGCGATCATCAAGGACGTGCAGATGCATCCGGCCAAGAACCTGGTGGTCCACGTCGATCTGCAGCGTGTGGTCGAGAACGAGCGCATCCGCATCCGCCTGCCCATCCACTTCCGGGGCGAAAGTATCTCTCCGGGCGTGAAGACCCAGGGCGGGGTGGTGTCGCACATGCGCACTGACGTACAGGTGAGCGGCCTGCCGAAGGATCTGCCGGAGTTCCTCGAGCTCGACCTCTCCGGCATGAGCCTCAACGAGACCAAGTTCCTCACCGACATCCCGCTGCCTGCCGGCGTCACGATCCCCGAGCTCACGCAGCGCAACGCACCCGTCGTGTCGATCCACGCGCCGCGCGCCGAGGAGCCCGAGCCCGTCGCCGCCGAGGCCGCGGCCGCCGTGCCCGCCGAAGGCGCAGCTGCTGCTGGCGCAGGAGCAGCGGGCGGCGCTGCCGCCGCGCCCGCGCCCGGTGCCGCAGCAGCGCCTGCGGCCGAGGCCAAGAAAGGGGAGGAGAAGAAGGAGGCCCAGCCCGCCAAGAAGGAGGGCGGCAAGAAGTAGCCGTAAAATCCCCACCACGACTCGTCGCCGGCCGCTTCGGAAGTTGCCGAATGCGGCCGGCGCCGTTTCGGCGGGACGTCATTCTCCATGGCAGGTGAGCCGCTCAAGCTGATCGTCGGACTCGGCAATCCCGGTACCGAGTACGCCCGCACGCGGCACAATGCCGGCTTCCAGTTCGTGGAAGAGCTCGCGCGGCGCCACGCGGCGCTGTTCCGCAGCGAGCCGCGCCACCGGGCGGAACTCGCACGCGTGCGCATCGGCGCGAGCGACCTGTGGCTGCTGAAACCGATGAACTACATGAACCGCAGCGGCGACCCGGTGCGCAGCGTCGCCTCCTTTTATAAGGTGCCGCTCGCAGCGATCCTGGTCGCGTACGACGACCTCGATTTCCCGGCGGGCGTGGTGCGGCTGCGCCAGGGCGGGGGAGCCGCAGGCCACAACGGCATGCGCGATGTCATCGCGCAGATGGGCGATGGTTTCTGGCGCATGCGCATCGGCATCGGGCACCCGGGCGACCGCTCACAGGTGCTCGACTATGTGCTCGGGCGGCCGCCGCCGGCTGAGGCGCAGCTCATCCAGGATGCGATCGCCGCCGCAGCCGAGGTCATGCCGCTGCTCCTCGATCAAGGTGCGCAGATCGCGATGACCCGCCTGCACAGCCGCGACCCGGTGCCTGCGCCCGCAGCGCCCGCCAACTCCTGAGCGGCGGGAAGATTCCAGCATGGCCATCCGCTGCGGCATCGTCGGCCTGCCCAACGTCGGCAAATCGACACTGTTCAATGCGCTGACGCGCGCGCGCATCGCCGCGGAGAACTATCCCTTTTGTACCATCGATCCCAACGTCGGGGTCGTGCCGGTGCCCGATCCGCGACTCACGCAGCTCGCGGCAATCGCGCGTCCGGAGAAGATCGTGCCGACGACGGTGGAGTTCGTCGACATCGCAGGGCTGGTCGCCGGAGCATCGCAGGGCGAGGGCCTCGGCAACCAGTTCCTGGCGCACATCCGCGAGGTCGATGCGATCGCACACGTGGTGCGTTGCTTCGAGAGCAGCGACATCATCCACGTTGCGGGCCGGGTGGATCCGATCGCGGACGTCGAAGTCGTCGACACCGAGCTGGCGCTCGCGGACCTTGCCACCGTGGAGAAGGGACTCGAGCGAGCGGTGCGGGCTGCGAAGAGCGGCGACAAGGACGCGATACGCCGCCGCGCACTTCTCGAGCGGCTCAGAGTGCAGCTCGATGCTGCGCGGCCGGCACGCGCGCTCGCCTTCACCGAGGAGGAGCGACGCGATCTGCGCGAGCTGCAACTGCTCACCGCGAAGCCGGTGATGTACGTGGCGAATGTCGCCGAGAGCGGCTTCCTCGACAACCCGTTGCTCGCAGCGCTCGAGCGGCACGCCGCGGCGGAAGGCGCGCTGGTGGTCCCGGTGTGCGCGGCGATCGAGGCGGAGATCGCACAGCTCGAGGAAGGCGAGCGGGCCGAGTTCCTCGCGGAGCTCGGTGTGAGCGAGCCCGGACTCGATCGGGTGATCCGCGCGGCGTACCGGCTGCTCGGGCTCGAGACCTTCTTTACTGCAGGCCCCAAGGAAGTGCGCGCATGGACCGTGCACCTCGGAGCGACCGCGCCCCAGGCGGCCGGGGTCATTCACACGGACTTCGAGCGCGGCTTCATCCGCGCGGAAGTAATCGCCTTCACCGACTACATTGCGGGCAATGGCGAAGCCGGCGCGCGCGAGGCGGGCAAGCTGCGCCTGGAGGGTAAGGATTACATCGTCCAGGAGGGCGATGTGATGCACTTCAGATTCAATGTTTGAAGTTGCAGTGGTGCGCAGCAACGGCAAGGACGTGAAGCAGAGCCCCGGGAGTCCGGTGGATTCGACACACGCCAGGGAGGTCGATGCGAACACCTGGGACTTCGATCTCAAGAAGGACGGCGCGGTCGTTTGACAGCCCCGGCGCCACTGAGGACAATTCGCGCCCCGCGTGGAAAGGTAGCTCAGCTGGTTAGAGCACGGCACTCATAATGCCGGGGTCGAGGGTTCGGGTCCCTCCCTTTCCATTCAAACCAACAAGTTACGCGTGCCGTTTTTCGGCGATTTCCGAGTGTGCCACTTTTTGTGCCCCTTCCGGCCCGGGAGCGGGCCCGAGCGCGCTTCTCTCCGCGTACTGCGCCAGGTGCCCGGGCGCGAGATGCGCGTAGCGCATCACCATGTCCATCGTCGCCCAGCCACCGAGCTCCTGCAGGTGCTTCAGGGGCGTCTCGGCCTGCACCTGCCAGCTCGCCCAGGTGTGCCGGAGATCGTGGAACCTGAACCCCCGGAGACCGGACGCCGCGCACGCATCGCGCCATGCCTTGGTGCAGATCTGCTTGATCGGTGCGCGGCGGCGGAAGCTGAAGACGTAGTCAGGGTGATGCTTTGGGTGCTCGATCCACTTCGCGAGCACGACCAGCGCATCGGAATTGAGCGGCACTACGCGGGAGCTATTCGCCTTCGCGTTCGTTGCCGGCACGAACGCGGTAGCCCGCTTCAGATCGACGTGGGCGCGTTTGAGCTTCGTGATCTCCGACCTCCGCATACCGGTGGCGCAGGCAAGGATTGCCATATCGCGGCTGTGAGGCGGTAGTTGCCCGAGCAGGGCGTGAATGCGCTCGCGCGGTTCCCAGCGCGGCTCGACCTTCTGCAGCCGGTACATAGGCACCTTCGGCGCTGCATCCAGCATGTTCCATTCGATGGCGGCACGATTGAGGATCGCCCGCAACTCGGCAAAGTCACGGTTCACTGTGGCGGGGCCAACTTGCCGGCGGCGTATCTCGCGTAGCTTTGCGATATTGGCCGAGTCGATCTCGGCGAGCGGCGCGCCTTTCAGCAGACGATTGAGCCACTTGAGAGCTCGCCCGGATCGCTCCCAGCCGCGCAGGTGCGAGTTCTCGGCGGTGTAGCGCTCGACCGCCTGATCCCAGGTGTAGTGCTTCTCGCCTAGCTTGATTTGCCGCCAGTAACGACGGCGAAGCTGCTCCTCGAATTCCTCGGCGGCGGCTCGCTCTGTTGTGTCAGTGCTGCATCTAACCTTGCGCCCAGCGATCCTGAAGCGTGTCTGCCAATACGGGGAGCCGGGACGTTTGTAGAGGGGCATGGCCGCAGGTTCTCCAATGCCTTTGCTGCGATATGGTGGTCCAGCTGTTCGCGGACGAATCGCCAGTGCTTGCCGACGCGGGCCGCAGGGATGACACCACGGCGCGCAAGGCCGCGCAAGGTTTTCGGCGCGAGGCTGAGGTACTTAGCGGCTTGAGGGACGGTGAGGATCACTTTGCGGTGGCCGTTTGCGTATCCCTGGGCAAATGTCCGAGGGCGAGCTTCCACCGCTGCCACATCGTGCCGCAAGGCAGCGACCGTGTCTGTCAAAGTATTTGACCAGTTTGCGACGATACTTAGACTGACCGAAAATTTGGACTAGGGGACGCCTACCCTGACCGGTCGGAGTTTCTGTCGAATTGCACGAGAAACTTGGACGGGTTTGCACGACCTACCAGCGAGCTACCCCCATGCTCAGGACATTTCCCGGGCCGCGAACATACACGGAGCAGTGAGTGCGGAGCAAGGCGGGGTTCAATGCACGACGCTGCGATCTCGCCACGCGGATGTTGGCTGAGCCGCTGGCGGGTCGAAGTAGAAGGTGGCAGGTACGCTGGGGCGTGCGCGTGCTCGTACATGCCAGGAAATGCCACGCGTTCCCTCCCAGTCGGTGCAACCAGTTCCGCGGCATGCCGATGCAAGCGAAACCGATGAGGTCACCCGTTCCAACCCGCTGACTGTCCTGGGAGCCGCTCAAGAATCCGTCGGAATTTCTGTTGCCGGGTGGACAATCTGCGCGTTCTGGATGTTGAGTTTCTGCGCAAAGTCGAGGCGATGCAGGATAGACTCGCGGCGGCTAACGGGCCACGATGTGGCCCGTGGTTGCAGCGCAGTTCTTGAAGACCCGCATCTCCCTCGAAGAGAAGCAGCGCGTGCAGGCGCTCGCAAGCCAGCTGTTCATCACCGAATCCGTGTGGCTCAAGCGTCTC
>DATKMV010000074.1:0-7688 GCA_035541695.1 Steroidobacteraceae bacterium
CGCCTCTCGACCTCGAGGACGTGCTGTGTAGTCTTGAACACCGTGTCCGCATTGAGGCTGATCGAGTCGATTCCGAGGCGCACGAGGTACTCGGCCAGCTCCGGATAGTCGGACGGACCTTGCCCGCAGATGCCGCAATGCCGCCGGTTGCGCCGGCATCCTTCCACCGCCAGCTGCAGCATTTTCTTGACACCGGCGTCACGCTCGTCGAAATCGAACGCGACGATGGCCGAATCGCGGTCGACGCCGAGTGTGAGCTGCGTGAGATCGTTCGAGCCGATCGAGAAGCCGTCGAAGATCCTGCTGAAGTCATCGATGAGCAGCACGTTGTTGGGGATCTCGCACATGACGTAGATCTCGAGCGAGCCTTTACCGCGCTCGAGCCCGAGCTCCTGCATGCGGGCGATGACCCGCTCGCCCTCCTCGATGCGTCTGCAGAAGGGGATCATGAGCTTGATGTTGGTGAGTCCCAGCTTCTCGCGTGCATAGCGGATTGCCTCGCACTCGAGCGCGAAGCCTTCCTGGTAGGCCGGGTGCGTGTAGCGCGAAGCACCGCGGAAGCCGAGCATCGGGTTCTCTTCTTTCGGTTCGAAGTAGCGCCCGCCGAGCAGGTTTGCGTATTCGTTGGTCTTGAAATCCGACATGCGTACGATGACCGGCTTCGGGTAGAAAGCTGCGGCGATGACTCCGATGCCCTCCGCCAGCTGTTGCACGAAGAAGTCCGCCGGCCGCGCATGCCCTCGCGCCAGATCGAGCACCGCTCGCCGCTCGCTCTCGTTCTCGACCCGCTCCGGATGAAGCAGCGCGAGCGGATGTGCCTTGATATGCTCAGCGATGATGAACTCCATGCGTGCCAGCCCCACGCCGTCATTCGGCAGGAAGCTGCACTGCAAGGCGAGATCAGGATTCCCGAGGATCAGCATGATCTCGGTGTGCGGGCGAGCCAGGGTGCTCAGGTCCGTCCGTTGCACCTTGAAGGGGATCTTGCCTTCCAGCACGCGCCCCACCTCGCCGTCGACGCACGAGACCGTAACGGCTTGCCCGGTCCGCAACACGTTGGTTGCCCCTTCGGCACCGACTACGGCAGGGATGCCGAATTCGCGCGCGACGATCGCAGCGTGGCACACCCGACCGCCGCGGTTCGTGACGATCGCGGAAGCCTGCTTCATGATCGGCTCCCAGTCGGGAGTGGTGATGTCGGTGACCAGCACCTCGCCGGGCTTGAATGCTTTGATCTCGGAGGCGCCGGCAATCACGTGCGCGACGCCGCTGCCGACGCGTGCCCCCACCGCCCGCCCCGTGATCAGAGTCTTGCCGGGGCTGGAGAGCGTGAACTCCTCGACGAACCCACCGCGCTTCTGCGAAGCCACGGTCTCCGGCCGCGCTTGCACGATGTAGAGCTGCTGATCCAGCCCGTCCTTGGCCCATTCGATATCCATCGGCATGGGGTGTCCCGACTTCTCGCTGTAATGACGCTCGATCTTGATTGCGTACTCGGCAAGCTGCACGACGTCCGCGTCGCTTATGCAGAAGCGCTCGCGATCGGGTTGCGGAGTGGGGAGGTTACGTGTCGTCTGGCGCGTGCCGCCTTCCGCATAGATCATCTTGATCTTCTTGCTACCCAGCGTGCGACGCAGCACGGCGCGCTTACCCTTCGCGAAGGTGGGCTTGAACACCAGGAACTCGTCTGGGTCGACCGCACCCTGCACGATATTCTCGCCGAGCCCGTAGGCCGCGCTGATCAGGACCACATCGCGAAAGCCGCTCTCGGTGTCGAGAGTAAACATGACTCCGCTTGCGGCCAGATCGGAACGGACCATTCGCATGACCCCGATTGACAGCGCCACCTTGAAATGGTCGAACTCCTGATCTATTCGGTAGTGAATCGAGCGGTCCGTGAAGAGGCTCGCGAAGCAACGCCGGCATGCGTCCAGCAGTTGCTCCTCCCCGCGCACGTTCAGAAACGTCTCCTGCTGCCCCGCGAAGCTGGCGGTGGGCAGATCCTCCGCGGTGGCGGAGCTGCGCACGGCAACGCTGAGATCCGCGCCGTGGCGCTCGCGCAGGAGTCGATACGCGTCAAGGATCTCGCGCTGCAATTCGGGCGGAAGCGGAGCGCCGTAGACGATCTCGCGCGCCCGGCGGCCACGGCGCGCAAGGTCCTCCATGTCCTCGGCCTTGAGACCCTGCAGCGCATCACGCAGCGGTCCCCACGCCTTCGCCTCCTCGAGCGTATGGCGGTAGGCCTCCGCGGTGATGGCAAAGCCCGCGGGAACCTTGACGCCTAACGGCATCAGGTGACGGTACATCTCCCCGAGGGATGCATTCTTGCCTCCGACGAGTCCCACATCGCCGATGCCGATCTCATCGAAAAATCGTACGAAGCGCTTGCTCGCGACCATGTCACTCTCCCGGCACAGCAAACCCGGAAACGACCCGTCAAGAACCTACGCGCCCGCCGCCCGCTCCGCATGAGGAGTTATCCCTAGCACTTCAGCGCGGATGCGCGCTGCAACGACCGCCACGGACTCGGCCACGGTCGCCGAGAGTGCGGCCCCGGCATCGAACCGGCCGGCTTCGACGGCATAGACGACGCAGCGTGCCGGCAATTGCCCCAGAGCGCGAGCCAACTCGAGCGCCTCGGCAAGGCCCATGCCGTGAGTGGAAAGTCCGCGGCACGCGTGGCGCAGAGGCGTCACGGAAACATCGAGGCGGTGAACGGTACCGGTGGCGGCGCCCGTCCGGCAGGCATCGATGATCCAGGCGGCGCGGGCTCCTTCGAGCCGGGCGAGCAACGTGGCCGGTTCGCCGTCGAGCTCGTAGATTTCGACCTCGCCGCAATGCTGCTTACGCAGCAACTGTGCGACGCGACGTCCGGCCGCATCATCGCCGCGGTCCGGATTGCCGACACCGAGAACCACGCAATGAGTCCCGGGCTGGCGCATCGCGTCAGCGCCTGTCGAGCTCCACTCGCAGGAAGTGCGCTGCACACGAGATGCATGGGTCGTAATTGCGCACGGTCTGCTCGCAGCGCTGCTGCAGCCTCTCCTCCGGCAGCTCGAGCCAGCTGCCGACGAAGCTCTTGAGGTCCTCCTCGATGCTGGCCTGGTTCTGCGAGGTCGGAGGTACGATGCGCGCGGCGGCGATGCTGCCGTCGGCTTCGAGCTGGTAGCGGTGATAGAGCAGTCCTCGGGGCGCTTCGGTGGCTGCGCAACCCACACCCGCGCAGCGCTCCAGAGGCTCAGCGGCGCGCTCCGGCTGCTCGTAGGCCGAGATGATGCGCAGCGCCTCATCGCAGGCGTAGAGCGCCTCGATGGCGCGCACGATGATGCTCTGGTACGGATTCGTGCAAGTCGAGCCGAGCCGCGCTTCCCGCGCGGCCTGTTGCGCCAGTGGCGAAAGGCGGTCGAAATTCAGGTTGTATCGGGCGAGGGGGCCCACGAGATAGGAGCCGCGTCCGCGTATGCGCGCGTGCAAAGCGGTGGAGTGCTCGAGATGAATCTCCTCGAACTGTCGCTCATAGTCGCTGGCGGCGATGTCGAGGCCGCGGTTCGAGACGATCTTTCCCTCATTGAAGGGGTATTCGTCGTCGTGGCGGAGGGCGACCAGCTCGTAGTCGCGTTGCTGATCCGGAAAGTCGAATTGCGCCACCCATCGCACCGTCTCGAGCGCGGCATCACGCGCCCGCTCCAGCCGATCGACGAAGGCAAGCAGCTCGCGCCGCTGCGGAGTGCGGTAGAAGCCTCCAACCCGCACGTTGATCGGATGAATTTCGCGGCCACCGAGCAGCGCCATGAGCGCGTTGCCGGTCTTCTTCAGCTCGAGTCCGCGACGTACGACATCCGCGTGGTCGCGTGCCATTTCGATCGCCCCGGCGTAACCCAAAAAGTCGGGCGCGTGCAGCATGTAGATGTGCAGCGCGTGGCTCTCGATCCACTCTCCACAGTACAGCAGGCGACGCAACGCCCGCAGGGACCCCTCGACCCGCACGCCGAGGGCATGCTCCAGCGCATGCACGGCGCTCATCTGGTAGGCGACCGGACAGATCCCGCAGACCCGCGCAGTGATGTCGGGTGCTTCGGCGAAGTCGCGTCCGCGCAGCATCGCTTCGAAGAATCTCGGTGGCTCGAAGATGTTGAGCTGCGCGCTCTCGACCACACCATCGCGCACGATGACCTTGAAGGCGCCTTCGCCTTCCACCCGCGCGAGCACATCCACCTTGATGGTCTTACGCGCCATGCCGCTCGCTCTCGTTGCGGAATGCCGGGGCCGCCGCGTTGAACGTGCGGTAGACGCGCTTGAGGTCATGCTCCTGCATGCCGAGCTCGCGCAGCCGGCGGCTGAGAGACACTGAATTGGGCGTCTCCATGGGCCCAAAGCAGCCGTAACAGCCGCGCTGGTAGGAAGGACAGAGTGCGCCGCAGCCGCTGTGCGTCACCGGACCCAGGCAGGCCGTGCCGTGCGCCACCATTACGCAGACATTGCCCTTGGACTTGCACTCGAGGCACACGCTGTGTGGCGGCGTGACGGGACGGCGCCCGGCGAGGAATGCGCAGATGACCTCGAGCAGCTGATGCTTATTGATGGGGCAGCCGCGCAGCTCGAAGTCCACCGTAACGTGATCGGCGATCGCGGTCGAGGTCGCGAGCGTGCGGATGTACTCGGGATGCGCATACACGAGCGCCGCGTATTCGCGCACATCGGCGAAATTCCGCAGAGCCTGGATGCCCCCTGCGCTGGCGCACGCACCGATGGTGATGAGGCTCCGCGAGCGGCGGCGCACCTCCTGAATCCGCCGCGCATCGTGCTCGGTCGTGATCGAGCCCTCGACGAGCGACAGATCGTAGCGTCCCTGCAGCTCCCCGCGCGTAGCCTCGGTGAAATAGGCGACCTCGAGTGCGCCCGCGACCGCGAGCAGCTCATCCTCGCAGTCGAGCAGGCTGAGCTGACAGCCGTCACAGGAAGCGAACTTGAAGACCGCGAGTCTCGGCTTGCGCGCCACGGGTGCCAACTCACAGTTCCTTGTGTGCCAGCAGACTGCGTGCCCGGTCGTTTCGGAACACCGGCCCCTCGCGACAGACGAGCACGCCGTTCAACTGACACCGGCCGCACAACGCGACCGCACACTTCATGTTGCGCTCCAGCGAGAGGTAGATGGCCTCGTCGGCGACACCACTGCTACGAAGCGCAGCGCTCGTCAGGCGCATCATGACCTCGGGGCCGCACACGAACCCGATGGTGTGCCCAGGGTCGAACCGCGCGCGTGACACGAGCGTCGTGACGACCCCCACGTTACCGTCCCAGCCCGACGTGGCGTGGTCCACGGTGACGTGCAGCTCGACACGCCCCTCCCGCCTCCAGGACTCGAGCTCGCGACGGAAGAGAATCTCGTCCGGGCCACGCGTGCCGTAGAGGATGGCAATGCGCCCGTAGCGCGCCCGGTTCGCGAGCAACTCGTAGATCACAGGACGAAGCGGCGCCAGGCCAAGGCCGCCCGCGACGATGAGCACGTCCTGACCCGCCGCCTCTGCGACCGGCCAGCCGTTCCCGAAGGGTCCGCGCACGCCGACGCTCGCGCCGAGTGGCAGTTGCACGAGCGCAGTCGATACGGGCCCGACTGCGCGAACGGTGTGGAGCAGCCGGTCACTCGCAGCCGGAGCACCGCTGAAGCTGATGGGAACCTCGCCGACCCCAAACACGGTCAGCATATTGAACTGTCCCGGCCGGAAGGATGCGCTCTGAGGCAACTCCTCGCGGATGTCGAGCGTCCAGACCTCGCCGCTGTCGTGCCGGCAGCTCGCGATGCGCGCCAGGCGTGGCACAAACGGGTCTGCGCCCGCCGGCGGGAATGCCGGCACGGAAGCTGCGATGAGCGCGTGCTCAGTGGCCATAGACATCGAGCATCTGCAACTGCGTCGCCTGCAAGCGCTCGACGAGAATCTGCACGACGCGCTTCATCATCTCGTAGCCCAGATCATGATCCGACTCGCATTTGCCACGCAGACACTGCGCATCGATGGCAATCGCACGCGTGAGCTCGAGAGCCCGGGCATCGTATTGCCACCGATAAGGGGGAACGAGCCAGGAAGCGCCGACGACATCGCCCTCTTCGACTGTCTGGAACATCAGGGCGCCGCGCCCGGGCGCCGCGATTTCCAGGGCGACGCGGCCGTGGCGCAGAAGATAGAGCTCATCCGCCGCGTCACCGTGGTGATAGAGATATTGCTGAGCCTCGAAGCGCACGTTCTTGGCACAGCCGCTCACAAGTGAGGTGATGCGTTCATCGAGTCCCGCAAAGAACCGATGTTCGCGGATGATGCGTTCCAGGCCTTCCACGACGCGCGCGCCCTCCTCAGTTCTGTTGCAGGGACCGGCCGGCTGTGAGCCGATCCTCGGGAGTCCGCCGTCCCTCGGAAGACTCCGATTCGCGAATCGCGCGCACCTCCTCGGTGATATCGATCCCGACCGGGCACCAGGTGATGCACCGGCCGCAACCCACGCAGCCGGAGGAACCGAACTGGTCGTACCAACTCGCCAGCTTGTGAGTCATCCACTGGCGATAGCGGGCGCGGGCGCTCGCCCGCACGCTGCCACCGTGGATATATGAGAAGTCGGTCGTGAAACAGGAGTCCCAGCGCCGGGTACGTGAGAATTCGCTGCCCGCAAGGTCACTGCTGTCCTGTACGGACGTGCAAAAGCACGTGGGGCACACCATGGTGCAGTTGCCACATGCCAGGCAGCGCTCAGCGACCTCATCCCACCGAGGGTGCTCGAGATTGCGCTGCAGGAGCTGCTTCACATCATGCGCCTGCATCTCGCGGCCCATGGAAGCGGCGGTGCGCGCGATGACGTCTTCGGCCGCGGCAACCTCTGCACCTTGCGCCTGCCGGTGCGGCAAGGCAGCCAGGAGCGCTCGACCGCTCTCCGATCCCAGCTCGACGGTGTACAGCGGCTCGGTACCCACGGCGATTTCCGTCAAAGCCAGATCGAATCCGCAGCTCGCCCTCGGCCCGCTTCCCATGGATGCGCAGAAGCAGGTTCCGCCCGCCTGCGAGCAGTTGACGGCCACGATGAAGGCACCGTTACGCCGTTCTCGATAGTGCGGGTCGACGTGCGCGCCGCCGAGAAAGACCCGATCCTGTACTGCCATCGCTTTGAGCTCGCAGGCACGTACGCCGATGAACGCGAATGGCTCAGAGGCCGTCGACTCGCTCTCGAGCGTTACCCGCTCCTCTTGGCGCCGAGCGCGCCACAGTTGCTGCAGCGGTGGGTGAAGAAACCTCTTCCAGGAGTGCGGTCCGACCGCGTAGCCGAAGCACGCCTCATCGCTGCGGCGAACCAGTCGATAACGCCCGGCTTCCTGCTCATCCGTCCAGCCGTGCGGCAACTCGCTTACCGCACCCAGATCGTCATAGACAATGGCGCCATCGCGCACGATCGGACCGACGACCCGGTAACCACGACCCTTGAGCTCATCGAGCAGAGCCTGCAGTCCGCTGATCGTGATCAATGCAAGTCGCGTAGTTGCCACGGCACGAACGAACGCGCGCCGGCTCGTATTGACGAGCGACTGCGCGCGACCGAGCCTCGCTGGTTCACTTTTCCGTCGGGTGACCATGCGCTTCATGCGCGGCAGCTTCGATACGTGCAAGTCCTTATTCGCGCAGTCGCGGCGCCTGCGCACTATTCCG
>DATKMV010000075.1:0-91984 GCA_035541695.1 Steroidobacteraceae bacterium
TACGAGGTTGTTGGCGACCGTGTAGAGGTAGAGGACGGGACTTCGGATCGCCTCGTGGTCGCTCACCCGGAGCATGCGCAGGTAAACCTCCTGCGCGAGGTCCGGTGCATCAGCCTTGCTGCGGATACGGCGCCGGAAGAAAGCCAGCAGGGCGCCGCCGTGCTCGGCAAACAGCCGCTCGACCAGGGATGGTTTCGGATCCGCCGCAGACACGGTGAACGGATTCCTCCTTATCTATATGAGTCCCGCAGCCCCGTTTTGGCAACCACGATTTTTGCGGTTCCGAGCGGCCGGTCCCCGTACTCGCGTGGGAGTACGGGGACTACGAGGACCATCCGTTGACCGGATCAGTCCGGCTTCACACGCGATCCAGTCACCGTGCCAGTCCCGGAGGCGACCTGCACACTCTCATCGAAGGGATTCGCCGGACTGACTGAATATACTGCGGCCTTGTAGCTTCCTGAGAACGAATTACCGGATGCATTAAGGTTGACGATCATATGGATGTGGACGCGTAGGCCAAAGCCCGCACCCGGAGCGAGCCAGCCCATCGCGATGTGATTGAGCGTGTAGGTCGAACGACCCACTTTGCGCCACACACCCTGGCAGACATCGCCAGTCTCTGGATTCTGGCCGCCGGAGAACATGATCTCCGTCCCGTCGGCGTGCCATGCCTGAGTTCCCCAATCCACCGAGAAGCCCGCCATCTTGAACTGCCACAGGCCGACAATCGACACATCATCATCGAAGTCCCCGACCGCCAGGAAGTCTGCCCCAGAGGTTGCGCCCGGGCGATAAACGGCCGGAACGAGATGATCCGCAGAAACCGCCGCCCCGGCCATCGGGGACACCGTGCCCTTCGGACTCATGCAGGCTGCGCTGGCCTGAGCGGCAGCGGCCAGGGCGATGAGCCCCAGGCTGGCCGCCAAGCCAACGGTCCGCGTGAGCACTCGCTTCGTCATTGACGTGACCATGACAACTCTCCCTTCATCAGTTTGGTGGTGGCTGATTGCCGCCTGCCTTGGGCGCGGTCGGTGACCGCAACTCACCTCACGACAGGCGCTCATCCGTGGCGTCGGTGGAAACGACTCCACTGACCCATCCTGACTAGGAGTGCTGCCGGCAGGAATTGACAACCGCGAGTTGCGGTTGCCTCTCGCGCGCTGCGCGCCGAAGACCCCCGCCGTCTCGTTCTTTGAATTTCGTGGTGTCGGTTTCGCGCGACCGGCACTCGTTGTTATCAGACCGAGCCGGGAAAGGTAACGACCTGAGCAAGGTGAGGTCGAGCGACCCCTTACAGACACGCCGGGGAGGACCGTCATGCGCGCTTCTAATCCATTGCTCGCTCTGTTTGCTGCCGCAGTCGCGGTCGTAACCTCAGCAGGACTGAGCTTGCAATGCGCCTGGGCCGATCCAACGGTCGCAACACCGAGGGTGCGCAGCGCCCCGCATGGGCAGCATGGTTTTCCGTTCTTGTCCACGGTTCTGGATCTCGGCACTGTGGGTTACGTCGAAGAGGAGTTTCTGATCTCCGGGACAGCGCAGGCGTACATCTCCCTGACACCCGGTCCTTTGCAGCCGAATGGGCGCTGGGACTCGCAGCCGAACCCCGGCGTTACCGCACCTTATGCGACGCGTATGTTGGTTCGCCGACCGCTCGACCCTGCCCGCTTCAACGGTGTGGTCGTGGTCGAATGGCTCAACGAAAGCGGCGGATCCGACGCGACGGCCGATTGGTGGTATATGCGCGACGAAATCGTCAGGCAGGGCTATGCCTACGTCGGTGTGACCGTGCAGTGGCCCGGAGTGCAGTCGCTCCTTGGATGGGAGACAGGTCCTGGCGCCCGCTATGCAACGCTGTTTCATCCCGGGGAGTCCTTCGACTACAACATCTTTGCCCAGGCGGGCTGGGTCGTTGCGCACCCGCGCAACGGCGATCCGCGCCCGCTCGGCACTCTGACGGACCACGTGCGCGACGTGGTGGGCACCGGCTTTTCGCAGTCGGCCTGGTGGCTTGCGACCTACATCAATGCGATTCACCCGCTGACGCCCGTCTACGACGGCTTTCTGGTTCACGACGGCGGAATCGACCAGCCGTTGTCATGGCCGGGTGCCTCACTGTTCGGTGACCCCATACCGGCAGGCGTGCCGGCGACACCCGAGATCGACACCCCCTACCCATTCCAGCTGCGCACCGACCAGAGCGTGCCGGTCCTTGTCGTAGGCTCTGAGTTCGGATTGTCGGACTTCGGCAACGCTGCCGGCCGGAGCTTTCATCTCCAGCCCGACTCGTCTCACATTCGGTTCTGGGAGCTTGCTGGAGCGACGCATCTGGAGAGCGGCTGGTTTCAGCAACTCGTCGCCGACAACAACAAGTCAATCCCAGGATCCGCTTTGGATCCGTGCGATGGCCCGCCGGGTATTCCGAGCGTCGTTCACGGCCAGGCGGCACGCGCGGCGCTGAACGCACTGAGCAGCTGGATCAGCGATGGCCAGGCGCCAGCGCTCGCGCCACGACTGAGCCTGTTCGTGCCGACGCCGGCTGACGATTTTGATCAGCTGGTGGTGTTCAATCGCGATCCCAGGACCAATCTCGCCATCGGTGGCATCCGGCTGCCGGCCGTCGCCGTGCCGACGGCAACACTCAATGGCAACCGGTCCGACCTGGACCCGAGCACGCTAGGGCCCGGCGGGCAGTGCTATTTCGTCGGGGCTTTCGATCCCTGGGATCACGATTCGGACCCCTGGGACGGGCAAGTCGGGTTTGATCCCTCACCCACTCCGGAGCCCGACCTGCAGCTCCTGTATTCGACCCATCAGCGGTACGTCCAGCAGGTGGCCTCAGCGGCACTGCAGTCTATACGGGGCGGGTATCTGCGCCCGATCGACGGAGCGAAGATCGTGCTCGATGCCGCACAGTCCAAGGTACCATGACCCGCGCAACCCTCACGCCGCACCACCGTCGGCTGAACGCACCGCCGACGAATTAATCTCGACATGGGTGACCCAATGCACGCCCGCCGAGCGGGAGCAGCGGCTTGGCGCATCGGATACTTTTTACAGACGCTCAGGCACCCGACGTGTGTTGGCCTGACGGCCGAAGACTTGCAAAACGGGCGCCGATTTTGCAAGCCATCGGCGCGTCTCTCCCGCTGCCGGAAAGGGTCGCGAGTAACGTAGCGGCCCGCGGCGATCCATCACTAGCGCAGCCGCCTCGCCCTGGGGTGAGTGCCACGGCTTTCGCGTCCATGCGGTACCGGTCCCAGCTCCAGAGGCCGCATAGCGCGCGGCCTGGCCTGCGACTTGGGATCTGCTTGCGTGTATTTGCCGTCACCAGGGGTCCGGTGCATGCTTGCGCGAGCGGCCCAGGGAGCACTGGACGCCATGAGTGCAGAAAAAGACCGCGAACCTTCGTCGGGCGAGGTCTCACCGCGCGAGACTGAAGTCGATCCGCAGTTTTCGGCCTGCGCCCATGAGGGCGCACCCGAGGGGCTTCCAGAAACACGGGCGCCGGATCGACCTCAAGGCGCCACGCAGGGAGCGCACCTCCACGAATCATCCAGCGCGTCGCGCCTGGCGATCGGTCACCTGCTCGGCGGTCGCTACCGCATCGAGCGTGAGCTCGGTGAGGGGGGCATGGGGGTAGTGTACCTGGCCGTCGATGAGCAGGTACCCGGCGAGAGGTTCGCCATCAAGGTCTTGAAGGAAGAGCTGCGCCCCGAGGCCCTGGCACTGCTGCGCGAGGAGGTGCGCAAGACACGCAAGCTGAGCCATCCGAACATCGTCGACGTGCATTCGGTGAATGTGGACGGCCAGTGGCTCTACGTGCTGATGGAGTACCTCGAGGGCAAGTCCCTGGATGTGCTGCTGACAGAGGAGTTTGGCCGCGGTATGTCCTTCAGCCACGCCTGGCCAATCATCGAGGATGTGGGCGCCGCGCTCGGCAACGCGCACGACCACAACGTGATCCATAGCGACTTAAAGCCCGCGAACGTGTTCCTGACGACCTCGGGGAGGACCAAGCTGCTCGACTTCGGCATAGCGCGGGTGTCACGCGGTCCGCTGCTGCATGCCCGTGCCGGGCCACTCGCGCTCACCCCGGGCTACGCCAGTTGCGAGATGCTCGAGGGGAAGGAGGCAGACCGCCGCGATGACATCTACTCCTTCGGCTGCGTGATCTACGAGATGCTCTGCGGTGAGCGCCCATTCGGGGAGCTCACCGCGCTCGAGGCCCGGGAAGCGGGTACCAAGGTTCCGCCGCTCGCGGGACTGTCGCGCGAGCAGAATGCAGCGCTCGCCCGGGCGCTGGCCTTTGATCGTGAGAGCCGGACCCCATCGGTGGAGGTCCTCCTCGGGTCGCTCGGCGCCAACCCTACGCCCCATCGTCGCCCAATTGCGGTCCTTGGAACCGCGATCGTCGCGGCCCTCGCCGCTGTAGCCCTGACCTACCTGATTCTGAAGCTCTGGCTCCCGAGCCGCTCGATAGTGGTTCAATCCATCGCCCCGACCACTGAACAGGCCAGCACGCACGCGGTCACGGAGGTCCCCTTCAAACCGCCACCGCACTCCATCGCGGTGCTGCCACTTGCGAACGAGAGCGGCGATTCGAGCCAGCAGTATTTCTCGGATGGGATCTCCGAGGATCTGATCACGGCGCTCTCGCAGTTCCCGGGCCTCAAGGTGATCGCCCGCACTTCCTCCTTCCGCTTCCGGGATTCCAAGGAGGATAGCCGCAGCATCGGTGCGAAGCTCGGGGTGGCGCACGTGCTCGAAGGGAGTGTGCGTCGGTCAGGCGATGTGGTGCGGGTGAGTGCCCAGCTCATCAACACCGAGGATGGCAGCGCGCAGTGGTCGGAGCGCTACGATCGCCCTTACAAGGATCTCTTTGCGCTGCAGGATGAGGTCACACGCGAGGTCGTGGTGGCCCTGCAGGCGAAGCTTCTGGCGGGTGAGCACGCCGCCGTGCAGACCGAGCGGCCGCCGAGCGGGAAGCTCGAGGCCTACAACGCCTTCCTGCAGGCCCGGTTTTTTGAACGCCGTGGCACGGAAGCCGACTATCGCAAAGCGATCGAGTTCTACACGCAGGCGATCGAGCTCGATCCGCGCTATGCCCGTGCGTGGAGCGGGCTGTCGGGCGCCTGGAGCGGACTCGGTGCGACATTCCTGGAGGGCACATCGGCGCAGGAGGCGTATGCGAAGGCACGTGCGGCGGCGGATCGGGCCCTCATCCTTTTTCCTGAGCTCGCCGCTGCACACATTGCCCGGGGTCAGCTGCTTTACCTGGCCGATTTCGACTGGCGCGGCTCGGAAGCGGAGTATCGCCGCGCGCTGGAGCTCGCACCGAGCGATGGCCGTGCCAAGTACGCGCTCGGAGTCCAGCTCGCCACTTTCGGTCAGCTGGAGCAGGCGATCGAGCTCACCCGGGACGCGCTGGCCTCCGACCCGCTGCGGGACGATTGGTATTCCAATCTCGCTGTCTACCTCTCCGGACTCAATCGCCTGGATGAGGCCGAGCGGGCGATCCGCAGGGCCATCGATCTGCAGCCTGGTGCGCCTCTCTACCACGGCACACTCGCCATCATCGAGATCCAGCGTCGCAACGCCGACGCCGCGCTCGCCGTCGCGCAGCAGGAGTCTCCTGGAGTCTGGCAGGACATTGCGCTCGCTCTCGCACGGCAGATCGGAGTTGACCGGAGTGCGGCCGATTCGGCAGTCAGGTCGTTGGTCGCCAAACATGCCAGCACTTCTGCCTATCAGATCGCCCAGGTCTACGCGCTGCGGGGCGATGCGAACCAGACCTTTGCATGGCTCGAGCGGGCCTGGAGCAGCCGCGATCCGGGCATCGCAACCCTGCTCTACGATCCCTTCCTCCTGCGCTACAAAGACGATCCGCGCTTCACCGCATTCTGCCGGAAAGTTGGATTGCCGACCCCCGCTGAGATTGCAAAGCGGACATGAGCTGCGGGCTCCGGTAGAGCCTGATGCGACATCGTGCAGCGATCACTAGTTCTTTATGACCCCGGATCCGTTGCCGTCATTCGGATCGTCGTTTACGTATATGAACACCCAACCAGTCTCGGGGGGTATTGGTGTTCTGCCGTCGTAATGGTAATCAATCGATGCGCTAGGTGGGTTGCTGTGTTGCTTAAAACCGGGCGGCGGGTCATGTCCGTTGCCGATGAAGATGAACTTTGTGACTTTGCAGTTCCCGTCGGCCACGAAGTGCACTGTTGTCTCGCCCGTACCAATGTGGATATCGGGAATTTTCACATCCTTCCCGGGGCATGGCAGCTTGATCGGCGGTCCACTGCCACCCCCTCCAGCTACGCCAGGGACACCGGGCTTGGCACAACCTGACAGTAAAGCAATCGCGCAAATGCTGGTTATAGCGAGTCGTTGCATGTGCATATCCCCGTCCGGATATTTTTCTTAAGGTTGAATACCTGGAACAAGTGGCGAGGGGGAATTGTCTTTCGAGGCGCGTCGCGACTGTTCGCGGGTCGCTTGCCCCTTTCTCTTGATGTCGATTCTCAACAGCTAACACCGCCTGCAAGCTGGCTGTCAATGGGCTTTTACGCCTGCGACGCGGCCAAGACTAAGGCTCAGTGTGCCTGCGTTGAGTCAATCCGGCGCACAACAAGAAATGCGACCGGAAGAAAAGCGCCCGAACTGCGCCGGTTATTCCGAGCCGTCATGGCTGAGAGAGCACCTGAACGGCGGTCCGCAGCGGAGCATCCGACAGGCGCATCACTCCGGCGAACGGCTCGTATAGTTCCATGAGCAGGAAAATCGTCCCGGAAACCGATATTGAGCACAGTATCGCGACCACGAACATGGTTTTGTGACGCGGCGCAAACAGGCCAGCGCACCCGGCGATCACTGCAAGCCAAACTACGAGTGCAACGAGTATGGGCATCGAGATGCCTTCACTTGACTGTGCGGTGAGAAGCCAGCGCGTTTGCCCAAGTTGATCGAGGATGTCCAATGCTCGCGCCTGCAGGGCGCGCTGGACGTCATTCGCGGGCGACAGCGTCCGTACCGCCAGCCAGATCTGCTCGTAACCGTACGTCGCCGGTGGCGCACGCGCGGTGAGAGTATCCGAAGCTGCTTGCTCGTTCTCAACCCAATCCATACTCGCCAATGACTTCACCCTGTCCAGCAGGAGTGCCCTCATCGACTGCGTCTCCGGACCGTATTGCCGCAGTGTCCGGTCGAGCACGATAAACTTCGCTGCGGCGCTCTGGACCTCATCGTGCTTGTTGTCGTACGAGCCCTTCGCGGACGCGACGAGAAGACCCAGAACGATGGCGGCCATGGTCGAGATGAATCCGAGACCCAGCGACACTGATGACCAGGTTTGGTCGCTCACCTGAGTGGTCGGTAGCCTCCGACCCAATGAGGAGCCTAGAAGACTGGCTCCCAGCAAGACTGCTAGCACTACCAGCGCAATGACAAGGGCGTTCACGACCCTGGATATTAAGCGCCACGCCGCGTGTCGTTCCAGGGGACCTCGGGTCGGCGCCGCAGCAGCCTATTCCTCGATCTGGGCTTTAATTCGTCCGTGCCGGATCGCCCGCAGGAACAGGCCATAGTCCCGCTGGTTTCTGCTCGGCATGATCCACTGCAAACTCGGTGACGGCGAGAGCGTCGGCGGCAGCGCGTCGGCACCCTGTGCGGTATCGCTCTCTTCGTATTGATCCGGGGGATCTACCCCACCTGAGAGTTTGCAGGGTGCCGGCAGGTCCTCACGCGCAACAGGTCCTGCCGCTCCGCAATGTCACATTCGATGCTGTGGCGGGGGACTCACTACTTATGTCAGTTGACAGCGGCGGCAAGATTCGTGCGCCACCTCACGATTACGGTAACTCAGGAACCGAACCGCCCGCAGAACGCTGCGAAAAGTAAAGTCACGCGCCGTCGCGGATTTCGGTGTGTTACTTATGGGGCGTCGTCTGATGAAGACGTCGTCCGATGAAGACGTCGTCTCATTAAGACAGCGATGCTTTGGGATTAGAAAAAAGCAAACCCACCGAAAGGTGGCGACGCAAAGTCTCCGGTCTAAGGGGCTTCGGCTCTATGACAGCGGGACCGCCGTAATCCAGTCCCTCCACCGGACTGTGTCGGCGCGTGTTGTTCGTGTGTAACGGCAACAGGTGGCGGGAGAGCAGGTCATGCTGGCGTACGATTCAAACACGGTAAATCCGCCCACATGCGGGGCGTCCTATGGCTGGGCGTGCAGCGCTCTGCCGGCATCATGGACACGCCGCACCGGCAGCTGTCACACGGGCGCGGCGCGGGCACTGCGGGTCCGCTAGCAGGCCGATCCGGCCTTTCAACCAACGCCACCTGAGTTCATCGGGTGGGATCCACTCTGTAACCACAGGGCAAGACAAATGCGCAGGCATTTTCTGGTCGTAATGAGCGCTCTGCTGTGCCTGTGCGCACGGACGAGTCCGGCGGACGAGAGTGCTCGTGCGCAGATGAAAGGTCTGGACGAGCAGGTCCAGGAGGTCAAATCCGACGTGCTGAGCATAGCGGCGGAGCTCAACCAGCTGCAAGAGAAGCTGCTTTATCCGTCCGACACGCACCTCGCCGTGTTCGTGTCGCTGGCAAAGGGAGAGACGCTGCGGCTCGATGCCGTGCAGATTCAGATCGACGGTAAGCTCGCTACGCACTATATCTACAGCTTCAAGGAGCTCGAAGCCCTGCGCCGCGGCGGGGTGCAGCGGATCTACAGCGGCAACGTTGCGACCGGAGCGCACGAGATCCAGGTCTCCGTGACCGGCAAGCTCGCGAACGGCAAGGACTATAGCCAGACCGAGCACTTTCCGTTTACCAAAGAGATCAAGCCGAAACTGATCGGTGTGATGCTCGCCGGTCCGGACGCGCCGCAGCCCGGGATTCACCTCGGGGACTGGTAGCCGATGCGTCGTCCGTGGCAGTGGCTGTCGATGGGAGTGGCGCTCGCCGCAGCCGCGGCGCCATCCCCGGCGGCCGAGCTACGCGACCTCTATTTCGGCGAGGCGCTCTACCAGGCGTATCAGGGCCAGTATTTCGATGCCCTCGAGCGGCTCGACGCCGAGCTGGCGCAACATCAGCGGGTCGATGAGCCGCAGCTCGACTCTCTTCAGTATCACATCCGGCAGGCGGACTTTTCGGTCGGTGACTTCGAGCTCCGTTACCGGATGCACCTGCGTGCCGGTCGTGCGGTCAAGGCAGTGCTCGATGCCGATGTGGAGCAGCCCGTCAAGAACGAGGCGGCGTATCGTCTGGCGCGCATCGAGTTCCAGAAGGATCAGCCGCAGGACGCGCTGCAGGCCCTGGAGCGGATCCAGGGCGCGGTCCCGGACAACATCAAGGACGACCTCGAGTTCCTTCGCGCCAACGTCTATCTCGCGCTCGGCCGACCCGCTGACGCCGTGGAGGTGCTCAAGCGCCTGCAGGGTGCGGAGAGTCTGAAGGGATTCGCCGCCTACAATCTCGGTATCGCGCTGCTGCAAGCGAACCACACCCCGGAGGGCCTGCGGCAGCTCGAGAAGGCCGGTCAGATCGAGAGTCGTGACACGGCCGTCGCGGCGATCCGGGATAAATCCAACATGGTCCTCGGCAGCGTCATGCTGCGCTCGGAGGACTATGCACACGCACGGCTCGCCTTCGATCGAGTCCGCCTGGAGGGACCGTATTCCAATCGCGCGCTGCTCAGCACCGGCTGGGCCGACGCCTCCACGCATGACTACCAGAAGTCACTCGTACCGTGGGGAATGCTCATCGGGCGTGACTCGACCGACGCCGCGGTGCAGGAGGCGAAGCTCGCATTGCCCTTCGCCTACAGCAAGCTGCGGGTCTACGGGCGCGCGGCGAGTCTCTATAGCCAGGCACTCGATTCATTCGGCAAGGAGCTGGAGAAGGTGGATGCCTCCACGCGCAGCATCCGTGCGGGCAACTTCCTCAAGGCGCTGGTGCGCGAGGAAATCAACCAGGACAACGTCTGGGTGGTGCGCCTGCGCACGCTGCCCGATACGCCGGAGACCTTTTACCTGACCGAGCTGATGGCGTCGAATGACTTCCAGACGGCGCTGCATAACTACCTGGACCTCGAGGATCTGCACCGCAGGCTCCTCGCCTGGCAGGGCAGTTTCGACGCGTTCCAGGATCTGATCCGGCTGCGCCGGGCGAATTACGAGCCACTGCTGCCGGAGGTGGATGCCCACTTCAAAGAGCTGGACGCGCAGATGCGCATGCGACTCGAGCAGCGAGATCTCCTGCAGAAGCGTCTGCAGGACCTTCTCACCGCGCCGCGACCGCCGCTTCTGGCAACCGCCGACGAACGCGTGGCGCTCGAGCGGCTGCGGAAGATCGAGACGGCACTGAAGCATGAGAGCGGTGCGGAGTGCGCCGCGCAGCAGATGCAGGTGCAACACCTGCAGGGCGTCCTCACATGGCGCCTGTACACCGAGTACCCGGAGCGGCTGACGCAGGCGCACGAAGATCTGCACGAGCTGAACGAAGACGTGCAGGTGCTGCATGCTCAGTACACCGCGTTCGTGCGAGCGCGACAGGCGGCGGTGCATAGCTACGCCGGCTACGACCAGTCGATACAACGCCTGCGCAGTCGTGTCGCTGCGGCGCTCGCGCGCGTCGATACGCTCCTCGCCCGGCAGGGTCAGGTCATCGAGGCGGTCGCCATCGATGAGCTCAATACGCGACGTCAGCGCCTCGAGGCCTACCAGGTTCAGGCTCGCTATGCGGTGGCCGACAGTTACGACAGGGCGCTGAAGGAACACGGCAGCGGAGGCACGCCATGATGCGTCTCGTGCGGGCGCGCGCCGCAGCGTTCCTCCTGCCGGTGATAGCAGCGTGCGCTCACCAGGTCGACCGCACGGGGACGCTGGCGTCCCTTCAGCAGGTGCGGCCGGATACCCAGGAGGTGCCGGTCGACCAGGGGCTCGATCGCGCGGTGCAGAGTTACGGCGATTTCCTGAAGCAGGCTCCGGACAGCAAGCTCGCGCCCGAAGCCATGCGGCGCCTGGCGGACCTGAAGATCGAGAAGGAGTTCGGCATTCAGGGCGACGGCACGCTCGTGGAGCGGTCGGCATCTCAGGATACCGAGGCGAAATCCGTGGCGTCAGCGGCGGTGCCAGCCGCGCCCGCAGTCACCAAGATCGACGCACGGTCCGCGAGGCGGTCGCAGTCGCTGCCGTCCGGCTCGGCCCCGGGGGTGGTATCGGAACGTGACCTGGAGCAGCGGGCTAGCCAGTCACCGATGCCGACAGCGGGCGCGGACGCAGCGTTGGCGTTACCCGGCGGAGTGGACGCAGATCCCGCGCGCGCCGGACCGCTCGAGGCGATCAGGCTCTACGACGAGCTGCTCGCGAAGTATCCGCAGTACGCACGTCGTGACCAGGTGCTCTACCAGAAGGCACGCGCCTTCGAGGAGTTGGGCCAGACCGAGGAGGCCATGAACGTCATGGAGCAGCTGGTCGGTGAGAATCCGCACTCGCGGTTCGCGGACGAGCTGCAGTTCAGGCGCGCGGAGCGCTTCTTCATCGCCAGGAAGTATCGCGAGGCGGAAAGCGCCTACACGGCGATTGCCGACGGCGGGAGTGGCTCGGAGTACTACGAGCCGGCGCTCTACAAGCTCGGATGGAGCTTATACAAGCAGCAGCTCTTCCCGGAGGCTCTGCACCGGTACTTCGCGCTCCTCGATTACAAGGTCGCGACCGGCTATGACTTCGATGCGAAGCACACCGAGGCTGAGCAGCGACGCATCGAGGATACCTTCCAGGTCATCAGTCTCTGCTACTCGAATATCGGCGGTCCGGATGTGATCGGCTCGTACTTCGCCACCAACGGGCACCGAGCCTACGAGGACCGCGTGTACCGCTACCTCGCGGAGTACTACCTGGTGAAGCTGCGCTACCAGGACGCCGCCACGATCTACAAGTCGTTCGTGGCGCAGTACCCGTTCCATCAGGCGTCACCCCGTTTCAGCATGCGGGTGGTCGAAATCTACGAGAAGGGCGGATTCCCACAGCTCGTGCTGGTGGCGAAGAAGGACTTCGCCGGCTCCTACGGCCTGCAGAGCGAGTACTGGCATCACTTCGATGTGAACAAGTCGCCCGAGGTGCTGAATTACCTCAAGAGCAACCTCAGAGATCTGGCCAACTACTACCACGCCCAGTACCAGGATCCGAAGCAGCATGAGGAGCAAGCGGCCAACTACGCCGAGGCCACGCGCTGGTACCGGGAATATCTCGGCTCCTTCCACACCGATTCCCAGGCGCCGCAGACGAACTATCAGCTCGCCGATCTCATGCTCGAGAATCACGACTACGCGGCGGCCGCGCAGGAGTACGAGCGCACGGCCTACGAATACCCGCCACACGCGAAATCCGCGGCCGCGGGTTACGCGGCGATCTACGCGCATCGCGAATATCTGAAAGTCGCCAGCGCGGAGACCAAGGACGCGGCGCGCCGCGACACCATCAAGAGCTCGATCAGGTTCGCGGACACCTTCCCACAGCACGAGCAGGCGGCGGTCGTGCTGGCGGCGGCGGCCCAGGACGCGTATGAGATGAAGGACCTGGTGCTGGCGCGCGACTCCGGCCGGCATCTCATCGAGAAGTTCCCGAACGCGGCCGCCGGCGTGCGCCGCGACGCGTGGCTGGTCGTTGCACACTCCACCTTCGGCCTGGCGGAGTACGCGGACGCGGAGCAGGCCTACCAGCACGTGCTCGAAGCGACGCCCGAGGCAGATGCAGCGCGCGCCGAGCTGGTAGAGAACCTCGCGGCCTCCATCTACAAGGAGGGCGAGCAGGCCAACCAGGCGGGGGACTACCGCACCGCGGCCAATCAGTTCGTGCGCGTCAAGCAGGTCGCTCCGACTTCGAAGATCTGCGCGGCCGCGGAGTACGACGCCGGTGCAGCGCTGCTGCGCCTGAAGGACTGGACAGCCGCGGCGCAGGTGCTGGATGAGTTCCGGCGCGGCTTCCCCGAGCACCAGCTGCAGAAGGAGGCGACCAAGCAGATCGCCTACGCGTACCAACAGGCGGGGCAGCTGGCTCAATCCGCCGCCGAGTATGAGCGGGTCGCGAAGGAGTCGCCGAATCCACAGCTGCGCGCCGAAGCGCTGCTGCAGGCGGGTGACCTCTACGGGCAGGCCAACGATGCCGATCGTGCCCTGGAGACGTACTCCCGTTATGTCGAGCAGTTCCCCCAGCCGATCGAGACGGCGGTGGAGACACGCTCCAAGATCGCCGGGATCTACAAGTCCAAGGGAGACCAGGCCCAGTATCACAAGCAGCTCGAGGAGATCGTGCGTATCGATGGCGCAGCGGGCAGCGGGCGGACGGACCGCACGCGCAACATCGCAGCGCGTGGGGCATTGGAGCTGTCGCAGCCGCTCTACGAGCAATTCGCATCGCTCAAGCTCGTGCAGCCCTTCGAGCGCAGCCTGCAGGAGAAGCAGCGCAGCATGGACGCGGCGACCCGCGCCTTCGCCAAGCTGGTCGACTACCAGGTTGGGGAGGTCACCGCGGCCGCTACCTTCTACATGGCCGAGATCTACGCGAATTTCAGCCAGGCGCTACGCGAGTCGGAGCGCCCGGCCGATCTCGGCGCGGACGCTCTCAAGGATTACGAGCAGCAGCTCGCCGCCGCAGCGCAGCCACTCGAGGCCAAGGCCATCGTGGTCCACGAGAAGAATCTCGAATTGATGAGGCGGGGGCTCAACAGCCCCTGGACGCAGAAGAGCCTGGACCGTCTCGCGGCGCTGAAGCCCGAGAGGTACGCGCGCACCGAGATCAGCAGCGGCTTCCTCGGATCGCTCGAGCGCTACGTCTATCAGCCACCGCCGCGCACCATTGAAGCGGCTATCGGCAGTGCCGCAGCACCGGCCGCGGCGCAGGGCGCGACGGCGCTGGAAGGCGCGGCCGCGCCGGCAACGACCGCGACGCCGGCAACGACCGCCACGCCGGCAACGACTGCCACGCCGGCAACGACTGCCACGCCGGCAACGACCGCCACGCCGACGACGACCTCCTCGGCGACGGACTTCGCGAACGGACAGCCTCTGACAGCGGGAGCTGGCAATGCCAACTCGCACTGAGCTCGAGCAGACACCGGGCATGCGGCGAGTCGTGGCCGCACTCGTACTGGGTGTGACGCTTCTCGCACTCTGGGCCCCTGCGTCGGCGGGCAAGCCGCGGGACGCCGGGTCGATGCCGCAGCCGGACGCCGCGGGCTTCCAGCTCACGGAAAGGGTTCGCCTCTCCGCAGAGCTCCGCGCCGATTATGACAACGCGACACGGCTGCTCGAGGCGAAGCAATACGATCAGGGAATCGCGTTGCTGCTCAAGGTCACCCAGAAGGCACCCACTGCCACTGCCGCCTACGTCGATCTCGGCATCGCCTACGGCAGATCGGGGGATCTCGATAAGGCGGTCGCGAGCCTCAAGCGCGCAGTGGAGCTCAACCCCCGCCAGCTCGTCGCGTACAACGAGCTCGGCATGCTCTATCGCAGGAAGGGCGAGTTCGCCGCCGCCCGCGAAAACTACCAGCGCGCGCTCGGAGTCTTTCCGGGATTCCATTACGCCAGGCTGAATCTGGCGATTCTCTGCGATCTCTACCTCGGGGATCTCGCATGCGCCCGCGACAACTACGCGGCCTACCAACAGCTGGTCCCGGACGACAAGCAGGTGGCGAAGTGGATCGCCGACGTGAACGCCAGGGCGAAGCCCTAGGAGGACACATGGTACGGGTACTCATCCTCGGCACTTTGGTTCTCGCTGCCGCCGCCGGCGCGGCGGCCGACGAGGCGGCGACCGGCACGCCCGTGCTCGCGGCGAATGGGCCCGCGACGACACCGTCCATCGACGCAACGAAGCAACGGGTGAAGAAGAAGCAGACCGCCAGCACCAAGGCCGGCGATGGCAAGGCCGACCCGGCCACCGCAACCGATGCGCCGGCAGCACAGAGCGGGGGTGACGTGAAGATGTCGGGCATGTCGATTCTCGGCAACGAAGATGCTCCGAAGTCGCTCGTGATCGTGCCCTGGAAGAGCTCGGAGCTCGCCGACATGCCGAGCGTGTCGCGGCTCCTCGACTCGGCGACGCAGCCGGTGGACAAGGACGTGTTCATGCGCGAGCTGGCGTATTACGAATTCAAGAAAGACTCGAAGTGAGCGCTACGGCTCGCTCGCGTCTTGCGCTTGAGAGTTGATCGTTCAGTGGTTGACAGATCGGTAACGTTCAAGAGGTTTTGCATATGGAATTCCTAAGTTCAATCGCCAAGGCCTTCACGGCAGGTGGGGCCTTCATGTATCCCATCCTGTTCGTCGGTGCCGTCGCGATCGCCATCACGATCGAGCGCTACATCACGCTCGCGAAAATGAGCACCCGCAATCAACGCACCTGGAGCAAGGTCGAGCCGGTGCTCACCACCGGGGACTTCGAGAAGGTGCGTGAGCTCACCAGCAAGGACGATTCTCCGATAGCGCGAGTGCTGAGCATGGGGCTTGCGCTCGAGGGAGGAGTGCGCCGGCGCGACGACGTCGAGAAGGCGATGCAGGAAAGCATGATCGAGCTCGTGCCGCAGATCGAGAAGCGCACCCACTATCTCGCGACGCTGGCGAATGTCGCGACGCTTCTGGGACTGCTCGGCACGGTGAGCGGCCTGATCCACGCTTTCGCCGCGGTGGCAACCGTCAATCCGGCGGAAAAAGCCAACCTGCTGTCGGCGAGCATCTCCGAGGCCATGAACTGCACGGCCTTCGGGCTCGTCACCGCGGTTCCGATCCTCGTGGTGCATGCGTTTCTGCAGTCGAAGACCATCCGGTTGAACGATGGTCTGGAGGCTGCGGCGATCCGCTTCCTCAACGCGCTCGCTGCACGGCAGGCGGCGCGCGCCCAGAGCCGCCTGGAGCTGGTGCAGAAGGCGCAGTCGGCGGCCTGAGGATCAGCCCATGCGCACCCTCCTGATTCGTCGCGAGCGCAAACCGGCGGAGCTGCTGCTCGTGCCGATGATCGACATCTTCACGGTGCTCGTCACCTTTCTGCTGATGACGGCGGTGTTCTCGCGTATCGCCATCATGCAGATCGACCTGCCGAGCTCGGTGTCGGCGAAGCCTGAGGAGCCGAAGTTCCGGCTCGAGGTCATCGTGCGCCAGGATGGCTACGAGCTCAGCGACGGCAAGCAGGCGATCGCCACGCTGCCGAAGGTGAGCGGCGCATACGACCTGAAAGCGTTGACCGAGGCCGTGTTGGCCGTGAAGCGCGAGCACCCGAGCTCGGAGGATGCCTCCGTGCTCGCAGAGCCGAAAGTGCCCTACGACGAGCTCATCCAGGCGATGGATGCGATTCGCAGCGCCGAGCTTCCGGCCGCAGATCCACTCGTCGCGGGGGCGCTCTCCGCGGCGCCGACCGGCGCACCGCGCGGCGCCGGACCGCAGACCGTAAAGGTCGCGCTGTTCACCAACATCGCGCTCGGAGATGCGCCATGAAAGTGCTGAGTCTCGGGTTGATGCCGCACAAGCGCCGCGAGCGCTTCGATGCACATCTGAATCTGATACCCCTCATCGACATTCTCTCGGTGATGGTGGCCTTCCTGCTGGTGTACTCGACGGACGTGGAGGTGCTGCAGAACCCCAACGGCGTGAGCATTCCGCAGTCGCGCACCGACACGCGCCCGCGGCAGTCGGTCGTCGTCATGATCACCAAGGACGCCGTGTTCGTGCAGGGAGAGACGGTCGCGAGCCTCGCGGAAGTCAGCGATCCGCACACGCAGCTCGTCGAGTCATTGCGCAAGACATTGCAGCGCCCGATCGCCGGACTCGACGCGGCGGCGCGTGACGAGGCGCTCACCTCGCGCGAGGTCACGGTGCTGGCCGACAAGGATCTGCCGTACGAGGTGCTGCGCAAGGTGCTGGCGACGTGCACCGCGGCCGCCTACGGCAAGATCGCGCTCGCGGTGTTGCAGAAAGAACAGCCGGTCAGCGGCGTGAAGAGCTAGCGGCCTTGTCAGGGGGACACGATGACCGTGATTTCAGCACAAGGTGACGGCATGACACCGGAAACCGCGCAAAGTCAGCAGACGCTGCAAGAGCCGCGCACGCCGCCACATCAGGACGCCTGCGGAGATCGGGCCTCGGACGATCAGCCGGCGCAGAGCGGCGAGGCGCTGAAGGATCAGCAGGCGCTCATCGCGGAGCTCGGTTCCTCGCAGGAGTCGATCGACCTGCTGGTGGGCGAGCTGCGCTCACTCGATGCGCAGCTGGAGGCGCTTGCGCCCGAGCGCCACCGGCACCGGCTGCTGCACCAGGTTTGCGATGCCCTGCGAGAGCTCGAGGAGCTCGGCGGCGCGCAGTTGTTCTGGGGTACTCCCGAGTCCGTCACGAGCGGTGAGTTGCAGCTCGGTCGGGTGCGCGAGTGTGTCGCGGCCTTCGAGGGCCGCGTGGGCGAGCTCGAAGCCCGCCGACAGAGCACCCGCGAACAGATCGACAAGCAACAGTATGAGATCGGTCTGATCGAGGATGAGCTGTTCGAGGCGCAGGAAGAGGAGGAGCGCCGGCGGCAGGAGTGGATCGTCGAGCGGGAGATCAGCGAGCTTCACTCCCGACCTCTCACCATGCCCTGGACCTGGGGCGGCGAGGACGACCGGCGCTTTCAGAAATCGCTCCTCGGCACGCTCGCGGCCTGCCTGCTTCTGGCACTGATTCTTCCCTTCATCCCGCTGCCGTTGTCACCCCCACCCGAGGAGACTCCGCCCGAGCAGGTGCTTCACATCACCATGGCGCTGCCGCGGCCGCCGCCGCGGCCCGTGTCGCCCCCGCCACCGAAGCTCGCGGTGCAGAAACCGATCGAGAAGCCGACACCGCAGCAGGCACGTAAGGCCCCGACCGAGGAGCCCGTCAAGCCGGCCGAAGAAGCGCCGGTGGCAGCGAAGCCCGCCGGTCTGATGGCCTTCAAGGAGCGGCTGGCCGCGCTCGCCGACACGAAGATCGATCCGGAGCTCGGCGCTCAGGCACGTATCAACAACGGCGCCCCCTCGGTAGGGACACCGGAGCGCTCGATGCTGACCACCAGCGCTCCCGGCTCGAGCGGCGGAATCAACCTCGCGGCCGTGAGTCGCGGTTTGGGATCCGGTAGCGAGCGCAACGCGATCCACGGCGGCGCGCTCACTCAGGCCGCGAGCGGCATCGGATCGATTGCCGCGGCGAGCCGCCCGGTGAGCGGCGGGCCGGGGCCCGGACGTACCGATGAGGAGATACAGATCGTCTTCGACCGTCACAAGGCCCAGCTCTATCGGTTGTACAACCTGGAGCTGCGGCGTGATCCAACGCTGCAGGGCAAGATCATCCTGCGCCTGACCATCGAGCCCGACGGGAGCGTGTCGCTGTGCCAGCTGCACGGCTCCAACATGAACGCACCGGATCTTGCGGCGCAGGTAGTGGACCGGGTCAAGACGTTCAACTTCGGCGCCAAGGTCGTACCGCCGGTGACCATCATCTACCCGATCGATTTCCTTCCGGCTGCCTAGAGGACACGCAGTTTGACCTGGGCGCGTGCCATGAAAAGGACTTTCTTCAGCATCGTCGTGCTGATGATGGGAGCGAAGGCTGCGCTCGCCCAGACGCAGACCTGCGCCATTGTCACCAGCGGCCGTGCCGGTCAAGTGAACGTCAGTCCCACCTATCTCGCTAATCAAAAAGGACAGGCCAATGAGGGTTGTACCGTCCTGATCACGCTCAACGCCGGCGGGTCGGTCACGATAACCGCCCCGAATCCTGCCCCCTCTTACGAAAGCGGCGATGACGACAACATGATTGGTGTCGTCAACAACACCGGCACAGCCATCACCAGCCTGCAGTTGAGCAGCGCGACGGTCGACATCTTTGGTTTCGACGGCGATGGAATCTGTGGCCTGCCGGGATGGAACTTCAGCCCTGTTGGGCCGCTGCCCAATTGCGCAGGCGCAAAGGACCCGAACCGTTATGGTCAGGGGGCAATTACTTTCAACGTAACGAATACGCACAGCGGGGTCGTCAATTTCGGCAACGGTGGCATAGCCGCAAACGGCAGCACATTTTTCAGCCTCGAGGGGGCGAACCTCACTGTAGACCTTCAGGCGAAAATTCCCGATCCGGTGCTGGTGCTCCGCAAGTCGGGTCCCGCAACAATGAGTCTGGCGCAGTGGGGCGCGTTCGGCCTCGACGTCCAGAACAACGGCGGCAGCGACGCCTGGAACGCGACCATCGTCGACAAGCTGCCGACCGGTGCGACGGGCGGCACGTGCACGACGGCGCCGCAGATTCTCTCCGCGCAGGTATTTCAGTCCGATGGCGTGACACCGGTGCCCGGCAAGGGACCGCTCACGGCCGGCGCGGACTACACGGTCAGCTTCGCAGGGCCGCCGGCGTGCACCCTGACACTCAACCTGCTGAGCGCCGCGGCGGTGATCGGCCCGACGCAGCGCCTCATCGTCACCTACCAGACGCAGCTCGATGCCAACACGCAGAAGGGCATCACGCTCACCAACGTAGCCGGTGCGACGCAGTGGTACAACGGGCCGAGCAGCAACGGCGGCCGCCTGAGCTACACCTGCACGCTGACCAACGGCACGCCCGGGGTGCTCGACTGCCAGGACGCACACACGGTGACGGTGGTGGCCCCCGCGTTGACCATCACCAAGCAGGTGACGGTGGTGGGCGGCGGCCCGGCAGTGCCGGGCGCAACGCTCGACTACCTGGTGCACGTGACCAACACCTCGGCGAACCCGGTGACCCCGGTGGTGATCACCGACGACCTGAACGCACCGGGACCGCAGGTGCTTACCTACGTGGCCGGCACGGCGACCATGAACGGCACCCCCAACGGTGTCAGCGTCGCCGGCAACGTCATCACCGCGAGCTACTCGACGACCTACGGACCGCTCGCGCCCGCAGCAACGATCGACCTGCGCTTCCGCGCCACCCTCGGCAGCACGCTCATCGGCGGCACGACAGTCACCAACACCGGCGTCGTTACCTGGAACATCCCGCCGCAGAGCGCCGCGGGGAGTGTCTCCATCCAGGTGGTCGCCGCTACACCGCCCGCACTCACGCTCGTCAAGGCCGGCCCGGCGACGCTGTACCTCGGGCAGCTGGGGCAGTTCAGCCTCAACGTGCAGAACACCGGGATGACTGATGCGTGGAACGCGACCATCGTCGACAAGCTGCCGACGGGTACCACGGGCGGCATGTGTACGGCGGCCCCGCAAATTCTCTCCGCGCAGGTGTTCCAGGCTGATGGTGTGACACCGGTACCGGGCAAGGGACCACTCGCAACCGGCACCGACTACACCGTCACCTATGTCGGGATGCCCACCTGCACTCTGACACTCAACCTGCTGAGTGCCGCGGCGGTGATCAGCTCGACGCAGCGCCTCATCGTCACCTACCAGACGCAGCTCGATGCCAACACGCAGAAGGGCATCACGCTCACCAACGTAGCCGGTGCGACGCAGTGGTACAACGGCCCGAGCAGCGACGGCGGCCGCCGGAGCTACACCTGCACGCTGACCAACGGCACGCCCGGGGTGCTCGACTGCCAGGACGCCCACACGGTAGCGGTGCCGATCTCCGCACTGACGATGACCAAGGGCGGCCCGGCGACCATGTACCTCGGGCAGCTGGGGCAGTTCACCCTCAACGTACAGAACACCGGCAGTACCGATGCCTGGAACGCGACCATCGTCGACAGGCTGCCGATGGGTACGACGGGCGGCATGTGCGCGACCCCACCGCAGATCCTCTCGGTGCAGCTCTTCCAGGCCGATGGCGTGACACCGGTGCCCGCCAAGGGACCGCCGGAGGCCGGCAAGGATTACACGGTCAGTTATGCCGCGGCGCCCAGCTGCACGCTGACACTCAACCTGTTGAGCGCCGCGACGGTCATCAGCTCGACGCAGCGCCTCATCGTCACCTATCAGACGCAGCTCGACGCCAACTCGCAGAAGGGCGTCACGCTCACCAACGTGGCCGGCGTGACGCAGTGGTACAACGGCCCGAGCAGTGACACCACCCGCCAGAGCTCCACCTGCACGCTGACCACCGGCACGCCCGGAGTGCTCGATTGCCAGGACGCGCACACCGTGACGGTGACCAGTTCCGCGGTCACGATCACCAAGCAGGTGACGGTGGTGGGCGGCGGCGCGGCGGCGCCTGGCGCAACTCTCAACTACCTGGTGCACGTCACCAACAACTCGGCGAGCCCGGCGAGCCCGGTCGTGATCACGGACGACCTCAACGCGGCGGGGCCCGGGGCGCTGACGTACGTGGCCGGCACGGCCACCATGAACGGCTCGGTAACCGGCGTGACCGTTACCGGCAACGTCATCACCGCCAACTACTCGGCGACCTACGGAGCGCTCGCGCCCGGAGGGACGATCGACCTGCGCTTCCGCGCGACCCTCGGCAGCACGCTCCCCACGGGTACGACCGTCACCAACACCGGCGTCGTTACCTGGGGCAACCCGCCGCAGAGCGTCTCGGGGAGCGTCTCGATCCAGTTGGATACTCCGCCGGGGGCGCTGACGGTCAATAAGACGACTCCTCTCGTCGATGTGACGCGCGGCCAGCTCGTGCCCTACACCATCACGGTCACCAACGTGCTCACCGGCCCTGTCGTGGGCGTGGCGCTGGTCGATAGCTTCCCCGCTGGATTCCGCTACGTGAAAGGCTCGGCACGCCTCGATGACGTGCCGGCGGAACCGGCGGTGTCGGGATTCCAGCTCACCTGGAGCAATCTCAGCTTCGCAGGCGGTGCGCATCACACCTTCGTGCTGCTGCTGGCGGTGGGCGCCGGAGCAGGCGAAGGGGAGTTCGTGAACCGCGCCCAGGCTTTTGCCGAGATCGGCGTTGCTGTAGCGAACCGCGTTCAGGCTCCCGCCGCGGCGATGCGTGCCCCCGCGAAGCAAGGTCCCGCGCCGGCCGCCCTGGGCAATGCGGTGTCGACCGAGGGCACCGCCACGGTCCGGGTGGTGCCGGACACGACCTTTGATTGCACGGACGTCATCGGCAAGGTCTTCGATGACGCGAACGGCAACGGCCAGCAGGATCCGGGAGAGAAGGGCATACCCGGGGTACGGGTCCTGACCACCCGCGGTCTCGCCGCCATCACGGACGAGTTCGGGCGCTTCCACATCACCTGTGCGATCACGCCGCTCGAGGGCCGGGGCAGCAACTTCGCGCTCAAGCTCGATGACCGCACGCTGCCGAGCGGCTATCGACCGACGACGCCGCCGGTGCTCGTGGAGCGCGCAACGCGCGGCAAGGCGCTGCGCTTCGAGTTCGGCGCCTCGATTCATCGCGTCGTGGGTCTCGATCTCTCGGATGCGGTGTTCGAGCCGGGCACCACCGACATGCGCCCGCAATGGCGGCCGAGGCTGGACCTGCTGCTTGCGGAGCTGCGCAAGTCGCGATCGGTCCTGCACCTGTCATATCTCGGCGACGTCGAGGACAAGCTGCTGGTCGACCAGCGCCTCGAAGCGGTTGCCAAGTCGATCAGCGACGCCTGGCGGGCGATGAACTGCTGCTACGAGCTCACGATCGAGCGCGAGGTCTACTGGCTGCGCGGCAGTCCACCCAAGGAACCCGTCGAGCGACTGCGGGGTGCCAAGTGAGCGGCATCCGCAAGCGCAGCGCCTGGCTCCTCAGCTGCCTGACGCTCATCGCCATGAGCGCACAGGCGCAGACCGTCGGGGACTCGCCGCTCGGCAGCGCGATCGAGCGGCAATTGCCCATGGAGCAGCCGTTCACGCCGCGGGCGCGAGACCCGGCACAGATCAACACCGAGGCCGGTGACACGCTCAAGCCGCGGCCGGTGCTCGCCGAGAGCTTCGAGACCGTGAAGCTCAAGAACGTCATTCCGCCGATTCACTTCGACTCCGGAGTAGCGCGGATTCCGGACAATTACCTCGATACGCTGCGCAAAGCGCTCGACGCCCTGCGCGATCGCCGCAACGTACGGCTGCATCTGGTCGGCCATGCCGACAGCCAGCCGCTTTCCCCGGCGCTCGCCCGCACGTTCGGGGACAACGCCGGACTGTCGCGGGAGCGCGCGGGCGAGGTGGCTGAATTCCTCAAGCGGGCCATGCAGCTCAAGCCGGAGTCGGTCGAGTACGAGTGGGCCGGCGATACCCACCCGATTGCCTCCAACGACACCGCCGCCGGGCGCGCACTCAACCGCCGCGTGGAGGTGGAGGTCTGGTACGACCAGCCGAAGGCGCGCGAGGCGAACGATGAGGTGCTGGTGCGAGAGGAGATCAAGCAGGTCAAGGTCTGCCGCGTGCAGACGCTCTGCAAGCTGCGCTTCAAGGAAGGTGCGGCGCGGCGCTCCCGCCTGAGCAATGTCGTCCCGCCCCTGCACTACGGCGAGGACAACGTGCAGGTGACCCCGGAGTTCATCGAGCACATCAGAAAGGCGCTGAACAACCTGCGCGACAAGTCGAGCGTGGTGGTCAAGTTCATCGGCTACACCGACCAGGTGGCATTGTCGGAGCGCGATGCGCGCATTTACGGCGATCTCCTCGCGCTCTCGAAAGCACGGGCACACCGCGTGGCGCTCGCTGTACAGGAAGCACTGAAGCTCCCGGGCACCGCGGTGACGAGCGACGGCCGCGGCGCCGCGGCGCCGCTCGCCCCGAACGACACCGCCCAGGGCCGTGCCCTTAATCGCCGCATCGAGGTGCAGTTCTGGTACGACGACCCGCTGCGGGAGCTGCCCGACGAGCCCCAGATGTGCCCCAATCCGGGCAGCGAAATAATCACGAAGGTCTATGAGCCGGCGTGGGGCAGCTTGGCGCCCCTGCAGCTGACAAATGGGCGCGCCATCATCCCGCCGGGCTATATCGAAAGCCTGCGGCGCGCCATGGCCGATGTGCGCGACAAGTCAAACGTGCGACTGCGCTTCGTGGGGTATACGGCCAATGAGCCGCTCGATCGCCGCACCGCCGCGGTGTATGGCGATGACGTGGGACTGTCGGCCGCCCGGGCGCGTCGAGCCATGGAGCTCGTCACCGAGCAGATGCATCTTTCCGCCTCGCAGGCTGAGCACGAAGGCCGGGGCTTCGTGCAGTCGAGCGACGTCGTCAACGTAGGCTTCACCCAGGGCGAGTCCTCGTATGTCGTGGTTCAGGTGGTCTACGACGAGCCCGCCATACTCGATGACTACGAGGGCGTGACGGTCACGCCACTGACGCACGAGCTCACACCGCAGAACCCCCTGGGCGTCAACACCATGCACATCACCGTGGACGGTGTGCCCATCGACGATCCGGGCAGGAGCTCCGCCGACGTGCAGCGCTGCACGGACGTCGCTCTCGACAAGGCGGACATCCGCTTCCAGTTCGACGATCTCAAGGCACGACGCCGCTTGAGTGTTGCGGTCGCCCCGAGCGTCGTCGAGTTCCAGCGCAGCCCGGTCGAGGGTCTGATCGCGGCGCCGGTGCGCTTTCAGATGTACACCAACTACGCGGCCTTCATCGCGCGCGCGGAGGTGCGGATATTCGAGGCCGGACGTTCCGCGCAGAGCACGCCGCTTGCCGTAGTCCCGATCGATCCGAACGGCTCCGTCGAGTGGCAGCCGCTCGCGCAGCAGCTCTCCGCGGCGGGGCGGGAGCTGAAGTACCTGGTCCGTGCCTATGGCAAGGACGGCAAATTCGACGAAACGAAGCCTGCATCCCTTTGGATGGTTGACGATGGATCGCGCGCGCCCGACAGGCCGACGGCCGGGCCGCCGAGCGGTGGCGATTACGAGATGAACGATTCCGGCGGCAACACCAAGCCACCCGGGAATGACGCCCCCGGCGCCGGGGCGAAGGGCGGGAGCGGCGCCGCGCCGCCCGCGCTGCGCGCACCTGCCAAGACGAGTTCTCCGGCCGAAGCTGGCGGCCCGGCGATGGGCAGCTTGTTGGCGGCAGTATTCGACGCTGACCCCTCCGACGGCAGGTTCGTCCTCGCGGCGCAGGATCCGGAGCCCGCCGCGCAGCCCGCGCCGGTCCTGCGCACAGAGCCGGAACTGCTTGCCGCCTACGGCGAGAGCACGCTTGCGGATCAGAACATCCGGGTGAGTGGCGGCACGGTAACGGTGCACGGTGGCGGCATTCCTCCCGGGCACACGGTATGGGTGGCCGGCCACCAGGTGCCGGTCGATGCGAAGGGCAACTTCGTCGCCGAGGATGTCCTGCCCAACGGAGTACACACCGTCGAGGTGGCCGTGCTCGATCAGGACGGCAATGGCACGCTCTACCTGCGCGACCTCGAGTTCAAGCCCAAAGATCGCTTCTTCTTCGGTATGGCGGACCTGACGCTCTCGAAGAATCACACGACCACCACCGAGCAGGAAATGCAGGGTGCCAACGCCCCGTTCGACTACGACGCCAAGGCCTACGGCAGCCTGTCATTCTTCGGTACGCAGAAATTCAGCAACGATTGGAAGGTGACGGCGAGCGCGGATACCCGCGAGGAGCCGTTCAAGGATCTGTTCAGCGACTTCCTCAACAAGGCGCCCGACTCGCTGTTCCGCCGCATCGACCCCGATTACTACTACCCGACCTACGGCGACGACAGCACCGTGCAGGAGCTCGCTCCGACACTCGGCAAGTTCTACGTCAAGGCCGAGCACCACGACGACTACGGACTGTGGGGCAACTTCAGAATCAACTACCTCGATAACGAGCTCACGCAGGTCGACCGCGGGCTGTACGGCGGAAATATCCACTGGCTCTCCGACAGCACGACGAGTTTCGGTGAGAAGCGCATTACGCTCGATGGGTTCGCCGCCCAGCCGGGCACGATCGCGGGCCGCGATGAGTTCCAGGGAACCGGTGGCTCGCTTTACTTCCTGCGCGAGCAGGACATTCTCACCGGCTCGGAGCAGGTGCGCATCGAGCTGCGCGACAAGGACTCCGGACTCGTCATGGGAACCGTGAATCTGCGGCCTTCCATCGACTACGAGATCGACTACCTGCAGGGGCGGATCGTCCTCGCCGAGCCGTTGTCCTCGACCGCGGCCGATAACCTGCTGGTTCGCACCAGCGGGCTCAGCGGGCAGCTGGCATACCTGGTGGTCCGTTACGAATACACGCCAGCCTTCTCGGACATCCACACCTGGACCACAGGTGGCCAGGCTGATGCGTGGATCAATAACTATGTCCGGCTTGGTGTCACGGCCAGCTCCAACGACATGGGGGTCGACGGCAGCAGCGTCCGGGGCGCGGACGTGTTGCTGCGCAGGAGCGCGGACTCCTGGGTGAAGCTGCAGAGCGGGAAAAGCGAGGGGCTCGCGTCCTCCTCGTTCTATTCGAACGACGGGGGTTTCGGCTTCACGAGCTACAACCCAGCCTCTTTCGCCAACGCCAATGCTGACGCATACCGTGCCGATGTCAGCCTCGGGCTCGGTGACATTCTGGCCGGGACCAAAGGCCGGATGACGTACTACACGCAGCATCTCGATGCCGGCTATTCCGCGCCCGGATTCGACACTCTGACTCCCACCGACTACTCCGGCGGCACTTTGACGTTGCCGATGGGCGACCGCTGGAGCGTCAACGCCAAGGCGGACCGCAAGGCGCAGGAAGAGGGACTCACGACCACCGCCGCGGAGCTCGACCTCGCCTACAAGCTGAGCAAGCACTGGAGCGTGAGCAGCGGCGTCCGCCGGGACGACCGTGAGGACAACTCGCCGCTCGTGCCGGCGACGCAGCAACAGGGCGAGCGCACCGATGTAGTGGCGCAGCTAGGGTACGACTCACTCGCCAGATGGCGCGCCTACACCTTCGCGCAGGACACCGTCTCGAAGAGCGGTGACCGGGAGGACAACGGACGGGGCGGTGTCGGCGGGTCGTATCGCGTCACCGACGCGCTGCGGGTCGATGCGGAAGCGTCCGGCGGCAATCTCGGGCCCGGTGGAAAGCTCGGCACCAGCTACCTGGTCTCGGAGCACACGACGCTGTACCTCAATTACTCACTGGAGAACGAGCTCGCGGATACCGGCCTGTTCCAGCGCCAGGGCACGCTGGTCTCAGGGATGAAAGAGCGCCTGACGGACAGCAGCAGTGTGTATGTCGAGGAGCGCTATCAGGACATCGACTCGGCGTCGGGCCTCACGCATGCGACCGGCGTGACGCTCAGGCCCGACGATCGCTGGAACCTCGGCGCCAACGCGGAGGTCGGTACGCTCGTCGACAGCCAGACCGACGCCCAGACGAAGCGCAAGGCAGGCGGCATCCGCGTCGGCTACGGCCACGAGAAGATCCAGTTCTCGAGCGGCGTCGAGTATCGGGATGATGAGATGGAGCAACCGGACGCGACCAGCTACACCAAACTGAAGACCTGGCTGTTCAGGAACAATTTCAAGTACCAGCTCACACCCGACTGGAGGCTGCTCGGCAAGCTCGACCACTCGATGAGCAACGCCTCTCAGGGACAGTTCTATGACGGCGGCTACACGCAGGCGGTGGTCGGCTACGGGTACCGCCCGGTGCAGAGCGATCGGCTCGACGTGCTGGGCAAGTACACATACTTCTACAATGTCCCAACGGCCGGACAGGTTACCCCGCAGGACACGGCGGCGCAGTTCATACAGAAGAGTCGCATCGCATCCATCGATGTGAGCTATGACCTCACCCGGCAGTGGACGGTCGGCGGGAAATACGCGTACCGCACGGGCGAGGCGAGCCTCGAGCGTGTAAACCCCCAATTCTTCGACAACACGGCGCAACTCTACATCGTGCGCGTCGACTGGCACTTCCGCCAGGAGTGGGAGGGCATGGTCGAGGGCCGCACGCTCGAGATGCCCGACCTCAACCAAACCCGCTCCGGGGCGCTGGTCGCTTTCTATCGTCATCTCGGCAAGCATGTGAAGGCGGGGCTCGGGTACAACTTCACTAATTTTTCGGAAGATCTGACGGATATGAGCTTCAAGAGCCACGGCATCTTCATGAACGTGGTCGGAGCGATGTGATGCGCACAGCGGCGGTTACCCGTATCCCGGCAGCTGAACACATCCTGCTCGAGTCGGACGTCCAGCAAGTGCCCGATCTTCGTGCTGCACGCAAGGTGCACGCGAGTGTGGCATTTCGCAGTCGACTGCGCGGGCAATTCACGCAGCTCGAGATCATCGATTACTACTACCTGGCGGTGCGCGCGCGCTCGCGCTCCGGCACTCTTGAATATGTGCTCGATCTGCGCTTCGTCGAGACGCCGTGCGTCTCGCGGCATATCGCCTGGCGGTGGATTACGGCGTCTCTCCTGCTGACAACCCTGGCGTGCGGAATCCTCCAGCTCGCCTCCTCGGCGCCGCAGTGGTGGCAACGATACTCAGTCCCCCTCTGCGCCACCGTGATGGGAGCGTGGGCGATGACGACGCTGCTGGCGGCCTATCGGACGACCGAGACCGTCAGGCTGCTCAGCTCGGTGGGCGCCGCCAGAGTGTTGGATTGCACCGGGGGGCTCGGAACCGTGCGTCGCCTGCGGCACTTCATGGCGAAGGTGGCCGCACACGTCCGGCTTGCCGCCGCGGCTCGCCGCACAACCAAGGCTGCTCACCTCCGCGACGAAATGCGCGAACATGGTCGGCTCAGGCAGATCGGAGTGCTGGATGAGCCGCAGTACGAATCGGCCAAGGCGCGCATTCTCAGTAAGCATTCCCCGGCGGCAGCCGCTTCGATCGGTTGACGGTTTATTGAGCAGCGCGAGTCCTGGCTCCGCTTTCCAGGAATCCACGCACCAGTTCCCGAACCCCGGCGCGGTCGAATGCATAAAAGATCTCGTTAGCGCGCACCGCCCGCCGCAAATAGTCTTCCTCGTACGTCCGCGGATAGTCGTCAGTGCGATGTTGGACATTCGGCGCATCGCAAGTGCTCTGTTCTTCGGGCGACAGCCGCAGATCGTGCATTGACTCCAGCGCGAAGAGCTTGCGGATCTGCAACCGCGGATCCGTCTCATACGAGAACACCTTCTGCAGCAGGATGTCCGCAGCCGCGGGCTCAAGCGGCGGCAGTGAGGTCACGCTCCCCGCCGGCCCATAAGGATAGCGGTTGCCCCCGGCGTGGTTGGTGTACAGCAGGAAGGTCGCATCACGATTCCACTGTTCCAGAGCCTGCACGACCGCTACTGTCGTGTACTCGTGATCGAGGTGACTGTCGAGCCGCGGATCGGGCATGACGATGGTTGCCGGGTTCACTTTGCGCAGAACTACGACCAGGTCCTCGACGAGGTGATTCCAGGTGTTGGTACGTGATCCGTTCGGCAACAGCGAGCTGAGGTTGGCACGGCGGTAAGGCGCGACATCGGTGTTGGGGCCGTAGACCTCGGGGACCGTCAGCGCTGGTGCTGCATACATGGCGTCGAGGCGACCGTCGAAATACCCGAGGTTGTAGGCGCGCTCCGGTGGAATCCCGCCCTGCCAGGGCACGACCACACTGTCCACCGCCCGCAGATAACCCTTGAGTCGATAATGCTCCGGCGGATCCGCAACCTGGGCGCGGTAGTTCATGGCCCCGGCATTGCCGGCCGTCACGGTCACGACGGTCGACTGGCGTCCGGCATATAAACCGAAGGCTGCGATCTCGGCATCGTCAGGGTGGGGCGCAACGATCAGCAGTCGCTGGCCCAGATCGAGCTGATTCTGGAACAGACGCAGCGTCGCATCCTCCCCGCCGAGCGTCACAGCGTGAGCGCGGAGGGTTACCTCCGCCCCCGCGACCAGCTGCGCCCGCAGTCCGCTCACATTCAACCAACGGATGCCGATTGCGTTCGGGTCCAGATATTGGCGTGTCGTGGCAGCTCCGGCCGATACCTCGACCCACGGTTGCGATTCGGCCCCCCAGCTCTGCACTGCCAACAGGGCGGTATCCCACTGGCTGGCCGACACCTTTGGCCAGGTGAAGCGCACTCCCTCCGGCGTGCCCGTCAGCCGCAGCTGCTGCGCGACGCTCGCGCCCGGGGCGAATCGATACGGATCGTAGCTGACGGAGACATTGTGAGGGTTGATCGCTGGAGGGGTTTCAGGCGGCGCGGACTGTGCCGCGCCGCTCGCGCGTGCCAGCAATCCCACCAGCGCCAGCGATACATACATTGCATGGCGATTGCCGAAGCGACGATCAGACGACATCAGCATCGCCGGGCGCGTGTGCATATCGAGTCCTCACAGCAGAGTTCCGACAAGCGCGGCGGTAATGCAATTGGCCAGAGTGCCTCCGATGAGGGCCCGCACTCCCAGCTCCGCGATCTCTGCGCGCCGCGCGGGCGCCATGGTGGCGAGTCCGGTTACCAGGATTCCCACACTTCCGAAATTCGCAAATCCGCATAGCGCGTATGTGGTGATGAGTCGGCTGCGCTCGCTCAGCACGCTTTCGCTAAGAGCGGCGAGATCGGTATAGGCAAGCAACTCATTGAGGACGGTCTTCGTTCCGAGCAACGCTCCCACCGTGGGCGCTTCGTTCCATGGTATGCCGATGAGCCAGGCCACCGGCGTGAATCCCAGGCCGATGAAACGTTCGAGGCTCACGGGCTTGCCGCCAAATTCGGGCAACTGGCTGAGCAAAGCGTCGAGTAGATGTATGAGTGCGACGAACACCAGCAACACCGCGACTATGTTCAGGAAAAGCGCCAATCCCTGGCGCGTGCCCTGGCTGATTGCGTCGAAGGTTCCGTGAACATCGCTCGGCAATTCAAGCTTACCCGGTGTCGGTGGAGCGTCTTCGGGGATCAACATCCGTGCGACGACGATCGCCGCCGGCAAGGAAATAATCGACGCGATCAGCAGGTGCCCTGCTGAATTGTGGATAACCGGCCCGAGCATCGTGGCGTACAGCACCAATACCGTGCCGGCGATGGTGGCCAGCCCGGTGCACATCACCATGCAGAGCTCGCTACGTGTGAGGCGCGCTACGTACGGCCGGATCAGGATCGACGATTCGACCATGCCAAGGAAAGGGCTGGCCACCGAGCAGAGTGCGACCGCGCCGCCGATACCGAGGATGCGCTCGAACACCCGCGCCAGGGCCGTCACCACTGCCGGCAATAGTCTCCAGTAGGTGAGCAGGGCCGCTAAGGCGCTCACGACGATGATGAGCGGCAGAATGCGAAACGCCAGCACGATATCGGAGCCGGTACCCGAGGGTTGGTAGGGCGCGGGCCCACCGCCGAGAAAGCCGAACACGAACGAGCTGCCGGCTTGCGAAGCGTGCTGTATGGCCATGACCGCGCGATCAACCTGGGCGAACGCAGTCGTCGCGAAAGGTATCTTGAGAAGAACGGCCGCGAGGAGAGCTTGAACCAGCATCCCGAGCGCGACGAAACGCCAGGCGACCAAACGACGTCGCTCGCTCAGCAGCCAGGCAATCAGCAGCAAAGTGGCCACGCCCAGAGTTCCGCGCGCCAGATGCGACATGCCACCCCCCCATTTGTTGTTCGCTGATGCGGAATGAGTGTAGCTCCACCGGGCCTGCGGTCGACACGTTTGAGGCTCGACAAGGACAAAATGCCACAGCAGACTGGCAGCATGACGACCATGAGGTCCCATCTCGCCCCAACACGGCTGAGCGTCGTGGCGCTGCTCCTGGCCGGCCTGCTGGCCGCCGCTCCCCCGGTCGCACTTGCCAACCCTGTCCCGAAGCCTGTGATCGTCTTCATGACGGACTTCGGGATTGTCGACGATGCCGTCGCGATCTGTAAGGGAGTCATCAAGACGCTGGCGCCCGACGCCGAGATCATCGATCTCACGCATCAGGTCACGCCATATTCGATCGCCGAGGGCGCACGGCTGCTCGGCCGCACCGCGCAGTACTACCCGGCGGGGACCATATTCCTTAGCGTTATCGACCCTGGCGTGGGAACCAGCCGGCGATCGATCATCGTGAAGACCAGGCGCGGCCAGTTCTTCGTGCTGCCAGACAACGGCCTGATCACGCGGGTCGTCGAGCGCGATGGGATTGATGGGATCCGCGAGATCACCAACCCCAAATGGCGCTTCGCAGAGTCGAGCTCCTCGACCTTCCACGGGCGCGATATCTACTCGCCAGCCGCCGCGCACCTGCAGCGTGGCGATGACTGGACGGAGGCAGGCCCGGAGCTGAAGACCCTGACGCGCCTCGACATTCCCCGCGTGACCACCGACTCCAGTGGCATCCAGGGTGAGGTGGTCGCCCTGGACGGACCGTATGGCAATCTCGTGACCAACATCGACGGGTCGGACCTCGCCAAGCTCGGCTACCATGTCGGTGATGCGGTGCGGGTCGGGCTCTCGGGCAGCGAATACTCCCTGCCCTTCGTGACGACCTTTGGAAACGTGCCGGTTGGCGACCCGCTGCTATTCATCGACTCACGCGGCCTCGTGAGCCTCGCGATCAACCAGGGCAACTTTGCCAGCAAGCACGGTATCGCGCCTCCGGTACCCCTCAGAATCCTGAGGAAGTAGGCTGCCGCGCGATGGGCCACTTGGCCAAGGAGTGATAGCGAATGCGCAACCGGGCATCGATCGCACGACCGTTGATCCTGCTGGCTGCTGTCGGATTGGCTTTGTCCGGGTGCGCCTGGCTGCAGCATACAGATCCCCCGCATGTAACGGTCGTGGGTATGGAGCCTGCGGGCGCGGGAGAGGGTTTTGAAGCCCGCATGCAGCTGAAGCTGCGGGTTCAGAATTCGAACGCTGAACCGATCGCGTACAACGGCATCTATGTCGAGCTCGATGTTCAGGACAAGAGCTTCGCTACCGGAGTGAGCAACCAGAGCGGCACGGTACCGGCGTTTGGCGAAGCGGTGATCACCGTGCCGATGACTGTCTCGGCTTTTGCGATCGCGGGCCAGACGATGGGCTTGTTCACCGGCAAGAGCCTGGACAAGGTGACCTACGTGATGCAGGGGAAGCTCAACAGCACATCGGGAGCCTTACGATTCAAGTCTCAGGGCGAGCTGAACGTTGCCGACTTCATGAGTGGTACCCGCTGACCCACCGAAGCTGCGCTGAATGTCCCCCCGCTGAACCCTCCACGCCTTCACGCTTCAGTTCTCAGGACTTCCTAACAAGTCCCTAAAGATCCCTCGACGGTAGACAGTTACCGTCACATCGCGTCGCAGGACTGTCGGTGAACAGGGTCCGAGGCGGAGTGAAGTTAACAGGCATCTACACTGAGGAGATCAGCATATGAGTACTCGTACCGTGGATTTCAGCCGCTTCGTTGCTGCTGCCAGCGCGACGGTGATCACGGCCGTCAGCAGCTGGGCGTTCGTGAGTTCCAGTGTCTCCATCGAGCGCGACCCGTTTCAGTTCGCCTCGGTCATGGCTGCGAATGCCAGGGTTCGTACGGCGCAACTGCAGAACGGCCCGCTCTCTGCCTGCGCGAACAATCCGGAGATCCGGGACCATAGGTCTCTCGTATGCCTGAGAGGTTGACGCAGTGACCCTGTTGGAAAAAGCGGCGGTGGCGGACGGAGCGGGCAGCTCCGTCCACTACCGTGTCCGAGTACCCCGGTAATGACTCGCAAGCACTGCCAGGAGGCATTGCTGGAATGGTGTCCGGTTTCCGGGACCCATTTTCGAGCTCGCATCGCGAATGCCGTCGGATATCGGACCCCTTGTGGGAAGCGCCTCAGACGGCGGTCGCTTATCGTTTTTCTACGGTCGTATCAGAACGCGGACGGCTGTCGTGAGTTGTCATCCCCAGCTTGTCACGAGCCTACCCGGACCGCAGGCTCGGCGAAGTTACCTACTATCCGACACAGGAGATCGGCATGAACTCGAGCATCAAGATCGCAAAACGAATGCCGTTCACTGCTGTGTTGCTGGCCTCCGCTTGCGCCGCTGCGACGGCTCTTGCAGGCGAGCAGGCGCGATCGGAAACTCATTGATACGCCGTCGCGGAAGTGCTCTGATCGTGCCATGAGGCTGAAGTTTGCCGACTGCGTCCTGGATTTGCGGGCACGACAGCTCGAGCGGCAGGGCAAGAAGGTAGCCCTCGAGCCCAAGATGTATGAATTGCTCGAAGTCCTGATCAAGCGTCGGCCCGCGGTGGTCACCAACAACGAGCTCGACGAGTTGCTCTGGCCCACCGTGTACGTGGCCCGTACCAGCCTGACGCGCCTCGTGTCGGAGCTCCGTTCCGTGCTCGGTGATGCGCCACGCGAATCCCGCATCATCCGAACCGCCTACAAGGCCGGGTATGCCTTCTGCGCCGAGGTAATCACTCTGCCGGCTGTTGACTCTACGACGCCGACGATCGAGGTGTTGTGGATGAGGCAATCCGTGCCGCTCGCCGATGGTGAGCACATTGCTGGACGGGATGCCGACTGTTCGCTCATCGTCGATGGCACCACTGTCTCCCGGCGCCATGCACGTATCACCGTCGCGGGCGGAGCGGTGACGATCGAGGATCTCGAAAGTACCAACGGTACCTACGTCAATGGCAAGCGCATCTCCGCACCGACGCGGCTCGCCCCGGGGGACGAGATTGCGCTCGGCAGCGAGATACTGCGCCTGCGGCGCCGCAGTGCGTCCGCATTGACGGTCAAGGTCGATTCCGAGGTCGAAGCCAGTAGCCAGCTACGCGCGAAGAAATAGAGCCCGCGCGGCGGCGGCAGCAGGACTCACCAACGACTGGGTTCGACGGCCGTGGTAAAGCACGCACGAAGGGTCAATCAAGCGGCATTCTGCAGTGCGACCCTTCAGGTGCTGACAGCTTGGGCGCGGCCGTTGGCGATGGACCGTCGCGAGGGATGATGGGATTCGCGGGGGGGCTCACTTTTGTTGCATCGCTGTCAGGTAAAGCGGCACTACCTGCGGCATGTGGCGCTCGAGCTCGGCGATGCGATTCATCGAAGCCGGATGCGTGCTGAGGAACTGCGGCGGTTCGCTCTTTTCGGCGGCCATCATCTTCTTCCAGAGAGTGATGGCTTCGTGGGGGTCGTAACCGGCACGCGCCATGAGCTCGAGTCCCATCACATCCGCCTCGGCTTCCTGCTGGCGGTCGTGCGGCAGCTCGAACGTCGCCGAGGCAACCTGGCCGGCCAGGTCCATGGTGCCGGCGCCCGCGCCGGTCAATACGGCGAGCCCTGCCAGCGCCACCTGCTCCTCATAGACCCTCGAGACGCGCTCGCGGGTGTGCTCGCGGAGCGCGTGTGATATCTCGTGTCCCAGAACCGCGGCGATCTCGCCGTCGCTCAGTTGCAGTTTCTCTACCAGGCCGCTGTACACCATGATCTTTCCGCCGGGCATGGCATAGGCGTTCATCTCGGGCGTGGTGAGGGTGTTGACCTCCCATTTCCAGTCAGGCGCATCGGGACGGAACGCCCCGGTGACTGGGATGAGCCGGTCGGTGATGCGCCGAATCCGCGCAGTGAGCGCTGCATCGGTGTTGAGCTTGCCGCCGGCCTCGGCCTTGTGCAGCTCGCCGATATAGGCCTGCTGTGCGCCCTGTTCGACGGAGGCCTCGGAAACCACCATCGTCTGCTTACGTTGGACGCCGACGGCTCCCGGTTGGGTCGTCTGCACGGTCGTGCAGGCCGACAGCGCGAGCGAGAGCACCAGAGTGGCGGGGCAGAAGCCCGACACCCAATCGGTTCGGCTGGAGGCCCGGCCGGTTGCGCCGGGCGTCGGTGTCTGTCGCTGCCCGAGCTCAGTAGCGACGTGGGCCACCGCGGGGGCCGCCGCCGGATCGCTCGCGCTCCTGCGCCTCGTTGACTTTGAGAGTGCGGCCATCGAAATCCTTGCCATTCAGCGCCTGCATGGCCCGCGATGCATCCGCGTTCGACATTTCCACAAAGCCGAAACCGCGCGGACGCCCGGTATCGCGATCGGTGATCAAGGAGACCTTCTCGACAGTTCCATGCGCGGAAAACAGAGCACGCACACTCTCTTCAGTCGCGGTGAAGGGAAGGTTTCCAACGTAGAGTTTGGTCACTGCACAGTACTCACTGGTGAATGAAGACGAACACCCTCTCGGACCGACGCCACGCACAGCGTGCGTCATCCTACGAATCGCCGAGTACAGTACGCTAGTTCGCCGGCTGATGCGACGAACCCTGATGTCCCCCTCCGCCAGAGGGCCGCCCGGCGCACGCCACCACTGCGGCGCGCGCCGGGAAGGAGAGTCTCAAGCGGTCTTGGCCGGACGCGACGCCGCGAGCGTGCGCACCTCGGTGGTCGTGAGGGGCTTACCGGCGATACCCCAGTCGCCGCTCTTGACCTCCTCGAGCACGGTCCAGGTCACCGACCGCATCGCTTCGCCCTCGATCTCCACCATCGCGTTTGTGAGGTTGCGGATGATCTGGGTCTTTTGCTCCGTGGAAAAAACACCTTCAATGATCTTGACGTTGATGAGTGGCATGTAGAGCTCCTGTGCTGGGCAGTGGTTGAGATTCGCAGCGTCGTCCAAGCCGTGACGCTCACTCGCGGCGGCTTGCGAGGTTCTTCAGATCAGGGTCGACCCGAATACGCCGTCGAGCAGAACGAGAAGCAGCGGAACGGTCAGGGCGATCAGTACTGCCGTGAGCGGTCGATCGAAGATGAACATGCGGCTCTCCTTCATGTGGTCGCGCAGTGCCATCGGTTGCGCGCAGGTTGCCGCAGGAGCGCGCGAAGCGCTTTCATCCGGGCTTGATTTTTCCCCGAGACCGCCTTGATTATTTGCCGAGAGCCTTCACGGCCCGTTTCTGCAAGGCGCAGACGTGAAATATCTCTTTGCCAATCATGTGCTTGACACTGATCGGCGCGAGCTGCGGCGCGGGTCGGATCCGATCGCCATCGAGCCGCAGGTCTTCGATTTGCTGGTCCACCTTGTGGAGAATCGCGACCGCGTGGTGAGCAAGGACGATCTGATCGCCTCGGTGTGGGCCGGGCGCATCGTGTCGGATTCGACCCTGACCACCCGCATCAACGCGGTGCGCCGTGCAGTCGGAGACAGCGGCGGAGAGCAAAGGCTCATACGCACCTTCGCGCGCAAAGGCCTGCGCTTCATCGCCGGCGTTCAGACGCTGCGGGACGAGGTGGTCGGGGGTACCCCGGCCCAGTCGGACGAGGACGCCCGATCGCGATCACGGCTCGCACTACCGCTGCCGGACCGCCCGGCGATCGCGGTGCTGCCCTTCAGCAACATGACGGGCGATCCGGAGCAGGAGTATTTCTCGGACGGCGTCAGTGAGGACATCATCACCGCGCTCTCCAGGCTGCGCTGGTTTTTCGTGATCGCCCGGAACTCTTCCTTCATCTACAAGGGCAAATCCGTCCACATGAAACAGGTCGCCGAGGAGCTCGGGGTCGGTTACGTGGTGGAGGGCAGCGTGCGCCGGGGCGGCGATCGCGTGCGGATTACTGCGCAGCTCAACGACGCCGCTACCGGCAGCCATCTGTGGGCGGAACGCTACGACCGCAAGCTCGCCGACGTGTTTGCCGTGCAGGACGAGATCACCGAGGCCATCGTCGCCGCCATCGAGCCGCAGCTCTACGCAGCCGAGAATTTCCGCGCCAGCCGCAAGCTGCCCGACAGCCTGGATGCCTGGGACCTGCTCATGCGGGCGCTGTCGCACTTCTGGCGGATAACGCGGCAGGACAACGTCGTCGCGCAGGCGCTGCTGGAAAAAGCTGTGGCTATCGATCCGGACTACGGCCGCGCGCTGGGCATCCTCGCCACGAGCCACAGTTTCTGCGGGCACATGGGTTGGGAGGACATGGCTGCCATCGCGTCGATCGCCGAACGCGCGGCACGCGCTGCCATCCTCGCCGACAGGGAGGACCCCTGGGCCCATCTCGCGCTCGGCAGCGTTAATCTGCATGTGCGGCGCTTCGATGAGTCCCTCGCCGCATTTGAGACGGCGCTGCGGCTCAATCCCAGCTTCTCGCTCGCCCACGGCTATTACGGGCTGGCGTTGTGCTATTGCGGGCGGTGGAAGGAGGGCGCTTTGGCGGCGGAGCGCGCCCTGCGCCTGAGCCCGCGCGATCCTTTTTCGGCGATCTATTACGGCATTGCGAGCTACGCGCAGTTCGTCGGTCGGAACTACGATGAGGCGATGCGGCTGGCGCGCCAGGGGGTGATGCAGCGCACCGATTTCGTCGGTGCGCACCGGGTCTTGACGGCCGCCGCCGCCATGGCTGGCCGGACCGACACCGCCGCCGCTGCGCTCCGCGAGCTGCGTCGGGTCCAGCCCAACATCTCACTGGCGTGGATAGCGAGCCATATACCTGCCAAGGACCCTGCCGAGCGTGACCACTATCTGGAGGCGTTCCGTCGCGCGGGTCTGGAGTAGCCGACGCTTTGCGATCGCTAGGGCGCGCCCTGGCGAGCGTCGGTCTGCGGCGAGGTCGGCTTCAGGCGGCGAATCTGCTCGAGCAGCGCCTGCGGCGATACCGGGCGTCCCAGGAAATCCTGCATCAGTGTGCGGGTGTCACGCTCCGAGCCGAAGCGCAGCAGGCGCTCGGCAAGCCACGCATACCAGCGCGTATCTCCCGTGTCGAAAGGTCCCAGCGCTTCAACGGTGTGGCGCCGCATTTCGGCAGTGAGGATGGCACCGAAGCCGTAGTTGACCATGTAGCCGGGCAGATCGACGAGCTGCACCCGTACCGCCCACCAGGAGAGCTCCGGATGCGGCGTGATGTGCAGATAGCGGCTGGTGATCTCGGTCCAGAGCGCATTCGGGTCGGTCGTCGGAGCGCGAAACATGCGCAGCTCGAACAGGGACCACGCCACATCGAGCATGACCACCGAATACAAGGCGCGCAGCGAAAGTTGCTCGGGGGCTTCATGGCCGAGGTAATGGCGCTGCCAGGCCGGCTCATAGGTGCTCCAGGCGGGGACATCCGCGAAAGCCTCGGCGAACAGGTCGCTTGGCCAGTCCACGAAAGCGGGGCGATTGCGAATCGCCGTGATGTTCACCACGTGGCCGTTCTCGTGCACCAGCTCGTTCAGTACGAACAGCCCGCCGCGCTCGTAAGGTGCCGAGACGCGCGCGATGGTGGGCCTCCAGGCTCCGTTCACCATCCGTCCGTGGACGACGAACTCCGTATAAGCCAATGCCGCCTTGTCCGGCCGGGGCTCGAGATCGTAGAGCGTTCCGAGGTGCTCGAGGTCGGCGCCCAGATCCCTGTAGTAACGCTGGTTGATCGGCTGCAGCGTGGCGCGCGGGATATAGGTCTCCAGCAGGCGATCGGCCGCGCCGCTCTGGAATCGGAAGTCCCAGGGCTCGACCATGCCGGCGCCGCTCGACACCCGCCAGGCATCGAGGATCTGCAGCAGCCAGCGCTCGACTTCGTCCGGCGCGATGCCGACGTCGCTTGCAGCGTTGTCGATCTCTGAGCCGCTCCTGGCCGCTGCCGCGGCCGCCCCGGCGATCATGCGTCGATAGGGACTGTCCGGCTCGTCGTTTCCGTTGATGGCTCGCCATAGCGGCATGAAGGCGAGGAACACTGCCTTGCGTCGCTGCGGATCGGCGGTCTCATGCAGCAGGTCGAGCGCGGAAACTCGGTTGATCTTGCCGCCCTCGAAGGTGAGGCTGTTGCCGATCTCGACGAAACAGGCAACCAGCGCAGATTTGAGCTGCGGATACGCAAGGTCCTTGCGGGCTGCCTCCTCGCACTTGGCCGCGGGGCTGGAGAGCGCGCCGCCGCCGGTAAAGGCCTGCGTCTGCTTGCGCATCGCCGCGATGGCCCTCGTGTCGCCCTCGGGGAGCCCGGAGCTCGGTAAGCTCTGCAGCTCCTTGGCGAGCTTGGCGAGATTCTCCGTATAGAACTGCTGCCAGGCGGCGCGGTCTTTGCCCTGATAGCGGCTCAGCAGCCCCGAGTCGATGGCGGCGAGGATGGTATTGGCGTCGCTGACATCCGCATAGAGATACTCGACAGCCGTGATCTGTCTCGAATCCCCTGTGGCCCGAGGCTCTGCGCCAATCGTCGCCTCCGCGATGAGCAAACTGCATGCGAGACCAGAGAGGAGCAACACCCTGGGAGTCATCATGGCGGTAGCCATGGCGGATTCTCGCACGCTGCCGCTCGACTGAGCAGCGTCTCGCTGCGCCACGATTCCTGGATGTCGGCGTTTGCCTGCCGGATGGCAGCGGCCAGCGCCAGCGAGTCGACACCGGGAATCCGCGGCAGCATGTAGAGCTGCAGGCGGTACACCGTGCCTTCGAGCTGTGCGAGTCGTCGCAGCAGCTCCATGCTCGTGTCGATCCAGTGCTCACGCAACGGCGAGGGTGCTGCACCTGCCGCCTCGGTCGCGGCGGATATCATATGTTGCTGTAACGCGATTTCCGCCCTCAGCACCTCGACGCAGTACATGGAGTGCAGCTCATCCCCGCTCGGCGGTTGTGCGCCAGGCGGTTGCGCTTGTGCCAGCGCCTCGCCGGTGAAGCTCCACAGCAGGGGCAGCAGCCCGATACCGGTGCTCGCAAACTTCTTCCATCTGCTCCACATGGCTTACTTCCGCATCCGTGCGCCCGGCAGAAGCGCAGGTCAGTGCCTGGTCATGCCGAGGCTTTTCATGAGGAACGCATACGCGGTGGCGCTCTGCTCGATCGCGATGACCAGCAGGGGTCGGCGTCGGTAGTTCGTCCGGGCTGGCATTCGTATCCATGATTGACGAAGCGCGCGCCAATGCCAAGTTTCGATGGCATGAGGATATCGGAGTGAGGTTCAATGCCGCCCGCGGCGCTGTGCGCGCGCACCTGGAGCAACTCGTGGGCTCAAAAATCCTCAGCCGCGTTCTCACGTTGTCCGCACTCGGCGCCGTTAGCCTGCTGGAGGGTAAGCCGCTCGATGCCGCGCAGCACGCGATGGCCGTACCGGCGGCACAAGACCCGGCCGCTCGACTCGTAGCGCGCCTGGATCTCACGCGCTACAAGGAGACGATCCGGGAGCTCACGCGCTTTGGCGACCGTCGACAGGGCACCGATCGCAATCGCGCGGCCATCGACTGGATAGAGTCCCGGCTGCGCTCCTACGGTTGCGGGGATGTCGCCAGACTGCGCTACGAGTTCTCACGGGAGCAGACCGCCCGGCCGAGCGGCCCACCGGTGGCACGCGGCGCCCCGCAGGGTGGCGGGCGCTTTCGCGGGCAGCGTGGCCCGACGGGCGTGAACGACGATCCCGAGCGCCAGCCGGATCCCAGGCTCCGGTCTCTCGATTCGCAGCCGAGCACGCCGGGGGCGCGCGAGGAGGTCTACTGCACCAAGGTCGGCAGCGCCCACCCGGAAGAGATGTATATCGTCGGGGCACACATGGATGGCATCGGCTTCGGCGAGGCCGCCAATGATGACGGCTCCGGCACCGCGCTGGTCATGGAATTGGCGCGGGTCCTGTCCAGTGCGGATGTGCGGACCGAGCGCTCCATCCGCTTCGTATTGTGGAACAACGAGGAGACTGGCCTCGACGGTGCGTACGCGTACGTCGAGCAACGGGCGCATCTGCAGGGAATCGAGTCACCGCCGGGGTCGGGTCGCTACCCGGAACCGCGCTGGCTCGGTATGGTGCAGCACGACATGGTGCTGTTCGATCACGGCATGCCGCGCCCGGACGGTACGGTGAGCCCGAAGCAGCGGCCCGAGGCGGATATCAACATCGAGTTCCAGTCACAGGCGAAGCAGGCCGCGGGTGCGCAGAAGCTGGCGTGGGAGTTCTATGCGGCGAACGAGGCATACGCCACCGACTACCCTGCCAGTATCGGACCACACATGACGAATACCGACAGCACACCGTTCATGGACGTGGTCCCGGCCATCAGCGTGCGCGAGAATGAGCGCGGGACGCAGATCGGTGCGGGCTGGGATCCGCACTGGCATCAGCCTACCGATCGCTATGCATCTTTCGGCGACGAGGATTTCCGACTGGGCTTGAATGCGGCGCAGACGACACTCGGCGCGATTGCGCGTCTCGCGGGTGCGTCCGTAGCGGCTGCCACCGCCCACTGATGAGTGACGGCATCCATGAGAGCAAAGCCGAGAACGGCCGCTACGGTCACAGCACTTCTCTCCTCGCTGCTGCGGGTAGTGCCTGCCGCCGCCGACGCGATCGATGATTTCGTCCGCACGCAGCTCGAGTCCCAGAAAGTCCCGGGCATCGCAGTGCTCGTCATGCAGAACGGCAACGTCGTGAAGCAGCAGGGATACGGCTACGCCAATCTCGAGCTGCGGGTGCCGGTGACCGCCGATACGCTGTTCCAGTCCGGCTCGACCGGCAAGATGTTCACGGCGGCTGGCATCCTGCTGCTCGTGCAGGAGGGCAAGCTCCGGCTCGATGATCGGCTCGCCATGTATTACCCGGACGCGCCCGCGGCCTGGCACAAAGTCAGCATTCGCCAGCTGCTCACGCATACCTCGGGCATCAAGGACTACGGTGAATACAACTCGGGTGATCTCGACTACCGCAAGGACTACACCGATGGTGAGCTGCTGGCCGCCATGCAGAAGCTGCCGCTCGAGTTCGAGCCGGGCACGCAGTGGAGCTATTCGAACAGCGGCTACCTGATTCTCGGCCTGCTGCTGACGAAGCTCGCCGGCAAGGACTACAGCGAATTTCTGGCAGAGCGGATCTTCAGGCCCCTGGGCATGCAGACCGCGCAGCTGATCAGCGAGCGGCGCATCACGCCGAACCGTGCAGCAGGCTATGAGCTCGACGACCACGGTGAGCTGGTCAACCAGGACTGGGTCGCGCCCGGCTTGAATCGCACCGCCGACGGCTCGCTGTACTTCTCGACGCGCGATCTTGCAGCCTGGGAGAAGGCTTTGGAGGCGCGCTCTTTCATGAGCGCCGAAAGTTTCAACGCCTGGTGGACCGCGGTGCACCTTGCTGGCGGCGCCCGCTTCCCTTACGGGTTTGGATGGTTCCTCTCCGAGCAGCGCGGTGAGCCGGTCCTGCAGCACGGCGGGGCCTGGCAGGGATTCCGGGCAGCGATCGTGCGGTACCCGCAGCAACAACTGGCGGTCATGGTTCTCGCCAATGCCGCGCAAGTCGATGCGGTGGACATCGGCCGGCATATTGCCGGGCTCACCGATCGGCGACTCGAGATACGCTCGCCGGCCGGCTCACAACCGCTCCCTGACCAGGCTCGGGCCGCTTCGTTGCGCAGCGTGCTGGAAGCCTGGGCGGGTTATCGCGTCGTCCCGGCGATGGCACCGACCCTGGCCGCGACAGCAGCCGGCAGCGCAGTCGAGGCGCACGATCGCCAACGGGTAGGCGGCGAGCTCGAGCGCGCGCGATCGCTACGGATAACCGGCGCCGATCGACTTTCGAAAAGTGCGATCGAATTGCTCGCCGACGGAACGGTCAGCGCGGTAGACACGGTCCTCGAGACCGACAAGGATCCCGAACCGGTCAGATTCAGACTCGACGCGCAAGGACGCGTGGTCGGGTTCGCGATGAGGGAGTGACCATGCGTCGCATTGGAAGCATGTTGCGTCCCCGTTCCATTTTCGGCTTTCTCGCGATCGCGCTCATCTCATTGCTGGCACTGGGGCGCCACCCACACCGTCCGGTCAATCCGCCGTTGACGCGCCTTCAGGCGACCGCGGAGGAGAGGTACGAAGGCATGGAACGAGGTAGTGCAGACCTGCAGGACCTCGTCATCCTCGCTTTTTCCGGGGGTGGCACACGCGCCGCCGCGTTCTCCTACGGCGTTCTCGAAACCCTGCGCGACACCAGGTTCACTACCAGCAGCGGCCGCAACGTCCGTCTGCTCGATGAGGTCGACCTGATCAGCGGCGTTTCCGGCGGCAGCTTTACGGCCCTGGCCTATGGGCTGTACCGGGACCGGACGTTTGATGTGTTTGAGAAAAGCTTCCTCAAGCGTGACGTGCAGGGCGCGCTCCTGCGGCGCCTGTTCAACCCGCTGAACTGGCGCGCTCTCTGGTCCTCGGGATGGGGCCGCTCGGAGCTCGCCGCCGAGCTCTACGACGAGATCCTGTTCCACGGCGCCACGTTTGCCGATCTGGAGCGGAGCTCGGGTGTGGGGATCGTCGTGGGCGCAACCGAGCTCACCAGCGGAGCCCGCGTGGTATTCATACCGCAGAACTTCGACGTCATGTGCGCCGATCTCAGCAGCATCAAGCTCTCGCGTGCCGCGGCCGCCTCGTCCGCCGTTCCGGTCGCGCTGTCTCCCGTCACCATCAACAACTATGGTGGCCAGTGCGACTATCACCCGCCCCAATGGCTGAAAATGTTTGCCGAGGAGAGTAATCCACCGCGACCGGCCGGGCGCATGCTGAGGCGCCTGAAGGAGCTCGAGCAGCTGGATGACGCCTCCGAAGACCGGTACTTCCACCTGGTGGATGGAGCCGTCGCCGACAACCTGGGTCTGCGGGGCGTTTTGGACTACCTCGAAGCATTCGAGGCCCTGCGGCTCGCGGGGCAGGCGACGCCGCTCGATCACGTTCGAAGAATCATCGTTTTCGTGGTCAACTCGACATCGTCACCGTCGTTCGACTGGAACGAAACGGAAGATTCACCTGGCGCGGTGCCGATCCTCGTCAAAGCGTCCGGTGTGCCCGTCGACCGTTATGCCAGCGAGTCGATCGAGCTGCTGCGGGATATCGATGCGCGCTGGACTGCCCTGCGCGCGGTACGGGATTCCCCCGCTTTTGACCCGCGGAAGGATCCCTCGATGGCGTGGGTAACCAATGCGGTCAATGCGGACATTTACCCGATCGAAGTCTCATTCGAGGTGCTGGCCGACAAGAAGGAGCGCGATTACCTGAACCAGCTCCCGACCTCGTTCGCGTTGCCCGCCGAGGCGGTCGACCGTCTGCGCGCCGCCGCGAGGCAGATCATCCGGTCGTCACCGGATTTTCAGAAGCTGCTGAGCTCATCCGCGCCCCCGGCACCGGGCAATCGATGATTCGTTGAGCGCAGATCAGGGTTGCGCTGGACCGAGACGCGCTACTCGGGCAGCAGCGCTCCCGATCCGCCCATTTCCTTGGGCATGTCCTTCATCTTCGGCTTCCCGTCCTTGATCCGCAGGACGGTCTCCTGGTAATTCACGTGCAGCGCGGGCTCGAATTCGAGCTGCGGCAGCATCGCAGCGTAGATGTCGATCAGGCCCATCGTCGGGTGCTCGGTAAACAGGTGGCCACCGCATTTCGTGCACCACTTGCGGTAGCTGATGGGTGTCTTGTTGTACGTGCCTATGCTCGAGCCGCCCCGCGTCACGCGCAGCGACTCCGGCTTCCAGAGTGAGAATGCGTTCACCGGCCCAGCGGACCAGTGGCGACACGATTCGCAGTGACAGTAGCCCATCGCGGCGGGATCGCCGGTCACCTCGAACTGCACTTCTCCGCAAAAGCAGCGCCCAGACAGAGTGCTCATGATTGAAGATCCTCGGTAAGATGCATGGACAGCGACCCAGACCGGGAGTCTAGTGAGGCGGTGGCCCGCTTCGAATGACCGGTCGTCCGCCTGTCATGCTCGATCGTCTGCGGAGTGGCTATGGATGCATTGTCAGACGTGCTGCGAGCCGTCCGCCTCAAAGGCGCCATATTCTTCGATGTGCATGCATCGGACCCATGGGCGGCCGAGACCCCCGCGGGTCGGCAGATCGTCAGCCGCATGTTTCCCGCAGCCGAGAACCTCATCTGCTACCACGCCATTACCCATGGCACCTGCTGGGCCACGGTCGGTAACGAGCCGCCGTTGCCCTTGAAGGAGGGCGATGTGGTCGTGATTCCGCACGGCCACGCGCACGTCCTGGCCAGTGCGCCCGGCCTGCGCGGTGCGCACGATGTCGGCCGCTATCGTGCGCCGCACGAGCTGGAGCTGCCGGTCGCAATCTCGATGGGCGAAGGCACCACCGAGTCGGCCGGGTTCGTCTGCGGCTTCCTCGGCTGCGATGCTCGGCCGTACAACCCGCTGCTCGGCTCACTGCCGCACGTTTTCAAGGTGAGCGATCAGCTCGACGGACCGCTGAGCGCTTATGTGAAGATCGCCTTGCGCGAGTCGAAGCAGCCGCGGATCGGCAGCGAGAGCGTGCTCGGGCGACTGAGCGAGCTGATGTTCGTGGACGTCATCCGCCGCTACCTGGAGACCCTGCCTCCCGAGCGTCTCGATTGGCTCGCAGGACTGCGGGACCCTTTCATCGGTCGCGCGCTGGCGGAGATTCATCGCAATCCGGCGTGCCATTGGACGCTCGAGTCACTGGCCCGCGAGGTCGCGATGTCGCGTTCCGCATTTGCGGAGCACTTCGCGAGATTCGTGGGTACGCCGCCGATGCAGTACCTCGCCCGCTGGCGCATGCAGATCGCGGCCAATCAGCTGCTGAGCACTACCGACAGCGTGATGACGGTGGCGAATCGTGTCGGTTACGACTCGGAGGCGGCGTTCAGCCGGGCTTTCAAGAAAGCGGTTGGAGCGCCACCGAGCGAGTGGCGCCGGCGATCGCAACCCGCCCAGCCCCCCCTGGCATCCGCTCGATCAGTCCCTGACACGCTCGAACTGGATGTCCTGCACACGACCGTCATCGCCGAGCGCCACGATCGCGGTGAATAGCCCTGGACCGCGGTGGTAACGCCAGCGGTCCGCGCGCCTCAGGCCGATCGGATAAACATTGAGAACCGTGAGCTGTCCCTGCTCGTCGTACGGACCTGCCTCGGGCTCACCGCAGTTCTCGAGAACGTAGCCGGCATCGTCGCCGGGCTGGATGAGCACCGCACCGCAGCGCAGCGTTTCAGCCGGGGTTGTGAGCGGTACCAATCCGGCGCAGCCGAGCAACACCTTGACGATCGGGCGCATGAGCATGCTCCGCAGCCAACAGGAGCAACAACATAGTGTCGCTGTGCCCGGCTGACAAGGCCTGTCTGCAACCGGGCGCGGTTGCCGGCAGCCATAGTCAAGATCTGGCCAACGCTCGCGTGATGTTACTCTGTTGCGGTGAGCCGTGAGCCGCTGGAGCGGCCGGAGTCGAGCCGCATGACAGCCACAGCGCGTGTGCAAGTCGAGAATGAGTGGGTGAAAGTCACCGAGTGGCGTTTCATGCCCGGAGCCGAAACGGGCCATCACGTGCACCAGCATGACTATGTCGTGGTGCCACTCACGACCGGAACGCTGCGCCTCGAGGAGGGTGCGGGATGGAGAGAGGCGCAGCTCGAGACGGGCGTGGCCTACGCTCGCGAGCAGGGCGTGGCGCACAACGTGGTGAATCCCAACGCCTTCGAGTTTCGTTTTCTGGAGATCGAGCTGCTCCGGTCGCGCGCCCCGTGAGGCGGATGAGTTCTCCGCGACGCTGCCTGGCTGCGTTGCTGCTGCTCCTCCTCGTCCCGACCGGTCGGGCTGCGCCCGCCCACTATGACCTCATCGTTCGCAATGGGCACATCATCGATGGCACCGGATCGCCCTGGTACGCGGCGGACATCGGCGTCAGTGAGGGGCGCATCGCCGCCATCGGGACGCTGCAGCGCGCCAGCGCAACGCGCAGCATCGACGCAAAGGGCAGGGTGGTTGCGCCGGGGTTCATCGACATGCTGGGACAGTCGGAGCTCACACTGCTGGTCGATCCACGTGCGCCATCGAAGATTTTTCAGGGCATCACCACCGAGATCACCGGTGAGGGGGAGTCCGTCGCACCGCTGAACGCGGCGATGCTGCGGCAGCACCGCGCGACCTACGAGCGCTATCACCTCGAGGTCGACTGGCATTCGCTGGCAGACTATTTCGCGCGCCTGGAGAAGCAGGGGACCGGCATCAATTTCGCCACCTACATCGGAGCTACCTCGGTGCGCGAGATGGTCGTTGGCTACTCCGACCGTGCTGCAAGCGCGGAGGAGCTGACCCGCATGGCGGAGCTCGTCGAGCAGGGAATGCGTGAAGGTGCGATGGGGCTCTCCAGTGCTCTCGAGTATCCGCCTGCACCTTACGCGAGCACCGCGGAGCTCATCGCCCTCGCCCAGGCGGCGGCACGGCACGGCGGTATCTATGCGACGCACATGCGCGATGAAGGCGATGCCGAAGCAGCGGCGCTCGATGAGACCTTCCGCATTGGCAGCGAAGCACGCATCCCCATCGAGATTTTTCACCTCAAGGTCTCGGGCCTCAGGAACTTCGGCAGCATGCCGCTCGTGATCGAGCGCATCGACCAGGCGCGCAGCCGCGGCATCGATGTGGCTGCCGATACGTATGCCTATACCGCCTGGAGCAACAGCCTTGCCGCGTTCACGCCGCCATGGGCGAACGATGGCGGCAAGGATGCGCTGTTGCGCCGCCTGCAGGATCCGTCCATGCGCGCCAGGATGCGGCGCGACATGCTCACGCCCTCGGATAAGTGGGACAACGAGTGGCAGGAGATCCAGGGTCCACAGGACATCCTGATATGCGCGGTGAACCACCCGCAGCTGCTGCGCTATCGCGGCAAGCGCATGAGCGAGGTTGCGGCCGAATGGCACGAGGACCCCATCGATGCTCTGTTCGATTTCCTCATCAAGGATGATGCAGGCACCAGCGTCGCAGTATTCGGCATGTCCGAGCCTGACGTGCTGCTGGCACTGCAGCAACCCTGGGTGTCGGTCGGCACCGATGATGCGGCAACTTCCCCCGAAGGGATCCTCGGTGCGGACCATCCGCATCCGCGTGCTTATGCCACCTTTGCCCGGATTCTCCGCAAGTACGTGCGCGAGGACGGGAAGCTCACCCTGGCAGATGCAATCCGGAAATTCACCGCACTGCCCGCGCAGCGCGAGCATCTGTCCGATCGCGGGGTGATCAAGCTCGGCCTGTGGGCCGACCTGGTGGTGTTCGATCCCGCCGCGATTCGCGACCGGGCAACTTACGACGATCCCAACCGGTTGTCGGAGGGAATGTCGTACGTTCTCGTTAACGGCGTGCCGGTTATCGAGGAGGGCAGGATGACAGGTGCGCTCCCCGGCAAAGTGCTGCGGGGTGCTGGATATGCGCCGTAGTGTCCGCTCCGCCTGCCACGCGCACCCGGTATCTCCTGTCCGTCGTGCTGTTGCTCGTCGCGATGGGCTCGATACAGCTCGGCGCCTCGTTCGCCAAAACACTGTTCCATAGCGTAGGCCCGGTGGGCGCGGTCGCGCTGCGCACCGCGCTGGCGACCCTCATGCTGGCGGCGGTGCTGCGGCCGTGGCGCACGAGGATCGGCGGCGGCGCGCGCATGGCACTGGTCGTTTACGGCGTCTCGCTCGGCGTCATGAATCTTCTCTATTACATGGCGCTGCGCACGCTGCCGCTGGGCATCACGGTGGCGATCGAATTCACCGGACCCCTGCTGGTGGCCGTGCTCTCCTCGCGCCGTCCGATCGACTTTCTGTGGATCGCACTCGCCGCCGCCGGACTCGGCCTGTTGCTGCCGCTCGCTCCGGCTCAGGGAAACATAGATCCCACGGGCGCGCTGTTCGCACTCGCGGCGGGCGCCTGCTGGGCTCTCTACATCGTCTTTGGGCAGAAGGCCGGCGCCGATTACGGCACGCAGACGGTGGCTCTCGGCAGCGTCATTGCCTCGATCATCGTCGTGCCCGCCGGCATCGCCACTGCGGGCACCGCACTGTTCTCGGTTCAGGTGCTGCCGTATGGTCTGGCAATCGCGCTGCTCTCGACCGCCTTCCCCTACACGTTGGAGATGATCGCGCTGACGCGCCTCCCGGCGCGGACCTTCGGCATCCTCATGAGCATCGAGCCGGTGTTCGCCGCGCTCATCGGCTGGGCCATGCTGCGGGAGCGACTCTCGGCCACGCAGTGGCTCGCCATCACGCTCATCATCCTCGCCTCGCTCGGCACGACCTGGACGGCGACTGCCCGGGCTCCTGCTCCGGTGCCGATGCCCGAGTGAGCCCGCGCCCGGCGAGCGCGCCTGAGCGTCGGCGAGCCACCCGGCCGCGCAGGGCGGCAACGAGGGCCAGACCTCCCGCTGAGCCGGTCCCGGTCGCCGCGAGCAGCGCCGACCCGATACAAAGCGGACACATGGGTGCTCCAACCTCAGCCGCCCGCGCAGCAGGCGGGTTTCTTCGCCATGCCCGGCCACTCGCCAACGCCGCCCGGCAACAGATCGAAGAAGTGCCAGAGCGTGCAGAAATCATCGCCCGGACTGAAGCCGGTGTCCGAAACGCGCAGTATTCTCGTGCCGTCGCGCCGGAACACCGACACACCCGGCATCCAGCCACCTTTCGCAGAAACGTAGCCCATATCGGCAGCGAAGCTGGATCCCGCGTGGCTCACCATGGGGAATCGCCAGCCACGGCTCTCGGCGAATTTCCTCTGCACCGGCGGCCGGTCCGGACTCGACACCGCAAACCCTGCACGGCTCGCGACGTGCGGATGAATGCCGTTGTAACCATCCGCCCACAGTGTGCAGTAAGAGCAGGCGACGCCCATGTTGTGGATCAGTATGAGGTCATCGTGGCGGCCGAACAGCTCCGACAGTCGCACCGTGCCGTCGCTGTTCGTGAGCTCGTAGTCCTGCACCTCCTGCGGCTCGACCGCCGCGAGCGTCTCGCGCATCTTCTCCCGCACCACGGCTATCTGCCGCCGGTAATCGGCGAGCTTGCCGTGCACATCTGCATACTTCATGAGGACCTCCTGACTGTCCCGGATCAGCTCTCGTAGGCAATGCGGTGCTTGACCCACTGCATCGGAAACGCAAGTCCCTCCTCGTCGCGACCCTTCGGCGCGATGTCGAGGTAATGATAGGCCGCGTTCAGCATGTCGAGTCCGCGCGCATAGGTGGAGTAGGAGTGGTAGATCTCTGTGCCGTCCCTGAAGAACGCGCTGATGCCGGGCATGTCGGTGCTCTCGAGCTTCCGCGGAGCATAGTTGTAGCAGGCCGCGCCTTGCTCGAGTGCCTCGGGCGCGAACCAGACGCCGCAATCGCGATTGAAGTCATCACCGACTGTGGACACCCAGGGGAACGTCCAGCCGAATCGTCGCGCCTGAGCCTGCAGCTTCTGCAGCGGCGCACGTGAGGCGGCCACGAGCGAGACATCCCGCGCCCTCAGGTGCGGTACGATGCCGTTGAAGTTATCCGCCCAGAAGGAGCAGCCGCGGCAGCCGATGTCCCAGTCGGGCGCATACATGAAGTGGTACACGATGAGCTGACTGTGGCCGGCGAAGAGGTCCGCGAGTGTCCTGCGTCCCTCGCTGCTCTCGAAGGCATACTCTTTGCGGACGTGCTCCCAGGGCAGCTCGCGCCGCTCCCGGCTCAGCTCATCGCGCAGCCGCGTGAACTCCTTCTCCTTCGCCAGCAGGTGCCGGCGGGCCTCGAGCCAATCGTCGTGATTCACTATTTGATGAGCGGTCATCGGTCTCTCCTCAGGTTTTGCGGCGCGCGGCGCGCCGGGCCGCCCGCTTCCGTGGCGGTTGTCTCGGGCCGCGCTCGTCGATATCGGCGAGCGTCGCGGCCAGCATGTCGAACTGCTGCTGCCAGTACTTGCTGTAGCGGTTGATCCACACCGCCGCATCGAGCAGCGGCGCGGCGTCCAGGCTGCAGCGGCTGATGCGACCGCTGCGCTCCTGCTGAATGAGCCCGGCGCGCACCAGCACCTGGATGTGACGTGAGACCGCCTGCAGCGTGATGTCGAAGGGCTCGGCGAGCTCCGACACCAGCAGCGCCTCGCCGTCGAGCCGCTCGAGGATCCTGCGGCGCACCGGATCCGAGAGCGCGAAGAACAGTGCATCGAGGCGAGCCTCCGCCGCCTGTGCGGTGAGCTCCGCGTCGCCGACCAGGTGGAGTTTCGCGCCGATATTCATCGTTTGTATTTAATATCAACCTTTAAATTGAATGTCAACAGAAATGTTGATCATTGCGGCAAGCGCCAGCCTGGGCGGCCGCCCACGCCGCTAATGGAGCTTGCTGAGGTAAGTGCGGCCCGGCGCAGCCAGCCCCGGCCGCGCGGGCTGCTGCGTGAGCAGCGGCGTGAGGTCGGCCCGCGACAGCGCCTGATTGAAGGCCGGGAGATCCTTCTGCAGGATCTCGCGGTACTGCGCTTCGATGCTCGCCATCTCAGCCTGCAGTGTCCGCAGTGTCTCGAGCTGCGCAGCGGTGGGCGCGAAATCGGCGCCCCCGGCCACATCGCCGCCGCCGGTTCCGACCTCGGCGTTGAGCCACACCAGATCGAGATACACCCCATTGGCTTCGACGAAGTACTTGTCATCGCTGTTGCGCAACGCACGGGAGACCAGCTGCGCTTCGAGCGTTTGCAGCTTGTTGTCGAGATTCCGGGCGGCGGCCAGCAGCTGCACACGCTGCTGCTCCTCGACCTCGCTCAGCACGCGCGGTGGTGCGGCCGGAGGCTCCGGCTCCTCTTCATCGTCGCCCTCCCTGGGGTGCGGCTTCGGCTTCTCGGGCGGAGCGGCGGGCCGCAGCATCGTCTGGATGACCTCGAGCTGTTTACGCAGCCACTCCAGCTCGTTGACGAGGTCGGATACCCGGCTGATGTCGTCGCGGATCTGCAGCAGCGTCTGCACCGACAGCTGCAGGTCCGCCTCCGTGCCGGGCGCGCGTGGATCGCGCAGCAGCGTGAGTGACTGCGCGTACCGCTGACCATCGACGGTGAGGCGCACGGTATACGTGCCCGGAGCCGCAATCGGTCCCACCTCGGCAGGCTTCGATCCCCAGTGCGTGATCGGACGCGATTCGGCCTCGCGGAAGCGCGGCTCCTGCCAGATCCGCGGATTGTCGGGGGCCACCGTGCGCAGTGCCACGACCCGGGGCGACTCGTAACGCAGGTCCCACTCGATACGGTTGATGCCAACGAGGCCCTTACCCTCGAGCGTGCGCACCCGCTTGCCGCCGGAGTCGAGGATCTCGAGCTCGACCTTGCCTTTGGGCACGGCCGCGAGCGAATAGTTGAGCAGCGCCTGACCGCCACGCACGAACCGATAGGTCTTGCGCGGCTCGAAGAGCACCACGGGTGCTGCCGCGCCCGCGCGTGCCAGCTGCTCGAGCGGAGTGATGTCATCGAGGATGTAGAGCCCACGGCCGTAGGTGGAGAGCACGAGGTCATGAAACTCCTTCTGCACCACGACCCAGCTCACCGGGGCGGGCGGCAGGCCGTTCTGCAGCGGCCGCCAGCGCGCACCGTCATCGAGCGAGTAATAAAGACCGTTGCCGGTACCTGCGAACAGCAGCCCCGGACAGTTCGGGTCATCGGTGATGCTGCGCACGTACGACAGCGCATGCTTCGGCAGGTTGCTGTTGATGCGGGTCCAGCTCCTGCCGAAATCGCGGGTGCGATAGATGAACGGGTCCCGATTGTCGAGCAGGTGGAAATCGACGCTCAGGTACGCACTGCCGGGCTCGAAGCTCGACGGAGCGATGCTGGTGATCGTGCCGCCGGCGGGCAGGCCTGTCACGTTGCTCGTGACGTTTATCCAGCTGGCGGCGCCATCTCTGGAGTACCACACCTGGCCGTCATTGGTGCCGGCCCAGATGAGCCCCTGCTGAATCTTCGAAGCGGCGATCGCGAACACGACCGCACCGTAGAACTGACCGAGGTTGTCGCCGACGATGCCCCCGGAGGGCTGCAGATGCGCCGGGTCGGCGCGGGAGAGATCCGGACTCACGACCGACCAGCTGCGGCCAGCGTCGCTCGTCCTGAAGATCACCTGGCAGCCGTAGTAGACCGCGTTGTGGTCGAAGGGGTCGATCGCGAGCGGCGGCGTCCAGTGGCAGCGGTACTTCACGGCGTTGGGCGGCGAGTCGAGCGTGTGCTTCCAGGGACTCACCGAGTGTGCTTCGCGATAGCGCGCGTCCCAGCGAGTCACCGTGTCGCCGTAGCAGGTGGCCCAGACGATGTTCGGGTCGCTCGGATCGGGAATCGTGAAACCCGACTCGCAACCGCCCATGTGGCGGTCCCAGCCGGTTTCCTCGGAATCCACCGCAAGGCTCGGCCCGCGCATGTTTCCGTCGTCCTGCATGTTGCTGTAGAAGTAGTAGGGGATCTGGTCGTCGACCGCGACGTGGTACATCTGTCCGATGGGCAGCGTGACGCGGTGAAAGCCACGTCCGTGCACGGTGGTGATGATCATGCCGCCGTCATCGGTGATGACGAAGCGATCGGGGTTGGCGGGATCGATCCAGATGTCGTGCGTGTCGCCGCCCCAGCGCAACTCGTGGAAGCTTTCGCCCCAGTCGAGCGAGCGGTGGAACGAGCTGTTGGCGACGTAGACTTCGTTGTCGCTTCCCGTGGACACCGCGAGACGTATGTAGTAGCCCGCCCGCCCGATCAGCGCCCGCTGTGAATTGACGCGCTGCCAGTTCTCACCCGCATCATCGGACCTCCATAGCGATCCCTGGTCCTTGGTCTGGATCAGCGCGTAGATGCGGTTGGAGTTAGTCGGTGCGATGGCGACGTCGATCTTGCCGAGGGGCGCATTCGGCAGGCCCTTGCCTTCGAGCCGGGTCCACCGGGTTCCGCCATCATGCGAGATATAGATACCGCTGTGCGGACCGCCGCTGTATTCACCCCAGGTATGCATCTCTACCTGCCACATGCCGGCAATCAAGGTATGTGGATCGTGCGCATCCATGGAGAGCCCTGAGCAGCCGGTGTCTTCCCCGGCGAACAGCACCCGCGTCCAGTGCTGGCCGGCGTCGCTCGTGCGGTATACGCCGCGCTCCTGTTGGGCTCCGGTCGCTCGTCCCAGCACGCAGGCGAATACGATGTCGGGGTCGGACGGATGAACGACGATGCGGCCGATGCGCCCCGAGTCGGCCAGCCCCATGTGGGTCCAGGTCCGCCCGGCATCGGTGGACTTGTAGATGCCATTGCCCATCACATCGGTGTCGCGGATCACCCAGGCCTCGCCCGTGCCGGCCCACACCGTGCCCGGCTGCGACGGTGCGATGGCGAGCGCGCCGATCGCAGCGGCGCTCTGCTTGTCGAAGATCGGCTGCCAGCGATTGCCGCCGTCGGTGGATTTCCATACTCCGCCGGAAGCCGCTCCCGCATAATAGGTGCTCGCATCTCCCGCAATGCCTGCGACCGCCGCGATGCGGTTGCCCACGTTCGGTCCCACGAAACGGACCTTGAACTCCCCTTCCGGGGACACCTCCGGGACGGGCACCACGGCGCGCGTCGCTGTGGCGATTGCGAACGCGATGAGCCAGGGTGCGAGTGGTCGGATGTGCATCTTCCCCTTACCTCGAGTCGTCGCCTGGGGCTCAGCGCCGCCGAGCTTACCTCATGCGCAAGGTGGGGCTTCGCTGCTGCGCACGGCCGCCGAGGTTGTCAGGTTGCCCCGGACGCGCGGAGAATCACTGCCACGGCGGAGCAGGACGATGCAGAAACGCACACTCGGAATAAGCGGACTGGAAGTCTCCGCGCTGGGTCTCGGCTGCATGGGGATGAGTCATGCTTATGGGCCGCCGGCCGACCGGCGAGAGATGATCGGCCTCATTCGCGCTGCGGTTGAGCGGGGCATCACTTTCTTCGACACCGCCGAGATCTACGGTCCGTACACGAACGAGGAGCTCGTGGGCGAGGCTCTCGCGCCGTATCGGCAACAGGTCGCGATCGCCACCAAATTCGGCTTCAGGATCGATGCCACCGGTCGTCAGGCGGGGCTCGACAGCCGCCCGGAGCACATCCGCGCGGTGGCCGACGCCTCGCTGGCACGACTGAAGACCGGCGTAATCGATCTTTTCTATCAGCATCGGGTCGATCCCGAGGTACCCATCGAGGAGGTTGCCGGCGCGGTGAAGGACCTGATCCGCGCGGGTAAGGTGAAGCACTTCGGCCTCTCCGAGGCGGGTGTGCAGACGATTCGCCGCGCGCATGCCGTGCAGCCGGTGACTGCCGTGCAGAGTGAGTACTCCGTCTGGTGGCGCGAGCCCGAGCGGGAAGTGCTGCCGGCACTCGAGGAGCTCGGCATCGGGTTCGTGCCTTACAGCCCGCTCGGCCGCGGTTTTCTCAGCGGCCGGATCGACGAGAACACCCATTTCGACAGCGGTGATTTCCGTAATCTGCTGCCGCGCTTCGAGCCCGACGCACGCAAAGCCAACACCGCATTGGTGCAGCAGCTCGGTGTGATTGCGGCGCGCAAGCATGCCACCCCGGCACAGCTGGCGCTCGGTTGGCTGCTGTCACGCAGACCCTGGATCGTACCCATCCCCGGCACGACCCGACTGCAGCGTCTCGAGGAGAACATCGGCGCGCTGGCCCTCGAGCTGCAGGATGAGGACCTGCGCGAGATCGACGATACCGTGGTGCGCATTCCGGTGCAGGGCGCTCGCTATCCGGAGCATCTCAACCGCACGGTCGGCCGTTGACACCTCGGCGCGGCTTGCCACCCGCACCTCGGGAGCGTAAATCGGTGGCAAGGAAATATACGGTCTGAGGGATGCAGCCGCCCGGCCGACCCACTCAGGGGTGCGCGAATCGGACTCGAGTCCGGTCGGGTTGCAAAAAAAAGGGCAGCGCGAGCCATGCTCGTGTCGAAGAAGCGCAATTCCCGCGGGCGACTGCTCGGCTGGTGCATGGCTGCGGCCATCCTCTGTGTGCAGGCGTCGACGTTCTTCGCCTGCTCTTTCAGCAGCGGCGGAGATTTCTTGCTACCCGGACCGCAGCCCCCCACCCCGAGTGTCTCGATCAGCGTCTCACCCACGAGCATCGTCCTCGGCCAGAGCGCGGTGCTCAGCTGGTCATCGAGCGGCGTCACGGCGTGCACCGCCAGCGGCGCCTGGAGCGGGGCACAGGATCCAAAGGGGAGCACCACCGTCAAGCCCTCAACGAGCGGTACCTTCTCCTATGTTCTCAACTGCTCGACTTCAGCTTCGGGCTCGATTGCACAGGCGGCAACGCTGACCGTAATCCCCGTGGGGACCGGCGGCAGCGCGCGCCGCGCCGTTGACACTCGCTTGATGCTGCGAGCTCGCCGTACGGATCTCGGCAGTACCGCTCCTTCGCATGGTGCAAACGCGGTGGCGGAGGCAGCGCCGGCTTACACCGCGCTGGCGATCGCGAGCTCGAGCACCCCCGGTGCGAAGCGTCTGTACGCGGCCGATTTTCGCAACGGACGGGTCGATGTCTTCGACGCCTCGTTCAGCAAGCAGATACCCACTGCGACGAGGTTTGCATTCACGGATCCGGCTCTGCCCGCCGGCTACGCTCCCTTCGGCATCGCGGTCATCGATGAGCTTCTCTACGTCGCCTATGCGCTGCAGTCCGTGGCGGGGACTCTCGATGCGGTCGCCGGTCGGGGCCAAGGGCTGATCGATGTCTTTACGCTCGATGGCGATTTCATCACCCGGTTGGTCATGCCGGGAAGTGCGCTGAACGTGCCGTGGGCGATGGCAGCCGCTCCGCGTGCCGGTGCGCTGCGCTACGCACATGCGCTGCTCGTGGCGAACACCGGCGACGGCACGATCAGTGCTTTCGACGCCGAGAGCGGCGTGCTGTTAGGGGTCATTCGTGACGAGCGCGGCGAGGTGCTCGTCATACCGCGCCTGCACGCTCTCGCCTCCGGGGAGGACCGGAGCGGACGGGCTACCTTGTTCTTCAGCGCCGAAGGGGAAGGTGCCGGGCCCGGGTTGTATGGGCGCCTGGACCTTCTCGACAGCGCAGACGGAGCGCAATAAGCCGGAGGGCCTCCTCAGCCGCGCGGCAGCTCCACGATGAGGTTGTCTCTGACCGCGCACTCCGAGCCCGACGTGACGCCCGCTTTATCGCGGGCGCGGATGCGGGCATGATTCGCACGCGGCAACCGCGCAGTTGCAGTCATTCCCCGCGAGGTCCCCATGCATCGGCATATCCTGGTCGGTTTTCTGTGCCTCGCGGTCGCCCCGCTCGCTCTGGCGCAGGGAACATCACCCGCCCCGGGCAGCGGCGCTGCGGCACAGACCTTCGTGATCCGCGCTCGCACCCTCATCGATGGCACGAGCGCCCAGCCGCGCGCGAACCAGGAAATACTGATCCAGGGCGATCGCATCACCGCCGTCTACGCGGCCGGTACGCGGCCACCGCCCCCGGGCGCGCAGATGCTCGACCTCGGCAACTCGACGGTGTTGCCGGGTCTGATCGACTGTCACACCCATATCTTCCTGCAGGGCGAGATTCCGGCAGCCGGCGGCTACGACATCCAATTGCTGAAGTATCCGGCCTCCTACCGCGCGGCTCGCGCGGTGGTGGCCGTGCGCCGCGCGCTCGAGCAGGGCTTCACCGCGATCCGCGACGTGGAGACCGAGGGAGCGGGCTACGGTGACGTCGGCATCAAGCAGGCGATCAACGAAGGCTACATTCCCGGGCCGCGGATGTTCGTCGCGACGCGCGCCATCTCCACCACCGGTGGCTACAACCTCGAGGGGTACGCGCCCGAGATCACCGTTCCCAAGGGCGCGCAGCTGATCGATGGGCCCGTGGAGGCGCGCAAGGCGGCGCGCGAGCAGCTCGATCACGGTGCAGACCTGATCAAGGTCTACATGACGCATCGCTCGTGGGTGGACGAGCACGGTGCACTCGTGTCGCAGCCCACACTCACGCTCGAGGAGCTCAAGGCGATCGTCGATGAGGCGCACGGGTGGCACAGGAAGGTTGCCTGTCATGCTTACAGCGGCATCGGCCTGCAGCGCGCCCTCGATGGCGGCTGCGATTCGATCGAGCACGGCCTCGAGCTCACCGACGCGCAGATCGCGCAGATGGTGAAGCAGGGCACCTGGCTGGTGCCGACACTCGCCGTCTACTACGACGACTGGGATCCGCCTGACACCCCGGCAGGCATACGCGACCGCAAGCGTGCCGCGGTCCACGGAGTCTCGTTCCAGAAGGCGGTGCGCGCCGGCGTCAAGATCGCTTTCGGCACTGACGTGGGGGGCTTCCCGTGGTCGGAGCCGATCGCCCGCGAGTTCCCGCGCATGGTCGAGTTCGGCATGACGCCGATGCAGGCCATCCAGGCCGCCACTTCACGTGCCGCAGAGCTTCTCGATCAGCGTGGGGCGCTCGGAACGATCGCCCCTGGCGCCTACGCGGATGTCATCGCCGTGGAAGGCGATCCGCTTGCGAACATCGGTGCGCTCGAGCACGTGAGCTTCGTGATGAAGAGCGGTAAGGTGTTTGCGGCGGCGCAGCGGCCCGTGACGCACTGAACCGCCGGGTACGCAATGGAAGCGGCCGATGCCCGAACTGCCCGACCTGACGGTGTACCTGGAGGCGCTGGAGCAGCGGCTCCTCGGGCAGCCGCTCGAACGCGTGCAGATCGTGTCGCCGTTCCTGCTGCGCACCGCGGAGCCGCCGGTGCAGTCCGCCGCGGGGCGCCGGGTGAGTGCACTGCGCCGCATCGGCAAGCGCATCGCCATCGGACTGGAGGGCGACCTGTGGCTGGTGCTCCATCTCATGATCGCCGGGCGCCTGCACTGGTATGAGCGGGGCACCGCGCCACCGAAGCGTTCGGTCCTAGCGCGCTTTCAGTTCGGCAACGGAACTCTCACTCTGACCGAATCCGGCACCCGCCGCCGCGCCTCACTGCGCCTCATCGAGGGTGAGGAGGCGCTGCAGCGACTCGATCCCGGCGGAATCGAGGTGCTCGCCTCGAGCCTGGCACAGTTCACACAGCGGTTACGGAGCGAGAACCATACGCTCAAACGGGCGCTCAGCGATCCGCGGCTCTTCAGCGGCATCGGCAACGCCTACTCGGACGAGATCCTGCACGCGGCACGTCTCTCGCCACTTGCGCTGACCAGCCGCGTGAGCGATGCGGAGGTGGAGCGGCTCTATGAGGCGGCGCGCGAGCAGCTGCAGCTCTGGACGGCCCGCCTGCGCGAGCTCGCGGCGAACGAATTTCCGGAAAAGGTCACGGCCTTTCGCAAGGACATGAGCGTGCACGGCCGCTTCCGTCTGCCCTGCCCGGTGTGCGGCGCACCGGTGCAGCGCATCCGCTACGCCGACAACGAGACCAACTATTGCGCGCGCTGCCAGACCGGCGGGCGGCTGCTCGCCGATCGCGCCCTGTCGCGGCTGCTCAAGCAGGACTGGCCGCGCGACATCGATGCGCTCGGGGGCGATCGCTGAAGGACGGAGCAGGGCATGCCAGAGGCCAAACCGATCCCGGCCGTCGTGGTGAGCGGCTTGCGCAAGATCTACGCGGGCGGTCTCACCGCGCTGAAGGATATCGAGCTCACGATCGAGCGGGGTGAGATCTTCGCCTTGCTGGGCCCTAATGGTGCGGGCAAGACGACGCTGATCAACATCATCTGCGGCATCGTGACGCCGAGCGCGGGTACGGTGAAGGCGAACGGTCACGACATCATCCGCGACTATCGCGCGGCACGCAGCTGCATCGGCCTCGTGCCGCAGGAGCTGCACACCGACGCCTTCGAAAGCGTATGGGCCACCGTCACCTTCAGCCGCGGACTCTTCGGCCGGGCGCCGAACGCCGCATTTTGCGAAAAAGTGCTGCGCGACCTGTCGCTCTGGGAGCGCCGCGACGCCAAGATCATGACACTGTCGGGCGGGATGAAGCGCCGCGTGATGATCGCCAAGGCACTCTCGCACGAGCCCGAGATCCTGTTCCTCGATGAGCCCACCGCCGGGGTGGATGTCGAGCTGCGGCGCGAGATGTGGCAGCTGGTGCGTGGCCTGCGCGAGCGCGGCGTCACCATCATCCTCACCACGCACTACATCGAGGAAGCCGAGGAGATGGCCGATCGGGTCGGCGTCATCAACCATGGCGAGCTGATCGTCGTCGAGGACAAGGTGCGTCTCATGCGCAAGCTCGGCAAGCGGCAGCTGACGCTGCAACTGCAGTCGCCGCTCACCAGTCTGCCGTCGGGCCTTGCGGACTATCCGCTCGAGCTGTCGCAGGATGGGCACGCGCTCACCTTCAGCTTCGATGCCCACAGCCGGGAGACCGGCATTCCCGGACTGCTGCGGCGGCTGAGCGACCTCGGTATCGAGATCAAGGACCTGCACTCGCAGGAGAGCTCGCTCGAGGACATCTTCGTCGGCCTGGTGAGGGCGCACGCATGAATGTCCACGCCATCCGCGCCATCTACCACTTCGAGATGGCGCGCACCTTCCGCACGCTCATGCAGAGCATCGCCTCCCCGGTCCTCTCGACCGCGCTCTACTTCGTCGTGTTCGGCGCCGCCATCGGCGCGCGCATGGGCCAGGTCGACGGCGTGGGCTATGGCTCCTTCATCGTGCCCGGACTCATCATGCTGTCGATTCTCAGCGAGAGCGTCTCGAACGCCTCCTTCGGCATTTACATGCCCAAGTGGTCCGGCACGATCTTCGAGCTGCTCTCCGCGCCAGTCTCGTACGTGGAGGTGCTCATCGGATACGTCGGCGCGGCAGCCACCAAATCCATGCTGCTGGGAGTCCTCATCCTCCTCACGGCACGCCTGTGCGTGCCGTACCACATCGCACATCCGGTGTGGATGGTGGCTTTCCTGCTCCTCACCGCGGTGAGCTTCAGCCTGTTCGGCTTCATCATCGGCCTGTGGTCCGAGAGCTTCGAGCAGCTGCAGATCGTGCCGCTCATGATCCTCACGCCGCTCACCTTTCTCGGCGGCGCCTTCTACTCCATCAACATGCTGCCGCCGCTGTGGCAGAAGATCACGCTCTTCAATCCGGTCGTCTACCTGGTGAGCGGCTTCCGCTGGAGCTTCTTTGGCGTGGCGGACGTCGATATCGCGATCAGTGCCGGGGCCATCGCTGGCTTTCTTGCCCTGTGTGTCGCGCTGGTGAGCTGGATTTTCAGGACCGGCTACAAGCTCAAGAGCTGAGGGCTCCCGGGCGGTCACGGTGCCCTTGGCGTAGACTGCCCCAAAGGGCAGCTTGTCAGGTCGACGTACCATAGGCCCAATTCAGAGTGGGGATATGGATCTCTCGGGGGCAAAGGGCATGACTACGCGTTCACGCACTCCGCGACCGGGCGTGCTCGTCGTCGTCCTCGTCGTGGCTGCGCTCGCGGGCACACTGACGAACGAGGGTTGTGCTACCGAGAGCGAGCACCCGAGTGGCTCGCCCGCACAAACCGCAGCACCACCGGCAGGGTCCGGCACCGCTGCGCCGCCGGCGCAGAACCGAGCACCCGCACCGAGTCCGGCGCCCGCCCAGAACCAGGCGCCGGTGGAGAACCAGACGAGCCAGATACCCCCGGATCAGCTCGATTCACTCGTCGCCCCCATAGCGCTCTACCCTGATCCCCTGCTCGCGCAGGTGCTGGCGGCCTCGACCTACCCTCTCGAGATCATCCAGTTGCAGCAGTGGCTCGCCAAGAATCCGACGCTGAAGGATAAAGCCCTGGCGGATGCCGTCGCCAAGCAACCCTGGGACCCGAGCGTGCAGTCGATGGCGGCGCTGCCGGATCTCGTGAAGCGGCTCGCCGACGACATCCAGTGGACGACCGATCTCGGCAACGCGTTCCTCGCGCAGCAGAAGGACGTGATGGACGCCATCCAGCGCATGCGCCGGAAAGCACAGGACAAAGGCACACTGACCTCCAACGAGCAGCAGAAGGTCCAGACCCAGACGGTCGAAAGTGGCCAGCAGGTGATCGTGATCGAGCAGGCGAACCCGCAGGTCGTCTATGTGCCTTCCTATGATCCTGTGGTGGTTTACGGCCCGCCCGTCTACCCGTACCCGCCGATCTACTATCCCTACTACCCGCCGGGCGCCGCTTTCGTGTCGTTCAGTTTCGGATTCATGATGGGCGCCTGGATGAGCGGCGGCTGGGGTTACGGCTGCGGATGGGGGACCACCAACATCTACGTGAACCATAACAACAACTTCGTCGGCCGCCCGGGTGGTGCTGGCGGAGTCGGTGGCGTCGGCGGCGTGGGAGGAGTCGGCGGCGTCGGCGGAGTGGGTGGCGTTGGTGGCGTTGGCGGGGTGGGCGGAGCCGGTGGCGTCGGTGGCGTCGGTGGTGCCGGCGGAGTGGGCGGTGCCGGGGGTGTCGGTGGCCCCGGCGGGGTCGGTGGGCCCGGCGGTGCAGGCGGAACGAAACCCGGCGCCGGCAGCCCCAAGACCCCTGGCGGCGCAGGTGGGAACAGCGCCTGGAATCACAATCCGCAGCACCGTGGTGGCGCGCCCTACGGCGATCGCGCGACGGCCGATCGGTTCGGCGGCAGCACCCGCGGTGCGTCCGCCGCAACGCGCGAAGCGGGCGCCCGTCAGCAGATCAATCGGCAGGGCGGAAGTGTCGGCAGTGGCCGTACCGGGGGAGCCGGAGCGGGGGCTGGGAGCTCCAGTTCGCGTGGCGGCGGGGGCCTCGAAGGCGGGGGCGGCCGCAGCGGCGGAGCGGATAGCATCGGCAGTCGTGACCTCTCCCGCGGGAGCTCGGGCGGCTCACGCGGAGGAAATGATGCTTTCTCCTCCTCGAGCGGCTACAGCGGATCGCGCGCTTCCGCGGCCAGCAGCCGCGGCTCCTCGAGCTTCAGCTCCCGCGGCGGTGGCGGAGGCCGGGGAGGCGGGCGTGGCGGCGGCGGTGGGAGGCGTAGATGAACCGCTTCAGGATCCCTTACATCGTGGGTGCGCTTGCCGGACTGCTGGCGGGTGTGGCTCTCGCGGCGGAGCCGGCCGCGCCGGCGAGCTCCCCGAAGGCCGCAGCGGGCGTCACGGGGCAACAGACGTTTCAATCCGCGGAGCAGGCAGCCGATGCGCTCATCGACGCCGCGGAGCGCTTCGACGTCCGGGCGCTGATGCGCATCATGGGTCCGAAGGGGGAGGATCTGGTGCTCACCGGGGAATATGCCCAGGACCGCGAGCGCGCACAGGAATTTGCCGCACAGGCGCGTGAGAAAAAGCAGCTCGCGCTCGACCCGAAGACCGAGACGCGGGCCTACCTGCTGGTCGGTCATGAGGACTGGCCCTTCGCGGTCCCCATCGTCAAGCGCAACGGGCGCTGGTCATTCGATCCCGCCGCGGGCCGTCAGGAGCTCCTGTACCGCCGCATCGGCAACAACGAGCTCGATGCGATCGAGATTTGTGAAGGCTATGTGGAAGCCCAATTCGACTTCGCTTATCGCAAGCGTCAGGGCTACGAGCCTTCCCAGTATGCGCAGCGCATCATCAGCAGTCCCGGGAAGCAGGACGGGCTCGCGTGGCAGAATGCGGATGGAACCTGGGGCGGACCGATCGGCGAGAAGATCGCGCAGGCCCTCGAGCAGGGCTACGATCTCGCCGGTCAGCCTTACCACGGATACTTCTTCAAGGTGTTGAAGGCCCAGGGACCGTCTGCCCCACTTGGTGCCATGGACTACGTGGTGGGCGGTGTCATGATCGGGGGCTTTGCGCTCGTCGCCGCGCCCGCGGAGTACGGCGAGACGGGGCTCAAGACCTTCATGGTCAGTCACACCGGAGTGGTGTACGAAAAGGACCTGGGACCTGCCAGCCTGGATGAATTCCAGAAGATGGAGCGCTTCGATCCCGACAAATCCTGGGCGATGGTCGCCGGCCGGTAGCGCACAGCACGAGGGAAACTGATATGGCGCGAATTCGGATGAGCGCGGCGCAGCGCGCCATGCCGCGCACGGCAGTCGCATTGCTGGTGCTCGGCCTGGCGGCGGTTCTTTCGCCGCCGGCAGCGCCGGCCGATGAGCCGCCGCAGGAATGGGACGGGCTGGTCCGCGTCAAGAGCAAACAGCTCGACCACGTCTATAAGCTGCCGGAAGCCGATTTCTCCGGCTACCGACGCGTACGACTCGACCCCATCGAGGTCGAATTCGACAAGAACTGGAAGCCCAACGACTCGACGCGCAGTCCTTCGCAACGCCTCAACAGCGACGACATCGAGAAGATCAAGCAGGCGCTGGCAGAGGAGTTCCGCAAGGTATTCACGGAGGAGCTCAGCAGCAACGGCTACCCGGTGGTCGGGGAGAACGGGGACGATGTGCTGCGCGTCTCGGCTGCGATCGTGAACCTGTACATCACTGCACCGGACAAGATGACGGCCGGCCGCAGCCGCACCTACACGACCAGCGCCGGTCACATGACGCTCGTCGCTGAGCTGCGTGATTCGGTGACCGGCAAGCTGATGGCCCGCGCTGTCGACAGCGTGCGCGGTCGGGACACCGGCAACTTCATGATCACCAACTCGGTGACCAACATGAGCTCGGCACGCACCGCTCTCAGCCACTGGGCGCGCGTGCTGCGCGATGGGCTCGACGACGCCACCGGTCGCGCGAAATAGCCGTCGCGCTCGGCAGGCGCGGCGCCGCCCCGCGCAGTGCCGAGGTGAAGCGCATGCACCTGCGCTGAACATCCCGCCGCATTGTAAAAGGCGCGTGAACGCCGGGGTCGCCCGGGTGTCAACCGTAGCCGCAGCCGTTCGTTCGCATGGGAGGATCGTCACTTCTCTGCGTGCGCGGCGCGCTTCACATAAAGTCAGAGAAGTGGATGGAAAGGAGGAGCCGGATGTTCTCACGCTCAGCGCTGGGCGCCTGTGCACTGATGCTCGCGGCCGCACCCAGCGCCTTTTCTCAGGAGTACTCGCCCGTCCGCTGGTACATGATGGGTGGGGCCAATGCCTCTGTCGGGCAGACCAGCGACATTCTGCAGACCGGCTGGGACCTCGGCTTTGCCGTCGCCTGGCGTGAGCCCGGCCACCCCCTCGGGGTCAGGCTCGACCTCAACTACGCCTCGAACAATGCGACCAAGGCGCTGCAGAACGCCGGCGCGGCCGCGACCGGTCTGAACATCACCGGTGGCTGGGCGGACATCTGGTCCGCGAGCCTCAACCTCGAAGCGCAGCAGCTCCTGTCACCGACCACCTACGCCTATCTGATTGGCGGAGTCGGGGCCTACTACACGCAGTTGCAGCTGACGGAGTACGGCTACGGGTACGTCTGCAATCCCTGGTGGGGCTACTGCTACTACGGCAATGGCAACGCGGTGGTGGCCTCGACTTCCACGACACGGTTCGGCTGGAATGGCGGTGTCGGCATGGCCTTCCGCCTGCGAGGGCCGACGCTGTTCATCGAGGCACGATACACCCGCATCGAGACCTCCCCGCAACCCCTCGAGTTCATCCCGGTCACCATCGGATTGCGCTTCTGAGATCACCCTGGGGTCGGGGCGCCCGCGTACGCGTCTGGTGACGCCTCAGGCGTCTGGTGACGCCTCAGACGCCTCAGTGCAGCGGCCGCAGTCCGAGCTGCTGCTCGAGCTTCCGGTCGTAGCCGTAGATATCGTCGAAGAACAGGATCGGTCCCGCCTCCGTCGCGAGCGCGGTGGCGTAGAGGATGAGCACCGTGATCGGGTGCTGGAGATTCACCCGCACGGTTCGCGTCCCGTCATGCATCGTCGTGTCGATCTTCTCCCGTGTCCACTCGCCCGGCTCATCGCGCATGACGTACGTCGCGAGTGCGACCGGGTCGCTCACACGAATGCAGCCGTGGCTGAAGGTACGTACGGTTTCCTTGAAGAGCCGATGGGCCGGAGTGGAGTGCAGATACACGTTATAGGTATTGGGAAACATGAATTTCACCAGCCCGAGCGCGTTGTCATCGCCCGGCATCTGGCGCAGGCGGTAGCGGCCGGCGGCGAGCCCGGCGATCGCCTCGGGTGATGGCGGCACCACCGGCGAGTTATCACCCTGACCATTGACGATCTCCAGTCGCTGCGCGGCGAGGTACCCGGGGTTGGCGCGGATCTTCGGCAGCATCTCGTTGCGCAGGATGCTCGGCGGTACGTCCCAGTACGGCCGGAACACGACGTAGCGCATGTCCGATTCGAATACCGGGGTCTGCGTGCGCGGGTAGGTTTTGCCGACGATGACGTCCATCTGGAGGATGTTGGCTACACGGTCCTCGGTCGTGCGGAACGCGAACAGACGGAACTGCGGGATGTTGACGATGATGGGCGGCGTCTCGAAGGGCGGCAACCAGCGCCAGCGCTCGAGCGCGAGGTCGATCTGCCGCACGCGCTTTGCGAACGAGGTCGTGAGTGCGCTCAAGGTGGCCTTGCCGAGCACTCCGTCGGCGGCCATCCCGTGCCGCTGCTGAAAAGCACGTACGCCGGCGCTGAGCTCGGGGCTGAAATGGTTCTGGTCCTGGCGCGTGCCGTCGGGGGCCGGCATGTCGCCGAGCGCGACCAGCAGCCGGCTCAGCGCCGCCGCCCCGGCGTACGCATCGCCGGGCTTCAACGAGCCGTGGATCGGAGGCAGGTGCTCGAGCTCGGGGTGCTGCGCCAGATCGAGGTAGCGCGTCAGCGCGCTCTTCAGCAGTGCGTAGTGATGGAACGGCGGCTCGGTGGCCGCGATCGCTGCGCCGACATCGGTCGCGGTCGCGAGCCCGGCCAAAGTGGCGGCGAGATCGAGCGGCTGGTGGACCGTCTGCAGGTTGAAGCCCGCCGCGGAAGGCTCGACGCGCCCGTAATGCAGATCACTCAGGAAGCGCAGGGTCGAGCCCGACAGCTGCACATCGAACCGCGCCCAGCGGTCGGCCTCCGCGCTGCTCGAGCCGGCGGGGCGCGCCGCGAGCTGCGCCAGCGCCGCCCCACCGTAATCTTGAGGCTCCAGCCCGTAGGTCTCGGCGCGTTGCAGCTCCTGGACGAGAGCCGTGGCCTGAGCGGTTGCGTGACCGGCGCGGCTCCACAGGGCACCGTTGGCCCGTTGCGCATACACACTGCGCAGAGCCGCAGCGGCACCGTGGTCGACTGCCGACTGACGCGGCGCGGGGCGATACGCGGTGAGCGCTCTGGCGATCTGGGGCGCGATGCTGCCGGGCGCAGTCGCGGTTTGCTGCGCCCGCAGCGCGCCGCCGTGCGAGGAGGCGAGTGCAGCGAGCAGCAGCACTCGCGCGCCAGGCCACCGGGACGAGAGCATCATCGTCCGCTGTAGCTGAGCGCGATGGAGTTCACCACCCGCACGACACCTGGGACGTGGCTCGCGACACTCTCGGCGGTGTCACGCTGCGGATCGGTAGCCACCTGACCGGTGAGAAACACCACGCCATCGCGGGTCTGTACGTAGACAACGTTGGGCGCACTCAGCTCGCGATGCTGTTTCAGCTGGGCCTTCACGTCGTGGGTGATCCTCGCATCCGCCTTGCAACTCTCGGATGTGCAGGGTGAGGAGGCACAACCGGCGAGTGCCGCGCCGACGAGCAGCACCGATGCCAGGACCGCTCGCTTTGCATCTCTCATCGTCCGCCCCGATCAGCGCCCCAGGATTCTAGCCGATGCCGGGACGTTCCCGCGATCCTCGCGGCTCGCTGCGCCGCTGCGGCGAGTGAAAGCCGCGGCAGTCGCGCAAGTCGGGTCCAGCCGCTACCCTTACCGGGATGCAACGCACGACCGCAATCGTGACTGGCGCTTCGGGTGGGATCGGTACCGCCATCTGTCAGGCCCTGGCTCAACGCGGCGTGACCGTGATTCTCCATTGTCGCTCCGAGCGGGCGGCAGCGGAGACCGTGCGCCGTACCCTGCCCGGCGAAGATCATGCCGTGGTGCAGGCCGATCTCGCGGAGCCGGCGCAGGTCCTGCGCCTGTGGCAGGAGATCGTGCCGCGCGGTCCCATCGATGTGCTCATCAACAATGCCGGCATCTTTCCGGACCACCCGCCGCTCGATACCGAATACCCGCAGTGGACGGCGGCGTGGCAACAGACCCTCGCGACGAATCTCATCGGCGCGGCGCATCTGTCGTACTGCGCGGCGCGTGCCATGGCGCACGGCGGCGGCGGGCGTATCGTGAACGTCTCCTCGCGCGCCGCGTTTCGCGGCGAGCCCGGCGCGCCCGCCTATGCCGCCAGCAAGGCCGGTCTCAATGCTTTCAGCCAGTCGCTGGCAAAATCCCTCGCACCGCGCGGTGTGTACGTGTTCGTCGTGGCTCCCGGATGGGTATCGACGGAGCGTGTGGCCCATGCGGTCCAGGACCCGGCAGTCATCGCCGACCAGCCACTCGGCCGCGTGGCCAGCCCGCAGGAAGTCGCGGCGGTCGTGAGCTATTGCGCGCTCGACGCACCGGCCGCCATGACCGGCGCGATTCTCGACGTGAACGGCGCCTCGTATCTGCGTACCTGAGCCGGCCGGTCGGGGCATCAGGCCCGATCGAGCGGAGTGTTCCCCCCGCTGAAGTGCGTGCGCGCCTGTGCGAGGCGATAGCTGCGCTCGGTGCGCCAGCGACGCCAGTCCCGCAGGCAGCCGACCGCGTAGACGAGCTTGAAGAGCTGCAGCTTGCGCAGCACGGCTGGAGTATCGAACAGATCCCCGGCCAGCATGGAGATCATGCCCTGCTCGATCTGCAGGCTGTTGCTCGGCTGGCGGAACAGCCGGTCCATCACCGGATCGTTGAAGCGGTAGATGAAGAAGGAGAAACGCCGGATGCCGTTGCGGTAGCGGCGCTCCAGCGCACGCAGGAGCGACTTCTCCGCAGCAGGCTGACGCAGCGCCCGGTCGACGGCCTTCGCAGCCTGTTCGGCCCCGGACATCGCGAGATAGACGCCGGAGGAAAAGACCGGATCGACGAAGGCGAAGGCGTCACCGACCAGTACCCAGCCGGGTCCACCGATCCTGCGCGAGTCATACGAGTAGTTGCCGGTGACGTGCACCTTGTCGTCGATGAGCTCGGCGCGCGCGAGGCGGCGCCACAGGCCCGGACTGCGCTGCAGCGTCGCGCGCAGAAACTCGAGCGTCGAGCCGCGGCGCTGCTTGAGGTACTCGGGACGGCAGACCGCACCGACACTCATCACATCGCCGGGAAGTGGAATCATCCACATCCAACCGTACTCGAAACGATAGATGCTGATGTTGCCGGCGTCCTCGCCCGGCCGGGTCTCCGCGCCGCGGAAGTGGCCGAAGATGGCCGCGCTCTGGTGCAGCCTGTTACGGCGCCGCAGCTTGCGGCGTGCCGCGAGAAAGGTGTCGCGGCCGCTCGCATCCACGAGGTAGCGGGCCGCGAGGCGGTAGGTGTCACCGCCATCCGTGCGCACTTCGAGCCGGGTGTCACGCGGCCCGAGCTGCTCGCACTGCCTCACCTCATGCCCCTCACGGGGGTCGGCACCACAGCTGCGCGCGTGTTGGAACAGCATGCGGTCGAAGTCCGCACGCCACACCTGGAATGCATGCGGCGGACTGTTGCCGAGCGCCCGGCAGAACGCGAACGTGTTGTAGCCGCGCTCGTTGTCCGCCTCGAAATCCGCGCCGGGCTTCACCACACCGAGCGCGCGCACCTGCTCGAGCACCCCCAGCCGCTCGAACAGCGGCAGGTTCATCGGCAGCAGCGATTCACCGATGTGAAAGCGCGGATGATGTGCCTTCTCGAGGAGGATTACCCGGTGCCCGCGCCGCGCCAGCAGCGCCGCAGCGGTGCTGCCGGCCGGGCCGCCGCCGATCACCGCAACGTCGCAGTGTTCCGTGTTCATTGGGCCGCAAGCCTAGGACGTCGCGCTGCACCGCGCTAGCCGGGCGCAACGCCGCTCTGGGCCGCGTAGATGCGACGCACCGTCTCCATGTTGTCGGCATCGGCCGCCGACTTGTCCTCGCGATAGCGCCTTACGCGCGCCAGGCGCAGTGCGAGGCCTCCCGGGTAGCGGTTGCTGGCCTGCAGATCGCTGAACGCCACCTCGACGACGAGCTCAGGCCTGAGGTATACGGTCGAGCGATCACGGTGTGTCTCGAGCCGCAGGAACTCGCGCGTCTGCCACTCGAGCATGGCATCGGTGAGGCCCTTGAACGTCTTGCCGAGCATCACGTAATCACCGCTCGCCGGATCGAGCGCGCCGAGATGGAGGTTGGAGAGCTTGCCGGTGCGGCGGCCATGTCCCCACTCGGCACCCAGCACGATCAGGTCGAGCGTATGGGCCCGCTTGATCTTCAGCCAGCCGGCTCCGCGGTTACCCGCCTCATAGGGCGCATCCAGGGATTTGGCCATGACACCCTCGTGCCCCGCCGCGAGTGCCGCCTGGTAATACTCGCGCGCCGCCGCTTCGGAGCCGGTGACGAGCCGGGGCATGCGGACGCTCGCCGGTACCGCCGCGGCGAGTGCCTCGAATCGCTCACGCGCCGGGCGGTCGGCGATGCTGTCCGCCTCGAGCCGCAGGCAGTCGAAGAAGAACGCCTCGAGCGGCAGCCCGGCGCGTGCGGTGTCGACGCCGAGCCTGCGGCCCACGCGACGCATCGTGATCTGGAACGCATGGGGGCGGCCGGAGCTGTCGAGTGCGATCACTTCGCCATCGAGGATCAATGTGCCTGCGGGCAGTGTGCGCGCGAGCTCGGCGATCTCCGGCAGCGCCGCGGTGACATCCTTGAGCCCGCGCGTGTAGATGCGCACCTCCGCGGCGCGCTTGTGCACCTGGATGCGAGCACCGTCCATCTTCCACTCGAATGCTGCTTCACCCCCGAGGTCGCGCAATGCGCTGGACACATCCGCAGCGGTCTGCGCCAGCATCGGCGCAACCGGCACGAACAGCTCGAGCTGGAACCGCCCGAGCGCCGCGGCTCCCCCTCGCAGGGCGGCCTCCGCCACCGCGCCGAGATCGCGCGAATACATCGCCGCGCGGCGCACCTGCACGATGCTCAGCCGCGAGGCGGCCGCGATGGCCTCCTGCATCACGCCCTCGAGCGCTCCCTGCCGCAGCTCGCCCACCAGCAACTGCAGCAGGAAACGCTGCTCCGCCGCGGTGGCGAGGGCGAACAGCTCGCGCAAGCGCTCGGCACGGCGCACCGCCGAGCCCGCACCGCCCATGCCGGCGAGCGCATTCAGCCGCAGATCCACATCGGCGATCGAGAGCGTCGGGGCGGACGCGGGCGCGGTTGCAGCCGCGCGGCTCACCGATGCCGGACCGGTGCCGATGCGGCCCTGCGGCAGCTCTCCCGACAGGTAGTGCACCGCGCTGCTGATCTCCGCGGGCGAGAGCTGTGACAGGAGCGCGGCGAGCTCGCGGATTTTCGCGAGACGGGCGGCGGTCGCGCCCACCCGCTGCGAGGTATCGGCGAGGCTGACGAAGAGTGTCACGGCACCGATTCTGCTGGGCGGTCAACGCAACTGCCCGGCGACACTCAGCAGGTTCTGCGGAGTCACGCGGATCAATCCGCCGCGCGGACTGTCGATGGCCGCGAGCAGAAGAAAGGCGGTCGAGATCAGCGCGGGCAGGATGAGCAGCAGCACGCTGCGTGCGCTCGCGCCGCGCGCCGCGTAACCCACCATGACGTTGCACAGCAGTGCGATCAGGAACATGAGCTGCCATGCTGCCGTCGGGATGCGGTTCCACCAGGCCGCCTGCGTGTACGCCTGGGCGTTCAGAACGTCGTTCATGCCCGATGCGACCAGCGCCGCGACGGCCCCCGGCTCCGACCGTGCGGAGGTCTGCACAGTCGACCATAGCTGCGTTTGCAGCTGGAAGATGCGTTGCCTGATCTGCGTGCGGCGAGCTTCATCGTCAGTGTCGTAAAGCAGGATCCGCTGCTCGAGGTAACTGCGCAGCAGCATGCGCGTCATGGCCGCATCGTTTGACTGCAGCAGGCCCGCGCGCACGTACTCGGTGCCGATGGCGTTGGCCTCGCTCGCTTCCGACGCTTTGCGCAGGTCGTAGCGGCTCACCGCCATGGAGAAGGTGAAGCCGATGATCAGTCCAAGGAGCGTCAAGGACGCCGTGAGCACCACGGTGAAGATCTCCGGGACGATCTCGCCGTGAGCTTCCTGACGGCGGCGCAGGGCAGCGCCGAGCTGCGCGCAACCCCAGAAGGCGAGCAACGAGACCAGCAACACCAACAGCGGAGAGTTGGTCAGTCCGGACATGCGCCCTGGTGCCCCGGCCGCTGGATGGCGGCTCCTTTTGCGGAATTATTGCCGATCACCGCTGCCCACGCACGCGCCATGCGCGATGACATCGCCGTATCATGAGCTTTCGGGCAGACGGTGCCGAAAGGAGCAACGAGCATGAGACTGCTGCAACTGGCGGGTGCGGTGGCCATGACGGCAGCGCTGTGGCAAGCCGCCAGCGCTGCGGTACCCCAGAGCATGCGCGCGGCGGCGATCGACGCGGCGGGAGGCGCGCAGGCGCTCAAGCTGCATACCGTGCCGGTGCCGCAGCTGGCTGTCGATGAGGTGCTGATCGCCGTGGACACCGCGGATGTCGCGGTCTGGGATGTCGGCGTGCGCGCGCACCCCGATGAGCTCCAACATGCGCACTTCCCGCTGGTGCTCGGAAGCGACGGCTCCGGGGTGGTCGCCGCGGTCGGCGCGGAGGTTCGCGGGTTCAAGCCGGGCGATGCGGTCTACGGCTACATGTGGGACAACCCCAAGGGCGGTTTCTACGCCGAGTATGTGGCCCTGCCGGCGAGGCAGGTCGGCCACCTGCCGCCGGGCATGAGCCTGCGCGATGCCGGCGCCATCGCCGCCTCGGCGCTGACGGCCATCCAGGGCGTCGACGACACGCTCCACATCAAGCCGGGCGAGACCTTGATCATTCACGCCGCCGGGGGCGGAGTCGGCAGCCTCGCGCTGCAGTTTGCCAGGTTGCGCGGCGCGCGTGTGCTCGCCACCGCCTCCGGCGAGGATGGCGCGAGCTTCGTGAAAGGTCTCGGGGCCGACGCCGTGGTCGATGGCCGCAAGGGCGACATCACCGCCGCTGCGCATCAGTTCGCCGCATCGGGCGTGGATGCCGTGCTCGCCTTCGCCGGCGGCGAGAGCCTACAGCGCTGCGTCGCGGCGCTGAAGCCCGGTGGTCGGGTGGCCTACCCCTGGGGCGTCACTCCCGAGCCGAAGCTCACCGTGGATGTGAGGAGCAGCACGGTCTACAACGCGATCGCGGGTCCTGAGGAGTTCGAGCGTCTGAATCAGGCGATCGTCGCCGCGAAGCTGCGGGTAACCGTCGCGGCGGAGTACCCACTGGCCGAGGCGGCCGCCGCGCACGAGCGCCTGGAGGCGGGACACGTGCTCGGCAAGGTGGTGCTGCGCATTCACTGAGGCGCCGCCGCGCGCGGACTTCAGCCTGCGGGGGCGGCGCCGCCTTCCGCGCGCCGCCGCTCGAGGAATGCGGTCAGCGCTTCCTGCACGGCGGCATCCATCGGTGGGGGCTGATAGCCGGCGAGTGTCTGTTGCCATACGGCTGCGGCACGCTCGGTCGCGGTCTTGCCGCCCGCTTCCATCCAGGCGCCGTAATTGCGCCAGTCGGAGATGAGCGGAGCATAGAAGGCGTCGCGGTACCGTTGCATGGTGTGAGCCGCGGCGAAGAAATGCCCGCCCGGGCCGACCTCCGCGACCGCATCGATGCCGATCTCGTCCGCGGTGGCGGGCACCGGCTGGAAGAGCTCTGCGAACATCTGCAGCATCTCGACATCGAGAATGAACTTCTCGAAGGAGGCGGTGAGCCCGCCCTCCAGCCAGCCGGCCGCGTGCAGTATGAAGTTCGCGCCGCCGAGCAGCGCGCCCCAGAGACTCATCTGCGCCTCGTAGGCCGCCTGCGCGTCCGGCGCGTTGGAAGCGGTGGCGCTCGAGCAGCGCCAGGGCACACCGATCCGCCGCGCCAGCTGCCCGGCGCCGAAAGCCGCCTTGGCATACTCCGGAGTGCCGAAGGCCGGCGAGCCGGACTTCATGTCGACGTTCGAGGTGAAGCTGCCGTACATGACGGGGGCGCCCGCGCGCACGAGCTGCGACAGCGTGATGCCGAACAGTGCCTCGGCGTGCGCGAGAGTGAGCGCGCCGGGAATGGTGACCGGCGCCATGGCACCCGCGAGCGTGAAAGGCGTGACGATCATGAGTTGGCCATTGACTGCGAACTCCATGATGCCCTCGGTCATCGGCACATCCAGCTGCAGCGGTGAGTTGGTGTTGCAGATGCTGTAACAGCGGGGCGCGGCGCGGAAGGTCGCCTCATCGATCCGGTGCGCGATGCGCAGCATGGCGAAGCAGTCGGCGAGCTGCGCATTGCCGCGGCTGTAGAAGTTCGGTGCCTTGTCGGCGAGAGTGAGCTGCGCATAGGCGGTCTCGAGGTGACGCTCGTTGACCGGCACGTCCTGCGGCTCGGTGGTCTGTGCACAGACGTGCACCACGTCGAACGCCTGCGACAGTCGCACGAAATCCCGGAAGTCCGCGAGCGAGCCGGTGCGCTTGCCACGGCCGAGGTCGCTCACGCTCGGCGGACCGGCGACCGGCGCAAAGACCACATTGCGGCCGCCGATACGACAGGAACGAGCCGGGTCGCGCCCGATGAGCGTGACTTCGGCCGGCACCGTCGCGAGCGCGGCGTTCACCATCGCCGCATCGAGCCTCACCATCTGGCTCGGCTCATCGACGCTCGCGCCCGCGGCGGCGAGCGCCGCCCGCCCGCGCGCCGAGAGCACACGCATGCCCTGGCGCTCGAGTATCCCGAGGGCGGCCACGTGCATGCTCTCGATGTGATCCGCCGAGAAGACCGTCACCGGTGCGAACGGATTGGACAGATTACGATAGCGGAGCGAGCGCTCCGCATGAGCCGCTCCAGCGCCTCTCTGGGGATCTCGCCTGCGAGGTCTCATGGTGGCTGTCATGCCCGCGGGGGCGCTTCGGCTGGCCGCTGCCGCTATGGTTGGGAAGTCGCAATAGAGCCCGACGGCCAAAGGAGCGTCAAGCGGGGAAAAGGCATAGCCGCCCGCAAAAACGCATAGCGCTCGCAGCGCGGCATCAGCGCCGCGCAGCGCGATTCGTCACAACGGAGAAAGCAGCGGCCTCGGGTGAGGCCGGCCGCGCTCACCTGTGGTGGTTGGCCACCTCGGCCGCTTCCTTCAGCTCGCGATTCACCTGATCGAGGAGATCCTTCGCCTTCGCTGCATGCCCGCCGAGATCCCACTCGTTGGCCTGCTGAGCCTGGGAGATCTTCTCGTAAGCCTGGGTGGAGAGCCGCTGGGCGGCGGCGAGATTCGGGTGCTTCTGCGAGCTGATGTTATCGACGGGCGGACCTGCCAGGGCGACTGACATGAGCGCGAACGCGACCGGGACGAACAACAGTTTTCCACTCATAGGGGCCTCCGGGTGTGGCGAGCCGGCGACGGCCGGCCGCGGCGAGTGTCGGGGGTGCGGCGGCGGCCCTGCAAGGTGGAGCCGGACAGACTGCGACCTGGGTCTCAGCATCGGCACCGGCGTAGGACGTCACCGATGTGCAGTGGGGGGAGCGCGCAGCCGCTTCGCGGGCGTGGTAACTTGCCGCCTGCAGCCTCTTCAAGGAGTCAGCAACGGATGCCGAGCAAGGTTCCCCAGGGTCACGAGCGCGGTTGGATCATTCCGATCGGTGGCGCGGAGAACAAGGAAAACGATCCGCGCATCCTCGAGCGCTTCGTACGCGTCTGCGGTGGCGCACTAGCCGACATCGTGGTCGTCCCGACGGCCAGTCGCGCACACGAGACCGGGCCGCGTTACGAGCGGCTGTTCAGGGATCTCGGTGCGGCCCGCGTCACCGTCATGGACTTCGATACGCGGCGCGACTGCCGTGAACCGGGCCGGTGGAAGCGGCTCGAGGAAGCCAGCGGAATTTTCTTCACCGGCGGCAATCAGCTGCGCCTCACGACGCTGCTCGGCGGCACTCCGGTGGCGAAGCTCATCCGCGCGCGCAATGCGCAGGGCGTCACCGTCGGCGGCACGAGCGCCGGCGCGAGCATTCTCTGCGAGCACATGATCGCCGGCGGCGATGAGGGCTCCTCCATCGTCGCCGGCAGCGTGCGCCTCGCGCCGGGCCTCGGACTCACCAACCGCTTCATCATCGACCAGCATTTCCGCGAGCGCGATCGTCTCGGCAGACTCCTCACGGCGGTGGCCTACAACCCGTTCGCGGTGGGCATCGGGCTCGATGAGGATACCGCGGCGTTCATCGGACCGGACGAGGTGGTGGAGGTCGAGGGCAGCGGCAGCGTGACCCTCGTCGACCCCTCCGAAGTGACCTTCTCCTCCCTCGGTAGCGTCGAGGAGGGTCAGCCGGCCTGTATGCTCGGGCTGCGGCTGCATATGCTGGTGAGCGGCGCGACCTTCAACCTGAAGACGCGGGTGGCGAGCGCCACCGCCCTCATGCCATCCAAGGAGTGACCGCGAGCCAAGCCCGATCCCGCGCTGCCCCGTTGCCTTGAATAATTAATACGACGAGCAACACCCATGCGCATTCTCGACCGTTCCGTATACGTCGGCCCCTCGCTGTACGCGCGCTTCCCGGTCATCCGCCTCGAGCTGGATCTCGGAGCGCTCGAGGCGTGGCCCACCGGACGTCTCGGTGGAGCGTTCATCGACGCACTGGCTGCGGCGCTGCCCGGACTTGCCGAGCACGGCTGCTCCTACCGCGAGCCCGGCGGTTTCTACCGCCGCATGCGCGAGGGCGAGGGCACCTGGCTCGGGCACGTGCTCGAGCACGTGGCCATCGAGCTGCAGAACATTGCCGGCGAGGCGGTGACCTTCGGCAAGACCCGCAGCGGCAACGCACCCGGTGTCTACACGGTCGTCTACGAGTATGCGCAGCGCGATGAGGGGATCGCTGCGGGTGAGCTCGGGCTGCGGCTGTTGTGCTCGCTCCTGCCCGCGCAGCTGCGTCCCGAGGGCAGCGTGCCGGAAGGGTGGAGTTTTCCGGAGGCCCGCGACCAGTTCATCCGCTTCGCACAGCGCCGCGCGCTCGGCCCGTCCACCGCTGCGCTGGTGCACGCCGCCGAGCAACGCGGCATCCCGTGGCTGCGGCTCAATGATCAGTCGCTGGTGCAGCTGGGTCACGGCAAGTACCAGCAGCGCATCCAGGCGACGGTCACCGGCCGCACGCCACATATCGCGGTCGAGCTGGCGAGCGATAAGGAGGAGACCAACAAGATTCTCGCCGGGCTCGGACTGCCGGTGCCGCAGCAGGAGCTGGTGCAGAGCGACAGCCAGGCCGTGCGCGCTGCGCGGCGCATCGGCTTTCCGGTGGTCACCAAGCCCTACAACGGCAACCACGGCCGCGGCATCTCCATCCGACTCACTACCGAGGAGGAGGTGGCGCACGGCTACACGGTCGCACGCGAGCACTCGCGCTCGGTGGTGGTCGAGAGCTTCCTCGAAGGCGACGACCACCGGCTGCTGGTGGTGAACGGCGAGCTGGTCGCGGCCACCCGGCGCACGCCCGGCCACGTGGTGGGCGACGGCGAGCACACGGTGGCGCAGCTGATCGACATCGTCAACCAGGACCCGCGTCGCGGGGTAGGTCACGAGAAAGTGCTGACGAGACTCGAGCTCGATGCCCAGGCACAGCGGATGCTCGAGCGTGCGGGGCTCGCGGCGGAGTCAGTCCCGGAGAGGGGGCGGGTGGTATATCTGCGCTCGACGGCGAACCTCTCCACCGGCGGCACCGCCACCGATGTGACCGACGTCATCCACCCCGACAACCGCGAGATGGCGGAGCGCGCGGTGCGGGCCATCGGGCTCGACGTGGGGGGTGTCGATTTCCTCTCGAAGAACATCACCGAGAGCTACCGCGCCATCGGCGGCGGCATCTGCGAGGTCAACGCGGCGCCCGGCTTTCGCATGCACGTGGCACCGAGCGAGGGCCTGGCACGCGATGTCGCCGGTCCGGTGATCGACATGCTCTTTCCTCCCGGAGCGCCCGCGCGCGTGCCGATCGCCGCGGTCACCGGCACCAACGGCAAGACGACCACCGCTCGCATGCTGGCGCACATCACCAAGATGGCCGGCTACACCGCGGGGCTTACCACCACCGATGGGGTCTACATCGATGGGCAGCGCACCGTGGCGGGGGACATGACCGGTCCCGTGTCGGCTCGCATGGTGCTCGCCGATCCGCAAATCGACATTGCCGTGCTCGAGACCGCGCGCGGCGGATTGCTGCGCGCCGGCATGGGGGTGAAGGAAGTCGACGTCGGTGCGGTGCTCAACGTCCAGTCCGATCACCTCGGGCTCAAGGGCATCGAGACGCTCGAGCAGCTCGCCGAGGTGAAGCGCATCGTCATCGAGGTGGCGAGCGAGTGCGCGGTGCTGAATGCCGATGACGGGCTGGTGCTGAAGATGTCGGGCTACACCGAAGCGAAGCACATCTGCTATGTCACCCTGAACCCGCAGCATGCGCTGGTGCGCGAGCACGTCCGCGCCGGCGGCCGCGCCTGCGCGCTCGAGGCCGGAGTGAATGGTCACATGATCACGCTCTACGAGAAGGGGGCACACATCCCGCTGCTCTGGACGCACCTCATCCCGGCGACGCTCGAGGGGCGTGCGACCCACAACGTGCAGAATGCGATGTTCGCGGCCGCCATGGCTTTTGCGCTCGGGGTGAAGCTGGACGCGATCCGCCAGGGACTGCGGACGTTCGATTCGACCTTCTTCCAGGCTCCGGGCCGCATGAATGTCTTCAACGAGCATCCCTTCAAGGTGCTGTTCGACTACGGCCACAATGCCCACGCGGTCGCCGCCATGGCTGATCTCGCCCAGCGTCTCGAGGTGAGCGGACGGCGCATCGTGGTGCTGGCGGGCCCCGGCGATCGCCGCGATGCGGATCTCGTCGCCATTGCGCGCGCCGTTGCCGGCCGCTTCGATCATTACATCTGCCGACGCGACGACAATCTGCGCGAGCGCGCGCCGGACGAGGTGCCGCGCCTCCAGGCGGCCGCGCTCGCGGCCGCGGGCGTGCCCGCCGCCGCGATCTCCGTGATCCCCGATGAGCAGGAGGCGATCAATGCTGCGCTGGAGATGGGGCAGGCCGGCGATCTGCTGCTGATCTTCGCCGATGCGCTGGTGCGCTCGTGGAAGCAGATCATCAAGTTCAAGCCCGCGGGCGTTGCCGTGCCGGCCGCAGCGGCGCCGCTTCCGCTCCTCACCGCAGCCAACGACAGCGCTGCGGCACCCGCGGCCGAATCCACACCGCTCAATTTCAATCTCGAAGGGCTGATCCGCGACGAGCGCGGCGTGCGCTTCGCGCCGGAGGCCGAGGACTGAGGTGACACCGTGCTGCCCTTCGAGGCCTCGCGACGCCTGATCGGCGCAAACCTGTTCTTCGCCGGCACCGGGGCGCAGCTCGAGACCCTCGGCATCGCCGTGGACGAGGCGCTGCTCGCCGCCTGGCGCGCGCATGCGGCCCGCGCCCGTGCCGCGCTCGGCTGGAACCAGCCGGACGGCGCAGGCGCGAGTCACGCGGGCCTGGCGGCGCGCGTGCACTCAGGCGGCGCCTCGCTGGCGCTCGCCGCACCGGTGGATGCGCTCTACACCGCGACCGAAGTCAACGAGTGGGCACTCTGCGCGGCGCTGCGAGCGAGGGATGGCGCGCGCTGGGCGGGCCTCGAGGCCGAGCTCGTGGCAGGTGCGCTCGAGGACGCCGCCGACGTTGCGAGCTTCATTCCGCCGGTGCTGGAAGAGGCGCCGGCGCTGGCGCGCTTCGCGCGGCTCGCGAGCCGTGAGGCGCGTCCGCGACTGCGGGCGCTGCTTGCCGAGGCAACGCAGCGTGGCCTGCCGTATGTGCTCGATGACGAGACGCTGACACTCGGAACCGGGGCCGGCTCGCGCGACTTCACGCTCGATCAGCTGCCGCAGCCGGTAGAGGTGCTCTGGGAGGCGCTGCACGGGGTTCCGACCGCGCTCGTCACCGGATCGAACGGCAAGACGACGAGTGTGCGTCTCATCGCTGCCTGCGCCGAGGCGTGCGGCTGGGCTCCAGCGGCCTGCTGCTGCACCGATGGGGTGTTCGTCGGCGGGCAGCTCATCGCCGGCGGCGATTACTCGGGGCCTGAGGGCGCGCGACGCGTGGCGCGCGAGCGCAGCGCGCGAGCGGCGGTGATCGAGACTGCGCGCGGGGGGATTCTTCGGCGGGGCATCGCGCTCGCGCGCGCGCAGGTGGCGCTCGTCACCAACGTGAGCGCCGATCACTTCGGCGAGTACGGCATCGACGACCTCGAAGGGCTTGCCGACGTCAAGCTGTCAGTCGCCGGTGTGCTCGGGGCCGAGGGCGTGCTGGTGCTCAATGCCGCCGATCCGCTCCTCGTGGACCGCGCGCCAGCCCTCGCACGGCGCTTCGGCCGGGCTCCGACACTCGCGTGGTTCGCGCTCGATGCCGACCTCGCCCTGCTGCGCGAGCATCGCGAGCGCGGCGGCGCGACCTGCGGAGTGCGCGCCGGGCGCCTGCTGCTGCATTGCGCAGCGACCGAGCACGACCTGGGAGCGGTGTCCACCATGCCGCTCACGGCAGCCGGCAGCGCCACCTACAACATCGCCAACCTGGCCGGGGCGGCGCTCGCGGCAACGACGCTCGGCATCGCGCCCACGGTGATCGCCACGGTGTTCGCACGCTTCGGTGCGAGCATCGCCGACAACTTCGGTCGGCTGATGCGCTTCGAGCGCGACGGCGTGCGGATCCTCGTCGACTACGCGCACAACCCCGCCGGGCTGCGGGGCCTGCTGCGCGTAGCCGAGCATCTGCGTCGCGGCGGCGGGCGCCTCGCGGTGCTCCTCGGACATGCCGGCAACCGTCAGGATGCCGAGCTCGAAGCGCTTGCCGCGACTGCCGCCGAGTTCCAGCCGGCGCTGATCGTGGTCAAGGAGAACGAGGCGCACCTGCGCGGTCGTCCGGCGGGCGAGGTGCCGCAGCTCATTCACGCAGCGCTGTTACGCGCCGGCGTGCCGCCGGCGGCGCTGCAACTGCGCATGAGCGAGCTCGAGGCGGTGCAGGCGGCGCTGGACTGGGCGCGCCCGGGGGATGTTCTCGCACTGCCGGTGCACGCCGCAGCGGCCCGCTCGGCCGTCGTGGAGCTGCTCAGCGACCGACGGCAGTGAGCGCGCTGTAGCCGCTCCAGACGATCTCGATGCCGATGCACATGAGGATGAAAGCCGACAGCCGCACCAGCACCTCGAGCCCGGTCTCGCCGAGGAGACGCGCGATGTTCTCGGCGAAGCGGTAGGCGAGATAGATGCTGATGGCGATGGCGATCAGGCCGAGCAGCGCACCGCCGGCGCGCTCGGCAAGCTCCGCGATGCGCGGTGTGCCGGCGGGCTTGCGGCTGCCGATGGTGATCGCCACCGACATCGAGCCGGGGCCGACCGTGAGCGGCATGGTGAGCGGGTAGAAGCTGCCGACCTTGCGCGCGCTCTCGGCCTGTACGCCCGCCGTGTGATCCGACCACTGCTCCTGGGTGAGCAGCTTCCAGCCGAGCGCCGCCACGACCAGGCCGCCGGCGATGCGCACCACCGGCAGCTCGATGCCGAACACCTCGAGCAGCCAGGGACCGAGCACCAGCGAGCCGAGCAGCAGCGCAAAACCGTTGACGGCCGCCTTGCGGGCAAGCACCCGCCGCTCCTCGCTCGGTAGTCCCGCAGTCAGGCTGAGGAAGAAGGGCGCACCTTCGAGCGGATTGACGATCGGGAAAAGCGCGGCGAAGGTGAGCAGGAAGGCAGCGACGACCCCGTTCACTTCGCGGAAGCCCGCTGCACGCCGCGCTCCATTCGTTCAGAGTATGAAGCCCAGCTACCGCATTGTCACGGCGAGGCGGAGGCTCTCGGCGTCGGGCTCTGGGCGAGCGCAGCGAGCGCGGCGCCGGCGATGCTTTCGAGGCGCTGCGATGACAGCTCCAGCAGCGCTGGCACCGCGCGCAGGCGTTCCGCCGTAGCCGGCGGCAGCCGGCGGTGCGCGCGGAACAGCCGCGTCCGCACGGTGGTTTCGTGCAATCCGAGCGAGGCGGCGGTCTCGATCCCGCTGATGCCTTCGACCATGCGCAGCACATACACGGTGCGGAATACCTCGGGCAGAGCGGCAATCGACTTCTCTGCCGCTTCCTCCACCGTGTGCGCGCTCGCCGGCGTGCACCGATTGCTCAGGCGTTGAGCCCGCGCATGAGCGTAGGCGAGCCGGGTCAGCCAGGCGGCGAACTTGCCGGTGGGCTCGTAGCGGCTGAGGTCGGCGAAGGCCGCGAGGAACGCCTCCAGCACGGCGGCCTCGGCACGCTGCGCATCGAGCAGCACGCTGTACGCGACACGAAACAGACGCGTGCCATAGCGGCGTATCAGCGCCTCGATCGCCGCGCCGTCCCCGGCACGGGCCCGCTCGATGAGCAGCAGATCGGGCAGTGTCTGCGGCACTGTGCTTCCGGAGACCGGGTGGCGCAAACGTGTACCACTCTCGAGGCCGCTATGAGGTGTCGTTTCCAGCATGTGCATTACCCTCTGCTGTGTATCCTAAGGACCGTATGAATAGACCGGCTCGGCTCGCCAGCTATTGCGCGGCGGGCGCGCTCAGCGTGTGCGCAGCTGCCGGCGCGCCGGCTGCCACCATGAAAGCGGAGGCGGCCCCTGAGGTGCACCCGCAGCAGTGGCCGAAGCTGCATCCGCCGCTCGCGCGCGATCCGCTGCTGGAGGCACGCATCGAGCAGCTGCGCGCGCGGCTGACCGCTGAGCAGCAGGTGGGTCAGCTGATCCAGGCTGACATCGGCAGCATCACTCCGGATGATCTGCGCCACTATCCCCTCGGCTCCATCCTCAACGGCGGCAACTCCGCCCCCCACGACGACAAGCTCGCGGCACCGAGTGAGTGGCTGAGCCTCGCTGACCGGTTCTACGACGCAGCGCTGGGGGCCACGGGGCAGGGCGTGCCGCCGCTGTGGGGAACCGACGCGGTGCATGGGCACAACGCCATCGCCGGGGCGACCCTGTTTCCGCACAACATCGGTCTAGGAGCGGCCCGCGATCCGCAGCTCATCCGCCGCATCGGCGAGATCACCGCGCTCGAGGTGCGGGTCACCGGGCTCGATTGGGCGTTCGCACCGACCGTCGCGGTGGCTCGCGATGCCCGCTGGGGTCGCACCTACGAGAGCTACGGAGAGAACCCGGAGCTGGTCCGGCAGTATGCCGCGGCGATGGTGCGGGGGCTGCAGGGCACCCCCGGTACGCCCCAGTTCCTCGATGCCGCGCACGTGCTCGCGACGCCGAAGCACTTTCTCGGCGATGGTGGCACCGAGGACGGCCACGATCAGGGCAATAACGACGCGCCCGAGAGCGAGCTGCGGGATATCGATGCCGCGGGCTATGAGGCCGCGGTGAGCGCCGGCGCGCAGACCATCATGGTCTCCTACTCCAGCTGGCGGGGTTCCCGCATGCACGGCAACCACGCCTTGCTCACCGAGGTGCTGAAGGGCCGCATGGGTTTCGACGGGCTGCTGCTCGGGGACTGGAACGGCCACGCGCAGCTGCCGGGCTGCACGGCGGTGCGCTGCGCAGCGGCGATCGAGGCGGGAGTCGACGTGCTCATGGCGCCCGATGGCTGGCGTGAGCTGCACGCCAATCTCCTGTCACAGCTGCGTGGCGGCGAGATATCGGCCGCGCGCGTCGAGGACGCGGTGCGCCGCGTGCTGCGGGTCAAGCTGCGCGCACACCTCGACAGCGAGGGGCGCCCCTCGTCGCGTCCCTTTGCCGGCCATTACGAGCTGCTCGGCGCCCCCGCGCACCGCGAGGTCGCCCGACAGGCGGTCCGCGAGTCACTGGTGCTCCTGAAGAATCGCGCGCACCTGCTGCCGCTGTCGCCTCGCGCCCGGGTGCTCGTGGCTGGCGATGCGGCCGACAGCATCGCCCGGCAAAGCGGCGGCTGGACCATCGATTGGCAGGGCACCGAGCCGAACCAGGACTTTCCGCATGGGGAGACTGTCTTTGCCGGCATCGACCGCTGTGTACGGGCGGCCGGCGGCACGGCCACGCTGAGCGCGGACGGGCAGTTCACCACCCGACCGCAGGTTGCCATCGTCGTATTCGGTGAGCACCCGTACGCGGAGTACCAGGGTGACGTGATGACCCTGGAGTACAGTCCCGGCGACAAGCACGACCTCGCGCTGCTGCGGCGGCTACGCGCACAGGGCATCCCGGTGGTGGCGGTGTTGCTGTCAGGGCGGCCGCTATGGGTCAACGCGGAGCTCAACGCCTCCGACAGCTTCATCGCCGCATGGTTGCCGGGCCCCGAGGGCGGCGCTCTCGCCGATGTGCTGTTCCGCTCGGCCGACGGCAAGACACGGTATGACTTTCGCGGCCGGCTGTCCTTTTCCTGGCCGCGCTCGCCCCGCCCACCGGGTGTTACCGGCCGCCCGAGCGAGCCGCCGCTATTCCCCTACGGTTATGGCCTCACCTATGCCGCCGATCGCGAAGTGCCGGAGCTGCCGGAGACTGCTGCGCCCGCGCCATCGCGCCCGTGGCCCTGATCGCCCGCGCCTCAATCGCCCGCGCCGACCGCCACCCAGGCGAGATCCGAGTTGGAGACGGAGCCGACGTCGAAGCGCCGTGCCGCCGCGGCCATGCGCGTCAGCGCCTGCGCGAGCGGCATGGGTGGCGCCGTCGCGCCTTTCTTAACCTTGTGGAAGCGGACCGGGTTGATGCGGGCCACCACGTAGTTGCGCAGGTAAGGTGACTTGAAGCCGCGCGCCTGCAGCGCCGCGATGATCTTCCTGACGCGGGCATCGATGTCCGTGATGCGCGCAGCGAAGTCGGCACGCTGCGCAAGGCTCGCGGCGAGCGTGCGCTCGCTGAAACGGTCGACCTTCTTCAGGAAGGGGCTGTAGGCGCCGCCGGCGAAACCCGGGGAGTGCTCGTACACCATGCCGAGCGTGAGCAGCTCCGGCGCCTCGAACTCCGCACTGAAGGCGCTCTCGCGCTCGCTGCCGCGGCGCTTGACCAGGTTGCGCGCCATGCGAATGACCTCGAGGCTCCGATCCTTGAGGTTGTGAGCTTTCTCGGTGTTGAGCGCGAGGATGCGGTAAGCGAGCGATTCGTCGGGCGAGATGAGGGCGGTGACCTGCTTGAGCCCGAGGACCTTGGCTGCCGCCAGGCGATGGCGCCCGTTAGGCGTCCACAGCTTTCCGTCCTCGCCGCGCACCACGATGAGCGGATCGAGAAAGGCCGCGGTCTCATCGATCTTGGCGGCGAGTCGCTTGGCGTGCGTCGGGGAGAGGTCACGCTGGAAGGGCGTCGGTTGCACCGCACCGAGGGGCAGACTCGCGAGCAGCAGCGGCCGCCCGCCGAGGGGGTCGCGATAAGCGCCGAGCGGCGCGCCACCGGCGGCGCGCACCAGTGCCGTGAGTGTCGCGACCTCCGCACTGTCGCTCGCCAGGGCGACCTCGGCCGCATCGAGTCCGCGGCTGGCGCTTTGTGGTGCGAGCCGGCCGCGGCGGCGGCGGGTGGCGGCGCTGGGAGCCGCTCGCTTGCGAGTCACGGCAGTCTTGCTGCGGGTTGCCATGCGAAGGAATCTCCCGATCGGAGCAGTGTGCGAGAATCGCCAGTTGTCCAGAATGTTGCCATGGACTCCCTCACGCGTCTCGCTCCCGCCGCCGCGCGCCTGCCGGCGCAGCGCCTGGATGACAGGGGCCGTGCGCATGTGGATCAGCGCGCGGTGCTTGCGCTCGCGCTGCCGCTCATGGCCAACAGCGCCGTGCAGATCGTCCTCAACCTCACCGACCTGTGGTTCATCGGCCGCATCTCCACGCGCGCGCTCGCAGCCGTCGGGGCCGTGCAGTGGCTGGTGATCGCGGTCGTGCTGATCCTCGGCGGCGCCGGCACCGCGGTGCAGACGCTCGTCGCCCAGGCCTACGGCGCCCGCCGCTACCGCCGCGCGGCGCAGGCGGTATGGACCGCGCTGTGGGCAATGACGTGCGCCGCGCCGCTCTTCGTCATGGTGGGCGCCGCGCGCCACCTGATTCTCGCGCCGTTCGGCTTCGACCCGGCGGTCGAGCGGCTCGCGGCGGCGTTCTGGTTTCCGCGCGTTGGCGGCGCGTGCATCGGCGCCGCGGTGTGGGCGATGCTCGGCTTCTTCAACGGCATCGGCCGCCCGCGCACGACGCTGCTCATCAGCATCGTCACCACCGTCACCAACGCCCTGCTCAACCAGGTATTCATCTTCCGCCTCGGCCTGGGCATCGCCGGCTCCGCCTGGGCCACCAACGTCGCGCAGCTCATCGGGCTCGCAGTGGCGATCGCGTTGTTCCTGGGGCGCGGTTACCGCCAGCGCTTCAGCTCGCAGCTCACCTGGCGGCTGCAGCGCTCCCGCCTGGTCCAGCAGCTGCGGCTCGGGGTGCCGATGGGGCTGTCACCCGCTGCGGACCTGCTCGGCTTCGCGCTCTTCCAGATGATGCAGACACGTCTCGGTACCGCGGGCGGCGCCGCTACGCAGATCGTTCTCATCCTGACATCGCTCGCCTACATGCCGGGATTCGGTATCGCCTCAGCCGGGACCACGCTGGTCGGGCAGTCGATCGGCGCCGGTGCGCGTGGCTGGGCGCAGCGCGTCGGGGAGCGCGTGATTCTGCTCACCGCCTGCTACATGGGCGGGATCGGGGTGCTCATCGCGCTGGGCGGACGCTGGGTGCTGCCGTTCTTCGCCGGCGCGCAGGATGCCGAGGCACGACCCGCCATCGCGATCGGCCTGCAGCTCCTGTGGCTGGCGGCCGGCTACCAGTTCTTCGATGGCCTCAATCTCGGCAGCAGCATGTGCCTGCGCGGCGCCGGCGACGTTCGCATACCGGCGCTGCTGGTGCTCGGGCTGTCGGTGCTCCTTTTCATGCCACTCGCGCACGCGCTTACCTTCGCGCCCGGGCAGGGCTGGGTGAGCTTCCTGCCGCAGCTCGGCTGGGGCGCCTTCGGCGGGTGGGTCGCGGTGCTCATCTATATCATCGTGCTCGGCACCACGCTGTTCGTGCGCTGGCGTTCGCGTGCCTGGCAGAGGATTTACCTCTGATCGCGTAAAGCCACACCCATGCTCATCACGCTGAAGAGCCTGCTGCACACACTCCTGCTGCCTCCCGGTGGCCCGCTGCTGCTCGCGACCGCCGGCGCATGGCTCCTCGCACGTCAGAGTGCGGGTAGGCGCGCGCGACGCACGGGCTGGGCGCTGCTCATCGGCGGGCTCGCTACGCTCTGGCTCCTGTCGAATCCGCTCGTGGCCCGAGCGCTGGCGCGCACCGCGCAGCGCTGCCCGCCCCTCGACCTGAGGCAGGCGCTGCAGGGACAGGCGATCGTCATTCTCGGCGGCGACGCCGAGCGCATCGGCGCGCCCGAATATGGCGGCGAGCCTGCGGTGGCGCTGCGACTGCTCGAGCGCGTCGACTATGGCGCCTACGTGGCGCGCCGCACGGGGCTGCCGATCGCGGTCTCCGGCACCGCGGATGAGGCGCGCGCGATGCGCGCCGCGCTGGCACGCGACTTCGGCGTCGACACGCGCTGGACGGAAGAGCGCTCACGCGACACCTTCGAGAATGCGCAGTACTCCGCGCAGCTGCTGAGGCCGCTCGGCATCCGTCGTATCGTGCTCGTGACGGATGCGGAGCATGAGTGGCGTGCGCTGCAGGAGTTCCGCGGCGCAGGCTTCGAGGTCGTGCCGGCCCCCGTAGGACTCGCGGTGCACCACACCATCACCGTCCACAGCTTCATCCCCACCCCACAGGCGCTGGTCACCTCGACTGGAGCGCTGTACGAGCTCCTGGGCGATCTGGCCCGGCGCACCCTGGCGGTATTGCACCTGCGCCGGCAGGCCTCGCCGCGCTGAGCCGGGCGCTGCCGGAGCCGTTGGTGCTCGAGCAGGATGTCATCACGGTATTCCGCTCGGCCAATCGCCGCGCCTGCGAGGAGCGGCTGCTGGTGCTGACTGCCGTCGGTGTCGAGGCGGCCGTGAGCGCCGCCGCCGGCGAGTTCCTGCTGCAGGTGGCGCCGGCCGATGCCGCACATGCCTTGCGGCAGCTGCTGCACTACGAGGCCGAGAACCGGCCCGCGCCGCCCGCGCCGCCACCGCCGACACCGTACGCGCATGCCTGGATCGGCTGCGCGGGCTACCTCATCGTGCTCATCGGCGTGGCATGGGTGCTCTCGAACGGGCTCGTGCGGTTGGACGCGTTCGATCTCGGCGAGCTCGATGCGGCTCGTGTCCAGGCGGGGGAATGGTGGCGTGCGTGGACCGCGCTGACGCTGCACCTGGATGCCGCGCACCTCGTCGCGAACCTCACGGCGGGCACCTGGTTCGGATATCTCGCGGCGCGACAGATGGGTGTTGGCAACGCCTGGCTGATCGCGGTAACAGGCGCCGCGCTCGCCAACCTGCTCGAGGGGCTGCTCGGTCCGCCCGGGCATCGTGCCGTGGGCGCGTCGACGGCGGTCTTCAGTGCGCTCGGAGCGATGTCGGCATATTCGTGGCGTGAGCGCCTGGCGCTGCCGCAGCGCTGGGCGCGGCGCTGGGGGCCGCTCGTCGCGGGGGTGGTGCTGCTCGGCTGGACCGGCTCGGGCGGGGAGGGGACGGACGTGGATGTGGTGGCGCACGTGGCAGGGTTCGCCGTGGGGGCGCTGCTCGGTGCGGCCGCCGCGCTGCCTGTGTGCCGGCGGCAGTTGCGTCGCGTGCCGCAGTGGATCACGGGAGGCCTCGCGCTCGGCTCGATCCTCATCGCATGGGCCTGCGCGCTCGCGAGCTAAGGTCCTTCGACGGTATAGCCGCGCGCGCGCAGCGTGACGAGCGTGCCATGCTCACCGAGCAGCCGATCCATGGACTGCACGGCCAGCGTGCCGCGGTTGCGCGCCAGACTCTCGGTCACTGCGATGAGCCAGTCGTTCTCGGCGCGCGCGATGAGACTGCGTACGCGCTCGGAGGTCGATAGCGCGGCGATGCAGGCGGCGCGGTCGTCGGCGTGCGGAATCTGGCGCAGCGCGTCGACGTCCCCGAGTGCCCAGGCACGCGCACGCGCCTGCATGTTGGCGAGGTCCGTCTCGAGGAGCGTCACTACCGCATCGAGACAGGCGACTTCGCCGGCGAGCGGCGTGGCGCCGACGTCTTTGAGCACGTTGACCGGATCCTCGATGCGCAGCTTGTCCTGATGGACGCGCACACCCGCTCGCGCGGCGAGCTTCAGCACCTGCTGCTGCACCTCGTTGCGCAGCGCCAGGCCCGCCGCGTCGAACACCTTGGTGAGCAGCTCACGTGCCGCCAGCATCGGGCGCATCTGCTCGATCCGGGTGTCGTGCGGCGCGTAGCGCATTCGCAGCGCCTCCACGCGCGCATACAAGGGCGCCGGCACGCTCTCCCGCAGCGGCAGGCTGTCGGGTGGCTTCTGCAGATGGCGCCAGGCGATGTAGACGCGCAGCGCAGTGATCGGATTGCCGCCGATGCCGTAGCTCGGCCAGGCGGGCACGACCTCCTGCGTTTGCTTCAGGACTTCCTCCACCGCATCGGGTTGCCACTCCATTTTCTTGGGGAGCGGCGAGATCGTGCCGAGTATCCACAGCGTGTGCTCGCCGCTGTGCACCGTCCACATGCGCGGCCCCTCGTGGCGGCCCTCGACCACGAGCTCTGCCATCGAATCCGGGCTCGCCGCGGGCGCGCCGCAGGCCGGGCGTGCCGCTAACAGAAGAAGCGCCGACAGCGCGACCGCAACTCCGCTCATGAGGCGCAACACGCCGGTACGCCCTTCAGTCGCTGATCGGCAGCGGCGGCGGTGCGCTCTCGTCGGTCGGCCGGTACACGCGGTTGAAGGTTACCGCCGGCAGCTCCTCGGAGGCGATGTGGAGCTTCGCGAGCAGCTCCTTGCCATCGGCAGACAGGCCGTATTCCTCGGTGACGCGTGGGCCATTCTGGGGCTTGATCTCGATCACGTAGTCGCGCCCCTTCCAGCCGGAGGTCTGATCTGCGACGCCGCCCTCGACCGACACCACGCTGTGCTGCCCGGGAGTGAAGCTGCGGCGCACGCCACCATAGTCGAGCACGAACTCACCGGGTCCCTGCCGCACCGTGAGGAAGTCGCCCCGGGCGACGGTGTTATTGATGATGTGTGCCATCGGCGAGCGCAGCAGGGGGTCGAAGTGCACACCCGGCGGTGCGGGCTGCGCCAATGCAGGATCGGCTGCGCCCTCCTGGGTCTGCGTCATCCCCTGTCCCCCCTGCCGTCCGCCGCGGGCGGGCATCGCCATGACCGGTTGCTGCGGATGGCCGATGATCTTCAGCGCCTGTGCGCGCATGTGCTCGAGCAGCTTTTGCGGGTCATCGCTCGCGCTGTGATCGAGCTTCCAGTGCCCGGCCAGGTTGACTCCCGGCGGCGCCTCATCGGCCACTCTCGACCCCGCACACCCCGCGAGCGACGCCATGCACACGAGCAGCAGGGTTGCCCGCACGGTCGGCATATTGTCGTATCCTCACTGCCGGTCATCTGGAAGAGTGCAGCATCGCAGTTCGTGACCTGCCTGCGCAAATGAAGCGACGCAGACCCACCGAGCTCCAGCGGCTGCGGCGGCGAATAAGCCGCCTCGACGGCCGGAGCATCGACGAGCTCTATGGACTCGAGCCCGTATGGGAGCCGGGGACGGCAGCGCGCGGCCCCGCCCCGGAGGAGTTCGTCGCGGTGCGCTGTCCTTACTGCGGTGAGCGGTTGCAGACTCGCGTCGATCTCACCGCCGATGAGTCCGCCTACGTAGAGGACTGCGAGGTGTGCTGCCGCCCGATCGAGTTCCGTATCGAGCGTGATGCCGGTGGAGCACTTGTGGCGCTGCAGGTGAGACGGCTCGACTGAGCTGTGCCGAGGGCGACGGCGGACCGGCCCGCGTTTGCGCGGCGCGACGCGCTTACGCGGCGCCGCGCACCGCAGCTTCGAGGAAGGTGAGCGTGGCGGCGTCCGCGTCGAGCTGGACACGTACGCCGAGCGCCACCGGCTCGTTGACCTCACCGTGCCCGACCGGAAAGCCCGCTGCGCACGGAAGTCGGGTAGCCTCGGCGAGCTCGCGCAGTACCTCCTCGCTCGTATAGCCCGCTTGCGGCTCCTCGCAGGAGGTGAAGGTGCCGAGCGCGATGCCGCGCACGCGCTCGAACACCCCCGCGAGCTGCAAATGCGTCCACATGCGATCGAGCCGGTAGGGGCGCTCGCCCTGGTCCTCGAGGAGCAGGATCGCCCCATCGAGCGGCGGCATATAAGGAGTACCCAGCAGCCGGGTGAGCACCGAGAGGTTCCCGCCGAGCAGCGGCCCCTCGGCCCGGCCGCGGACGTAGGTGGCGCTGCCGGAGAGTGGGGCGGGCGGTCGCGTCGATTCGAGCAGCTCGAACAGCCGCGCGCCGGTGTCCGCGGTGAGGCGCGGGAGCTGGGTGAGCACCGGCCCATGGACGCTGATGCGGCCGTGGGCCTGCAACCACAGGTGCAGCGCCGTGATGTCGGAGAATCCCACGAGCGGCTTCGGTGCGCCCGGGGGCGCGTG
>DATKMV010000076.1:0-19550 GCA_035541695.1 Steroidobacteraceae bacterium
CTCGGGAACGCGAAGCTTCGCTACCGCGCTGCCGATGGCTTCATCGACACACCTCTCCCGCGCGGCGCGTTCCTCGAGAAAGATGTCGGAAATCCCGCAGACACTCCGAGCGGCATTGCGGATGCGCGTGTAGGCAGCCACGGCCCCCGCGTGGGTCGTCAAGTCGAGACCTTTGACTGACACCGTGATGGAGAGCGTCTCACCGACCGGCGCGGCATGGGCTGCAGCTCTGCCGCCGACGCAGGATTCGGCCATCATCGCCGCGACGACGGGTAGCACCTGCAGTACCGTGCGTTTGAACGTGCGCATACAGTCTCCTCCTCGAGAGCAATCCTGCACGTGCACGCGCGACTGCGCGTTCGCTTCTTCTTGTCCGGGGTTAAGAAATAATTAACCTCCTTGCTGCCTAGCGTGCTCGTGATGAGCGCTCCAGCGCCGTGAGAATTCCGCTGAGGATCTGCAAGGGTCGCGGCGGACAGCCGGCAACGGCGACATCCACCGGGATGACGTTCGCCACACGCCCGCAGCTCGCGTAGCTCTCGCCGAAGATGCCGCCGCTGCAGCCGCAGTCGCCGACTGCGACCACGAGCTTCGGATCGGGTGTGGCCTCATAGGTGCGGCGCAGCGCCACCTCCATGTGCTTCGAGACCGGGCCGGTGACGAGCAGCAGGTCGGCATGACGCGGGCTCGCGACGAAGCGGATGCCGAGGCCCTCGAGATTGTAGAGCGGGTTGTTGAGCGCGTGGATCTCGAGCTCGCAGCCGTTGCACGAGCCGGCATCCACCGCTCGGATGCACAGCGCCCGCCCCAGCACGGCGAGGATGCGGCCCTGCAGCGCCTCACGCAGCCGCAGCGAGTCGTCCGCAGCCGGTGGCGGCTCGGTGACGATGCCCACCTTCGCGATCTGTCGCAGCGTCTTCAGCATGTGCTTCGGCGCCTCACAGATCGTGTCCGCTGTAGGAGAGGTTGAAGGACTTATTGATGAGCGGGAAGTCGGGCACGATGTTGCCGATGATGGCGTGCTCGAGCGCCGGCCAGTTCTGCCATGAGGGATCATGCGGATGGCAGCGGGTGATGGCCCCGTCGGCTCCGGTCTCGAGCGCGATCAGCACCGGGCCGCGCCAGCCTTCCACGAGCCCGATGCCGGTTGAGCCGGGCGGCGGCACGGGAACGCTCACCCTGCAGGCTCCGGCAGGCAGCTCCATGAGCAGGCATTCGATGAGGCGCGCCGACTCCGCGAGCTCATCGAAGCGCACGGCGACGCGCGCGAGGACATCGCCGGCGCGCTGACCGGCCTTCTGCACGGACACCGCCGTGTAGGGAGCGCACGCAAGATCGCAGCGCAGGTCGAACGCCTGGCCGCTCGCCCGGCCCGCGAGCCCCGTCAGGCCGAGAGTCCTTGCGAGCTCGGTGTTGAGGGTACCCGCTCCGGTGAAGCGGTCGCGCACCCCCTCGTGCTCGTCGTAGACGTTGCGCAGCGCCACCGCCTCCGCGGCGATGCTCTGCACCGTGGCCCGCAATCGTTGCGACCCGCTGCTACCCACATCGACGCTCGTGCCTCCGGGCACCACCGCATTCAGGAGGTAACGCTCACCGAGCGCGGCATCGCACGCTCGCAGCAGCTGCTCCTTGAGGCGCGAGAACTGCGCGAGCCCGAAGGCAAAGCCGGCGTCATTGCCGAGTGCGCCCAGGTCGCCGAGATGATTGGCGATGCGCTCGAGCTCGAGGCACACGGCGCGCAGCCAGGCGGCACGCGGCGGGATCGCCGTGCCGACGATGCCTTCGAGCGCCTGGCAGTATGCCCAGGAGAAGGCCACCGCCGAATCCCCCGACACACGAGCGGCGAGGCGGTGTGCCTCGAGCACGTGCAGCTCCGTGAAGCGCCGCTCGATGCCCTTGTGCACGTAGCCGAGCCGCTCCTCGAGCCGCAGCACCTTCTCGCCCACGACCGAGAAGCGAAAGTGGCCGGGCTCGATGATGCCGGCGTGCACCGGCCCGACCGGAATCTCGTGTACGCCCTCGCCCTCGACCCGTACGAAGGGATAGACATCGATGCCGCCGCCGTGCTCGGCGAGGCTCGCGCTGGGGTCGAGCGGGTGGAACTCGGGTGGCCAGGCGTTGTGACGCAGCCAGGGGCGTGCGTCGGGATCGCTCGAGCGCAAGCCGGAGAGATCGGCGATGGTCCGCTGCATGCGCGAGGCGCAGGGGAAATGAGCCTCGAGTCCCGGGTAGGAGACATCCCCGGCATCGAGCGCGAGATTCAGCAGCAGCGCCCCCGAATCGATCAGCAACAGCGCGCACACGGCAGGCGTGCCCGCCGGCGTGCGGCTCGCCCATAGCGCGAGCAGCCGCGCGCCCGCCGCAGCGAGCTGCTGCACGGCCTGCTCCCAGTCCGCCCTTGCCAGCTCGAGCGCACGGACTCCAGGTGCTCCGGCTTGCTCGAGGCTCTCGGCCCACAAGTCCCGCCGCATCATCTCAGCCGCCTCCGATGAGGCGCGCCGCGGCGCGGTACCAGTCGGCGAGGTAGGGCGGGATGTACAGCCCGAGCGCGAGGACCAGGCTCAGATGCAGGAAAACGGGCAGCAGCGCCGGGGGATGCGGCAGCCGTCGCGCGGTGGTCTCGCCGAACACCATCGGTTGCACGCGCCCGAAAATGGCGGCGAACGCCACACCGAGCGCTGCGAGGAGAATGGGGATGGCCCAGGGCTGCTCACGCATCGCCGTGGTGAGTATGAGGAATTCACTCGCAAACACGCCGAAGGGCGGCACGCCGAGGATCGCGAGCGAGCCCATCATGAGGCCCCAACCCACGGTGGGGCTCACGGTGATGAGGCCGCGGATCTGATCCATGAGCTGCGAGCCGGATTTCTGCGCCGCGTGCCCGGCGGTGAAGAAGATCGCCGACTTCGTGAGCGAGTGCACCGTCATGTGCAGCAGTGCGGCGAAGTTCGCCACGGCACCGCCCATGCCGAACGCGAAGGTGATGATCCCCATGTGCTCGATCGAGGAATATGCGAACAGCCGCTTGATGTCGCGCTGCCGCCAGAGCAGGAACGCGGCGAGCAGCACCGAGAGGAGCCCGAACCCCATCAGCATCTGCGCGGGGAGCGAGGAGTGGAGCGAGCCCTCGACGAGTACCTTGCAGCGTATGACCGCGTAGAGGGCGACGTTGAGGAGCAGGCCCGAGAGCACCGCCGAGATCGGGGTCGGACCCTCGGCATGGGCATCCGGCAGCCAGTTGTGCAGCGGTGCGAGGCCCACCTTGGTTCCGTAGCCCACCAGCAGGAACACGAACGCGAGACTCAGCACCTTCGGCTCGAGTTGTCCCTTGACCGCATTGAGGCGCGTCCAGAGCAGCGAGCTCAGGCCCTCGGCGCCGAGCGCACGCTCGGCCGCAAAGTAAAGGAGTATGGTGCCGAAGAGCGCGAGCGCGATGCCCACGCTGCACAGGGTGAAGTACTTCCAGCCGGCCTCGAGGCTGGCGCGGGTGCGGTAGAGCGTCACCAGCAGCACCGTCGAGACGGTCGCCGCTTCCATCGCCACCCACAGCAGCCCCATGTTGTTGGTGGTGAGCGCTACCAGCATGGTCGTCATGAAGAGCTGGTACATGCTGTGATAGAGCCGCAACTGCGGGGCGTGCACGCGGCCGTGCTCCATCTCGACTCTCATGTAAGGCCGCGAAAAGAGGGCGGTGGTGAGTCCGACCAGGGCCGTCAGGGTCACGAGGAAGACGTTGAATGGATCGATGAAGAACTGCTCGTGCGCAAACTTCAGATTGCCCGCGCCGATCACGTGCACCGTCAGCACACAGGCGGCGAGGAAGGTCACGAGGGTGAAGCCGACGTTGAGTGCCGGGGCGAAGCGCCGTGCACCGAGCAGCGCGAGCACGGCTGCGCCGATGAGCGGACTGGCGAGGACGGCTGCGAACTCCACGCTAATGCCCGCGGCTTTCGCTCGCGTCCTCGCGCAGCGACTCGAGGTGGTGAAGGTCGAGGCTGTCGAACTGCTCGCGGATCTGGAAGAAGAAGATGCCGAGCACCAGCACCGCTACCAGGACATCGAGCGCCACCCCGAACTCGACCACCATCGGCATGCCGTAGGTTGCGCTCATGGCGCCGAAGAACAGGCCGTTCTCCATCGACAGGAACCCCACCACCTGCGACATGGCCTTGCGGCGGATGATCATGGTGAGGAACGAGAGCAGCACCACCGCGACTGCGATGCCGATGGCGTTGCGGGTGGCGGTGCTGGCGAGCGCGGAGATCGGCTGCGCGAGACCGAACGAGAACACCACGATCAGCACTCCGATCAGCATGGTGCCGGAGATGTTGAGCAACGGCTCCGCGTCCCAGTACACCGCGAGGCGCCGGATGAGCCGGTGCAGGAGATACGGCAGCAGCACGACCTTGAGGCCGAGCGTGAGGCCGGCCGAGAGATAGAGGTGCGGCTGGCGCGTGCGCCAGGCGATGAGCAGCGTCGCCACGAACAGCACCCCGCCCTGGAGCGTGAGCAGGTTGACGAGGTTGACGATGCGTCGCTGACCGAGCATGGCGAAGGACAGCAGCAGCAGCAGTGCTGCGCACAGGTTGAGGAGCTGCATGTCGAGCGGAGTGCCGGCCATCATCAGGCTCCGAGCAGCAGATGGACGAGAAGCCCGAGCACCGCAAACAGGAACGCGGTGGCGAGGAACTCCGGCGCCCGAAAGACCCGCAGCTTCGCGGAGACCGTCTCGATGAGCGCCAGCACCGCGCCCGCGATGGCGAGCTTGGCGGCGAGGAGCGGTATCGAGGCGAGCAGCGTCACGGGAGCGCTCGCGCGCGTCGAGACCCCCCAGGGAATGAAGAGCGCGAAACCGATGCAGGCGTAGTTGAAGAGCTTCAGCGCCGCCGCCCACTCCATGAGCGCCAGGTGCCGCGCCGAGTACTCGAGCAGCAGCGCTTCGTGGATCATGGTGAGCTCGAGATGGGTCGCGGGGTTATCGACCGGAATGCGCGCGTTCTCGGCGAGCAGCACCATGAGGAAGGCGACTGCGGTGAAGGCGAGACTCGGGTAGAGGCCGAGGCTCTGGGTCGCGAGATGCTCGGTGATCGCCGGCAGCGCCGTGGTGGCCGAGATGAGCGAGGCGACGAAGATGACCATGAGGAGCGCCGGCTCGGCGAGGAAGCCGACCATCATCTCGCGCCGGGCACCGAGCGTGCCGAAGGCGGTGCCGATATCCATGGCGGCGAGCGCCATGAAGACGCGTGCGGTGGCGAGCAGACCGACCAGCGCGATCGCATCGGCCACCTGTGTGAGCGGCAGCCGCGTACCCATCGAAGGGATGATGCCGGCCGCCACCACCATGGCGGCGAACACGAGGTAAGGGGCGAAGCGAAAGAGCGGCGAGGCTCCCTCGGCGATGACGGCGTCCTTGTGGAAGAGCTTGCGAATGCCGCGGTACGGCAGCCACAAGCTCGGCGCGCTGCGGTTCTGCAGCCACGCCCGGCACTGGTTGGTCCAGCCGATGAGCAGCGGCGCCGCGGCGAGGGCGACGATGAGCTCGAGCAGCTGCGTGACGATCCCGATGGCTCTCATAGGACGACGGCGAGCAGCACGACGAGGGTGACGAAGCTGTAGAGCAGGTAGGTGGCAATGCGCCCCTGCTGGACGAGTGAGAACCCATCGGCGATGCGCTGCACGAGCGATCCCAGCGGCTCGTACAACCGCTGCCAGATGCGGTCGGCAATGCTGACGCGATAGCGCGGGGCGCGATCGAAGGGCGAGGGCAGCTCGCGTTGCATGGCAAAGAAGGGCTCGAAGATGTGGCGGATCGGCTGGCCGAAGCCCTCGGCCGTGTCCTGCATGCGCGCGTCGAGCCGCACGAAGCCGCAGTCCCAGGGCGCTGCGCGCCGCACCCGCCGGTGATAGAAGAGCCGCACGCCGAGCACGGTGAGAACCACCACGGCCAGCACCGCGAGCAGGAACACGAGCCCGGAGTAGGAGGCGAGCCTTCCGGGCAGCGGCTCGAGCAGCCACCAGGGCGCCGTCGGGTCAGGCAGATCGACGTGCGCCAGCTCGCGCACCACGATGCGCAGGGTGGCGACCACCTGCGTTGGCATGAGCCCGAGCGCGATGCAGCCGAGCGCGAGCCAGGCGAGACCGGCGCGCTCGAGAGCGCTGGCATCGTGGGCGTGCAGCAGCGTCGCCTCACGTGGCTGGCCGAGGAAGATCACCCCGTAGAACTTCACCATCACGTAGGCGGCGAGCGCTGCCGCGAGCGCCACCAGCGCCGCACCGAGCGGCAGCAGCATGTTGACGAAAGTGTGGGGTACCTGGTGTGCGAACAGGAACGCCTGCAGCAGCAGCCACTCCGACACGAAGCCATTGAGCGGCGGCAGTCCCGCGAGCGCCAGCGCCCCGACGAGTGTCAGCCACGCGACCCACGGCATGCGGTGGATGAGACCGCCGAGGCGCCCGAGATTGCGCTCGCCGGTCGAGTGCAACACCGCGCCCGTGCCGCAGAAGAGCAGGCTCTTCATGAAGGCGTGGTTGAGCGCGTGATAGAGCAGCGCGATCAGGCCGAGCGCGGCGAGGCCGGGCAGGTGCGCGCCATGGAAGACGATGGCGAGGCCGAGCCCTGCGAAAATGATGCCGACGTTCTCGATCGAGGACCAGGCAAGGAGCCGCTTCATGTCGGTCTGGGCGGCCGCGAACACGACCCCGTAGACCGCGCTGAAGAGTCCGACTCCGAGCGCCGCGACCCCCCACCACCACTGCGGCGCGGCGAGCAGATCGAAGCTCACACGCAGCACACCGTACACGGCGGTCTTGAGCATCACGCCGCTCATGAGCGCCGAGACCGGCGAGGGCGCGGCCGGGTGCGCTTCCGGCAGCCACACGTGCAACGGCACGAGTCCCGCCTTGGCGCCGAAGCCGAGCAGCGCCAGGAAGAATGCCACCGCCGCCCAGGTGGGTTGCAGATGCGCGCTGCGCATCGCATCGAAGGTGAACTGCCAGCTGCCCCCCTGCATGACGCCGAAGGCGAGCAGGATGGCGATCGCACCCATGTGCGCGATGAGCAGATACAGGAAGCCGGCGCGGCGGATCTCCCCGAGGCTGTGCTGCGTCGTCACCAGGAAGTAGGAGGAGAGCGCCATGGTCTCCCAGGCGACCATGAAGGCATAGGCATCATCCGCGAGCAGCACGAACCCCATGCTGGCGAGGAACAAGTGGTACTGCAGGCACAGGAGCCCCGCGGAGGTACCGTGGCCGCGGCGGAAATACCCGGCCGCGAACACCGAGATGCCGGTGGAGGCCGCCCCGAGCAGAAACAGGAACAGGCTCGAGAGCGCATCGCGGCGCAGGTGCATCGGCAGGTCCGGGAGCCCGACGAGGAGCACGGCGCGCTCGCGCGGCGCACCGATGGAGGTGAGCGCCACCGCCGCGAGCGCGAGCCCGCACAGCGCCCCGAGTGGAAACAGCGTGCGCGCGACATAGCGCAGGCTGGTCGGCCGCAGCAGGCCTGCGAGGCCGATGAGTCCCCAGAGCGTCAGCAGTGTCAGGCAGTCGTCGAGCGGGGAGTGGAGTACGCGCGCCACGTATGGTGTACCTGGATATGCGGTGGATTATAATGCGGTGCGCATCTGAATTGTTTCTGATTAGTCTGGATGTGACTTGTACCTATGAAGGGCGAGAAGGTGGTGAAGATCGAGGAGCGCACTGCGCGTCTCACGATCCTGATCGATCCGCGCAAGAAGGCCATGCTCGAGCGGCTGTGCGCGGCGGAGGACCTGACGCCCTCGCAGGTGGTGCGCCGCCTGATCCGCGGCTACATCGAGCAGCGGCTCGGACGGCCGTGGTCGCCGAGGGATGAGCCCCCGGGGAGCGAGCGCAGCGCCGGACGCGGCGGCGCGCGGCGGCGCCCTTCCCGCTGAAAGTGATCGCTCAGCAAGGGCGCGCTGCCCCGGCAGTGCTCATCGTGCGGGTCAAGCCGCGCTCACGCAGCTCGCTCCTGGCGCAGCGGCCCGATGGCACCTGGCTGGCGCAGGTGAAGGCACCGGCGATCGAAGGCCGGGCGAACGAGGAGCTCATCGCGCTCGTTGCCGCGCACTTTCACTGCCCCAAGGCCGCGGTGTCGATCAAGAGCGGCGCTGCCGGACGGCTCAAGGTGTTGAGGATCGCGGGCCGGGTCGGCTGCGACCGGTGACTGAGGCTACGAGCGGTGCGGCGCATGCGGCGGATCGGCATCCACCACCTGCAGCGGCATGCGCGCAGAGCCCGGCAGCAGCGGCTCACCGGTGACCACCACGGTCGCACCGGGCGCGAGGATCGAGTCGAGCTCTCTCACGAACTCGACCGGCAAGCGGATGCGCGCGATCGCCTGCGCGTCGGCCTGGGCTCCGGCCGCATCCGCCTGTCCGGGCACACCGATGCGGATCCAGCGGTAGCGCGTGGCATCGGGTACGTACGGGTCCGGCACGCTGCTGGGCCCTTCCTGCAGGATGAGCACGTGCGTCGGGAGCGGCTCATCTCCGCTCACCACGAGTCGCGCGCGTCCGATCTCGATGCCATTGCGATACACGACGACCCGATGGCTCGCCTGGCTCAGCACGATGCTGACGGGGCCCGCGGGGGACAGTTGCGGTTGCCAGCGCGCATCCTCGGCAGGCGCGAGCGGCAGGTCATGGATGGGCTGGCCACCGATGTAGGCAACCGGAGCGAGGTAGCCCGGGTGCGCGACCTGCTGCGGCTCGGTCCGGTCGTTCGCGATCACGACCGTCATGCCGTCGGGAGAGACCTGAAACAGCAGCCGCGCGAACTCGCTCGGCAGATGCACGCATCCGTGCGACTCGGGATAGCCCGGGAGCCCGCCGGCGTGCAGCGCGACTCCGCCCCAGGTGAGCCGCTCCATGTACGGCATCGGCGCGCCGTCGTAAATGGTCGAGCGATGCTCTTTCTGCTTCTGCAGAATGGTGAAGACTCCGGTCGGAGTCTCGTAGCCGCGCCGCCCGGTGCTCACCGTGGTGACGCCGATCGCAACGCCGTTGCGGTACACGTAGGCCCTCTGCTCGCTGAGGCTCACCACCATCACCATGGGGCCCGCGCTGACCGCATCGCCGATCCAGATGAATTCGCCCGGGCGCAGCTTGTCGACCGGGGTGTCGATCGGGCGCGAGGCGTGCGCTCCCCAGAATGGCACGGAGCTCGCCAGTAGCGGAGAATGCAGGGCAACGCCCGCGAGAATCGCCAGGAGCCGCCAGTGAAGGCTCATACCAGACCCATCGCACCCGCCCGCAGCGGATTAGCACTCGCGCCCGGGGTTAAGTCAAGTGAACTTCCCGCGCTCTGCGGCGTCCTATGAGGCTCTCCTGAGGAGTTCCCGCATTTGACAGTTTCACGGCGAGCTTTTCTCGGAGCGACACTGAGCGGCGTTGCGCTGGCGGCGGTGCATCGAACGCACGCCGCGACCGCAGCGGGCGCGCGCAGCGTTCCGCCGCAGCTGCTCGAGCGGGCGCTCGGGGCGCTGCAGCGCCATGGAGAGCGCATCGAGCACCGTGACGTGATCGGCATCGCGGATTTCTCCCTGCCCTCGAGCTCCCCGCGGTTCTATCTTCTGAACCTCGCCGACGGCAGTGTCAGCTCGCATCTGGTCGCTCACGGCCGCGGCTCGGACCCGACGCACACCGGCTGGCTGCAGCGCTTCTCCAACGAGCCGCATTCGAACGCGACCTCCGCTGGTGCCTACCGCACCGGAGCACTGTACGTCGGCGGCCACGGCCCGGCGCTGCACCTCGATGGACTCGATCCCACCAACAGCAATGCCGCTGCCCGGGCGATCGTCGTGCACGGGGCCTGGTACGTGAGCCCGCATCTGCTCGACACGTTCGGTAGATTGGGACGCAGCCAGGGCTGCTTCGCGGTCGGCGATGCAAGTCTCGCGGAGCTGCTGGCGAAGCTCGGCCCCGGCCGGCTGATCTACGCCGACAAGGTTTAGGCCGGCGCAACCTCCGCGCGCGCTTTAGCCGCCTTTAGGCGAGCCGCCTTCAGGCGCGGCGTCGCCGGCGCGTCGCCGGGCGGGCCTTCTGCGTGGGCTCCGTTTTGACGGCCTGGGCGTTGGCCGCGATGATCTGCGTCTCCGGCGCCGAGCACAGTGACAGCACCCGGCAGCGACCCTCGCTCGCCGCGATGTACGCGTGGCCCATGCCGCTGTCGAAGTAGATCGAGTCCCCGGTCTTCAGGTGCACCGGGGCGTACAGGCTCGTGTAGAGATCCACCTCGCCCTCGAGCACGATGGCGTACTCCTCGCCCGGGTGGTGGACCAGCTCGCCGAACTCCTCGAGGGACCGTGCATGGAGCTCGGCCACGATGGGAATGATCTTCTTGTTGAGCAGCTCCCAGGCGGGGTAGAGGTGCGAGTAGTTGCGGGTCTCGATGGCCTTGCCTTCACCCGCACGCACGATGCTGCGCCGGCCCGTGAGCGCGCTCTGCGCCTCCTCGCCGTTCGCACCGCGGAACAGCGTCGAGATGTCGATCTGCAGCCCCGAGCTCAGGCGCGAGAGCTTGTCGAAGCTGAGCGACATCTTGTCATTCTCGATCTTCGAGAGCGTCGAGGCCGGTAAACCGGTGCGCTGACTCACCTCGGCGAGCGTCCAGCCGTGCTGGCGGCGCAGCGCCTTGAGCGCCGCGCCTGGCCTGGCGAGCGATTTATCGGCGGGAAACTGGCTCGACATCCGACCTCCGCGGGAGTGCCTCCGCCTGCAATTGTAAGCCCCGAAAATCCTGCATGTTTTACGTGATCAGAAAAAATATTTCCATTTTTGACATTTCTTTGTCATATTGGTCGGACTAGGGGTTCTGACCGCAAAGGACAACGAGCATGTCGAAGCGTCCGCGTGTGCCATCACTCGGTCTTCTCGCGCTGGCCTCCGTCAGCGCCGCAACTTCCATCGCGAGAGCCGACGATGTCTCGGCCACCGCGCCCTCCGCCAGTGCCCTGCAGGAGGTCGTCGTCACCGCACAGAAGCGCGAAGAGAAGCTGCACGATGTGCCGATGGGAGTGACGGCGCTCACCTCCGATGAGCTGCAGAAACAGCAGCTGCTGAGCCTCGAGGACCTGCAGTCCAAAGTGCCGGGCTTGTCGTTGACCGCCGTTCAACCCGGCGTCACGCGCATCACTCTCCGCGGCCAGAACGTCGGCGGCGTCGGCTCCACCGTCACCACCTACATCGACGACACGCCCTTCGGCTCGAGCAACGCGCTCGCCAATGGCTTCGGCTTCACCGGTGATTTCGACACCTGGGACCTGGAGCGTATCGAGGTCCTGCGGGGTCCGCAGGGGACCTTGTACGGCGCGGGGAGCGAGGGAGGGCTGCTGAAGTACGTGACCAACTCTCCCGACCCGACCAGGTTCGCTGCCGCAGCGCAAGCGGGCGGCGAGAACGTCGCGCACGGCGAGACGGTCGGATCCGGCAAGGGCATGATCAATCTGCCGCTGGGTGATCGGGCGGCGTTCCGTCTGAGCGGCTATTACCAGGCCTTGCCCGGATATATCGATGACCCCTCGCTCGGCAAGAGCGACATCGACCACGGCCATCGCGACGGTGTGCGTGCGGCGCTGCTGGTCAACCTCACCGACAGCCTTTCCATTCGACTGAGCGCGTTCGGGCAGGACCTGCACACCAATGGTGTGCCCTACACTGATGTGGTCGGAGCGCTGAACACGCCGCTGACACCGCCGGCCAACCAGCTCGAGCCGCAGAACGGCAACTACAACCAGCAACGTTTCATCAACGAGCCGAGCACCTTCAAATACCGCATCTACAGCGGCACGCTCAACTGGAATGTCGGCTTCGGCACCTTCAGCTCGATCACCAGCTACGGGACGAGCGAGCAGGACGGGCTCTCCGATGTGAGCTCGCTCGCGCTCGCGCCGGGCGCTGGCCCGGGCACCGGTACCTACGGCGATTACGCGACGCTGCTGAACCAACCCCTGCCGCCCGGCGCGACTGGCGCGGGCCTCGCCGAGACCGAGCTGATCAAGATCAAGAAGTGGACGCAGGAGTTCCGGCTCGCCTCGGCGGCGGGGCAGACCCTGGAGTGGCAGCTGGGTGCGTTCTACACGCACGAGTCCTCGACCCTCGACCAGACGCTGCCCAGCTTCTACATTCCGAGCCAGGCCTACACCGCTCTGCCCTCGCTCGAGAATCCATCACTCGAGGCGCTCTACCGCGAGTATGCGGCCTTTGCCGAGGTCACCTACCACTTCAGCCCGCAGTTCGATCTCGGTGTCGGCGGACGCTGGTCCGAGAACAAGCAGTCCTCGAGCGAGTCCATCACGGGCCTGCTGTTGCAGAGCCCGCCGAACCCGCCGACGGTGACCTCCGGGGAGTCGACGGACACCGACGTCACGTATTCCGTTGCGCCACGCTGGCACGTCACCCCCGACACCATGGTGTACGGACGGATCGCGACGGGCTATCGGCCGGGCGGCCCGAACGATCTGCCCGCGAACGCGCCACCGGGTGTTCCGAGAGAGTACCAGGCCGATAAGACCACCAATTACGAGCTCGGGGTGCGTACGGACCTGCTCGAGAGGCGTCTGTCCGTCGATGTCGCCGCCTTCATGGTCGACTGGAAGAAGATTCAGCTGCTCGAAGAGGTTCAGGTGCCGGGATACCCGGTGTTCGGCGTCAACGCCAACGGCGGCAGCGCACGCACCAAGGGTGTCGAGTGGACGCTGGCCGCAACGCCACTCACCGGCCTCACCTTCTCGCTGACCGGCGCGTACGTGGATGCCTATCTCTCCTCCACCGCAACCGATGCCGGCGGCACCGAGGGCGACCGCTTGCCGTATGTGCCGAAGTGGAGCACCTCGCTCGATGGCGCCTACACCTGGCATGCCTTCCAGGACTTCAACGCCTTCGCCGGGGCAACCTGGAGCTTCATTGGCTCACGTTTCAATGAGTTCTCCACCAGCCAGGGTGCAGCGGGGCTCGTCCCGAATCCGCGCCTGGAGCTCGCCAGCTACAACACGGTCAACCTGCGGACTGGACTCGACAGCGGTCGCTGGACCTTCGAGCTGTACTGCAAGAACGTCGGCGACACTCGCGGCATCACCTACTACACCAGCAACAGTACGCCGAACTACGGCGGCGCGGTGGGCTACTCGCAGCCGCGCACGATCGGCGCACTGGCGACGGCGAGATTCTGAGTTGGAATAGGGGGAACGGGGTCACCGGCGCGCGCCGCGCGCCGGTGCCGCAGGGAAGGCCAGAGGACCGCGATGCAGACCATGACCTCAACGCTCGAGCTACCCTATCCGTACCTGCTGTTCCTCGGCGACACCACCGAGCCGTCCTTTGCGAAGACCGCCTTCGGCTTGCGCGACTGGGTGCCGGAACGGTGCGTCGGGGAGTGGGCCTGTGCCGAAGCGACCGTGACCACCGGGCTCCCGCGCCTCAACCCGCGCGAGGCGTACGCGCTCGGCGCGCGCTCGCTCGTCATCGGTGTTGCCAACACCGGCGGGGTCATCGGCGCCACCTGGGTACCGCTCCTCATCGAGGCGCTCGAGGCGGGGCTGCACCTCGTGAGCGGCCTGCATGCCCGGCTGTGTGATGTCCCGCAGCTGCGCGAGGCGGCCGAGCGCTGCGGTCGTCGCCTCATCGATGTGCGGGTACCGCCCGCTTCCATCCCGGTCGGCACCGGCCGCCGGCGCCCCGGCAAGCGTCTCCTCACCGTCGGCACCGATTGCGCGCTCGGCAAGAAATACACCGCGCTCGCGCTCGCCCGCGCCTTTACCGAGCGCGGACTCGAGGCGGATTTCCGTGCCACCGGTCAGACCGGGATCCTCATCGCGGGCGGCGGCATGCCGATGGATGCGGTGGTGGCGGACTTCGAGGCGGGTGCGGCCGAGCTTCTGAGCCCCGCGGCTGCGCCCGACCACTGGGACGTGATCGAAGGGCAGGGCTCGCTGTTCCATCCCTCTTACGCCGCCGTCTCCCTCGGCCTGCTGCACGGCAGCCAGCCGGATGTGTTCGTGGTGTGCCACGAGCCCGGCCGCAAGTTCCTGGTGGGGCACCCCGATTTCCCGGTGCCGAGCATCGCGGAGGTCATCGATCTGACCTTGCGGCTCGGCCGCAGAACCAATCCCGCGATACGCTGCGCGGGTGTGAGCCTGAACACCTCCGCGCTCGATACCGACTCGGCGCGGGACGTGCTCGCCCGCGAGAGCATGCGGCTCGGGCTGCCGGCCGCAGATCCCATTCGCAAGGGCGCCGAGTTTCAGCGGCTGGTCGAATCCTGTCTCGCGTGAGGACGGAATCCAACAATGAATGCCGCACCCGCCCGCTTCGCTCGCCTTCTGCCGCTGGCCGCGCTTGCGCTCCTGTGCGTGCCGCTGGCCTCGGCCGGACCCGCGACGCCTGCGCCGCCACTGACACCGGATGCCGGGCCGGCCGCGGCACCCGCCGGCGCACCCAGCGCGGCAACGGGTACACCCGCTGCGGCAGCCCTGACCGCCGCGGACGTCAACAGCTGGCTCGACGGGTATCTCCCCTACGCGTTGAAGACCGGGGACCTCGCGGGCGCGGTCGTCGTTATCGTGAAAGAGGGCGAGGTGCTCACCGAGCGCGGCTACGGCTACGCGGACGTTGCGGCGCGCAAGCCGGTCGACCCGAAGCTGACACTGTTCCGCCCGGGATCGGTCTCCAAGCTCTTCACCTGGACCGCGGTGATGCAGCTCGTCGAGCAGGGCACGATCGATCTCGATGCCGACGTCAACCGTTATCTCGACTTCAGGATCCCGCCGCGCGATGGCAAGCCCATCACGATGCGCAACCTGATGCAGCACACCGCGGGATTCGAGGAGCAGGCGAAGAACATCATCACCGAGCACACGCAAGCGCCGAGCTATGAGGCGCTGCTCAAGGCGTGGGTGCCGACACGGGTATTCGCACCCGGGACCACTCCCGCCTATTCCAACTACGGCGCCTCGCTCGCCGGCTACATCGTCGAGCGGCTCTCCGGCGAGCCCTTCGATGCGTACATGGAGAAGCACATTTTCGCGCCGCTCGACATGCGCTACTCCTCTTTCCGCCAGCCGTTGCCGCCCGAGCTCGCCCCGCTGATGTCGCGCGGCTACCGCACGGCCTCGGGCGAGCCCGGCGGTTTCGAGATCATCGGCCCGGCGCCCGCCGGCGCGCTCTCCTCGCCGGGCGAGGACATGGCGCACTTCATGATCGCGCACCTGCAGGGCGGCGAATACCGCGGCCGGCGCATCCTGAGCGCGGCTACCGCGCAGCAGATGCACGATTCTCCGCTCACCGTGTTGCCGCCGCTCAACCGCATGGAGCTCGGTTTCTTCGAGACCAACATCAACGGCCGCGAGGTGATCGGCCACCTGGGCGATTCGGACTACTTCCACACCTCGCTGCACCTTTTCATGCAGGAGAACGTCGGCTTCTACGTCTCCTTCAACAGCCTCGGCAAGGAGGGCGCCGCCCACAACCTGCGCGGCGCGCTCTTCCAGGACTTCGCCGACCGCTATTTCCCCGCGCCGCGTCCTTCGAGTCGTGTCGATGCGGCGACCGCCAGGGAGCACGCGGCACTCATGCGCGGTAACTGGAGCAACTCACGCGGCTCGCAGACGAATTTCCTCGCGGCGGTGGGATTCATCGGGCAGGTGAAGGTCGGCGTCGACAAGGACGGTGGGCTCCTCGTTCCGGACGTGCTCGGGCTCAACGGCCAGCCGCGGCACTGGGTGGAGATCGCACCCTTCGTGTGGCTCGATGCCGACGGGCACGATCGGCTCGCCGCGAAGGTGGTCGATGGCAAGCCGGTGCGCTGGAGCTTCGATCTCCTTTCACCCTTCATGGTTTTCGACCGGGTGCCCTGGTACGCGAGCAGTGCCTGGCTCATGCCGCTCCTCGCGGTGAGTGTCGCGGCACTCCTGCTTACGGTATTGTCGTGGCCCATCGCGGCCTGGGTCCGTCATCGCTACCGGGCACCGCTCGAGCTGGACCCCGCCTCGTTGCGGGCGTACCGGCTGAGCAGGCTGGCCGCGCTCGCGGTCCTGATCGCGCTCGCCCTGTGGACGCTGACGCTGGTGCTCATTTTCAAGAATACCAACAACCTCGATGGCCGACTCGACCCGCTGCTGTGGCTCGATGAGATCTTCGGCACGCTCGCCTTCCTCGTCGGGCTCTTCGCGATGCTGTGGAATCTGCGTCTGGTGTGGCGCGGTCCGCGCCGCTGGCCGGCAAAGACCTGGAGTGTGGTGCTGTGCATCGCGGCGGCCAGCGTGCTGTGGGTGGCGGCGGTGTGCCGCTTCCTGAGCTTCGGAGTGAACTACTGATGCCGGCGCTGCAGCTCACCATCGAGGTCGAGCGGCTCGAGTTCTCGGCGCCGTTTCGTATTGCCGGCTTCCTGTTCGAGCATCAGGACGCCGTGGTGGTCACGCTCGATGACGGCCGCCACCGCGGCCGCGGAGAGGCTTGCGGAGTTTATTACCTCGATGACGATGTGGAGCAGATGGTCGCGGCGCTCGAGGGCTGCCGCGCAACGATCGAGTCCGGCGTCGACCGCGCCGCCGTGCAGCAGATCCTCCCGCCAGGCGGGGCACGCAACGCGCTCGATTGCGCCCTGTGGGAGCTCGATGCGCGCCGCGCGGCGCGCCCGGTGTGGCAGATTGCAGGGATCGATCGTCCTCAGCCGCTGGTAACGACCTTCACGCTCGGGGCGGAGGATCCGCCGGCGATGGCGCAGGCCGCGCGCAAGTGGGCGCAGGCGCAGGCGCTCAAAGTGAAGCTCACCGGTGAGCGCGAGCTCGATATCGAGCGCGTCAAGGCGGTGCGCGCCGCGCGGCCGGAGGTATGGCTCGGCGTCGACGCCAACCAGGCGTACACCGTGGCCAACATGGGGGTGCTGCTCCATGCGCTGGTCGAAGCGAACGTCGCGCAGCTCGAGCAACCCGTGGCTCGTGGTGCGGAAGCGGGTCTCGAAACCTTCGACTCGCCGATTCCACTCATCGCCGATGAAAGTGCCCTCGGTCTTGCGGACCTCGCGGGACTCGTGGGCCGCTTCGATGGTGTCAACATCAAGCTCGACAAGTGCGGCGGCCTCACCGAAGGGCTGGCGATGGTGCGCGAAGCGCGCCGTCTCGGCCTCGCTACCATGGTCGGCAACATGATGGGCTCGAGCCTCGCGATGGCTCCCGCCTTCATCATCGGGCAGCTGTGCGACGTCGTGGACCTCGACGGGCCGACCTTCCTCCGCAACGACCGCAAGCCCTCGGTCCGGTATACGGATGGCATGATCTGGGTCGACGAGGCCGTGTGGGGAAGAGCACTGCCCGAACAGCGCGGCTGAGGCAGGCGTGTCCACGCGGTTCCAGCGCTTTCTCCTGCCGGGATTCGCATTCAAGGCGGTCGTGATCGGCGGTGGGTACGCCACCGGGCGCGAGCTCGCGGAATTTTTCCTGCCGAGCGGGCCCTGGGGCGGCGTTGCCGGCATGCTGCTCGCGATGGTCATCTGGAGCGGTATCTGCGTGGCGACTTTTCTGTTCGCGCGCGCGAGCGGTGCGCGCGATTACCAGAGCTTCGTGCGCGCGCTTCTCGGCCCCGGCTGGGTGGTGTTCGAGGCCGCGTACGTGCTGTTCGTGATTCTCATCCTCGCGGTGTTCGGTGCGGCGGCGGGCGCGATCGGTGCGGCAACGCTCGGCTTGCCGACGCTCGCCGGCACGCTGGTGCTGATGCTCGCCATCGCGCTCGTCACCACCTTCGGTAATCCATCGGTCGAGCAACTCTTCAAGTACGTGACGTTCCTGCTGTACGGCGTCTACGTGCTCTTTCTGGTGCTGGCGCTGAAGCACTTCGGCGCCCGTATTCCGGCCGGGTTCGCCAGCAGCGCGTCGGCCGACGGCTGGGTGCTCGGCGGGCTCACCTACGCGAGCTACAACGTCGTCGCCGCGATCGTCATCCTGCCGGTGCTCCGCCACCTCACCAGCCATCGCGATGCGGTGATCGCGGGGCTCATCGCCGGGCCCCTCGCCATGATCCCGGCGCTCCTCTTCTTCTGCTGCATGATCGCGTTCTATCCGCAGATCGCCTCCGAGACGCTGCCCTCGGACTTTCTGCTGCAGCAGATGCACGAGCCGTGGTTCCACGTGCTGTTCCAGCTCATGATCTTCGCGGCGCTGCTCGAGAGCGGTACCGGCGCGGTGCACGCGATCAACGAGCGCATCGACCGCGCCTGGCGCCGTGAGCGCCACGCACCGCTGCCCGGGCGCGCGCGGCTTTCGATCTCGCTCGTCACCCTCGGTGCCTGCATGTTGCTCGCCCAGAGGTTCGGGCTGGTCGCGCTCATCGCCAAGGGTTATCGCGCCCTGGCATTCGTTTTCCTGTTGGTTTACGTGCTGCCGCTCCTGACCCTCGGCATGCGAGGGCTGCGGCGGCGTGCCGCCGTGCGCCAGGAAGTGTCATGAGATTTTTCGCAAGAGTCAAAACGATGTGCACGCGCGGCTTGCTGGGAGCGGCGCTCCTGGGCTCGACACTCGCAGCGGCTGCCGCGTCGGCGGCATCGCCGGCCGCGCCCCCGCCGCCCGCAGCATCAGGGCCCGCGGCGGCACACCCGCTCGATGGCGCGGACCTCCAGGCCTGGCTCGACGGGCTGCTGCCCTATGCTCTGCAAAGCGGCGACATCGCCGGCGCGGTGGTGGCCGTCGTCAAGGACGGCAACGTTCTCCTGCAGAAGGGCTACGGCTACGCCGATGTGGCGAAGCGCACCCCGATGGATGCGCAGCGGACGCTGGTGCGCCCCGGCTCGACCTCGAAGCTCTTCACCTGGACTGCGGTCATGCAGCTCGTGGAGCAGGGCAAGATCGATCTGAATCGCAACGTCGACGATTACCTGGACTTCAAAGTCTCACCGCCCACCGGCCGACCGATCACCATGCTCGACCTGATGAATCACACGGCGGGCTTCGAGGAGGGACTCAAGGACATTCTGGCCATCGATCCGCAGGGGCTGCCCTCCACGGAGAAGTATCTGAAGGAGCACCGGCGGCCCGCGCTCTTCGCGCCCGGCGAGGTGCCGGCCTATTCCAACTACGGCGCTGCGCTCGCGGGCTACATCGTCCAGCGGGTGTCCGGTGAGCCCTTCGAGCGGTACGTCGAGCAGCATATCCTGCTGCCGCTCGGCATGCTTCATTCGACCTTCGATCAGCCCCTGCCGGAGCGATTCCGCAGCTCGCTCTCGCAGGGTTATCGGACCGCCTCGACTCCGCCGCTGCCGTACGAGCTCATCATCACGCGTCCTGCCGGCAGCCTCACCAGCACCGCCGCGGACATGGCGCGCTTCATGCTCGCGCACCTGGGCGAAGGCCGCCTCGGCGACGCGCAGCTTCTGCGCAGCGATACGACGCAGTTGATGCACACACCCTCGGAGCCGGCATTGCCGGGATTTGCCTCGATGGCGCACGGCTTCTTCCACGAGGTGCGGAATGGCCATACCGTCATCGGCCACGGCGGCGACACCGTCGTGTTCCACACCGAGCTCGATCTGCTGCCGCAGGATGG
>DATKMV010000077.1:0-3259 GCA_035541695.1 Steroidobacteraceae bacterium
CGCTCACACTCGCAGTAGTCCTGCCAGGCGCTCGACCTTCCGAGCAGAGCCGGCGCGGTGCGCACCGTGTAGCGCCGCGGATCGAGCCCTCTTCTCACCTGTGACCACCGCAGCGGCATCGAGACGGGCGCGCCGGTGCGAGCGCGCGGCGAAAGCGGGGCCACGGCCGTTGCCATGCGGTCATTGCGCAGATAGTCGAGGAAGATCCGGCCGGTGCGCTCCTTCTTTCCCATCGTCACCAGATACTTCTGCGGGCTGTCTGCAGCCATGCGCACACAGATCTCACGCGCGAGAGCCTTGGCCTCGGGCCAGCCGAGCGTTGCGGTGCCGCTGAGGGAGAACGGCGTCACCAGGTGCAGCCCCTTCCCGCCGGTGGTCTTGCAGAACGCAATGAGACCGAGCTTCTCGAGCCGCTCACGCAGCTCCGCCGCCGCCTCGATGACGCCATCGAAAGGCACATCGGGCGCGGGGTCCAGATCGAACACGAAGCGCCCGGGGACCTCCGGTTGTCCAGGCGCGCAGTTCCACGGGTGCAGCTCGAGCGCCGCAACCTGGGCCAGCGCGGCCAGCCCCTCGATCCGGTCCACCTGCAGGTAGGGCTTGCTGTCACCTGCGACCTTCACCAGCTCGATGAGACTCGAGGTACCGGGCGTCGCATGCCGCTGAAAGAAGCGCTGGCCGCCGATGCCATCGGGCGCACGGATGATGGAGCATGGGCGCCCCCTCAAGTGCTCGATCATCCATTCGCCCACCTGCTCGAAGTAGTGCGCAAGGTCGAGTTTGGTGATGGCAGCTTCGCCGGGCGTCGCGGGCCAGAGCGGCTTTTCGGCCTTGGTGAGCTTGACCCCCATCACCACCGGCGACGCGGACGGGCTCGCCTTGCCGTTCGGCCGCGGCGCACCGCGCGAGCCCTGTGGAGGAGGCTCCGGCGCATCGAGGCTCAAACTGGCACGCGCCACCGGCTTTTCCACGCGGACCTGCGATGCCGGCTTGTCATCGCGCAGCCCCTTGAACGCGGCCTGCCGCACCAGCCCATCCTCCGCCCAACCCGTGAACTCCACTTCTGCCACCAGCACAGGCTCGAGCCAGCGGACGCCGCGGCCCGCCTGCGGCACGTCGCGGCCGGTGAAAGGACAGCGGCGGGCCTCGTGCAGTAACAGCTGCGAGCGCAGCCGCGACGTCGCGCCTTTGAAACCTGTCGTCACGCACCCGAGGTAGAACAGATGCGAGTCGCGGTAAGCACCCACCAACAGCGAGCGCACGCGACCGGCACCCTCACGCCAGCCTCCGATGACCACCTCGTGACCTGCGCGGCATCTCGACTTCAGCCAGCTCTGCCCGCGGCCTGACCGGTAGCGGCTCGCCAGCTTCTTGGACACGATGCCCTCGAGCGACATCCGGCAGGCCGACTGCAGCACGGCATCCCCTGCGCTCGCGAAATGCTCCACGTAGCGGACCGGCGCGGCGAGTTGCGGGTGGTGCGCCAGCAGCGCGCGCAGCCGCACCTTGCGGTCCGACAGTGGCAGCGCGCGCAGATCCTCCTGACCGCAAAAGAGCAGATCGAAGGCAAAGAAGATCAGCGAGTCGGTCTCGCCTTCGGCGAGCGCCGCCTGGAGCGCCGCAAAATCCGGGGCACCGTGCTGATCCAGCGCGACGATCTCGCCGTCGATGATGCAATCCTCGAGCACGCTGGCCGCGCGCGCCAGCGAACCGAAGCGGGCGGTCCAATCGATGCCCGTGCGGGTCCGCAGCGCACACTGCCCGGCAGCCACGCGCAACTGCATGCGGTACCCATCGAACTTGATCTCGTGTCCCCACCCCACACCGGCGGGCGGCCGCTCGCGCAGCAGGCACAGCTGCGGCTTCACAAACCGTGGCAGACGAGCCACTCGCCTTCCTCGCTTTACCACAGGCGCAGCTGCACCCGGCACCGGGCGGGCTCCAGGTGTCACCGCAGAGACGGGCTCCGGCGAGTCGCCGCGATTGGAGTTCCACACCGCATCGGGGCGATAGCGGGCGCTTCTCAGCATGAAGGGCCGCGGCCTTCGACCTTTGCCCGCCGCGATGTCGGCCATGGTACGCCCCGAGGCTACCGAGCGGTCCTCCTCCGGCGCCTTCTCTCCAGTATCCGGGCGCACGAAGGCGTCGCGATGCTTGATGAGAAGCCAGTTCTGGCGCTCGCCTCCCGCGCGGTCGTTGCGCATGCGGACCAGCACCCATCCGCCATGGAGCCGCTCACCCTCGAGCTCGAACCGGAGTCTCCCGCTCTTCAGCATCTCTTCGGCCGAGCGCGAGCCTTCAGGCTGCCAATAGCCCCGGTCCCACAGCTGCACCGTCCCTCCACCGTACTGTCCGTGGGGGATGGTTCCCTCGAAATCCCCATAGTCGAGCGGGTGATCCTCCACCTCGACAGCGAGGCGCTTCACGCTCGGATCGAGCGACGGCCCCTTGGTAACCGCCCAGGATTTGAACACCCCATCGAGCTCAAGCCGCAGATCGTAGTGCAGCCGACGCGCGGCGTGCTTCTGAATGACGAATCGCAACCGCTCCGAGGGCGCCACGGCAACCTCGCCACTCGGCTCGCCCGTCTTGCTGAAATCGCGCTTGGCGCGATACAGCGTCAGCTTGCGCGTCGCCACGATCGCACTCCTCGAACGCCCTCGACATCCTGCATCTTATTGCAAACCAACTTTCGCGCACGCATACGCACGCGCGCTGTTTCAATCGGCTGCGTCCTACGTGTCCTACAGTAGGCACCGATAGGCAGCAGCACTGCGATGCTCTAATTTGTGCGGCCTGGATAATCGCGCGCCCGCTTCAAACAAGGAGAGCCTATGCCGAAGCAATCCAAATCGACCACGGCCTCGGAGTCGAAGTCGACACCCGCAGCGACCATGGGCGGTAACGGCCAGGACGCGGTGTCGCTCCTGACCGCGGATCATCGCAGCGTCGAGAAGTTGTTCGAGCAGTACCAGAGCACGAGCGACCAGGGTCAGAAGTCGCAGCTCGCCCACAAGGCATGTGTCGAGCTCACCGTCCACTCTATGCTCGAGGAAGAGATTTTCTACCCGGCGTGCCGCGAGAAGGGCGTCGCGCATGAAGCACTGGATGAGGCACAGGTCGAGCACGATGGCGTGAAGATCCTCGTCAGCGACCTGTTGACTCACCCGGTGCGCTCCGCTTTTTATGACGCGAAGGTGAAAGTCCTGAGCGACTACGTCAAGCACCATGTCGGCGAAGAGGAGCGTGCCGGCAGCGG
>DATKMV010000078.1:0-3655 GCA_035541695.1 Steroidobacteraceae bacterium
GCTGCTCGCCGAGGTGTTCCTCAAGCGCGAGCCCGGCGCCCGCATCGTGCATGACCCGCGCCTGACCTGGAACACCATCGATATCGTCGCGGCCGCGGGGGGTGTGCCGGTGCTGTCGAAGTCCGGCCACGCCTTCATCAAGCAGAAGATGCGCGAAGTCGATGCCGTCTACGGCGGGGAGATGAGCGCGCACCATTACTTCCGCTCCTTCGCCTACTGCGACAGCGGCATGATTCCCTGGCTGCTGGTGCTGCAGGTGATCTGTGAATCCGGCAAATCCCTGTCACAGCTGGTGGGCGAGCGGATGCGGCGCTTCCCGGCGAGCGGGGAGATCAACACGCATCTGTCCGGCGAGGCACGCGCGGTCATCGAGCGGGCGCGGCAGGCCTATGCCGGCGGCGCGCTCAGCGTGGACTTCACCGACGGCCTGTCGGTGGAATATCGGGATTGGCGGTTCAACCTGCGCGGCTCCAACACCGAGCCGCTGGTGCGCCTGAACGTCGAATCGCGTGGCAGCGAGCCGCTCATGCACGAGAAGACCGAGGAGGTGCTGCAGCTCATTGACCGCTGAGGTACCTCGATTCGTCGCCACGAGTGATCGAGCGACAATTCGCGTTCGCCGCGACAGCTCAGGTGGGTTCGCCGAACGCCTTGCGGATGGCGCGCATGCTCAGTGGTCGCCCGGGGCGAGCTACCGCCCAGCGCAGGATTCTGGTCATCTGAGACTCTGCGAGCCAGTGCCGCTCCTTCGGAGACAAGCCCGGCTCCGTGCTCGAGGCCAACTTGCGGAGGGATGTTGCTTCCTTGCCGCGTACGAGGCGTGCGGCAATGTACCCGAGAGCTTCGCCGGGGGAGCGGATCCAACCGATGGCCGGGAAGGCCCCGATCCAGGGATACGAAAGCGACACCTCCGATATCCTCTGGCGCTTCGAGATCCGCCGTAACGCTGGGGGACAGCAGCTGCGCGCGGTGTCCAACACCTGCTGCGGTATCCGGCCGGGAAAGTAGCGGGCCGTCAGTGCCAATGGCGGCAGAGCCCACCAAGGCGGCTGCTGCTCCTGGCCAATGCAAAACACGGCCCGCCAATCCTCGCTCGTCGCCCGGTCGGAAAGTACCGCGATGTCCAGCAACTGAATGAAGCGAAGGGCGCGATCCACTATCGACCCCGCAGCGTGCAGCAAAAGGTGGGCGATGAGAGCTGCCCGCGAAGGGTAGGGATTGACCCCGGGAGCCGCGTCTCGGGGGAATATGGATGCGGAGATGTCGACGAGGCGCACTGGCAGCATCTCGCAGATCCGCTCGTGGAGCTCGACCTTAACACGATCCTCGCATGCTTCCTGCGTTTGGGCATGGTCCCCTGGCTCTGAAACGCGAAATAGCCGGTTCTTCCACAGCCGCAACGATTCCTGAAAGCCCAGCTCCTGCAGCGTTGCGGAGGCTGTTTCGAGATCGCAGCTGCGAACGAGGAGGTCCACATCCGCCATGGGCCGCTCGCCCGGACCGTAAAGCGCCGCCGCGTAAAGCGCGGCGCCTTTGAGTGGGACAGCAGCTACTCCAGCGCGGCGCAATCGCTCATGCAGGCGACGCAGCAACTCCATGACCTGGAGGTGCCGTGTCTGCGTATCGACACTTTCCTCTTCGACAAAGGACGCCCAGCCTTCCGGTCCCTGCCAACGCAGTCGAGACGCAAGAAGCGGCGCGATGCCATGGATCCTGGCGGCGGCACGCGCCACGATCCACTCTGGCGCGGACCAGTCCGGCGGGACGGAGCCGGGTGAGGCGAGCTCGCTACACAATCTTTCGGTGGTGTGGCGAAGTGCAGCCTGCAGCGCTTTTGGGGGAAGGCCCGCTACCGACGTGCCTGTCACGAGTCCGCACTCCTACTCTGCGCCTCCGGCCTGCAGTAGGTACCGAACCGGACGCATCCGGTTCAGGGCGGGTTCAGCTCGGTCGGTCTCCTTGCAGCAGCCTCCGCAGACTCTCCGCGGCCCTTTGCGCCGTGTGACCATCCCACAGTTCCGGGCAGTGCCCGCGCGGCCAGCGGCCGCTGAGCGCTTCACGCGCGGCACCGGCGAGCTGCGCGGGCTTCAGGAGCCGGTTGGTTCCCTGCGTGATCGTGATCGGACGCTCGGTGTTCTCACGCAGCGTTGCACAGGGGATCCCGAGATAAGTGGTCTCCTCCTGCACCCCGCCCGAGTCAGTGATGGCGATCGTGCAGCCCATGACGAGGCTCATGAACTCGAGATAGCCGAGTGGCTCGGTGAGGCGCATCGCCGGCACCGCAGCGAGCCTCTCGAGCAGCGCGAACTCCTCGAGCCGGCGCCGGGTGCGCGGGTGCACCGCGAAGACCACCGTCAGCTCCCCCGAGAGCTCGGTGAGGGCCTGCACGAGCGCCGCGAGCGGCTCGCGCGCATCGACGTTCGAGGGCCGGTGCAGCGTCACCATGGCGTAAGGGCCCGTGATGCCGAGGCGGCTGCGAGCATCGGTCGCCTCGATGCGCGGACGCAGCATCTCGAACGAGTCGATCATGATGTTGCCGACGCACTCGATCTTCTCCGGCGGGACGCCTTCGGCGAGCAGATTGGCGTCGGCGTCCTTCGACGGGGTCCACAGGAGGTCGCTGATGGCATCGGTCACCAGGCGATTGATCTCCTCGGGCATGCGCCGGTCGCGGCTGCGCAGGCCCGCCTCGAGGTGCACCACGGGGATCCAGAGCTTCGCCCCGACGAGCGCGCAGGCCGCCGTGGCGTTCACATCGCCTACCACGACGATCGCCGCGGGGTGCTCCCGCTGACAGACGGCTTCGTACGCTATCATGGTGCGCCCGGTCTGCTCGGCGTGGGAGCCGCTGCCGACCTCGAGGTGGTGGGCGGGGTCGGGCAGACGCAGGTCCCGGAAAAACGCATCGGACATGTTCGCGTCGTAGTGCTGTCCCGTATGCACGATACGCGCGGCGCACCAGCTGGCGCGGGCCAGCTCGTGGTAGAGGGGCGCCACCTTCATGAAATTCGGGCGCGCCGCGGCGATGAGGTGGACGATTTTTGGGCTCAAGGGTCCGAGGTCTCCACGCGGTGAGAGTAGCCGATCGGCCGGAATGAGAGGCGCGACATGCCCTCGCTGCGATATCGGACTACACTTGAGCCCGCTCTCCGGTCCGGCGCCCGCACTCTACCGTTCAGGATTCCTGTCTGCACGCGGAGACACTGGCCCGATACCGGACCGATAGGTAACTTCCACCGTCCAATCACTGCAGGGATTACCCATGGCGCTTTGGAAAGACTCTCCCACCGGAACCAGCCCCGCCGCGTCCAATCCTCCCGGGATCGCACCCGCGCCGCACCAGCCGCGCGAACCGGAGCGGGCCAATGTGGCGTCACTCACCCCGGAAGCTCCGCGGCGCGCCCCCCTGCCCGCGGCCGCACCCGCGCAGCAGCGTCAGGAGAACCGTGAATCCCACATCGCCTCCGATCTCACCATCGAGGGCAAGATCGTCGGCTCGGGCCATATCCGCATCGCCGGACGCTTCAAGGGCGACGTGCAGGTCGATGGCAACGTGAGCCTCGAAGCCGGTGCCCGGCTCGAGGGGCACGTGAAGGCGAACGTCGTGAGCGTCGGTGGCGAGCTCATCGGCAACATCGAGAATGCCAAGCGGGTG
>DATKMV010000079.1:0-24092 GCA_035541695.1 Steroidobacteraceae bacterium
GTCGCCAGCAACCGCAGCGCGGCTCGGAGCTGAAGCAGCACACCCTGGAAGTTCTGCAGCAGCGTGTCGTGCAGCTCGCGGGCGATGCGGGTGCGCTCGGCGACGCGGCCCTCCACAATCGCGTCTGCGGCGCGCTTGCGCTCGGTGATATCGCGGGCGGTCACTACGTAGCGGCGCGCCCCGTGCTGCTCCAACACCCGACCGCGGATTTCCACCGGGAACGTAGTGCCGTCCTTGCGCCGGTGATGGCTCTCGAAGATGGGGGCATCTCCTGCGATCGAGCGCTCGCGCAGCTGCGCGACGTCCGCTTCGCTTACCTGCGGGTCGAAATCGGGTGTACGCAACCCGATCAGCTCTTCGCGGCTGTAACCGAGGCTCTCGCACGCCTGCCGGTTGACGTCGATGACGGTGAGCTCGTCATCGAACAGGAAAAATGCGTCGGTGGCGTGATCCATGAAGAGGCGCAGCCGTGCCTCACTGGCGCGTTGCTCCTGCTCCGCCCGCCGCAGCTCGGTAATGTCCTGCATGGTGCCGAACATGCGCCACGGGCTACCGGACTGGTTCGTCATCACCTCGCCCAGGCTGTGTATGATTCGTACCTCCCCGCCGGGGCGAACTATCCGGTATTCCACATCGTAGCGAGCACCGCCCTGGAGTGCGGCCGCCGCGGCCTCTGCTACCCGCACCCGATCGTCCGGGTGGACGAGCTGCAACCAGCGCTCGTGCCACTGCTCCAGGTGGAACGTGTGCCCGCCGGCGTCGAGACCGAAGATGCGGCGCGCTTCGTCGGAGAGCGTGATATGACCCGTCTGGAGCTCGCGGTCCCAATAACCGACGTGCGCGATACGCTGCGCCTCATCGAGCCTGTGCTCGCTCTCTCGCAGGCTGCGCAGCATCAGCCGGCTGGTGAGCGCATCTGCCAGCCGCCGGCCCATCTCCTGAAACAGGCGTTGCTCATGCGGCGTCCATACTCGTGCCCGGGAGCACTGGTGCATCCCGAAGAGGTACGGCTCGCCGATCTTGGGATAGACAGCGATCACCAGGCGCGATTTGATGTTGAATCGCTCGGCGATCGGGTGTGGAAGGTCGTGGTCGTGTCCCGGTCCCGAGGGCACTGCCGCATCAGAGGCGCGCGCCGCGGCCACGGCGGCTGCGGCCACCGCTGCGAAGTCCGGAGACATCGTGGCATCGATTCCACGAGCATAGGCGCCGGGAAACCCGGGGCTGGTGCGCTCCGCCACGACCCGATAGGAGGCTGCCAGCGGATTACACGGATACAGCAGCCAGGCACGGTCGCAGCCGAAGATTTCCTGCACGGCTCCGACGACTTCGCTCATCATCGTCTCGAGGTCGCTCGTTCCCTGCATGGCTTGATTCACGCGGTCCAGGCTCGCGAGCACCCAGAGATGCGCCGAGAGCTCGTCTGCGGCACGCTTGCGCTCGGTGATGTCCCGCACCAGGTTCACGCTGAACCGACGTCCGTTGTGCTCGCACTCGCGGCTGCGGATCTCGACCGGGAAAACCGTGCCATCCTTGCGCCGGTGCGAGGTCTCGAAGGTGAGCATCTCACCCGTCGCGACCCGCTGCCGCAAACGCTCGATGCCGCTCTCATCGAGACCGGCGTCGAACATCCGCGGGTGCATGCCGATCAGCTCTTCGCGGGTGTATCCCAGGCTCTCACAGGCGTGGGGGTTCACGTCGACGATGTTGGCTTGATCATCGAGAAGAAAAAAACCATCGATCGCGTGATCGACGAAGATCCGCTCTGCGAACGTACCGAACGTTGCGTCGGGATGCGGCCGGATCGGATCGCCGCTGTCCCGATTCGCCTGGACCGACTTGGCCTTGGCCATGTTGTTATTCCGACGGCACCCCCGGGCCGCTTACAACTCGATGATACCGCGCTTCACGCCGATCATCGCCGCATGCGTCCGGTCCTGGACCCCGAGCTTCGACAGAATCGTCCGCACCTGCCACTTCACGGTCGCTTCGCTGGTGGATAAGGCTTTGGCGATTTCCTTGTTCGCCTTCCCCTGCGCAATCAGACGCAGCACGCGGACTTCCGTCTCGGTGAGCCGATCATCGGCCACGTGCTCGGCGAGCTCATAGGAGACACCGGGCGACACGAATTTCTTGCCCGCATGGACGGAGCGGACGGTATCCAGAAGCTCACGATCGGGGGCCGTCTTGAGCATGTAGGCCCGTGCTCCCGCTTGCATGGCGCGCAGCGCCTCTACGTCCCCTGCGTAGGTCGTGAGCACGACGAAGCGGGCCTCGGGGAATTCCGCACGGATGGCGGTGAGCGAGTCGACGCCCCCCATTTCGGGCATGCGCAGATCCATCAGCGTCACATCCGGCCGATGCGCGCGGAATTGTTGGATCGCCTGCCGGCCGTTTTCCGCCTCTGCGACGAGCTCGAGGTCGGGCTCAGTCGAGAGCAGCAAGGCGATGCCCCGCCGGACTACGGGATGGTCATCGACGACCATCACGCGAATCATGTTTTCCGCAGTCATGCGTCCTACCGAAGCCTCAGTGTCTCACACGTCGTACACCACGTCCGTCACCACCCAGCCGCCATCGTACCCGCATCGCGACGCGAGCGGGAACTGAAGCGTGGCACGTCGCGCCATCCACAGAACCGGCGGCGGGGCTCGGGGCACTTACCCGATGGCGCAAGTCCGTGACGGGGCAACCCGTCGTGGCGATGACCCACGAGGTTCCGGGGGAGCCCCCACACGATGCTCTCGATACTGGTCTGCCACTCGTATTTCCTGCGCTTCGATCCGAAGCAGCTCGCGCGCGCCAAGCCCTACCCGCCGCTCGCAACCCTGCAATGTGCCGCACTCCTGCGGCGCGCCGGGCATCGGGTCACGCTGTTCGACGCCATGCTCGCGGCGGATCTCGGCGATTACGAGCGCACGCTCCATGCGGTCCGGCCTCGAGTGGTCGTGCTGTACGAAGACAATTTCAACTTCCTGAGCAAGATGTGCCTCGCCAAGATGCGCGCTGCGGCCTGTCAGATGGTGAATGCGGCCCGTGAGTCAGGGGCCCGCATCATCGTCGCGGGCTCGGATGTGAGCGACGCCCCCGAGCCGTACCTGCGCGCCGGCGCGGAGGTGGTCCTGAAAGGGGAGGGGCTGCCCGCGTTGCTCGAGCTGCTGCGCCGTCTCGATAGCGCCGCCGACATCCCGGCCGCCGCCCTCGCTGAGGGGGTCGCAGGAACGGCAATCCTGGAGCGGCCCGGCGTCGCGGCCCTCAACGGCGCGAAGCTGCTGCCGGAGGTCGACCTGTGCGACCGAGCGGCGTGGGATCTCATCGACATGGAGCGCTATCGTGCTGCCTGGGTGTCCGCGCACGGCTTCTTCAGCCTCAATCTCGCCGCTTCACGCGGGTGCTCGTTTCGTTGCGCCTGGTGTGCCAAGCCGATCTGGGGTCATCACTACCTGCAGCGTGAGCCGGCGACCGTCGCACGGGAGATGGGTTACCTCAAACGTACCTTCGCGCCGGACCATCTGTGGTTCGCCGATGATATTTTCGGTTTCCGGGTCGAATGGGTGCGTCAGTTCGCCGCGGCGACGCGTGACGAGGATGCCTCGATTCCTTTCACCATTCAGACGCGCGCAGATCTGGTCAGCGACCGCATGGCGCAGGTGCTGGCGGAGGCGGGGTGCGTCGAGGCATGGCTCGGAGCCGAGAGCGGCAGTCAGCGAATACTCGATGCGATGAACAAGGGGACGACGGTCGGGCAGATCGTGACCGCCCGCTCGCGGCTGCAGGCGGCCGGCATCCGCGTGGGCTTCTTCATACAGCTCGGCTATCTTGGGGAGGAGCTGGCGGATATCCTGGCGACCCGCGAGCTTCTCAGCAGTGCCCAGCCCGATGATGTCGGTGTGAGCGTTGCCTATCCCTTGCCGGGCACGCGCTTCCACGAGATCGTCAAGGCGCAGCTCGGCATGAAGACTCACTGGCAGGACAGCAATGATCTCGCGATGATGTTCCACGGCACCTATTCATCGGAGTTCTATCGCCGGGTGCGCGACCTGTTCCACGAGCAGGTGTCGCTGCAGGCACGCGCTCCCCCGCCGGATGATGCACACTACCGCGGTCTGCGCGAGGCGCTCGAGTCGCGCTGGCAGGAGCTCATCGACCGGGAAACTCAGCATCGCACGCTGAAGCGCGCGACGCTTTGCGCGGGCTGAGACCCGCTCGCGGACCCGCTCGCGGCCGCGAGCTCGCCATTGCGCAGCTCGAAGACCACCTCACAGTGCCGCAGTGCCCCGGCGCGGTGCGCGATCATCAGCACCGTCCTCGCAGGCCTCAAGGCCCGCAGCGTCTCGAGGATTTCATTCTCGGCGGTGCCGTCGAGCGAGCTCGTCACCTCATCGAGGATCAAGACCGAGGCATCGCGATACAGCGCACGCGCAATCGCGAGGCGCTGCCGCTGTCCCCCGCTCAGTCGGCAGCCGCGCTCACCGATCACCTCGTCATACCCGCCCGGCAGGCTCGCGACGCACTCCTCGAGGCGCGCCAGGCGCGCCGCGGTTTCCAGGCGTGCCGGGTCGATTGCCGCCACCGGAACGCCGCACGCGATGTTCTCGGCGAGCGTGGCATCGAACAGAAATACCTGCTGCGGCACGTAGGCGATGGTCGACTGCCAGGCGGCGCAATTGCCTCGATCCAGCCGCACTCCATCGATCTCGATGTGGCCCGACTGGGGTGTGAGCAGCCCACTCACGAGATCGAGCAACGTGGTCTTTCCGGAGCCATTCACGCCCACGAAGCCGACCAGCGTGCCTGCGCGGATCGCGAACGACGCGGCCGACACTGCGTCCGGCCGCTCCGGGGCGTAGCGGAATGACACCTCGTGCACGCGTATTTCCTCGCGCGGCCGCCCATACCAGCTCCGTTCCGGTCCCGTTGCCGGGGCGCGGGGTTCGCGCGCGGCGGGCGTGAGCTCTGACTGGACATCACGGAAGGCCGGCCGCTCGGCGCGAATCCTCACGATCGCAGCGAAGGACTGCTGCAAGGCCGGCAGCAGACGGTAGGCCGCGAACGCGACGAAGCTCAGCTGCGCGATCCATGGGCTGCCCACCCGCGCGTGGCCGTGCAGGTGAAGCGCGACGGCGACGAGTGAGACGACGGTGATGCACTCGAGCACGTAGCGGGGGCTTTGCGAGATTGCCAGGGTGTTGGCCGTCGTGGTCGAGAGCACGCGGCAATGTTCGGCGAAGCGTTGGACGAAGGAGGCGCGCGCCTGCATCAGAGTCAGCTCACGGATGGCGCCGAACCCCTCGGTCACCGTGCGCACGCGCTCGGCGTCGGCGCGGCTCTCGATTTCCCCGTTGCGCAGCAGGCGCCCGCGCGCGAGGACGTAGATGAGGACGTAGCTCCCACCGAGCCCCACCAGGGCGCCCGCTGCGGCGACGGGATTGAGGAACATCATGGAAGCGCCGATGCAGCAGATGGTGACGAGGTTGCTCACCAGGATCAGTCCCTGTTGCAGGACACCGGATGTCACCCGCGCGGTCTCGTGCAGGACCTTGCTCGCGAGCACGGAACTGTTGTTGCGGCTGTGGAACCCGAAGTCGCGGTGCAGGTACTCATTGAAGAGACGGCGATACAGCGCATCGCCAACGCGAAACGCGAAGCGGTTGATGGCGAGGACGCCGAAGAGGTTCACCGCATTGGCGAGGAGCACGACCAGGCAGAAGCCCACGCCGAGCGCGATGAGGAGGGTGCCGTCATCGACCGCGAGGCCCCGCGGCAGGAGCAATCGCACGACGCCGTTGCGCCCGATCGCACTCGGGTCCGCCAGCGCGGTAAAGAAAGGCAGCACCGCGGCAATGCCACCGACGGTGGAAAGACCCATGACGATCGAGAGCAGCTGCAACCCGAGCAGTTGCCGGCGCTGCTGCCGATCGAGCAGTCGCCAAAGAGATAGAAGTATCGACATGTTCCCTGCAACGCCGCGGTGGCGGCCTGGCTCAGCGCCGTGGCCCATCCGGTGAGTGGCCCAGCGCGCGGTAAAGGTTGCCTGTAGCGCGATTTCTCCTGAGCCGGACCGATCCCTGAAACCGGCGCGCCGGGGTCGGAGACAGACGGCGTATGAACCCGCAACATGCGCCGACCCTTGGCCACAGCACACGCCCGGGCAGTCCCCGGGAACAGCGACCTGCGCACGGGCTGCTCGCAGTGCTGGCCGCGCTCTCGCTCGCGCAGATGGCGCCCGCCTGGTCGCTGCCGGCTTTCGCGCGCCAGACGGGCGTACCGTGCGCTGCATGCCACACCCTCGCCTTCGGTCCGTCGCTCACCGCCTATGGTCGCAACTTCAAGCTGCATGGCTACACGCAGGGCACGCAGAAGACCATCCCGCTCTCGGCCGACCTGATCACTTCCTTCACGCATACGGCGGAAAACCAACCGCCCGCGCCGCACTTTTCCGATAACGACAACTTCGCCCTCGACGCTGTGAGCGGCTACTTCGCCGGGCGCATCGCCGATCACGTGGGCGCCTTCGTGCAGGTCACCTATGACGGCATCGCCCGCCACACCTCCTGGGGAGCGCTCGATGCGCGCTGGGCCCGGGACTTCACCTTCGGCAAGACCGATACGCTGCTCGGAGTGACGCTCAACAACTTTCCGACCGTGCAGGATCCGTGGAACTCGACCTATGCGTGGCAGTTTCCCTTCCCGTTCGCCCGCCTGGCGAACACACCGGCGGCCGCGCCGCAGATCAACGGCTTCTTCGCGCTGCAGTCGCTCGGTGCGACCGCGTACACGCTGCTCGGGAATGCGCTGTATCTCGAGGCGGGAGGCTACCGCAAGCTTTCCGACCGCCTGCAGTCGGACTTCGGCATCACCAATCCCGCCGCGGAGCACGGCATCGACGGAACGGCGCCGTACTGGCGCGCGGCACTGCAGAAATCGAGCGGGCCGCACTACCTGTCAGTGGGCATCCTCGGATTCTCCCCACACGTGCAGCTGCCCGAGCACCCGGGTGTGGGCACCGACAATTACACGGACCACGGCTATGACGCGAGCTATCAATTCGCGAACGGTGGGGCGCACACTTTCAGCGCTTACCTGAGCTATATCGCGGAGGACCAACGGCTGTACGGAACAACCGCGGCGGGTGGCTCCTCTGGCATCTCGAATCATCTCAACCAGTTGAATCTCAGCGCTCAGTACGCCTACCGGCAGACCTACTCGATCACGCTGGCGTATTTCGATACCTCGGGCAGCAGCAATCCTGCGCTTTACGCGCCGGGTGCGTGGTTCGGCAGTGCCAACGGCAGTCCCGACAGTCGCGGCTACATCATCCAGGCGGAGTACCTGCCTTTCGGCAAGGTCGATTCGTTCGCGAAGCCGTTCCTGAATCTCCGGGTAGGGCTGCAGTTCACCGGCTACACGCGCTTCAACGGTGGGGACGCCAACTACGACGGCGCCGGCCACTCCGCGCACGACAACAACACGCTGTTTCTCTACCTGTGGACGGCGATCTGAAGGCGATCCGCTACGCTCCGAGCTGTACGCCGAGCATCGACACCGAGCCACCGTCCATGCCTTCCACCGGGAAGCTCACGCGCTCACCCGGCAGGGCCGCGCCGAGCACGTAGAGCAGCGGCAGGTAGTGCTCGGGCGTCGGTACCGCGAGCTGCGCGTCGCGGCCGAGCGCCGCATAGTCGATGAGTGCTGCGTGCGCGCCGGTCGTAACGGCCGCGCGCACCTGCGCTTCGAAGCGCGCCGCCCAATCGTAGGGCTGCTGCGTGTGATCGCCCCACGCATACGCGTGGAGGTTGTGGACGATGTCGCCGCTCCCGAGGATCAGTACCCCTTCGTCGCGCAACGGGCGCAACCGCGTACCGAGCTCGTAGTGGAACGCGGCCGGCTGGGTCTCATCGATGCTGAGCTGCACCACCGGCACATCGGCCTGCGGAAACAGGTGGCAGAGCACCGACCAGCTCCCGTGGTCGAGTCCCCAGCTCGTGTCAGCATGCACCGCGAGCGGCCCGAGCAGGCGCTGCACGCGGGAAGCCAGCGCCGGATCGCCGGGCGCCGGATAGCGCACCGCGAATAGCTCGCGCGGGAACCCGCCAAAGTCGTGGATGGTGCGCGGCTGCTCCATCGCCGTCACCGCCGTGCCTTCGATGTACCAGTGCGCCGAGACCGCAAGGACTGCGCGGGGACGCGGCAGGGTCGCGCCGAGCGCCGCCCAGCTGCGCGTCCAGGGGTTGCTCCGCAGCGCATTCAGCGGGCTGCCGTGCCCGAGGAACAGCGTCGGCAGCCGTGAGGCCTGCTCAGGCATGCACGGCCGAGGCGGAGAGCAGCTGGACGGCCGACTGATAGAGACGTGCGCGCAGCGCGAGACGCTCGCTCGCACGCGTGACGTAGCGCACCGCGATCTCGACGCCGCCCGCCGCCGGGCGCACGGCGATGCCCGGTTGGGCCGTGAAGGCCACCCCACGCTGCCCGCGCGCGGCGCGCCGCCATTCCTGCTCCGCCTGGCTCGCATCCTTGGCGGTGGCGCTCGTGACCTCCTTCTCGATCGCCGCCGCAATGGCATGCGGGTCGCGACCGTACGGCACCATCACCGACAGCTCATCCCACAGCCATTGGCCCGAGGTCGAGAAATTGAAGTAGTGGCCGGAGATCGCGAAGCTGTTGGTGAAGGTCACGCGCCGGCCGGTCGGGTGGCCGGCATCGGTCCAATTGCCCGTCTCGAGCAGCACCGTGTGGAACATGTTGAGCTCGACCACCTCGCCGCTCACGCCATTGATCTCCACCCAGTCGCCGATGCGCATGCCGTTGCGGCCCATGAGCACGAACCAGCCGACGAAGGCGACGATGAAGTCTTTGAGCGCCACCGTGAGGCCCGCGCCGACGAGGCCGAGCATGGCGCCGATCTGACCCGGAAGGCCCACCAGCATCAGGAGGATGATGGCGACCGCAACGATCTGCAGCGTGACCCCGACCACGCTGCGGAGCGTCGCGAGCTGACGGCGATCGACGCCCGAGCGGCCGAGCAGGCGCTCGAGCCAGCGGTCGGCGAACAGCAGGAGCAGCAGCACCGCGAAGATCGTCGCGGCACTCTGCAGCAGGTCGTGCAGCACTGCTCGCTGCCGCGAGCCCATGAGCGAGTCCCACTGACCATAGATCTCGGCGAGGCGCCGCCGCGCCGCGATGCGCTGATCGCGCAGCGTCAGTCGATGCTGCTCGGCCGCGATGCGGCGCGTAACACCGAGGAGCGATAGCGTGTCCGGCCGGGAAGCCGCTGCAGGGACGACGCCGGGCGGCGGGCCGTGAGCGGGGCGGGGCGCAGCAGCCGCTGCCGCGCCGTTTGCCGGTGCGCCACTCGGCGTCGGAACGCTCGCCGTCGGCTTGCTCGTGCGGCTGGCGAGCTCGGGAACATCGGCTTTGCTCGCGGCGAGATCGGAGGCCATCTGCTCCCGTTCGCTGGCGAGCCGAGCGGCGCTCGCGGCCACCTGCCGCTGCGCCTCACTCACCCACTGGCGCCTCGTTCGCAGCGTGAGCCATTGCCGGCCCGCGCCGACCATCCCGCGCAAGGCGTCGAGCGCGCCGGGCGGCGCGGCAGTGGCCTGCGAGTCGACATGCTCGGCAGCTTCGTGCTCCCGCTGCATGCGCTGGATGCGCTGGTGGATGTTGCCGCCGGCCTGCAGGAGGTCCTCGTTCGCCTCCTGCACCTCGTCCTGCGCGAGCTCCAGACGCGACTGCGCAAGGTCGAGCCGGTCCTGGAGCGCAGGCTTATCGGCATCTGCGGCCTGTGCGAGCTCGCGCGTGAGCTGCCTGACGGTGTCCGCATCGCTCGCCTGTATTTTTTGTGCTTCGGTGAGGCGCTCCTGTATCTGGGCTGCCTCCGGGCTCAAGGGCGGTGGATGCGCCTCGAGGCTCACGAGCGCGGCGGTGAAGGCGAGATCGAGCTCGTGATCGGCGATCTGCACGGCCGAGCGCGCGAGCGCCTGCTCCTCCGGGCTGGTTGCGAGACGCGCCAGGCGCTGCGCAGTGAGCAGGGTGTTCTCATCGATGACGGGCAGCGTGCTGCCGGACGCTTGCGCCGTGGCCGCAGCGAGCGTGCGCGGCGCCGCCCGCACCGGCGGAGCGTTGGTGACCCACAAGCCGTACCCGGCCGCCGCGAGCAAAACGATCAGCACGGCCGCGGCGATCTTCTGCAGCTTGCTCATGCGGCTATGATGCTACGACGCCTGTGGCGTGGCCGTGCATGGCGCCGCGCGGGCCGCCAGGCGGCCGCACTCAATAGGCGAAGTAGGGCGCGCCGTTGGTCGCGGGGTCCTCGAAGCCGGTGAAGACGTTGCGGCCGTAGAAGAAGGGCAGCCCCAGATCGAGCGAGGGCTGTCCCGGATTGAGGTTCGTGTTGTCCCCGCCGAGGTTGGAGAAGGCCACGCCGCAGGTAGGAGCACCGGCTTGTGGGCAATTCGTCGAAAACAGCGTGTTGGCGTTTGCGACAGTGAAGTCGGCCGCCAACATGGTGCCGTCGGTCCCCTGAAGCGTCGCGTTTTCGTTCACGGGTGGTGACATCGGATCCGGACAGAGGAAACCCTCGTTCGGGCTAAGGCAGCTCGTGATGGAGCTTGCCGGGAAGAAGTTGGCGTTCGATCCGCTATCGAGGTAGCTGAAGGACAAGTTATTACCGTTCAGCATGGCGGTGACGGTGCCGCTGTTGGGTTCTGCCACGAGCTTGGTCGCGCTGCCGAGACTGTTGTTGGACTCCGTACCGATGCCGAACACCAGCGTTCCATTCAGAGGCGCGGTATGGCCGCTGGCTCCCACGGCGGGCAGCTCGACGATGACGCCGTTGGTGTCCGTGCCGAACAACACCGCAGGATTCGGCACCTGCTGCGATTGCGTGACGGTCGTCTGGCTGCAGCTCGGCGCCGCGGTGCAGGTGTAGTAGGTGGCGGAGTGGCCTGGGATACAGACATTGGGGCTGGCGCCATTGCAGATGGGCATGCCGGGGGAGCAGTCGGTGCTGCTCGCGCAGTCGTTGATGAAGGGACCGACTCCGAGAATGCCGTTGGCGCCGAACGTCTCGACCGTATTTTCCTCGATGAGCGGCGGAGGGTTGGGGTTGCTCGGGCCCTTCGGCAGCGGCGCGCAGGTCGGACTCGCGTTTTTCGGGTCCCCGGTGGAGCTCGCGCCGATGATGTGCACGGTGACGTTGTTCGCCGTCTTGCCCGAAACCTTCAATTTGATGTCCGCGGTGTTGAGGGAGCCCCAGCTGAAGCCATCCGCGAACTCGAGGCATTCGCCGAGCACATTACCCGTGTGATCGAGCACCGGCGTCAGCAACGACTGGTTGAATGCGGTGCCGGAACTGGTGGTGGCATCGGCAAGTATCCGCAGGCCGCTCGAGCCGGTGTCGACCTCGATGTGGTCGACGTCCTGACAGTGATCGAACATGCCGTCCGGCGTGCACACCGTGACGGTGACGAACGCTGTGTTCACTGCGGGTATCGTGAGTGCCGTCGGGCCACCGTCCACCACCAGCGATTCCGCATTGGGCGGTCCGGGAGTGGCAATGACCTGCCCCCCTCCGCCGCCACCACCGCCACCGCCGCCACCGCCGCCGCCACCGCCGTTGTTAGTGGTGCTGCTGCCGCCGCAGCCGGCGAGCAGGATAAGTGGGAACAAGATCAAAGCAGCAAGCTTACGCACGTTGTGTCCTCGTCCTTATTTGTTTATCTAGCCGATGTCCTTGGCAGCGAAATTCTGCGGCAGGAGGGCCGGCACCCAGGCGCGCCCGGACAGGGTACGCAGGTATGCGTCAGACTCCATGATGACGTTCGGGGACGTGACTCTGAGATGATGATGGTTGTAATGCGGGCGCGGGACCGCCTGAGCGAGCTGCGCCGAATAATCGCCGAGCAGCTGTGCAAGATTCGGCAGGCCCGGTCCGCGCCAGCTGATCGCGAACACCTTGCCCTGCGGGGACACATACTCGTGGATGACCGTGCCGGCGTCGGTGCGAATCTCGTGCATGTCGTACTCGAGGAACGGCGTGACGCGCAGTACGCCCTTCACCGCGGCACGATCGCTCTCGACCGAGATCGCATCGCCGCCGAGCGCAGCGAACGCAGGCGCGCTGAAGCACGCCGCAGCCGACATCAACAGCAGAGCGCGGGGCAACTTCATCATGGGCCTGATCCTTATAAGCCTTTGGGCCATTGTGCCTGACGGAACGCCGTTGTGGGCAGCATGTCTTAGCTTGGCGACGCAGTGTTCGTGCATTAAGTCATGTACGTGTTGGATGAATGCCGTAGAAAGCGCCGCAGCGGCGCAACCGTTGACGCCCGAGCCATGCCGGGACGCCCCGGCGGGTGCCTTTGGCGGGGACGGCGCCGTAAGGGCCTCCCGGCGCGGCCCTGCGGGCGGCCGAGTAAAAAGCCTTGGCGCCTTATTGTTCAATCCGATAGCATTCGCCCCCCCAAAGCGGAGCGGTAGTTCAGCTGGTTAGAATACCGGCCTGTCACGCCGGGGGTCGCGGGTTCGAGTCCCGTCCGCTCCGCCAACTTGGTTCCGACAGCCAGCCAGGCAACACATGCTGCAGAAGATAGGAGACGCTCTCAAGGGCCGGGAGGGCAGTGCCCGCCGCAAGTGGATCGCATATCTACTGGTCGGCGTGCTGTCGTTCGTGTTCGTGGCCTGGGGTGCGTACGGCATCGTGAACCTCAACTTCGGTGGCTCCAACTACGCCGCCGAGGCGAACGGCAGCAAGATCTCGCTCGAGGATGCGCGTAATGCGTGGCTGCGTCAGCAGAGCACCTGGCAGCAGCGCCTCGGTGGCAGCGAGCTGCCCGCGCCGCTGCGCGAGCGGCTGCAGGACCAGGTGTTGGAAAGCCTGATCCGCCGCACGCTGCTCACCGAGCGCTCGCACGATCTCGGCTATCGCGTCAGCAACCAGGCGCTGCTCGAGGCGGTGCAGGCCGAGCCGGCATTCCAGATCGATGGCAAGTACGACCCGGGTGCCGCGCGCGCTGCCCTTGCGCAGGCCGGCATCAGCCTGCCGGCCTACGAGCAGCAGCTGCGCACCGAGCTCCAGCAGCTGCAGCTCGAGGGCGGCATTCGCGCCTCGGACTTCATGACCCCGGCGGAGCTGACGCGCCTGAACGATCTCGAGAACCAGCAGCGCGAGGTGCGCTACCTCGTGCTCCCGCTGGATCGCTTTCGCAGCGCGGCGCCGGATGAGGCGGCCGTGCAGGCCTACTACAAGGAGCACCAGGAGCAGTACCTGCGGCCCGAATCGGTGGACCTGCAGTACGCGGAGCTGCGCCTCGAGACACTCGCCGCGCAACAGGAGCTGACCGATGCGGATCTGCGTGCCGCGTATGAGAAGGACAAGAGCCGGCTCGAAGTAGCGGAGAAGCGGCACGCGCACCACATCCTCATCACCGGCAAGGACGATGCCGCGGCGCAGGCGCTCGCGCAGCAGGTCCTGGCGCAGCTCAAATCGGGAAAGGATTTCGGTGAGCTCGCCAGGCAGTACTCGCAGGATCCCGGCTCGGCGCAGAACGGCGGTGATCTCGGCTGGGCGGAGCGCAGCACGTTCGTCAAGCCCTTCGCCGATGCGCTCTTCGGCATGAAGGTCGGCGAGATCGCCGGGCCCGTCAAAACGCAGTACGGCTATCACATCATCCGTCTCGATGAGATTCAGGCCGGCAAGTCGAAGAGCTTCGAGGAGGCGCGGCCCGAGCTCGAAGCGCAGCTGCGCCGCACGCGCGCCACCGATCGCTTCGGTGAGATCCAGGAGCAGCTGCAGACGCGCCTGGCCGACCCCGGCGCCGATCTCAACGCACTCGCACAGCAGTATCACTTGCAGCCGGGCGAGGTGAAGGAGTTCGACAAGGGCGCAGGCGGTGCGCCGCTCGGTCCAGCACCCCCGCTGCAGGAGCTGCTGTTCGGGGATCCGCCGCTCGCCGCGGGCAAGCTCGGTGGACCCGTCCTGCTCGGTGATGATCGCCTGGTGATCTTCAAGGTGCTCGAGCATCGCAAGCCCGAGCCGAAGCCGCTCGCGGAGGTCCGCGACGGCATCGTCGCGGCGATCGTGAAGGAGCAGGGCACGAAGGCAGCGCTCGCGGCGGCGGAGCACGCGCGCGATGAGCTCCTCAAGGGAGCCTCTTTCGATGCGATCGCCCAGGAGCTCAAGGTGAGCACCGATCCGGCGCACTTCATCGGCCGCAACGACCCGTCGGTCCCGGCGCAGGTCCGCGACGCAGCCTTCGATGTGCCCAAGCCCGTGGGCGGCAAGGCCGAGGTTCGCGCGCTCACGCTCAACGACGGTGGCGCGGCAGTCCTCGCGGTGAGCGCGGTGCGCACCGGCGCCGTGCAGGCGGGCGAGGCGCAGGCGGGCCGCTCGCAGCAGGAAGCCGAGCGGCTCGGGACCGCCGCGGCGCTCGCTTACGTGGACGAGGTCCGCCGCACCGCCAGTGTGCGCAAGAACCCCAAGGCGTTCGAGTAAGGTCCGCGCTACGCGGCGGGTCCTTCAGCCCTCGCCCCCCTCGAGCGGAAAGCTCATCCCGACCGTGCTGAAGCCGTTGTCGACGTAGAGGATCTCGCCCGTGATGCCGGCGGCGAGATCCGAGCACAGGAACGCCGCAGCGTTGCCCACGTCCTCCAGCGATACGTTGCGCCGCAGTGGCGCGATCTCCGCGACCCGCGCCAGCATCTTGCGGAAGCCGGGGATCCCTGCCGCAGCGAGCGTCTTGATGGGACCGGCGGAGATGCCGTTGACACGAATGTTTCCCGGGCCCAGGTCCGCGGCGAGAAAACGCACGCTCGCCTCGAGGCTCGCCTTGGCGAGCCCCATGACGTTGTAGCCCGGGATCGAGCGCATCGCCCCGAGATAGGTGAGGGTGAGGAGCGCCCCGCGCCGGCCCGCCATGAGCGGCTGCGCCCGCCGCGCGAGCGCGGTGAAGCTGTAGCTGGAAACCTCGTGCGCGACCCGAAACCCTTCGCGGCTCGTCGCCTGGATGAAGCTGCCCGTGAGCGCCTCGCGCGGCGCGAAGGCGACCGCGTGCACCAGGATGTCGAGCTCACCCCACTCGCGCGCGAGAAGCGCGAACGCCGCATCGCACTGCTCATCGGAGGTGACATCGAGCGGCATGGTGAGGCGCGAGCCGAGCGAATGCGCGAGCGGCTCGACCCGCTCGCGCATCTTCTCGTTCACGTACGAGAAGGCGAGCTCTGCGCCTTCGCGGTGCATCGCCTGCGCGATGCCCCAGGCGATCGATCGGTCGGTCGCGACTCCGACGATGAAGGCGCGCTTGCCGGCGAGAAATCCCATGACGTCGAGCCCTCCCGGCCCGGATTATGCCGGAAAGGGCACGCGGCGAGCGCCGCCGCGCGCACAGTCATTTCCGCGACCAAGGGCTCAGCCGTGCCGGGCGGAGAGGCGTATGTGCAGCTTCTGGCCGGTGCGCAGGTGCGAGCGCGCGCCGAGACCGTTCCAGGCGAGCAGCTGCGGCACGCTGCACTGGAAGAGGTGCGCGATCAGCGAAGGGGTATCGCCGTCACGCACCGTATATTCGATGTGGCGGCGGTGTACGCGGCCGCCGGTATCGGTCGTCGACACCTTGATGCGTTGCCCGGCGCGCAGCGCATCGCCCGGCTGCAGCCCGTTCATCACGGCGAGCGTGTTCACGTTGACGCCCGTCCGTCGCGCGATGGTCCAGAGCGAGTCGCCCCGACGCACCACCTGCACGTGAGTACGCGTGTGTCCGCGGCCGCGGCCATCGACCCGAGCGGCGGCCAGCATCACCTTCGCGGGGAGGTCCGTCATCGCCCCCGGAACCCGCAGGTCATCCCCCACCGAGATGCCTCCGACCGGCATGTCGTTCAGCTCGCGCAGCAGTTCGACCGAGGTATGGAATTTCAACGCGACGGTTGCGAGGGAATCGCCACGGTGCACCGCGTAGTGCGCGACGCCGAGCCGCTGATCCGCCGAGAGCTGGGTGATGTTCTCCGCGAACATGTCGGCGGAGCTCACCGGCAGCAGCATGAAGTGCGGCCCGGCGGGGTCGGTGGCCCAACGGTGGAACGCCGGATTGAGCTCATAGAGCTCCTCCGGGCTGATGCCGGCGATCTCCGCGGCGATCCTGAGGTTGACCTGCCCCTGCGTCGGTACCCGCGCGAAATAGGCCTGGTTGGGTATCGGACTGAAGGCGAGGCCGTACGCCTCCGGGTCGAGCACCACGCGCCGCATGGCGAGGAGCTTCGGCACGTAGGCGCGCGTCTCGCGCGGCAGCCACAGGTCCCAGAAATCCACGGGGCGCCCTGCCGATCGGTTCACCTCGACCGCACGCTCGACGAGCGCCTCGCCGCAATTGTAGGCGGCGATCGCGAGCAGCCAGTCGCCGTTGAACTCATCGTGCAGCGCCTGCAGGTAATCGAGCGCGGCGCGCGTCGACTCGACGATGTCGCGTCGCCCGTCGTACCACCAGTTCTGCTTCAGTCCGTACTTGGAGCCGGTGCCCGGAATGAATTGCCACAGCCCCGAGGCCCGCGCACGCGAATAGGCATAGGGCTCGAACGCACTCTCCACGACCGGCAGCAGGGCGATCTCGAGCGGCATCCCGCGCCGCTCGAGCTCGGTGACGATGTAGTAGAGATAGAGATCCGCGCGTCCGAAGGCGCGCTGCAGGTAGTCCGGGTTGGACACGTACCAGTGCAGCTCGAGATCGACCGCGTGGTGCTCGCCATCCTCGAGACGGAAACCGGCGCGGATGCGGTCGAAGAGATCACCGTACTGAGCCGGATCGAGCCCGGCGACCTGCGTGGGTCCGGGAGCCGGAGCCTTCTCGGCGACGGGCGTCTCCGTCATCGGTGAATGGACCGGCGGCGCCGCTGCCTGCTCCGGGAGCGTAGCGGCCGCGGCGGCATCGACGCTGTCGGCAGTTGGCGACACTTCGGACGTCGGCAGCGTGACGGCCGTCTGCCCGGCGGGCGCGACGACGAAAGTACCGAGGGAGCTGTTGAGGATCTTGGGTTGCGCGGCCCGCTGGGGTGCCTGGGCACAGCCGGCCAGTGCGAGCACACTCAGGACCAGGAACGAGTGGGATAAGTGTCTGTTTGCTGGCGTCGCCAAGTTCCGTACCCTCTGACGGCGTGCTACGTTTCCCCCCCGCGCCGAGGCACGGGTCCTCATGCTGCGGGACGCTACTGGTTCAAGGGCGGGAATTTAACCGTTAATTTCACACTATTGCCAGCGTTTCTATCGTGCCAGTTCGCACTTCAGGCATTCTCGACCGCGACGCCGCGCTCACCGCGTGGTGGGATACACCCATCGCCAAGGCGCTGCTCGCCGCGGAATCCGAGCTCCTCGCGGCGGCGCTCGAGGATGTGTTCGGCTGGGAGTTGGTGCAGGTTGGAGCCTGGGGCAACGGCCGGGAGCTGCTGGCCGGCAGCCGCACGCGCCGTCAGAGCCTGATCGCGGCGGCGGCTTTCCGCGGCGCTGCCGATGTCATCGCGCGCCCTTCGCAGTTGCCGGTGATGAGCGACTGCGTGGATGCGGCGCTGCTGCCGCACACGCTCGAGTTCGCCGCGGATCCCTATGCCCTGCTGCGCGAGGTCGATCGCGTGCTCGTCGGGGAGGGCCAGCTGCTGGTGCTGGGATTTCGTCCGTGGAGCTTGTGGGGTATGCGGGCCCGCTGGAGTCGCAGCGGCTTTCCGCCGGGCATGCGGCGCGTGCTGTCCGAGCGGCTGCTGCGCGAGTGGCTGGTGCTGCTCGGATTCGAGGTAGTCTCGACGCAGCGCTACCTGTACCTGAGTCCGTGGAGCCGGGGGCTCGCGCGCGGTGAAGGAACCGGGCGCATGCTGCGCGCCGGGCTTACGTATCCTTTGCCCGCGGGGGCTTTTCTTCTCAAGGCGCGCAAGCGCGTCTATGCGCTGACGCCGGTGCGACCGCGCTTCCGCGAGAAGCCCGCGGTGATCGGCGGGCTCGTGAAGCCGACCACACGAAACCAGGCGTGATCGAGATCTATACCGACGGAGCCTGCCGCGGCAATCCCGGCCCCGGCGGCTGGGCAGCGCTGCTGCGCAAGGGCACGCACGAGCGTGAGATCAGCGGCGCCGAGGCACTCACCACCAACAACCGCATGGAGCTCACCGCCGTGATCCGGGCGCTCGAGGCGCTCAAGCGTCCGGTGCAGGCGCACGTGTACACCGACTCCGAGTACGTGCGCCGCGGGCTCACTGAATGGCTGCCGGCCTGGAAGGCGCGTGGCTGGCGCACCGCGGACCGCAAGCCGGTGAAGAACCAGGATCTGTGGCAGGAGCTCGAAGCACTCAGCGCGCGCCACCGCCTCCAGTGGCATTGGGTGCCCGGGCATGCGGGGGTGCCCGACAACGAGCGCGTCGACCGGCTCGCCAACGAGGCGATCGATACCTTGGAGAGTCATGCGTTGCGGTAGACTCCTCAACCCATGCGTCAGGTCGTCCTCGACACCGAGACCACGGGACTCGAGCCCGAGCTCAATCACCGTGTGATCGAGATCGGTTGCGTGGAGCTCCTCAACCGGCGGCCCACCGGGCGCACCTTCCATCGTTACCTCAATCCGGAGCGCGACATCGATGACGGCGCGCTCGCGGTGCATGGCATCGCCCGCACCGACCTCGACGGACAGCCGCGCTTCGCCGACGTTGCCGAGGAGCTGCTCGCGTTCATCAGCGGCGCGGAGCTCGTGATCCACAACGCGGCGTTCGATGTCGCATTCCTCGACGCGGAGCTCGCCCGGCTCCCCGGGGAGCCGCGCCAGCTGGCGACGCTCTGCCAGGTGCTCGACACGCTGGCGCTGGCGCGGGAGCTCCACCCCGGACAGCGCAACAGCCTGGAAGCGCTCTGCAAGCGCTACGAGGTGGACGACTCCGCGCGCGAGCTGCACGGCGCGCTCCTCGATGCGCGCATCCTCGCCGATGTCTATCTGGCGATGACGGGTGGGCAGGCGGCGCTGGCGCTCTCGGAAGCGGACGAGCCCGCCCAGGCCCACACCAGCACCGGCACGCCGCGCACGCCGTTGCGACTCGCGGTACCGCTGCCCGTGCCGCTCGCCACGCCCGAGGAGCTCGAGGCGCACGAAGTGATGCTGGCGATCATCACCAAGGCGAGCGGCGGACGGCTCCTGTGGGCCACTCTCGAGCCGCGCGAGCCGGCCGTAGCGGCTCTCCACACGGACGACGCGCCGCAGCGCTCGAGCGCCTGACGCCGCGGACAAGGAAGGCGGATGCTGAGATTGCGCAATTGCCGCATCGGCGTGGTGGGCCTCGGCTACGTGGGTCTGCCGCTCGCGGTGGAATTCGGCAAGCATTTCGAGACCGTGGGCTTCGATGTGAAGCCGCAGCGCATCGCGCAGCTGCGCAAGGGCCGCGACAGTACCCTCGAGGTGTCGCGCGCAGAGCTGCGCGCAGCCGAGCGCCTCACCTTCACGACCGATCTCGAGCAGCTGCGGCGCTGCCGCGTGTTCATCGTCACCGTGCCGACCCCGATCGATGGCTACAAGCGTCCCGATCTCACACCCCTCATACGGGCGAGTGAGACCGTCGCTAAGGTGCTGCGCAAGGGCGCGGTGGTGATTTATGAGTCGACCGTCTACCCGGGCTGTACCGAGGAAGTCTGCGTGCCGATCCTCGAGCGCATGTCGGGGCTGAAGTTCAACCGCGATTTCTTCGCCGGCTACAGTCCCGAGCGCATCAATCCGGGCGACAAGGAGCACCGTCTCACCACCATCCGCAAGGTGACCTCCGGCTCGACAGCGGAGATCGCGGAGTTCGTCGACCAGCTCTACGGCACCATCGTCACCGCCGGAACCCACAAGACCTCCAGCATCCGGGTTGCCGAGGCTGCCAAGGTGATCGAGAACACGCAGCGCGACGTCAACATTGCGCTCATCAACGAGCTCGCGCTCATCTTCAACCGCCTCGGCATCGATACCGAGGAGGTGCTGAATGCCGCGGGCAGCAAGTGGAACTTCCTGCCCTTCCGCCCGGGACTGGTGGGCGGCCACTGCATCGGCGTCGACCCCTACTACCTCACCCACAAGGCGCAGGAGATCGGCTACCACCCGGAGATGATCCTCGCCGGCAGGCGGCTGAACGACAACATGGCGCTGCACGTCGCCGAGCAGATCACCCGGCTGCTGGCGGCCAAGCGCATCCACGTGAAGGGTGCGCGTATCCTGGTGCTCGGCATCACCTTCAAGGAGAACTGTCCGGATATCCGCAACTCCAAGGTCGCGGACGTGGTGCGCGAGCTCGTGAAGCAGGGAGCGCAGGTTGAGGTTCACGATCCATGGGCGAGCTCGGCCGAGTGCCGACACGAGTACGGGTTCGCGACCATCCGTACGCTCAAGCCACATCGCTACGACGCGGCGGTCGTCGCGGTTGCACACCGCGAGTTCCGTGAGCTCGGCGCGCGCGGCGTGCGGCGGCTGTGCCGCCCGCGGCACGTGCTCTACGACATCAAGCACGTGTTTCCCGCCGCGGCCGTCGATGGACGGCTGTGAAGATCCTCCTCACGGGCGCGGCGGGCTTCATCGGTGCGCAGACCGCGCAGCGCCTGCTCGCGGCGGGCCACGAGGTGGTCGGTCTCGATAATCTCAACGACTATTACGATGTGCGGCTCAAGCAGGCGCGCCTCGCGCGCCTCACCGCGCCCGGCTTTCGCTTCCTCAGGCTCGATATCGCGGACGAGGCGGCGATGGCCGGGCTCTTCGCGCAGGAGCGATTTGCGCGCGTGGTGCACCTTGCCGCACAGGCGGGCGTACGCCACTCGCTGAAAGACCCGCACGCTTACGTGCGCAGCAACATCACCGGCACGCTCAACGTGCTCGAAGGCTGTCGCCACAGTGGCGTCGAGCACCTCGTGTACGCCTCCACCAGCTCAGTATATGGCGCCAACACGGACATGCCCTTTTCGGTACATCGCAGTGCGGGCCACCCGCTCTCGCTGTATGGCGCCAGCAAGCGGGCCAATGAGCTCATGGCGCACAGCTACTCGTCGCTGTTCGCGCTCCCGACCACCGGGCTGCGCTTTTTCACCGTGTACGGCCCGTGGGGGCGGCCCGACATGGCGCTCTTCACCTTCACGCGCAACATCCTCGAGGGCCAGCCGATCGATGTGTACAACCACGGGCACCATGCCCGCGATTTCACCTACATCGATGACATCGCGGAAGGGGTGGTGCGCGCCTGCGATCGGATCGCGCAGCCCGATCCGCACTGGAACAGCGCGGCTCCCGACCCCGGCACGAGCTCGGCACCGTTCCGGCTCTACAACATCGGCAATCATCAGCCGGTGCAGCTGCTGCGCTACATCGAGGTCATCGAGGAGTGCCTCGGCCGCAAGGCGCAGAGAAACCTGCTGCCGCTGCAGCCCGGCGATGTGCCCGAGACCTATGCGGACATCGAGGACCTGGTGAGGGATGTGGGCTATCGCCCGGCGACGCCGATCGAGGTCGGGGTGCGCAGGTTCGTGGAGTGGTTCTGCGAGTACTATGGCTATCCGCGCCCCGCAGGGAATCCAGTCACATGAGCAAGCGTGCCTTGATCACCGGGATCACCGGACAGGACGGCGCGTACCTCGCGGAGTTGCTCCTGGCGAAGGGCTACGAGGTGCACGGTGTCAAGCGACGCTCCTCCTCTTTCAATACGGAGCGCATCGACCATCTTTACCAGGATCCGCACGAGACGGGTGCGCGCCTGCATCTGCACTACGGGGACGTCACGGACGCCACCAACGTCGTGCGCATCATACAGTCGGTGCAGCCGGATGAGATCTACAATCTCGCGGCCCAGAGTCACGTCGCCGTTTCCTTCGAGACCCCGGAATACACGGCCAACGCAGACGGTCTCGGAACCCTGCGCATCCTCGAAGCGCTGCGCATACTCGGACTGGAAAAGCGCACGCGTTTCTACCAGGCGTCGACTTCAGAGATGTTCGGCAAGGTGAAGGAGACACCACAGCGCGAGACGACACCGTTCTATCCGCGCTCTCCCTATGGCGCTGCGAAGGTGTATGGCCACTGGATCACGGTGAACTATCGCGAGGCCTACGGGATGTATGCCTGCAGCGGGATCCTGTTCAACCACGAGTCGCCGATTCGCGGCGAGACTTTCGTCACCCGCAAGATCACACGCGCACTCGCGCGCATTCACGTGGGCCTCGAGAGCCGTCTGTACCTGGGCAATCTCGATTCGCGGCGCGACTGGGGCCACGCCCGCGACTACGTACGCGCCCAATGGCTGATGCTGCAACAGCCCGAGCCTGAGGATTTCGTGATCGCCACCGGCGAGCAGCACTCGGTGCGGGAGTTCGTGGTGCGCGCGGCCGCCGAGCTCGGCATGGCGATCGAGTGGCGCGGCAAGGGGCGCGAGGAGCTCGGCATCGATTCCGCAACCGGACGCCCCATCGTGGAAATCGATCCGCGTTACCACCGGCCCACCGAGGTCGATACCCTGCTCGGTGATGCCAGCAAAGCGCACCGCAAGCTCGGCTGGCGGCCGGAGATCGGCTTCGCCGAGCTGGTGAAGGAAATGGTCGCGTCCGATCTCGAGCTCGCCCAGCGTGACGCGGCGGTGGCGCGTCAGGGTTTCAGGACCTACAGGCATCGCGAATGAACCCCGATGCCGTGGTCTTCGTCGCCGGACACCGTGGCCTGGTGGGGTCGGCGCTCGTGCGCCGGCTGCGTGCGGCGAGCTTCGATCGGCTGCTGCTGCGCGAGCGCGGCGCGCTCGATCTGAGCGACCGGGCGGCAGTGGCCGAGTTCTTTGCGCGCGAGCGCCCGGAATACGTGCTGCTGGCCGCCGCGCGGGTCGGTGGCATTCTCGCCAACAGCACCTACCCGGCGGACTTTCTCCGCGACAACCTGGCCATCCAGACCAACGTCATCGACAGCGCCTGGCGCAACGGCGTGCGCAAGCTGCTGTTCCTCGGCTCGAGCTGCATCTACCCGCGGCTTGCGCCCCAGCCGATGCCGGAAGATTGCCTGCTCACCGGGCCGCTCGAGCCCACCAACGAGGCCTACGCGATCGCCAAGATCGCGGGCCTCAAGATGTGTCAGGCCTACCGGAAGCAGTACGGCTTCGATGCCATCTGTGCGATGCCGACGAACCTCTACGGACCCGGAGACAACTTCAGCGCCGCGGATTCCCACGTGCTGCCCGCTCTGCTGCGCCGGTTTCACGAGGCCAGGGAATCGGGTGCGCAGGAAGTAGTGCTGTGGGGCAGCGGCCGGCCTCGCCGGGAATTTCTCTATGTCGATGATCTGGCCGATGCCTGCCTCTTTCTCATGCAGCGCTACAGCGATGAAAGGCCGATCAATATCGGCTGGGGCCGCGATCTCACCATTGCCGAGCTCGCCGGGACGATCGGGCGCGTCGTCGGGTTCGCCGGGACCATACGCTACGATACCTCCAAGCCCGACGGCACACCGCGCAAGCTCCTCGACACGAGCCGGCTCACGGCGCTCGGCTGGAGGCCGCGCACCGAGCTCGAACAGGGCATCAGGGCGACATACGAGTGGTTTCTCGCCAACCGTACGCTGCTGCGGATTTGAGTGGTGCAGGCGCTGCTAAAATCACAATCTTGATTGCCATCTGCGCAGTCGGAGGCACCTGTTGCCATGAACCACCCCGCCGTACGCTCCATGCAGGTGCCGCTGCTCGACCTCAAGCCGCAGTACGAGCCGCTCGCTGCCGAAATACAGGAAGCGATCGGCCGGGTGTGTGCCAGCCAGCACTTCATCCTCGGGCCGGCGGTACGGGAGCTCGAGGCGAGCGTGGCCGCTTATTGCCAGTGCCGTCATGGCATCGGTGTCTCCTCGGGAACCGATGCACTGCTGCTCGCCCTCATGGCGCTCGGCATCGGCGCGGGCGATGCGGTCATCACGAGTCCGTTCACTTTCTTCGCCACCGCCGGCACCATCGCCCGCACCGGCGCGCGGCCGCTCTTCTGCGACATCGATCCGCTTACCTTCAACATCAGTCCCGTGGCGGTCGCACGGCTCCTGCAGGAGGACTGCGAGCGGGGCGCGGACGGGCCGATCCATCGCGCGAGCGGCACGCGCGTG
>DATKMV010000080.1:0-3395 GCA_035541695.1 Steroidobacteraceae bacterium
GCTGGCGAGGCCGAAAGTCCGCAACTTGGCCGCGAGCTGAGATTCCCCCAAGTCGCCGATAGCGGCCTTGGAGTTGTCAGCTTCTGACGCGAACGACGGCTGACGGGGCGTCGTTGCGAATTCACACTACCGGCCATGAGCGTAAGCGTCAGGCCGAGGCCGCATTGACCGTCAGAGCTTGAACTGGCGCAGGGTCTTGTTGATCGCGTCGAGATTGAAGGCCGCGGGATCGAAGGCTCCGCCGCACCACTCCAGCATGGCGGCGTGCTCTTCGTGGGCGGGGTCGCGAATCGCCTCGAGGAAGTCGGCATAGCCTGGTGGGCCACCCACGTCCTCGGGTGGGCAGGCATTGGCGCCATCGAGGCACTGCGGCAGCTTCAGCGCGGGATCGGCCGGCAGGATCTGCTCAACGGTCACCCGATGTTCCCACCCGTCGCCGTAGTCGTAGAGATAGGTGAACCATTTCCGAGCGCCCAGAGCGGCGGCGAGCGTGAAACGATCGTCTCGTTGCAGACGCGGGGGTTCGTCGAAGTAGGGATCGGGCTCGCCATAGTGGTCGTGGCCGATCACGAACTCGTGCAGATGGCCCCCGGCCCAGCCCATCGTCCACAGCAGCACGCCGTGCAGCTGGTGCAGCTTGATCGAGCCCGGCACCAGCACGCACCGCCAGATCACCGGGTGCACGTCGAGCAGCTCGATGCGCAGCTGGTAGATCGGCGCTACGACTTTCGCGGCGCGCAGCGGCGCCTTGCGCGCGACCGCCATCTCAGGCGCAGCGACGGACGGGCGTCTCCTGCGTCACCCGCCAGGGGAGCAGCTCGCCGATACGATGGATCGGATGCTCGGCAATCCGCTCGAGCACATGGCGAAGGTACAGGTACGGATCGCGGTCGTTGAGCAGCGCGGTGCCGACCAGGCTATAGATGCACGCCGCGCGCGCGCCGCCCGCATCGGAGCCGGCAAAGAGGTAATTGCGGCGCCCGAGTACCACCGGCCGGATCGAGCGTTCGGCGCTGTTGTTGTCGATCTCGATGCGGCCGTCGTCGCGATAGCGGGTGAGCGCCGTCCACCGCACCAACGCATACTTGATCGCCCCGGCCAGGTCCGACTTTGCCGATACCGTCTGCAGGGTGGAGGAAAGCCAAGCGTGCAAGGCCTCGAGCAGCGGCCCGGCGCGCTCCTGCCGTACGCGGGCGCGCAGCGCTGGGAGGCGGCCCCGGATATCGCGCTCGATCGCGTACAGTGCGCCGATGCGCTGCAACGCCTCGGTGGCGATCGGCGAGCGCTCCATCACGTAGAGGTCGTAGAACTTGCGCCGCGCGTGCGCCCAGCACGCCGCCTCTACGATGGCCCCTTCCTCGTAGAGCGCAGCGAAGCCGCTGTAGGCGTCCGCCTGCAAGATGCCGCGGAAGCGGCGCAGGTGCGCCTGCGGATGCTCGCTCTTGCGATCGGGCGAATAGCGGTACCACACCGCCGGCGGATCCCGGCTGCCCGCCGGGCGATCATCGCGCACGTAGGTCCATAATCGCCCGGTCTTGGTCTTGCCGCGTCCGGGATCGAGCACCGGCACCGGGGTGTCGTCGGTGTGGATCTTCTCCGCAGCGCGCACATAGCGGCCGATCGCCTCCACCAGCGGTTCGAGCAACTGTGCCGCGTGGCCGACCCATGCGGCCAGTGTCGCCCGGTCGAGATCGACACCGGAGCGTCGGTAGATGCCCTGCTGTCGATACAGCGGGCAGTGATCGGCGTACTTGGCTACGATGATCTGCGCGAGCAGCCCGGGTGCTGCCATCCCGCGATCGATCGGCCGCGATGGCGCCGCCTGCTGCACGACCCGGGAGCAGTGGCCGCAGGAGAGCTTCGGTCGCACATGCCGGATGACCTTGAAATAACCCGGCACCAGATCCAGCATCTCCGACACGTCCTCGCCCAGGCGCCGCATCGCGCTGCCGCAATCGGGGCAGCTGCAACTCGCCGGTGCGTGCACCACGGTCTCGCGTGGCAGGTGCGCCGGAAACGCGCGCGGCGCGCGGCGCAACGGCAGCACGCGGTTGCGCACCGCAGCTTGCGTCGACTCCTCGGCCGGCAGGGATTCCTGCAGCGGTGGCGCGGATGGCGCTGCCGCCGGCAGATCACCCAGCGCAAGCTGCAGTTGCGCCAGCGCCGCGTCGAGCCGCTCCGAGGAGCGCCCGAACTGCCAGCGCTTGAGCCGCGCGATCTCGGCGAGCAACTTCGCGATCAGTCCGTCGCGATCGGCCACCAGCTGCTTGAGTGTTTCGACATCGTTCGGCAGTGGTGTGGGCGTGTGCATCACGCCACTCACTATAGGACACGAACAACAATGATGCGAGATGCGCGACACGAACACACGTCATCACGACGGTGGCTGTTGCACGGTGTTCACGCTGCGCGTTCGGGTTGCCACGTCTTCATCGGGCGGCGCCAGTCGATGCCCTCGAGCAACATCGACAGTTGTGCGCTGCTGAGATGTACGACTCCGCTCGTCGCCTGCGGCCACACGAAGCGACCGCGCTCCAAGCGCTTCACGTACAGGTTCATGCCGTCGCCGCTCCACCACAGGAGCTTCACCAGATCGCCACGCTTACCGCGGAAGGCAAACACATCGCCCGAGAATGGGCGCTCGCCCAACGCCGTCTCCACCAGCGCGGCCAGCCCATCCATCCCCTTACGCAGGTCCGTCACCCCGGCGGCGATCCACACCCGGGTGCCCAGCGGCATGCCGATCATGAACGCCGTGCCAGAGTTTCCAGCACCACCCGCAGCGAAGCGCTCTCGGGCGCGCCACAGATGCGCACCGTGGCAATGCGGAACACCACTTCAATGCACGGCGAGTCCGCAACCGTAGCAGCCACCGCAGGCGCCGCCTGGACCGGCAGCAACGTCACCGTAGACTCGGGTTGGCTCGTCGCTGCGGGAAGATCCGGACGGCTCGGAGCAGGGCTGTGCGCCGGATCGGGCGCACCGAACTTCCCCGCTCGATACTCGCGCCGCCACTTGAACAACAGGTTCGTGTTGACGCCGTGCTCGAGCGCGAGCTTCGCCACCGAAATCCCCGGCGTGCACGCCGCCGTCGCGAGCTCCCGCTTGAATTCCACGGCGCGATTCGGGCAACCCTTGCGCGTCGGCCGCCGCGCCCCTGCTGTGGCCATAGTGGTCCCCACCATTTCATCTGGTGGGCACCACTCTGGCTCCCCACGCCGCTACCGGGAAGACGGCCGTCGCATGACGCTTACCCATGAGCAGCCGGTCAGCTATGTGCCATAACTTGCCTCAAACCTGCCATTCGATTTGACGGTGGGGTATCAGAAAGTCCCGGCGGCCTGGCGGGGGCGGTCACAGCAATACGTACGGACTATCGGTACGCTGGATCCTTG
>DATKMV010000081.1:0-6746 GCA_035541695.1 Steroidobacteraceae bacterium
GGTGAGCTGATCGTCACGCTGCTGATCGTTCCAGTGATCGAGCTCGCGCTGCTCACATCGACCGCGGACGAGCCGCCCGGGCCCGGCGGCCCCGGCGGTCCCTGCGCTCCGGGCGCTCCGGTGGCGCCGGTCGCCCCAGTCGCCCCGGTACTACCGCTGCACGATCCCAGCAGCAGCGCTGCCGCGATCACGCCGAGACCCACCATGGCGACGCGCAGTTCGAAGCGGTCGCCGTGAGCGGATGTGCTGCCCATACATCCCTCGATTGCTGTGCTTGTTGGTCTTAAACGCGCGGAGATCCCTGTCTCCTCCGCCTGTATACCCAGCTTCCGACGCAGCAGGCATCGTGGCAAGTACATAGCGCGGCCCGCCGGTCGTATCCGCCGCGGCGTCCGGCGGTACGCACTTGTGCGTACGCCGTTAGGTAGTTTCCGCACGCGACCCCGCGCGACCCGACCCTTGCGTTGACTTTTCCCGGGCTTTGTCACTACTGTCCCGACGCTCAACTGCCGCGGCGCCCTGCGCCGCGGTGTGCATTTGGCTCATTCATCGTCTGAAAGGGTGGCAAGCACATGAGACTCGCTGTGCTGGCGGTAACCGCACTCCTCGGAGGCTTTCCGCTCCTCACCCTCGCCGCGCCCGACCCGAAAGTGGTTCAGGGCTGCGAGGACTGCCACGGCGCCAACGGCATCACGACGGCGCAGACCGTGCCGACGATCGCCCATATTTCTGCCTCTGTGCAGAGCGATGCCCTCAAGGCCTTCAAGGCCAAGTCGCGGCCGTGTGTCAAGGTGAACTACACGCGCGGCGACACCAAGCGCGAAGGCGACATGTGCAGCGTCGCCAAGGATCTGTCCGATGCGCAGATCGCCGACCTGGCCGCCTATTACGCCGCCAAGCCGTACCATGCGTTGAAGCAGCCCGCCGACAGCGCCAAGGCCGCGAGCGGCAAGGCGATCCACGAACGTGATTGCAAGGACTGCCATTCAGCCGGCGGTACGGATCCCTCCGATGACGCTGGCATTCTCGGCGGCCAGCCCGTCGGCTGGCTGAAGAGGGTGCTCGGTTCCCTGAAAAAAGGCGAGATCGATCAGCCCAAGAAGATGAAGGCGGTCGTGTCTAAGCTTTCCGACAGCGACATCGAAGCGCTCGCGAACTACTACGCCAGCGAGCAGTAGCGACGATCGCGCCCGGGTGACGCGGCAGGCTCGGCCGGCCCCGGGTTGCGCGTTTCCCTTATATCGAGCCCGGCTTCGCCGGATGTAGCATCGCGGCCACTTCAGGGGCAGGCCGGTGTCAACGACACTCATACTCGGAGTCGGCAACACACTGCTCGGTGATGATGGTGCAGGCGTCCATGTGGCGAGGCAGCTGCAGGATGCCGGTCTCACCGAGGGAGTACGCGTGCTCGATGCCGGCACGCTCGGGTTTGCACTGTTGCCCGAGGTACAGGACTGCGGCGCCCTCATCGTAGTCGATGCGGCACGCGACGGGCTCGCTCCGGGCAGCGTGACGGTGCGCGAGGGCGGGGCGATGGATGCCTTCGTGTGCCGCCGCGGTCGCAGCGTGCACGATGTCGGCATTGCGGATCTGCTCGCCATGGCGCGGCTCTCCGGGCAGCTGCCGGCCCGGCGCGCGCTCGTCGGCATCGAGCCGGCGGCGGTGGAGTGGAGCATGGTCTGCACCCCTGCGGTGGCCGAGGCATTGCCCGTCGCCCTGGCGCGCGTTCGCGAGCTGCTCGAGGAGTGGCGGGACGATTGCCGCGCTCACGAGATGACTCATGGCGGCTGAGCGGCAGCCAATCGCCTCGATCGCGGTCGCCGTCGAGTTCGACTCGGGCAATGTGCCTCTGCTCCTCAACGAGCTGCGTCATGCGCTCGAGCGTTTGCTCGAGGAGGGCACGGTGCATGCCATCGATCTGCGGGCGATCCCACTCGCTCCGGGCGAGGAGGAGCGGCTGCTTGCTGCGCTCGGCGCGGGCGAGCTCAGCGCCGTGCTCGATGCGCAGGGTCGCAGCGAGATCCGCGAAACCGCCTATCCCGGTATCTGGTGCATCACCCACCACGATCCGGCCGGAACCATGATCGGTCGCTGCATCGAAGTCACCTTCATGCCGGCGCTGCTCGCCTCGCAGCGCCCCGACGTCGTCCAGGGTCTCGAGCGTTTGAGGAACAAGCTATGAACCCGACCCAGCAGACCGTTGCCGCAGCGCTCGCCAGCCGGGGCGTCAGCCGGCGTGGCTTCATGAAGTTCTGTGCGACGACCGCCTCCCTCATGGCACTGCCGCCGAGCCTGGTGCCCACGATTGCAGCGGCGCTCGAGAACGCCCGGCGGCCCTCGGTCATCTGGCTGCCGTTCCAGGAGTGCACCGGCTGCACCGAGTCATTGACGCGCTCGCATGCGCCGACCCTCGAGAGCCTCATCTTCGAGACCATCTCGCTCGATTACCAGGAGACGCTGCTGGCCGCTGCAGGCTCGGCGGCCGAGGAGGCGCGCCGCGCCGCGATGAAAGCCAACTGGGGTAACTACCTGCTCGCCGTCGATGGCTCGATCCCGCTCGGCAACCCCGGGTACTCGACCATCGGCGGGGTGAGCAACGTCGAGCTGCTCAAGGAGGTCGCCAAGGGCGCGAAGGCCATCGTCGCCATCGGCACCTGTGCCGCTTTCGGCGGCCTGCCGATGGCGCATCCAAACCCCACCGGCGCCGTCGCCGTGAGCGACATCATCACCGACAAGCCGATCATCAACATCTCCGGGTGCCCGCCGCTGCCGGTGGCCATCACCGCAGTGCTCGCGCAGTTCCTGGTGTTCGGTCAGCTTCCCGAGCTCGACGTGCACCGCCGGCCCAAGGTGTTCTTCGGCCAGACCATACACGACCGCTGCTACCGTCGGCCCTTCTACGAGCGCGGTCAGTTTGCCGAGAGCTTCGATGATGAAGGGGCGAAGAAGGGCTGGTGCCTGTTCAAGCTCGGCTGCAAGGGTCCGACCACCTATAACGCCTGCGCCACCGTCAAGTGGAACATGGGGACGAGCTTTCCCATCGAGGCGGGGCACGGCTGCATCGGCTGCTCGGAGCCGCGCTTCTGGGATGCCGGCGGGTTCTACCAGCCACTGTCGACCACACGCTGGGGCGGCTGGGAGCAGCTCGGCGTCGCCGCCGCCGCAGGTGCGGCGGTCGGGGCCGCGGCAGCTCTCGCAGCGCGCTCGGCGGGCAAGGCTGCCAAAGCACAGGAGAAGTCATCATGAGTGTGCTCGATTTTGCACGCGGGCCGGCGTTCCACGTCGCCATCGTGATCTTCGTGTTCGGCATCTGCTGGCGGCTGGTCGGCATCTACCTGCTGCGCTGGCATCCGGACTACTCCCGTCCGCGACGCGGCGGCCTGATCGGCGGTGGGGTGCACTCGATGGTCATGCGCTCGCTACCGCCGCACGAGCTCGAGAAGCACATCGTCTTCCAGCACGTGAGCGGCTACGGGTGGCACCTCGCGTACTTCGCCGCTTTCCTGCTGTTCGGCCCGCACATACCCTTTATCCGCCAGTTTCTCGGCTTCGGCTGGCCGACGCTGCCGAACGCCTGGATACTCGCGCTCGCGGCGATTGCCCTCACGCTGCTGCTGGTGCTCCTGATCCGTCGCATGGTGAATCCGGTGCTGCGGGCGCTCAGCACGAGCGATGACTACATCAGCTCGCTCCTCACCATGCTGCCGCTCATCACCGGGATCGCCGCGAGCGCGCACCTGCAGCTCCTCGGTGTGCGCTACGAGACGCTGCTGGGAGTGCACCTGCTGACGGTGTGTGCGCTGCTCATCTGGTTCCCGTTCGGCAAGCTCATGCACCTGTTCCTCACCTTCCCGGCACGATTCCAGGCCGGCGTGCTGTTGCAACGCAAAGGGGTGGAAGCATGAACGCGACGACCCTCGACGCCTTCAGGGGCGGCCTCGCCGGCCTCGCCGCACGCGCACCGCGCTCGACACTCACCGACTCCGAGCGCCTCGCGCGCGCGAAGCAGGTGATGCACCGGCGTCTCGGGGCGAGCGATGCGGCGTACCTGGAGACCTGTCTCCACTGCGGCATGTGTGCCGAGGCCTGCCACTTCTACGTCGCCACCGGCGATGCGAAGTACACGCCGGTCGAGAAAGTCACGCCGCTGCGGCGCGTGTACCACCGCGAGGTCGGGCCGCTGCGCTGGCTGTATCGGCTCGTGACGCGCGATATCACCGCCGCGGAGCTCGAGTCCTTCCAGGAGCTGGTGTTCGACTCGTGCACCGAGTGCGGTCGCTGCGACCTGATGTGCCCGATGGGGATCCAGATTTCGCCGATGATCAACATCATGCGCGAGGCGCTTACCGCCGCGGAGCTGGCGCCCGCGGAGTTTCGCGCGCTCAAGGCCGAACAGGCGGCCACCCGCAAGGATCTCGGCGTCGGGCGCAGCGAGATCGCCGCACTCGCCGCCCAGATCAGCGCTGCGGGAGTCAACGTGCCGGTCGATGCCGCGCGCGCCGACATCCTCTACTTCGTCACCCCGCTCGATGTGCAGCTGTTCCCGGACTCGCTGCGCAGCGCGGCGCGCATCTTCAATCGCCTCAACGCGTCGTGGACGGTGCTCGGCGCAAGTGCCGAGCTCATCGGCACGGGAGAGTCGAGCGCGGAGGTCGACATCCCCCGCATCGTCGCCGAGGCCGAGCAGCGCGGTGCGAAGCTCGTCATACTCCCGGAGTGCGGTCACGCCTACCCGCGCATGCGGTTCGAGGCCGCCAACGTCATGGGCCGGGCACTGGCGTTCGAGGTGCTCAGCATCAGTGAGTACATCGGCCGGCAGATCACGGACGGCAAGCTGAAGCTCAAGCCGATCCCGGGCAAAGAGCAGGTCACCTATCACGATCCGTGCAAGATCGGCCGCGGCGGCGGAGTGTTTGCCGAGCCGCGCGCCGCCGTCAAGGCGCTCGGCCTCGAGCTGCGGGAAATGGAATCGCACGGCCGTACGGGCTATTGCTGCGCCGGCGGCGCCGGCCAGTTCCTCATCGACCGTGCGCAGCGGCTGCGGCAGCGTGCCTTCGAGATCAAGATGCACGAGGCGGATGACACCGGGGCCAAAACCGTGGTCACCGCCTGCAACAGCTGCCGCTACAACTTCCTGACGGGTGCACGCGATGCGAACTGGCACACCGAGGTGAAGAGCCTGCTCGAGCTGGTGGGCAACCAGCTCACAGACTGAGAGGAGCCTGACCGATGAATGCCGAAGCTACCCGTCTGGTGGTCGACCCGATCACCCGTATCGAGGGTCATCTGCGCATCGAGGCGCAGCTCAACGGCGACACCATCGCCCAGGCTTATTCCTCCGGCACGATGGTGCGTGGTATCGAGATCATCCTGCGCGACCGCGATCCGCGTGACGCCTGGGCGTTCGCGCAGCGTATCTGCGGCGTGTGCACGCTGGTGCACGGCATCGCCTCGGTGCGCGCGGTGGAGGACGCGCTGCAGATCCCGGTGCCACGCAATGCGCAGGCCATCCGCAATCTCATGATCGCGGCCCAGTACGTCCACGACCACGTCATGCACTTCTACCACCTGCACGCGCTCGACTGGGTGGACGTCGTGAGCGCGCTCAAGGCCGATCCCGCCGCAACCGCGACATTGGCACAGTCGATCAGCTCCTATGCACGCAGCTCGCCGGGGTACTTCCGCGACGTGCAGTTGAAGGTGAAGAACCTGGTGGAGTCCGGGCAGCTCGGCATCTTCGCCAACGCCTATTGGGGCCATCCGGCCTACAAGCTGCCGCCGGAGGCGAATCTCATGGCGGTGGCCCACTATCTGGACGCGCTCGAGTGGCAGCGGGAAGTGGCGCAGCTGCACGCCATATTCGGCGGCAAGAACCCGCACCCGATGTTCCTGGTCGGCGGCGCGCCGAGCCCGATCGACCTCAACTCCGACTCGGCGTTGAATGCCAAGCGCCTCTCGCAGGTCGCCAACATCATCTCGCAGATGCGCCGGTTCGTCGATGAGGTCTACGTCCCGGACACGCTCGCCATCGCCGGCTTCTACAAGGACTGGGGCGGCCGGGGCGAAGGGCTCGGCAACTTCATGACCTACGGCGAGTTCCCGGCCGGGCAGGCGACCGAGCTCGACAAGCTGCTGATCCCGCGCGGTGCCATCCTCAACCGTAACCTCGCGGAGATCCAGGAGGTCGACCTGCGCGATGCGACGCAGGTACAGGAGTTCATCGGGCATTCCTACTACGACTACGCCGGCGGCAAAAGCGCCGGGCTCCATCCCTTCGAGGGTGAGACCGTGCTCAACTACAGCGGCCCCACCCCCCCTTATGAGCAGCTCGATGTCGAGAAGAGCTACTCGTGGCTCAAGTCCCCGCGCTGGCGCGGCCACGCGATGGAGGTCGGTCCGCTCGCGCGGGTGCTGATGCTCTATGCGAAGGGCCACCCGCAGACGCACGAGCTCGTCGATGCCACGCTGAAGAAGCTCGATGTGCCGGTGACCGCACTGTATTCGACCCTCGGCCGTACCGCCGCGCGCACGCTCGAGACCAAGATCATCGCCGATGCCATGCAGGGCATGTACGACGGGCTCGTCGCCAACATCAAGGCGGGGGACGTGCAGACCTTCGATCAGACGCGCTGGGATCCCGCGCGCTGGCCGGCGGAGGCGAAGGGCGCCGGCTACATGGAGGCGCCGCGCGGCGCACTGTCGCACTGGATCGTGATCCGCAACGGCAGGATTGCCAACTACCAGGC